>JBBIUA010000007.1:0-94613 GCA_037440445.1 Ignavibacteria bacterium
CCCAAAGATAAAGCAAGATTCAAAATTCCTTCGTAACCGCGATTCCCAAAAAATTCAAAAAGATCTAAAGAGACTTCTAATGGTAATAAGCCAGGATTTTGGGAAACAGGAAATTCATATTCCTTTGCCAACATTCCAGAAATTGTTTTAACACCATCGATAAAAAGAGTCCATTCAAACTGCTTTAAAGTGACAGGTATTGGTTTAGTTCCGTGAATTCCAGTGTTAGGATTCTTTACTGCAATATTTACTATGAAAGAAACAGGTAATTTGTTACGTGCTATTTCTTGTCCAATTTTTACAGCATCGAATGGACTGAAATCACTCAGGTTTTGTTTTGTAGAAATTGGTATCCCAGCAAGTTGAAATTCCGTAACATTTTCAATTTTAAAACGGAGAGAAGAAAAGGAACTTAATGTATGGGTAACATCTTTAATAGTTTGGCAAGAGTTAAGCAAAAGGATTGAAATGAATAAAATAAAAATTCTTTTTAACATAGAAAATGCTTCAATTAAAAGCAAAAATATTGCATAAAAAAATGGAGAAAATCCCCACTAATTTGGTACCGGAGGAGGGATTTGAACCCCCGACACGCGGATTATGATTCCGCTGCTCTAACCAACTGAGCTACTCCGGCAAAAAAGAAATACAAAATTACGAAAAAGCCTCAACTTTCCAAAATCCTTTTAAGTTCGTCACGAATTTTAGCAGCAAGCTCATAGTTTTCTTCTTTTATCGCTTTTTCAAGTTCTTCTTGTAATTTTTCGACTCGTGTTTTAGGTTTTTCTGGTTCTTTTGGTTGCGAGAAACCAAATTCTTCTTCCTCTTCATCATCAATAGAACTAAAGATATCAGTTTCTTGCTCTTGTTCGATATCTTGGTGCTTGTCTCCGAAGGTGATTCCAGCCTGTTTCATTACTTTTGCTGAAACATAGATTGGAACCTTAAAACGGACAGCCAGGGCAATTGCGTCGCTTGGTCGTGCATCAATATCCATTTGAGGGGTTTCAAAAATGATTCGAGCATAGAAAGTTCCATCTCTGAGATCATTTATAAAAACTTCCTCAATTTTGACGTCTAATTGATCCAAAACTGTTTTGAATAAATCGTGGGTCAGAGGTCTGGGTGGCTGTACGTCCTCGAGAACGATAGCAATAGACTGAGCTTCGAACTGTCCAATAATAATGGGTAGACTTCTTGGTCCGTCTTTTTCCTTTAGTATCAAAGCAAAAGCATTTGGACTCTCTGGGCTTGATGTAATTCCAATCGGTTTAACTTCAATTTTTTCCATCTTAATTAATCTTCCTTTTCATTCGACTTAAAAGACTATATCTTTTTACTTTTATTTTAGATTTTATTCTTTATACTTTTTAATATTCTCAATCAATTTTGGTATAACAGTAAACAAATCGCCAACGATACCATAATCGGCTACCTTAAAAATGGGAGCATCTTTGTCTTTATTTATAGCAAGAATATACTTTGAAGAAGACATACCAGCTAAATGTTGAATTGCACCACTGATTCCACAAGCAACATATAGAGTTGGAGAGACTGTTTTACCTGTTTGCCCAACTTGTTCACTATGGGGTCGCCATCCAGCATCGACAACAGCACGCGAGGCTCCCACTGCTCCACCAAGAAGATTGGCTAAGGTTTCAATTAAGTGATAGTTCTCTGGGCCTTTTATTCCACGACCACCAGAAACCACTATATCTGCTTCAAGGACATCCAATTTCCCTTCGTTTTTCAAGGTGTTAACGACTAATTCTTTTCGGTCCGTTTCAGTTACTTCTGGGGCGAATTCTTCTATAACAAGTTCGTCCGTTTGCGAAGGA
The DNA here is from genome assembly GCA_037440445.1 of Ignavibacteria bacterium. Classification (GTDB taxonomy): domain Bacteria; phylum Bacteroidota; class Ignavibacteria; order Kapaibacteriales; family UBA2268; genus Naka2016. The sequence continues at coordinate 1,839 of JBBIUA010000007.1, forward strand.
GTTGCGGTAAAAACGTTGGGTCTGAGGGAACAAACTTTAATTTCACCAAGAAGTTTTACATTTATTTGGGATTTTCCAGCATAAACAGGTTTTTTAACGATTAAATTACCATCAACAAAATCCAATGCAATGCAATCGGAGGCATAAGAAGCTTCTAAATCGGCTGAAATTCTGCTTGCCAGTTCAAAGCCGTAAGTATGCGCAGGAAAAAGCATTAGGTCGAAACCATTTTGCCTAATAAGTTGAACAATAGCCTTTGAATAAAGGGATGGTGAATATGTTGAAAACAATGGAGATGTTACTCGATAAGATTTAGTCAATCCATATTCTTTTGCTGTATACAGAGCATCGGGTGAAGCATTAAATGCAACACCAACAAGTTCTGCGGAAGTTTTAGATGCAAGTTGTTTCCCTGCTGTTATAAGTTCATAAGATACTCTTTTTAATTTGTTATCGGCTGATTCTAAATAAACAAGAATTTTTTTCATAAGTACCTCCAGAATAATTAAATAATTTTAGCCTCTTCGTGAAGAAGTCGGACAATTTCGGCAATTTCTTCGTCACTATCGCCAACGATTTTGTTCTTTCTTGAACGCAATGGAACTTCCATTCCCAAAATTTCAATTTTTGGAGCTACTGGTTGGGGTTCGATTTCTTCAATTGGTTTGTTTTTTGCTTTAAGAATATCAGGTAGTTTTGGATAACGTGGTTCATTCAATCCTTTTTGTGCTGAGATAACACAGGGAAGAGTAGTTTCGACAACCTCTTTACCACCAATAATATCCCTTTCAGCGATTACTTTTTTCCCATCGATTGTGAGTTTTGAAACTATTGTAATTGCGGGTATACCAAGAAATTCAGCAACCATCGAGGGAACAGAAAGTGAATCAAAATCGACGCTTTGTCTGCCGAAGAATATTATATCGGGATTAAATTGTTTAGCGTAGTTTGCAATATTTTTAGCAGTAAAAAAGGAGTCAAAAAATCCATCGGTTTTAATTAAAACAGCACGGTCGGCACCCATAGCCAAGGCAGAACGAATAACTTCCTTCGATGCTTCTGGACCAACGGTGATTGTAACCACTGTTCCACCAAATTTTTCTTTAAGCCTCAATCCTTCTTCCAAAGCAAACTCATCATATGGATTAATAATAAATTTTACCCCTTTTTCATCGATGGATTTGCCATCTGGTCCAATTATGATTTTTGTTGCCGTATCGGGTACTCTTGAAATAGCAACTAATATGTTCATACTTTTCCTCTATGGTTCAACAAAATTAAACATTACAAAAATAAATAAATTGATTATTATTTGTGAATGTTACTTTGAATCTTCCTAAGGATAATTTCAAAAATGTTCAATAGATAATTTGAAAAAAACGGGCTGAGTTCGAAAAAACAGCCCGTTTTTACAACAAAATTTATTTTTATAAAAGTGGAGCAAGTATAAGTGCTACAATAGAGGTTAATTTAATTAAAATATTAAGAGAAGGACCGGCAGTATCTTTAAATGGGTCACCAACTGTATCGCCAACGACAGCGGCCTTGTGTGGGTCAGATTTTTTATAATATCGAACTCCATCTATAACGACACCTTCTTCGAACATCTTCTTTGCATTGTCCCAGGCGCCGCCAGCATTTGCTTGAAAGATAGCCAGTAGAACTCCAGTTGCTGTAACGCCAGCTAGTAATCCACCGAGTGCTTCTTTTCCAAAAAATGGCAAGAATCCGATTACAATAGGTGAGATAATAGCAAGAAGACTTGGGAAAATCATTTGCCGAATAGCACCCTTAGTTGCAATAGCAACACATTTTTCATATTCTGCTTTGCCGTCGGCTGCTTCGAAAGTTGCGATGTCTTCATTCGACCATTCTGATTTTGGCTTATCGCCAACCCTTTTCATTACTTCCAATGCTGCTTTCAAAGCAGAAATTTCGTTGAATTGTCGACGAACTTCTTTAACCATAAACATTGCAGCTCGACCAACAGCGCCTATAGCAAAACCTGAAAAGATAAAAGGTAGAAGAGCTCCAATAAATAATCCAGCAATTACATTTGCTTTAGAAATATCGATAGATGGAATCTTTGCTGCTGTCATATATGCACCGAAAAGTGCAAGAGCAGTTAATGCTGCGGAACCGATTGCAAAGCCTTTACCTATGGCTGCGGTTGAATTTCCAACAGCGTCAAGTTTATCAGTTCTTCCGCGAACTTCAGGTGGAAGTTCAGACATTTCAGCAATTCCGCCAGAATTGTCAGCAATTGGTCCGTAGGCATCGGTCGAAAGTTGAATACCAGTGGTTGCAAGCATTCCAACAGCGGCAATTGCAATTCCATATAGCCCAGCTAATTCAAAAGCACCTATTATTGCAAAAGCGATGAGAAGAATTGGAATAGCTGTCGAAAGCATACCGGTAGAAATTCCAGCAAGGATGTTTGTTGCGGTTCCAGTTAAGCTCTTCTCTGCAATTTTTCTTACTGGTGGTTTACCAAGTCCAGTATAAAATTCCGTAATGAGTCCAATTCCAACTCCAGCGATTAAGCCAAAAATTGTAGCAAGGAAAACACCCCAAGAATAAACGACAAAAGTTGTACCGTAAAGAGGATCTTGGTAGGTAAATGATTCTGGCAACAACCAAGTAATAATTAAATAGGAAGCGATTAACATTAGCGCATTTGCAACAAATGTTCCAATGTTTAAACCTGCTTGTGGATTGCCCCCTTCTTTCACTCGAACAAAAAAAGTACCAATTATGGAGACAATAATTCCGGCTCCAGCAAGGAATAATGGCAAAAGTACAGCAGACAATCCCTTGAAAACTGTTTCTTGGAATTCTGGCAAGTTGTAGAAAACTGTCCCAAGAACCATTGTACTAACAATTGCGCCAATATACGATTCAAAAAGGTCGGCGCCCATTCCTGCTACATCACCGACATTATCACCAACGTTGTCGGCTATTGTAGCGGGGTTTAGAGGGTGGTCTTCTGGTATTCCTGCTTCAACTTTACCGACAAGGTCAGCACCAACATCGGCACTTTTAGTGTAAATACCACCACCAACACGTGCGAATAAGGCAATCGAGGAGGCGCCAAAAGAAAATCCAGTGATAACATTTATGACTTTAACTAATAGTTCTTGACTTTCGTAACCAAAGATATTTAAGTAAATTAGCAACAATATACTTAAGCCAGTTACACCAATTCCAACCACTGACATTCCCATGACAGAACCACCTGCAAAGGCAACTTTAAGAGCGTCGTTTAAACTTTTTTGGGCGGCGTTTGTTGTTCGTGCATTCGATTTTGTTGCTATCTTCATACCTACCCAACCAGCAAGTCCCGAAGAAAATGCTCCAATTAGATACGAAACTGCAAGCAATGGCGAAGAATCCTCGAGCGAACTTCCTTGAATTGCCAATAATATTGCAATTAAGACGACAAAAATAGCAATAACTTGGTATTCGGTTTTCAAAAATGCCATTGCGCCCCGTGAAATGTAGTTCATTATTTTTTTCATTCGCTCGTTACCTGGGTCTTGTTTGTTAATCCAGGCAGTTTTCCAAATAGTATAAAGAATTCCAATAATCCCAAAAGCAGGAATTAAATAGAAAAGAGTAAGTTCCATTGAATTACCCCATTGGTTGAACAAATTAAAAATTGCAAAATTAACAAAAGCAACTTTCTTTATTTAAATTGTCAAAATTATTATTAATTCAAAATGGTGGTTTTTGGTTTTAGACTTTTATAATCAAATTGTTGTAATATTCATTAATAATTGTAAGGGTTTGGCGAATATTTTTCCCGCAGTATTTTGGAATAAATTTCTGGGATTGGGACAAAAAATTTCGAAACTAACCGTAAAGTTAAAACCAGTGCAAAAGTTGATAAAATTCCACCTTCAATTCCAAAATTTCCACCAAAAATGAAACTGTCTAATAATATAATTTTAGTTTTGAACAATTCTATGTCGTAACCTAAACCGCTAATTGGGGAATCAATTAAAAACTCTTGCCAAAAATTCCAACCAAAATGGAATCCTATTGGAAGCCAAAGCATATTTGTTCGGATGAACATTATTGAAAGTAGAACACCTGCAAGAAATAGATTTAATAATGAAATTCTTGAAAGAGAGGGATTGAAGTAATGAAAACCCATAAAAATAAGTGAAAAAATAATAGTCGCAAAGGCTTCGCCCTTACTTTCAATTAATTTTTGAAAGAGGATTCCACGAAAAACTAACTCTTCGGTAGCCGAAGCAAGAAGAATAAAAAGTGTAATATTGATAAGTTTAGTAAAATCAATAGGTTGTAGTTCGATTTTATATGGCAAAAGTAATATTAGGATTGGAATAAAGAAAAGTAATGGAAATAAAAACCCCGCCAAAAAATGGCGAAGTGAATATTTGTTTAAAAGTAATCCAAAGAAATGCCATTTTCGAAAATTTTGAAAATAAAGCACATTAAGATTTGCAATAAAAGATGAAAAAAGCATTGCTAACGGAAAAAAAATCTTAAGAACATAATAGAAAACAAAGGCTGTTGCAACAAAAGATATCGTGAAAATTAAGAATGCGACAATCCAACTTCGTTGCAAAAAGGAGTAAAGGTTTCTTTTCGTAATTTTCATTTATTTTGTTTGGTGGATTGCTTCTTTAAATTTTCAATGTGTTGGTGGATTGCTTCACGCATCATTTGGACAACTTGCTCGTGTTCAGTTCCGTTTATCATTAAGTTTAATTGGGGACAATACGAAGCATAGTTGTTATCCCCACGACGACGAACATAAATTTCATAATCGAAAGGATCTAAAGAGTTTAACTTTTTAACACTCATTTTAAATTTAATCTTTTTAAAAAAACCAACTTACAAAAGTTTCGGCAAACAATTAAACAAAAATTGTTATTTATTGCTAATTTTGTTGTTTAAGTTATTTATAAAATAAAATGGTTAAGAAGTTTTGTGTCATAGGCTTGGGCTATTTTGGAATGCATCTTGCATTGCGTTTAAGTGAATTAGGAGCCGAGGTTCTTGCTATTGATAACCACCAAGATGTAATTGACAAAATAAGCGACCGAGTCGCCCATGCGGTTTGTATGAATGCCACTGACGAACGGGCACTTCGAAGCCTTGGTCTAAAAGAAATGGATGCAGTTATTGTTGCAATTGGGGAAGGTTTCGAAAGTTCGATTATGGCTACTGCGATTTTACAGGAAATTGGAGTAAAAACAATCTACAATCGGGTTACTTCACCAATCCACGAAAGAATTCTAAGGCTAATGAATGTTACAGGGTTACTTTTGCCCGAGGCTGACGCAGCGGAACAACTTGCAAGCCGACTTATGTTGCCCGGCGTTTTACATTCATATTTGATTTCCGAAGAGTATGGAATTTTCGAAATAGAAACTCCTGAAAAGTTCCACAATAAGACACTCGAACAGATAAATTTGCGCAGAAAATACAATTTAAATTTAATTACTTTGAAAAAGATAAAGAAATCCAGTGGATTGCTCAGCCTTGGAGAATATGAAGAATATGAAGTGCTCGGAGTTCCCACCCCAGATTTAATTCTTTCCGAAGGTACTATTATGGTTCTTTTTGGCAAAGAAGAAGATGTGAAAAACTTGCTGAATGTGTAATTTTCGAAGGGTATAGCTTTTGGAGTGTGGTCCATTTTTCAATAAAATTAGTCAAATTAAACATTTCATTATTTTTTCTTTACTATGCTTACTTTTTTTGGGAATTTATAGGATTAATGCAAGCGATTTTGAGTGGTCTGAACCCTTGAACATACGAGAGATTAATTCTTCAGAGGATGATTTTGCCCCACAATGGAATAAATTTGAAAATCGACTATATTTTTCCACACTTCGAAAAGGAAAATCAAAATTTTATGTTTCAAACTTCGAAAAAAATGGATTTTCGCTTCCAAGTGAATTAAAAGACCCAATTAATCGAGCCACTGGAAATGTTTCTTATATTTCATTCTTATCCGAAACCGAAGCAATATTGAATGCATACCGAAAAGGGTATCGCCAAGCTTACTTGAATTTGTTTTACTCTTTGCGACGAGGTGGCATTTGGCAAAAACCTTTACCACTCGATAGTCTTGAATGTGAATGTTTTGTCCTTCACCCAACTGTCTCTCCCGATGGAAGTTTTATTATTTTTTCATCAAACAAGGATGGGATTAATAAAGACCTCGATTTGTTTATTGCTTACAGGTTAGAAAATGGTACTTGGGGGAATCAAGGAAACATTGATGAATTAAATACAGATGGTGATGAAATAACACCATTTTTAGCATCCAACGATACATTATATTTTGCAAGCAATGGCTATGGCGGACCTGGTGGTTTTGATATTTTTTTTAGTGTCCGAAGGGGAAATAGTTGGTCGAAGCCTTATCCGCTAAATAGTATTAATACCCGATATAACGAATCGGACTTTGTAATTTTGAATGACACAATTGCTTTGTTTGTTTCGGATCGACCAGATGGTGTTGGGAAAATGGATATCTATTCTGCAAAACGAATACAAATAACTGATACTACTTCAAAAATTGTACAAAAACTTGAAATTGGACTTTCGGTTCAAGTTCCTTTCATTCTTGTCGAAACCGAGTTTTCGTATGATTATGCTCAATTCCCAACAAATGTTCAAACCGCAACGGTTAAAGAAATTAATTTGAATTTCGATGAAAATGAAATACTAACTTACGATGATGTTTTTGAAAATGTAATTTCTTTACTCTTTGCTCGATGGAAAAAACAGCAGATTCTTGTAACTATTGCTTTCGATACAAACGATACTCGATTAAGAAATATTCTGATGAAAACTGTAACTTTATTAAGCGAAGAATTCCCTAATGTTTTTGAGAAAATCAAATTTTCGAATTCATCTGATGGTAATCTTCATTTCTATTGCGAGGATAAAAATTTCTTTAAACCAATTAAGATATTGAATAAAACATTTTCTTTCGATCCCCCCGTACTTGAAGTTTCTGCTTTTGCAAGGCCATTAGAATTAATAAAGAAGTGGGAATTGCGGTTACGATATACTAATATTTTCAGAAAAGGAGATAGTATTCCAGACCTCATTAGAATTGATTTATCGAAGGAAACAAAATTTAATAACTTCCCATCCGATACTCTTTTTATCGATTTTGTTGTTTATGACTCTAATTCAATTAAAAACCAAACAAATTATCCAATTTTAATCAACAATTCCAAGGTAATCTTAAGGCGAACCTATAATTTTAAAGACAAAGTTTACGAAAGAGTTTATCTTTCCGACATTAGTGAAAAAAATTCACCAAGTTTAGTTGCTCTTATTAATGAAATTTCAGAGTATCGCGATTACATTAATGGTATTGAAATTTTAACAAAACAAAACGGTTTACTTTCTAAAATCGATGAATTGGTCAATCTTCTTTCGGAAAAGCTTTTTTTGAACAAATCAAAAATTCTTACTCAAGTTAATGTTGAAGAATATGAGAAATTTTTTGGGGAAATACCTGAAAATACTATAATTATTTTGATTGAGAGGAAATAATTATTTTGTTAATTATGCTTATTTATGATGTTTCTTGTTTTGGTTATATTAGTAATTATTTTTTTAGTTAAATGAGTAAAATATTTGACCCAAAAAATAAAAACAAACTCGAAACCGCAGAGCGAAAAAGGATTTTGCCACCCGATGAGATATTAATTTCTTCCGGTCTCAAAGAATGTATGTTTAGTGCCGATATAGGCTGTGGTACTGGATTTTTTACAATTCCTATGGCAAAAATTGTTGGTCCACAGGGTAAAGTTTTTGCCTTCGACATTTCTGATGAGATGTTGGAAGAACTTCGCTCGAAAATTAAATCTGAACGAATTGAAAATGTGGAGGTTTTAAAGAGCGAAACTTATTCCTTACCTATCGGTTCTGAATCAGTGGATTTTGCTTTGATATCCAATGTATTACACGAAGTTGATGAGTATACCAGATTTCTTAATGAGACAAAAAGAATAATGCGTCCTGGTGCGAATTTGGTTGTTATTGATTGGATTGATAGGGAGACCGAATCCGGCCCACCTATTCAGGAGCGTTTAAGTGAAACAAAAATCCGAGAATTACTCACTTTGTCTAATTTTGAAGTGTTGGATTACAAAATTTTTTCTAATACATTTCATTATTTTTTAGGTAAGAAGAAAAATGAAAAATGATTATAGTCAAAAATTATTTGCCGAAGCGAAGAAGTATATTCCTGGGGGTGTAAATTCACCTGTTCGTGCTTTTAAATCCGTTGGTGGAACTCCATTGTTCATTAAGAGGGGTTGGGGTTCAAGAATTCTTGATGTTGATGGAAATGAATTTATAGATTTTGTTGGGAGTTGGGGACCTCATATTTTTGGGCATTTACCAAAATTTGTAAAACAAGCGATTACAGAGTCTTTAGAAAATGGTACGAGTTTTGGTGCACCAACAATTCAGGAAGTTCGAATTGCCCAGATAATCACCGAACTTGTACCTTCGGTTGAAATGGTCCGTCTGGTTAATAGTGGAACCGAAGCAACAATGAGTGCTATTCGGTTGGCTCGTGCCTTCACAGGAAGAGATAAAATCATAAAATTTGCAGGGTGTTATCACGGTCATTTTGATTCTTTTCTGGTAAGTGCTGGTTCTGGTGCGTTAACTTTTGGGGTTCCAAATAGCCCGGGGGTAACTAATGGAATTGCAAAAGATACACTTGTGGCAAATTATAACGATTTGGATTCTGTTCTTGCAATTGTTGATAATTTCAAAAATGATATAGCTGCGATAATTGTAGAACCTGTTGCGGGGAATATGGGGGTAGTGCCTCCAAAAAAGGGCTTTCTCGAAGGATTAAGACAAATTTGCGATAATTATGAAATTGTTTTGATTTTCGACGAAGTTATGACTGGGTTTCGTCTTGCAACTGGTGGGGCTCAACAATTATATGATGTAAAACCAGATTTGACTACTTTTGGCAAGATAATTGGTGGGGGGCTCCCTGTTGGTGCTTTTGGTGGTAAGCGTGAAATAATGGAGATGTTGGCACCAAATGGACCTGTTTATCAGGCAGGTACTTTAAGTGGTAATCCAATTGCTGTTTCGGCAGGTTTGGCAACTCTTAAGTTCATTAAAGAAAATCCAAATATTTACGTCGCACTTGAAGAAAAATCCAAAATGATAGAAGATGGAATAAAAAACAATTTGGAACTTCTTGGAAAAAGGTATACTATCAATCGAGTTGGTTCGATGATGAGTTTATTTTTTACTGAGGAAGAAGTTGTAGACCTTGAAACTGCGTTAAAATCGAATACAAAATTGTTTGCAGCCTATTTCCATAATATGCTTTTAAAGGGAATTTATCTTCCATGCTCGCAATTCGAAGCAATGTTTGTTTCTTACTCTATTGATGAAGAGGAAATTCGATATTTCATAAAAGCAAATTATGAAGCATTATCCGAGGTATTATTATGATTGTATATGTAACTGCTTTTCTCTTGATTCTTTCAGGTTGTAGTTTGCAAAAATCTATCCAAATAAATCCTATAGAGAAAAAGGACTCATTCGAATTATATAAAATTAAAATAGATACTGGAGGAAAATTTCATAAGTATCTTTTGTATCTACACTCTAATCAACAAGATATTTCCAAATCTTATCCTTTTATTGTAAAAGAAGTTTGGACGCAATGCGAGGGCAAGAGAGTTGACTTTGCACCTGAAAAAATTGAATTGGAGGGGGAATACAATGTTTTTATTCCTGCTTACTTTTTTGCTGTCGAAACTCGAAAAGTTTTAGATTCTTTAAAGTGCAATCAAATTAATTTTTTAATAAACAACCAAGTTTTAACTTTTGAACCAAATTTTCAGGAAGTAGATGAAAGATTTTTCCCAATTACAAAAATTTATCAATTGAATGATTCATTATTTCTTTTCTCTTTAGATTTAATTCGCATTAAACCATCGGGTGAAGAATATTTCCCAACATCGGAACGATTGCGGATTTATATAAAAAATAACCTTGGAAAGATTGTTTGGAGTTCCGATTTTGACCTTAATTTCCTTCAGATAATTGGTAAAGTGGAACCAGAAGAAGTTGGGAAGGTCCGTAGATATTTAGTGCCTTGGAACAGAATTAGCAACGACAGAAAATTTGTAGAAAGTGGCGAATTCGAGGTAGTTTTCATTTTACCAATAAAACCAAATAACATTGTTCTAAAGGAAAAATTAATCTTAAACAAGGCTGGACAATGATGAGTAATGTGGATTTAATGAAGCGAGCAATAGAATTGGCAAAGCTTGGCGGAAACTATGTGAATCCAAATCCCAGAGTAGGTGCGGTAATAGTTAAGAACAACGAAATTGTTTCCGAAGGTTACCATCGTTATTATGGTGGGAAACATGCCGAAATTGAGGCTATTGATAATGCCTCTGGAGTGGATTTGGAAGGAGCAACTCTTGTTGTAAATCTTGAACCTTGTTCGCATTTTGGTAAAACACCACCTTGTGTAGATGCCATCATCGAAAGGAAATTTTCCAAAGTTATTATTGGAATGGTCGATCCTAATCCTCTTGTTTCTGGAAAAAGTATCCAAAAGCTCCAAGAGGCTGGAATCGAGGTTGAAGTAGGTGTTTTAGAAAAGGAATGCAAGTGGTTAAATCGTTTTTTTGTTAAAAATATTGAAACTGGTGAACCCTATGTTTTACTAAAAATTGCACAAACTTTGAATGGTGCAATTGCAACACGTGAATATGAATCTAAATGGATTACATCCGAAGAAAGCAGGGAACGAGGTTTAGAACTTCGAAGAGAAGTTGATGCTATTCTTGTAGGAAAAACCACTACGTTGAAAGATAATCCATCGCTTACGCTACATAAACTTGAAGGGAAAGCACCTTGGAGAATTATTCTTGATCGAAACCTTTCGCTCCCACTTGAACTTCAAGTTTTTATTGACGAAATTCGGAAGCAAACTATAGTTGCTGTAGCCGAGGGACTTCCCCTAAATCGAAAACGAGAAAATTTAACCCTTGCAGGTGTTAAAATTATTGAAATCCCAACAGAGAATGGGTTTTTCATCTTGCCGGCTCTTGTCGATAAGTTGAAAAATGAATTTAACATTCATTCAGTTATTGTCGAAGGTGGAAGCAAAACTTTATCGAGTTTTACACAAAGCAACCTTTGGGATGAAATTCAGTTTTTTGTTTCACCACAGATTTTGCCAAATGGAATTAATGCTTTCGAAGGATATACAGTTTCGAGTCTCAACGAAGCTATTGAATTGGAAGTTATGTTGGTTGAACCGATTGCAAAAGACTTACATATTATTGCACTTAGCCGCAATACAAAACATTTATTGAATTTTTAGTTGCAGTTTTTTTAAAAATTTTTTTATTTGGTAAATGATGCCGACATACTTTGAATGATTTGTTCGATGATTAAGTAAATTTTATACTTTCCAAATGAGTAAAAAATTTTTATCAAAGAAAAACTTCTTTATTCATTGACAACTGAATTATCAGTAATTTTGCGTTTATGATTTTTTTGAATTATGCTGTTAGGGTTCTAACGATTTTGGTAGGATTTTTTTTTCTTACTGGTAGGCTTTTTTATGAACATCCATATAAGGTAGAATTGCAAGTAATTGGAGCATTACTTGTTGTTTGGGGTATCTATCGTATAATTTCGTATCGTAAAGCATTAAAGGAACTTGAGAATGAGGATGAAAGTCAAGAAAATTAGTTTATTGCTTCTGATAATTCCTTTATTTTTCTTAGTTTCTTGTGGCAAGAAAGAACAGGAAGTCGTCGAAAATCGTAAAATTCTTGTTTATTGTGATGAATCTATTTACAAATTAATACTTCCTTGCGTCCAACACTACGACTCGACAGGAAGTGTTGTTAAAGTTGATTTACGCAAGACAACTGCTTGGGATGCGATGGCAAAACTACTTGCACGCGAAACTGACGCAATTATTATTGCACGCGATTATACTCGTTACGAAGATTCTTTAATGAAGGCTTTCAATGTTTTTCCACATCCCCGTTTAACTCTTGCTCAAGATGCACTGGTTTTTTACGTTAGCAAGGATTCTCCTTTGGATACAATTACCGATGAACAAATACGAAACTTTCTAACTGATAAAAATTTCTCTTTAAAGAAAATATATAAACAACTTCCAGATGAACCAATAATTGCGGTAAATAGTCCTCTATCCTCTGAACTAGTAAATTTAAATAAATTAGTTTTAAAAGGTAAATTAATAAAGCGACCATTGAAAATATTCCAATCACACGATAGCGTTAAAATTTTTGTTAAAGGCAATCATTTGGCTATAGGAATAGGTTACCTTTCGCATCTATATGCCGAACCAGACCTGCGACCTTTACCAATCAGTTTTTTTGATTCTATAGGTAAATACATTTTTCCTCATAATGTGAACCAGCCAAATATTTTAAGAAAGTTGTATCCTTATATTGTAGAACATTACATTTATATTCTGGATAAGTTAAATGATAATTCAATGACTTTTGCAAGATATTTGTATAATCCAGGATTTCCACAAAGGTTTTTCTTCGATAAAGGAATTGTTCCGGCAAATGCAGAATTTAGATTAATTGAGGAGGAATAATGAAAAGATCTGCAATCTTATTTTTGGCAATATTTGCAACTTTTACCTTGATTGCTCAAGATAATCTTACACTTTTTCGGCAATATTATTTCAATAAGTCATATCAAGAAGCATATGAACTTTTGCCGAGTCTTGTACATGCTAAATACAAGGACGAAATGCTCTATGTTGCTTTTGGCGATATCTATTTTGAGATGGAAAAATATGACTCAGCCAAGATTATGTATGAAAATGCTTATAACATTAATGATGATAAAGAAGAGATTGTAATAAAACTTGCCCGAGCAAATTCATATTTGAATAATACCATTCCAGCGGTAAAACTGCTCAGAGATTATTTGAAGAAGAAAGTCGACTCTTGGGCAGTTAACCTTGAACTTGGCTATGTTTATCTTCGGGCAGATTCTATTAAGCAAGCAGAGTATTTTATTGCAAAAGCTCGAGATATGAATAAGGAAAATGCTGAACCTCTTGTTGCTTTAGGCGATTTATATTTTAAACAGAAAGTTTATGAACTTGCACGAATGAATTACGAAGAGGCACTTGAAATCAACCCAGATTTAACGGATGCTCGTGTTAAACTTGCTACAGCGTATTATTGGCTTGCAAATCGGGAAGCAGACGAAAATCTTTCTAATGAGTTGTTTACACGCTCGTTGAAAGAATGGCAAATTGTTTCGCAAAAAGACCCCAAAAATGCAAGTGCGTGGTATGAGCAGGGTAAAATTCTATTTCTTGCACAAAAATATGAAGATGCTGCCCGCGCTTTCTTTCAGTTTGTTCAATTGCGTCCCAAAAATGTTCTGGCTCGTTGGTATTTAGCCCAATCACTTGTAGAAATTGGTAAATGTGATTCTGCAGTTTCGCATTTGGAAATCGTTGCAAGGGAACTTGATTCTGTTAGAACAAAAGCAGAATTGAAGTTGGCGCGTTGTTACTACGATAATAAAAACTTCGAAAAATCACTCGACGTTTACCAAAAAATTAAGAACGAAGGGTTAGCTCTTGAAACCCGCGATTATGAAAGAATTGCAAGTTGCTATTTGAATTTGGGCGATACTGCTTCCGCTTTTGTAGTTTACGATGAACTACTAAATAAAAGTCCAAATCTTTGTGGGCTTTCATATAGAGTTGGTTTGCTTGCATATGTGGCGAAATATTATGAACAATCGATAAAATTTTTCTCAATGTTTACTCAAAAATGTAATGATACGTTGGTTGAAAAAGCGAATTTTTACATTGGTAGTTCATACTTAAACAAGAATCAGCCTGATACTGCAATAAAATTTTTCACTTTATCAATTCAAATGGATAGTTTAAATGCCTTGACATATATTTACCGAGGCGATGCTTATTCCAATGCTAAGATGAAGAATCAAGCTAAGGAAGATTTCCAGAAAGCAATCAGATTGATTGGTGAATTTCCAACTGAAGCAAACAAAAAGTATCTTTCTACTGCATATGGGAAATTAGCTAGCCTAATTTTTGAGCAAAAAGATTCAAAAGAATTGCTCAAAATTTCTAGACTTTGGTCGGAAGTTGACCCCGATTCCGAAAGTCCTTGGATATATATGGCAATAGCATATCAAATGCAAAAAGATGTATCAAATGCATGCAAATTCTGGAAAAAAGTTTTGCAAATCAACCCGAAAAATAAATTTGCAAATGAATATTACAATCAATTGAAATGCGATGGTCAACAATAGTGTTAATTATGCTTTAACTTTTGTATATTAATTTTGAATTCTAAAAATTGTTGCGACCTGATTCTTGTTGTAACGTGGGTTAAGTTTGTAAAGGATATAATCGGCAAGCGAAGGTTTTATTTGTGTTTCATAAACTAACTTGTTATTCAAAACTTCTTCGGTCATTTTTTTCAGGCTATCGGTTTCCTCTCCATAGATTATTGCGTAATTTGCTCGTCTTTTGTTTTCGATGAAACTGAATAAACTATCTTTATTCGCTATTTCATATATTGGAGTTCCATATTTATTCAAGTAGAATTCTGGTGGTTTAAAGGTACCAAATTTTCCTGTGATTTGTAGAATTCCTACTACATCGGGCTTTTTTGATAAGTAATAAAGTGATTCGCACCTTGTTTTCTTTCCATAATTCAATGAAAAAATAATCAACAGCGGAATGTTTATTGTCCAAAAAATCGCCCAGCTTGAACGATAAAGAATTTCCTTAGATTTATTAAATGTTTTACTTTTTTTCATTGCAAGAATCGATGAAATTCCAAAAGTGAACACAAAAGGAACAATTGGCAAAATAAATCTTTCTTGCTTATTTGGAAATATCGAATGAAATAGAAAAAAAATTAGAATAGGCAGTAGAACTATTAACTTATTTTTAAAACCTTTAAAAAAATTTATTAATATTAGAATACTCATTGGTGGAATAAAAATTCCGACAAAAAGCAACAAGTAACGGTAAAACGGTCCAGTAACGTAATCGCCACTATGGGTCAAGTTATATCGAGTGTATTCAATAAACGATGCTAATGGATAACCCCAAGCGAAAACATCAACAGAACCTTGAACTAACAAAATGAATAGTAAAAGAGATAGAGCAAAAACAAAGGCATCTTTGTATTCCTTATAATAAATCAAAATTAAGATAAGAGAACCACTTATAAATAAAGTTTGGTAACGAAAAGCAAGGGCAAATGCAAAAGCCAAACCTGACAGGATTAAATCCTTGTTGCTTCGATTTTCCTTTAATAAGAAATAAAAACCTATTGCCAGTGGAGGTATACAAACCATCTCAATTAAATTCCTTACCGAAAAGAAAGGCATAAACCACAAAAAGGGTAATAATAAGGCAGAAAGAAAAGCAATGTGCTTTTCGTAAAAAACAACCAAGATTTTATAAATAAAGATAATTGTTAATGTTGAAAACAAAGAGTGAAGGAATCTAACAATTAGCATCATATCTTGAGGGTCTGTGATACCAATTGAGTACAGAAGTTTGAAAAGTATGAAATGAAGAAGTGGATAGAAAATGCTATGAGAATGAGGAGTTGTTCGTTCTTCCCAAATTTTTGGATTATTGATTATTGCCCAAGGTTGTTCGATAGGACCGAAATGGTCATCGTGCATCCCATATCCTTTGGCAAAAAAAACTGCTGGAAGATTTATCAAGAAAGTCATTAAAAATGGAGAAACGTAATGCTTTTTAATAAAATGGTTAAAAATATTATTGAATAAATTATGTATCTGAATCATTGAATAAATCAGGTTTATCGTTAGATTTTTGAATTTTGAAATATTTGAAGCAAAGGTTTGTAGCAATTCTTCCGCGAGGGGTTCTTTGTATAAAACCATTTTGAATTAGAAAAGGTTCATAAACTTCTTCGATAGTTCCAGGTTCTTCACCAACTGAAATTGCAATAGTATTTATTCCAACAGGACCACCGTTGAACTTTTCAATTATGGTAAGCAAAATTCGTTTATCCATTTCATCTAAGCCAAATTCATCGACTTCCAATGCTTCGAGGGAACGAAGAACTATCGGTAAAGTTATTTTGCCATCCCCAAGGACTTGTGCAAAGTCTCGGGTTCTCTTTAAAAGGCGATTTGCAATTCTCGGTGTACCTCTTGACCGTCGAGCGATTTCCATTGCTGCGGGTTCTTCGATTTCGACTTTCAAAATCCTTGATGAACGAAGTATGATTTCTTGTAAATCCTCTGGCGGGTAATAATCAAGTCGATTTAGTATACCAAAGCGAGAACGCAAGGGTGCGGTAAGTAGTCCAGCACGTGTTGTTGCACCAATTAAGGTGAATTGTGGAAGAGAAATTTGAATTGTCCTTGCCGCTGGTCCGGAATCAATTACTATATCGAGACGAAATTCTTCCATAGCAGAATAAAGATATTCTTCGATGACTGGAGAAAGTCGATGTATTTCATCGATGAACAATATTTCCCCATCCTGAAGATTTGTTAAAATACCCGCTAAATCACCAGGTTTTTCTATCACAGGGCCCGAAGTAATACGTATTTTCGTACCCATTTCATTTGATATAATGGTCGAAAGAGTTGTTTTCCCTAATCCTGGGGGACCAGTAAATAGTATATGGTCAAGGGGTTCATTTCTTTCTTTCGCTGCTTGAATAAATATTTTAAGGTTCTCGACAATTTTACGTTGACCGGTAAATTCCTCAAAATTTTTTGGTCGGAGTGTAGTATCGAGTTCATAATCTTTTTGATTTGCAGCAAGAATCTTATTATCTCTCATCTCTTTTTCTTCGTTCAAATTTAATTATCCTTTTTTTGTTTCAATTTTTTAACAGGGCAATTACTGATTCCATCGTAAATGCAATCTCTTTTGCAAGGAACGGCATAAATTCTTGGCAAAGATGTAGGATAAATTTCTTTGATTTTTGAAATAATTTGCTTTTCTATTTCTGCGGCTTCTTCCAGCGTGAAATCGTAGGGCAAAACAAGGTCAATTTCGACAAAAATGTCCTTACCAGATTGTCGTGCATATACATTGCGAAATTCACAAAGGGAACGAAAGTTTTCGGCTATTACGGAAAGTATATCGTAATGGAATTGTTCCGGGAGTGTCCTATCCAAAAGTTGGTCGATTGATTTTTTACCGAACTTGATTGGGATTCTCATTGCAAAAGCAACAAATACAAGGGCCGAAATGGAATCGATTATTCGTGCTCCTTTGTGCATCTCGAAGTAGTCGAGCACCAAACATAATATTAAACTTGAAATTACACCAAGTTCCACGAAAAAGTCGTATTTCCACAACTCAGCATCGTATCTCAAAATTGGTAGTTGAAACCTCTTGTAATAATTCAATAGTATGCGGTGTAATTGCCACATTATGGTTGCAGATATGCCAGAAAATAGAATTAAATAATGGAAATTCCCAATTGGAGATAAATTTCCAAAGGAACTAATCGCCTCGTAAATTGTATAAATTGTAATAATTGTTATCAAGGACGAACTAACAAAGATTGCGAAACTTTCATATTTGCCATAACCATAGTTAAAAAAAGAATCTGGTTGGCGTTCACTATGGGCAACAGCATTAAGAAGAACGGCAGAATTGACAATGTCGGTCAATGCAATTAAGCCGTTGGTTTTGTAAAACAAAGAACTTTCGAGCCAACCAAGTAGAATTGTAATTCCTGCTATTAATGAAGAACAAAGAAAAGATAGCCGAGCTGCATAGAGAGGTGTATTTCGGTCGAAGACCGAATGTCGCCGGCGTCGGGGCAATTCGACAATCTTTTCGGACATATTTTATTATAAAAAATGCAAATTAATAAGAATTTGTTTGTCTGGAAACCTTTGGTTTGATTTCTCTATTTATTATCTTTAGTAAGTAATTTTCGTTTATAAAAGATTTCAATTGAGTATCTTGCAACCTCTCAAAAAAATCAATTTTTGTAAGTTTGTAATTTTATTTTAAATTGAATCAAAATGTTGGAGAAATATCCAAAGTCTTATAGTCCAAGAGAAGCAGAGCGAAAATGGTATGAAATTTGGCAGAAAAATCGTATTTACGAGGCTTCCGTTCAATCAACAAAGCCAGGGTATAGTATCTTGATGCCCCCACCCAATATTACGGGTATCCTTCATTTTGGTCATGTCCTAAATATTACTATACAAGATGTTTATATCCGTTGGAAAAGAATGCTGGGTTTTGAGGTTTGCTGGTTTCCTGGAACAGACCATGCTGGAATTGCAACTCAAACTCGTGTAGAAAAGGAACTTGCAAAGCAAGGTTTAACAAGATATGACCTCGGTAGGGAAAAATTTCTCGAGAAAGTTTGGCAATGGAAAGAAGAATATGGAAACATTATCTTAAGGCAACTTCGTGAATTGGGAATTTCCTGCGATTGGAGCCGTACTTTGTTTACAATGGATGAATCTGCTTCTAATGCAGTTCGTGAAGTTTTCATCCGACTTTTCGATGAAGGATTAATTTATCGCGGTAAAGGGATTATTAATTGGTCTCCACTTTCGCAAACTGCACTTTCGGACGAAGAGGTTGAATTCCGGGAAGTCAAAGAACATCTTTATACGCTAAGATATTTTTTCGAAAATTCCAGCGAATATCTTCCTGTTGCAACAGTTCGACCAGAAACCATTTTCGGAGATGTTGCTGTAGCAGTCAATCCGAACGATGAAAGATATAACAAGTTTATTGGTAAAAATGTGGTTGTTCCTCTTGCGAATCGAGCAGTCCCTGTCATTGCCGATGAATACGCAGACCCACATTTTGGAACAGGTTGTGTTAAAATCACACCTGCACACGACCCAAACGATTTCGAAGTTGGTATTCGACACAATCTTCCTATTATTAATTCAATTAACCCGGATGGAACTCTAAATGAGTATGCATTAGAATTCAATGGATTGGAGAGATTCGAAGCAAGAAAACGAATTGTGGAAAAATTGAAGGAGAAAAATTTAATTGAAAGAATCGAAGATTATGTACATAATGTTGGCTTTTCGCAACGGGGTGGCGAACCAATTGAACCATATCTTTCCGACCAATGGTTTGTAAAAATGAAACCATTGGCGGAAATTGCTTTGAAACCCGTCTTGGATGGGCGAATTCGATTTTTCCCTAAACATTGGGAAAAAACTTATCAACATTGGTTGGAAAATATTCGTGATTGGTGCATTTCTCGTCAATTGTGGTGGGGTCACAGGATTCCTGTGTACTATACTCCCGATGGAAGATATACCGCTGCTCGGAATGTAGATGAAGCGCGCAAAAAGTTAAACTTAAGTAAAAATGTTGAACTAACACAAGACCCAGATGTTTTGGATACTTGGTTTTCTTCTTGGCTCTGGCCTTTAACAACAATGCGATGGCTTGCCGATGGAATTACTGAAGATACACCCGATTTACAGAAATTCTTCCCAACAGATTTACTTGTAACCGCACCCGATATTATTTTCTTCTGGGTTGCAAGAATGATAATGGCTACTATGAAATTTAAGAATGAAATTCCTTTTCGAGATGTATACTTTACAAGCACAATAAGAGATGGGCTTGGCCGAAAATTAAGCAAATCGCTTGGAAATTCCCCAGATCCACTTATGATAATCGAAAAATATGGTGCCGACGCAACTCGTTTCACTATGACCTATCTTTCCCCTTTGGGACAAGATTTAAGGATGGATATCGATGTTAAAACGCAAGATATACCATCAATGGAGATTGGACGGAACTTTGCCAACAAAATTTGGAATGCTGGAAGATTCCTCCTTCTAAAACGAGATATGGTCTTTTTGCAAGATTGCTGTCCACAAAATCAAGAAAGAGTACTTACAAGCGAGGAACTTTCCTTTGCGGATAGATGGATTCTTTCACGACTTCATTCTACAATTTCTAAAGTTTATCGAAATTTGGAAAACTATCGAATAAATGAGTATTCGAAAACTTTATATGATTTCGTTTGGCGAGATTTTTGTGATTGGTATATTGAAATATTTAAAGTTCAATTAAATGAAAATAATGAACTTTCTTTCAATCAGGCTTTGATGCGTTTTGCAATGGATTTATTTGAAAATATACTTAAACTAATACATCCAATTATGCCCTTTATTTCCGAAGAACTTTGGCATCTTATCCGGAACAAATCTAAAAACAAAAGCATTAGTTTAGAAAAATATCCTGAACCTAATGAAGACTTAATAGACGAGGTTTTGGAAGCCGATTTTGAAGTTATTCAAATGGTAGTCGAAGAAATTCGGAGAATGCGAGTTGATTTGGGGCTTGAACCAAACAAAAAAATTGATGTGATTCTTTCTACAAATAGAACAAACTTGATTGATATGTTACAAAAAATAAAAGCACCAATTTCGTCTCTTGTTCGGGCAAATAGTCTCGAGGTCTCGGTTGAAAGCCCAACAAATGAAAAAGCGTTGACAAGTATAGTGCGAGAAGTTGAAATTCATATTCCTTTAACTGGCGAAATTGATATAAATAGAGAATTAGAAAGAATTCAAAAAGAACTTGAACGTTTAAATAAAAATATATCTTCTATTGAAAGCAAGTTGAGTAACCAAACATTCCTTACGAAAGCCAATCCTGAAGTTGTTGAAAGGGAAAAAGTCAAACTTGAAAGTATGAAAGAAACACTTGCTAAATTGGAAAACCTTTATACAAAATTGTCAAAAATATGAACAAAGTATTAATTGAACCATCGTTATTGAGTGCTAACTTTGCAAATCTGGAAAGGGATATTAAACTTTGCGAGGAAGGTGGTGCGGATTTGCTTCATCTTGATGTTATGGATGGATGTTTTGTCCCAAATATTACAATTGGACCATTGGTGGTACAATCTATAAAAAAAATCACAAATTTGCCTTTAGTTTGTCATTTGATGATTATTAAGCCGGAACAATATATTCAAGATTTTATTAATGCTGGTGCCGATTACATTTCAGTTCACTGTGAAACTCAATTTCATATTGTAAGAACTTTGCAACTGATAAAGAGTTATGGAATTAAGTGTGGTCTTGCATTGAATCCTGGTACCCCCCTTGAATATGCTTATGAAAATGCGGAGTATTGTGATTTTATCCTTCTGATGTCAGTTAATCCTGGTTTTGGTGGGCAATCTTTTATTCCCTCTTTTTTACGTCGATGTGAAAATCTTAAAAATTTTCTTACCAAGAACGGATTGGATAATGTTTTAATTGAAGTCGACGGTGGCATTAAAGTCGAAAATGTAAAAAAAGTTGTTGAAGTGGGAGCCAATATGATAGTTTCAGGTTCAGGTATTTTCGATGGCGATGTTGTTAAAAATATAAAAGCTTTTAAAGAAAAGATAAGCAATATACCTTGTTAAATCGTTTTATCCTAAGTTAAAGAATATTCTTCGCTCATCTTTTTTAGTTTCGAGTTAATAAAATATTATTTTTAAGTTCTTGATTTGTTTTATTCTCTTCATTAATTATTAGTTGTTTAATCACAACTCGTGGAAAGTATTTTACACAGTCATAATTTTTACACAGATTATTTTTCTTTTAAATAGTGTATTTTCATTTTTTAGACAATCCTAAAAAATAAAAAATTTTAAGTAATTGAAAAATTAGGGATATATTTTAACTATCTAAAATCGTTGACTCAAAAAATTAAATAAAAATTAAATTATTTTCATTAAAAAAAATTAATTGCATAATTCTTAAGCATTTAGTTTATTGCAAATTAATTTTTAAACAAAAAATAGGAACCAAATGGGGGTTGTTTCTTTCGGGTTTTTAGATAAGCGAAAAGTTCGTTTGGATTGTAAATACATCTTCTTGATTATTTTCTTTTCAATTTTATCTTTTATGATTATTTCTCCAATTGAATCTTTTTCCAAAAGTAATAAATCAACAAAGACCACAAAAAAGTATAAGAAAACCAGAAAATCCCGAAGGAGTTATAACCCCGAAAAAACAAAGCAAGAAGCATTACAGATTTTAAACTCTTCTAATGCCAATTACCTTGTTCGTTTGGCAAATGGTGAAAGCGATGAGAGCGACTTGATTATTGATTCTTTAATAGTGGACCCAGGAGAAGATCCAATTGAGTTAGAACTGGAAGATGATAAACCTATTGATTTG
Source organism: Ignavibacteria bacterium (assembly GCA_037440445.1). GTDB lineage: Bacteria > Bacteroidota > Ignavibacteria > Kapaibacteriales > UBA2268 > Naka2016. The sequence continues at coordinate 24,075 of JBBIUA010000007.1, forward strand.
GACGTATTTCGAACTTTATTTGTTAGTTATCTTGAAGGTACTGAAACTGATGATATCGGTGGATACCTTTCTTCTGGGATTAGTAAGAGAAAAATTATGGAATCCATATTGAATTGGCTTGGTACTCCATATTATTTCGGTGGAACAAGTGAGCGTGGAATAGATTGTTCCGCTTTTACACGCCAAATCTACTATTCTTCTGCACGAGTTTTGCTTCCTCGGACTGCGCGAGAACAATATCAAATTGGAATTCCTGTTAAACGAGAGAAACTTGAATTTGGCGACCTTGTTTTTTTCCATACACGTAGGCATACCTACATTTCCCACGTTGGTATCTATTTAGGCGATAACTTATTTGCCCATTCAAGTTCACGCTTCGGGGTGACTGTTTCTTCCCTTGATAGTAAATATTACAGTTCAAGATTTATTGGGGCACGAAGGCTTACTCCCCGAGACCTTGCTAATTATAGTACAAACAAAGGAAATTAAGTATAAAAATAATTGCTGATTTAATTCCAAATAAAGTAAAATAATTGCTCGTAAAGTTTTCGAACATTAAGTTTAGGAAATAAAGGTTTGGGGGGGAATTCGATTGAAACTATTGGTGGTTTAGGTTTATATATTTCTTTACCTTCAATGCTGAGAATTGAAAAAATTAAAGAAATTAAAATTGTCAAAAATATCTTTTTCATTCCCTAAAAATTGCCTCGCTTACCTTTATATTCGACGCCTTTTTGGATGGATATATTGTTGCAAAGTATGAGAGTATAATTGATACTGCAACGATTGAAATTACTACTGGAATGGAAATTTTCATCGGTAAAGCAGAAATCACGTATTTTTGTGTATTCAATTTTATCCATTGGAATTCGATTTGTCCTAAAGTTAAACCTAATCCTATGATTAGCCCTACGAAGGTGCTAATTATTCCAATAATCGTTCCTTGAATTCTAAAGATTTTTGAAATTTCTTTTGTTGAAGCCCAAGGGAAATACAGTACAGCAATGTCGGAACGTTTTTCTAGTACTGTCATTACTAATGAAGCCAGGATATTGAACACAGCAATAGAGATTATTAGTGAAAGAACTAAAAAAACTCCATAACGTTCGAATTCCATTGCATTCATTATATCCTTATTTAAATCATACCATGTGTATATTTGGTACTTAGGAAACATTTTTTTGATTTCTTTTCCAATTTTGTCTATCTGATTAATATCGGATAAGCGAATATCTAATCCTGAAATGTTAGTTTGAACATCATTGAAAACAATAGACAAATTTGAAAAGGAAAGGAATATGTAATTATTGTCGTATTCAAGGTTGTTTGTTTGAAATATTGAACTTACGACTGCTTTCTTGGTCGCTGGTAATTGAAAAATTCGGGCTGATTTTTCAATAGAATTTATTGATGTAAAAAATACCTCGTCTCCAGGGAAAATCTTCAAATTATCTGCAAGAGCAGCACCTATAACAATATTTGTGGGCGATTGTATTAAGGATTTTGATTTTTTATCCAAAGAGAAAATTATTTTAAATTGAATTGGGTGTTGAAAAAAAATCGAGTCTGGAAGGCTATAAATTTGTACTACCCTGTAGTTACTTCCTTTGAAGATGATTGCTCTAAAAGTTAGATAGGGGAAAAGAGATACTTCGTTAAATTTCGAAAGTGAACCAAAAATATTTAAAATATTATCTTGTTCCGAGGATATTATTCTAATATGAGGTTCGAAGCCAATTATTTCTTGTTTTGCAAAATCTTGAAATCCATTAAAGAGAGAAGTAACAATGATTAAGGCAGAAACACCAATGGTTATTCCTAACGCAGAAAGAATGGAAATAATCGAAATAAAATGGTAAGAACGCTTTGTAAAAACATATCTTAATGCAATTTTATAGATAAATTTCATTAAAATGAGTCAGTGATATCTTTGTTTTTTCTTGCTCTCGAAGAGGCATTGATGTATTTATGAATTTCAACTATAATAATGATGCTAAATGTTGTAGCCAAAACAATGAACCAGTCAATTAATGAAAGCGGAGTTGTATCCATTACCACATTCATAAAGGGGACTGTAACGGCAAAGACTTGCAAAAGTAAAGCAAGAACCATAACACCGAAAAGAATTATATTTTCTGAAAGAGTGACTTTATCCAATTTATCATCTTTCTTATAGGGAAGATTAAAAAACAAAGACCGATTCAAAGAACGTGAATTTTGAACATTCCAAATTTGGAAAAATGCAAGTGTGCAAAATGCTATAGTTCTGGCTTTTTCGAGTGTGGCTGGGTCAGGGTTGAAGTTGCAACCAAGATAAAAATAGAATAAGGCTAAAGTTCCAGCTGCCATAACGAAAGCAGAAAGTATAATTCTATAAATCATCGCTCTTGAAATCAACGGTTCTTCCTTTTTTCGTGGTGGGAAAGCCATTACATCGCCATGCTCCTTTTCGAATGCCAAAGGAAATGTGGAAGTTCCATCTGTAACAAGGTTAACCCAGAGGAGTTGAGCAGGAAGCAAGGGAAGAGGGAAACCAATCAAAACTGAAACAGCAATAGTTAGTAAGCCTCCAGCACTGGTAGATAAGATATACAAAAGGATATGTCTTAAATTGTTCAAGATGATTCTACCACGGCGAACTGCTTGAACAATTGTAGCAAAATTATCGTCAAGGAGTACCATATGGGCAGCTTCTCGAGCGACATCAGTTCCGCTACCCATAGCGACTCCGATGTCTGCTTGTTTGAGTGCTGGTGCATCGTTTACACCATCGCCAGTCATTGCTACAATATTTCCGTTTAATTGCAATTGTTTTACAATTCTAAATTTATGTTCTGGGACAACTCTTGCATAAACATCTACTTTAGGAGCAATTTTAAATAAATCATCGTCAGTCATTTTATCCATTTCTAAACCAGTTATTGCAACAGGTTCTCTATCTAAAGGAACAATCCCAACCTTTTTTGCAACAGTTTGTGCAGTTTTAACATAATCTCCGGTTATCATAACAACTTTAATACCAGATTTTCGGCAATCGGCAACGGCTTGAATTGCTTCGGGTCTGATTGCGTCCTCAATTCCAGCGAACCCAACGAAAATAATATTTTCCAATTCTTCGAGAGTAATAAATTCTTTTTGGTTATCGATAAAGTATGCAAGGGCAAGAATTCTCAAACCTTCTTTTGAAAGATTTTCGATGAGTTTATCTATTAGTGTGCGGTCAAGTTCTTTGGTGGAACCATCGGGCAATAATTCTCGATTGCAGCGACGCAAAACCTTTTCGGGCGCTCCTTTAACTAAAATAAAATTTTTGTCACCAATTTTTACTCTTACACCCATTAATTGGTTTTCTGATTCAAATGGAATATCGACAGACACAACATAATTAGACCAATCAAATTTAAGTTTATTTGCAGCAATCATTAACGCTGCTTCGGTTGGATCCCCAGTGATTTTCCATTGTTTGCCATAAGGTTCGATTTTTGTTTCGCTACATAAAGCAGAAATGTAGGTTGCAATTTTTAATGATTCGTTATAATTATAGTCAACTAAAGTTCCTGTTTCTTTATAAACGACATCTCCTTCAATATTGTATCCCGAACCTGAAACAGTATAGACTTTACCATTCAAGATATATTTCGTTACAACCATTTCGTTTTTTGTAAGAGTTCCTGTTTTATCTGTGCAAATAATGTTTGTACTTCCGAGAGTTTCGACTGCAGCAAGTTTTTTAACGATTGCTTGATGTTTAGCCATTTGCGAAAGCCCAATCGAGAGTGTTATTGTCACAGCCACAGGTAAACCTTCGGGAATAGCAGATACAGCCAAACCAACGGAAGTAAGAAACATTAAAACCAATTCGTTACCCCTTAGATAGCCGATTATGAAAATAATTGCAATTACGACGAGAATAGCAATACTTAAGCCCTTGCTGAATTTAGCAATTTGTATTTGAAGTGGCGAAGGAGTTTCTTCTGCCTCCGACACTTTTTCTGCAATCTTTCCGAATTCAGTTTGTTGACCAACAGCGGTCACAACCCCCAGACCACGCCCCTTTTGAACGATACTTCCACTATAGACCATGGTAATCCTGTCACCAAGTGGAGAGTTTTCGGGTACTCTTACGTTATGCTTTTTTTCAATTCCGAATGATTCTCCAGTGAGCATTGATTCGTCGACTAAAAGGTTATTGGTATCGATTAGACGAGCATCAGCAGGAACGCGAACGCCACTTTCTAATACAATAATATCGCCACAAACAACCTCTTGTGTTGGAATATTTTTATGCTGTCCATTACGTATGACGCGGGCTTGTGGTGCTGCCATTCGCTTAAGGGCTTTCAATGCATCGGAAGCACGACGCTCTTGTATAAAACCAATTATTGTATTAAGAATAACAACTGCTGCAATAACTAACGTATCTTTAATGTCAGAAATGAAAGCATTAACAATAGCAGCAATGATAAGAATTATAATTACAGGATTGTTAAATTGTTCCAAAAGTAATACCCAATCCGATTTGGGTTTTTTACCAATTAAGCGGTTTTCGCCGAACTTATTTCTATACTCTTGAACTTGTTTTTCATTTAAGCCTAATTGTGGGTCAACTTGGAAATATTCGAGAACTTTTTCGCACGATAACGAATGCCAATTCATAATTATTCATTTAAAAAAAGCAAAAATAATAATTATTTGCTAAAATTATGTAAATTGCTATTTCTATCCTCAATCTTATTCCATTCCTCTTTATGGAAAAATAATGAAGAAGAACATCATTTGTAATTTTGCGTAATTCAAAAGACTGTGAAAACCAAGAAAAACCAAGAGGGATTCTATTAAATATTATGATTTTGTGACCCTAACGGGATTCGAACCCGTACTACCACCTTGAAAGAGTGGTGACCTAACCATTAGTCGATAGGGCCGCTATAATTTTCAATAAATACAAAATTACAAAAAAATCTTGAAACACAAATCACAAAGAACAAATTTTAGATTTTGTTTGTCAGATATTAATTGTTTGATATCTATTTTTTTATTTCCTTTTTTATTTGTAATTTTGTAACTCTTTATTTTTAGTGAGAGAAATATGCCAAAATTAAAAACAAAGTCTTCGGCAAAAAAGAGATTCAAAGTAACAGCTACTGGAAAGTTGTTGAGAGAGAAAGCTTATCGGAGCCATATTCTAACAAAGAAAGATAGAAAGCGCAAGAGAAACCTTCGTAAACCAACTTTGGTTGATTCCAGTGATGCACCAAGAATAAAAAAAATGTTAGGTCTTGCATAGTTTATGCGAAAGGGGAAGATGCTCCCCCTAAGCTAAATATTTAAAAGGAGGTTAGAAATGCCAAGGTCAGTAAACAAAGTAGCATCAAGAGAAAAAAGGAAAAAATTCCTTAAGCTCGCAAAAGGGTTTTGGGGGCGAAGGAAAAATGTTTGGACAATTGCCAAGCATCATATCGAAAAAGCTCTGCAATATCAATATCGCGACCGACGTCTGAAAAAGCGACATTTTAGAAGACTCTGGATAGTTCGTATTAATGCGGCATGCAGAATGAACGGGACAACTTATTCTCGTTTTATATCTGCTTTGAAGAAAAAAAATATTGAAATTAATCGTAAAATACTTGCTGATTTCGCAATGAATAAACCAGAGTTCTTCAAAAAATTAGTCGATTTTGCTTTGAATTAAAAACAAAAAAATATGAATAATCTTATTCGGCGAAAGTGAGTTGTTTTCCACAATTCCTTTCGCTTATTTTTGTTTATTAAATTTCGTTGATATGATAGAAGAAATTAAAAAAATTGAAACCGAGGTTAAAGAGTTCCTCGAAAAAATTCAATCAAAGGAGGATTTGAATAACTTCCATAATTTATTTTTGGTTAAACGAGGGAAAATTCAGCAACTTTTTGATAGGTTGCGGGAGCTTCCTCGCGAAGATAAACCTCTTATTGGGAAAATTCTTAACGATTTGAAAAAATTTGCAGAAACTCGTTATCGTGAAATTAACGAAAAATTATCTTCCGAATTCGAAAGAAAACCCAAAATTGATTTAACTTTACCCGGACGAACTAATTTCATTGGACATTTTCATCCTATTTACCAAACAATGCGGCAAATGGTAGATATTTTCGTAGAACTTGGTTTTAAAGTTGCCGAAGGACCCGATATTGAAGACGAATTCCATAACTTTGATGCTTTGAATTTTCCTCCCGACCATCCAGCAAGGGATATGCAGGATACTTTCTTTATTAAGTCGGATTCAAAACTTCTACTTCGGACTCATACTTCTCCAGTTCAGATTCGAATAATGCATACTCTAAAACCACCGATTCGATATATTATGCCTGGAAGAGTTTACCGTAACGAAGCAATATCTGCCCGAAGCCTTGCTGAATTTCATCAAATCGAAGGATTGTATATCAACAGATGTGTAACTTTTGCTGAACTTAAGGGAACTTTGGTGGAATTTTCTCGCCGAATGTTTGGCGAAAATCTTTCTTTCCGTTTTCGTCCCTCTTTTTTTCCTTTTACTGAACCAAGTGCAGAATTGGACATAAGTTGCTTCTTATGTTTGGGGAAAGGCTGCCGAGTGTGTAAATATACTGGCTGGTTAGAAATTGCTGGTTGTGGTATGGTTCATCCAAATGTTTTGAAGGCGGGAGGAATTGACCCAGAAGATTTCACAGGCTTTGCTTTTGGATTAGGTATAGAACGAGTTGCAATGCTTTTGACTGGGATCGACGATATTAGAATGTTCTACACTAATGATTTGAGAGTATTACAGCAATTTTAATTTTAGATAAGTACAAGGATTTATATGATTTATTTAAATAATGCTGCAACAAGTTTTCCAAAACCAAAGGAAGTGCAAGAAGCCGTTATGGCTTCTTTCAGTGGTCCACTGGTTCATGCTTCCCGAACAGGATTGGAAAGGGAAGATGATGATATCATTTATCTTTGTCGTTGCAAACTTGCTGATTTGTTTAATATCGACGACCCTTTGCATATAGTTTTTACATCTGGAAGCACAGAGGCTTTGAATCTTGCGATTAAAGGGCTTCCGCTTGAAGGGGGTAACGTGATTATCTCGGCAATTGAACATAATTCTGTCATTAGACCACTTAAAACTCTCGAGAAAGAGGGCAAAATAACCTTGACTATTGTCGAGTGTGACAAAAATGGCTATATCGAGCCTGCACAATTTGCTGAGGTTCTTCGCGATGATACCAAAGCAATCGTTGTTAATCATTGTTCAAATGTAACTGGTGCTGTTTTAGATATAGCCGAAATTTCGAAAATTGCACATTCGATTGGCGCATATTTTATTGTTGATGCATCACAATCGGCTGGATGTGTTCCAATTGATTGTAAAAACTGGGATATTGATTTGCTTGCATTTACAGGGCACAAGTCTTTGTTTGGACTCCAAGGAATTGGTGGTTTATATATTAAGGAAGGTATTGAACTGAAGCCTTTGAAAGTTGGTGGTACAGGGATTTTAAGCGAGTTATTGCTTCAGCCCGAAGGTATGCCAATTCATTACGAAGCAGGAACTCTGAATTATCCCGGAATCATTTCTCTGTATGCTGGCGTTCAATTTATTCACAAAGTTGGTCTTCAAAATATTATTGAACACAAAAAGAAGCTTTATCAGATTCTTTTCGATGAACTAGGAAATAATCCAGATATTGAAATATACAGTCCAAAAAATGAACACACTTCATATTCAAACTTTTGTTTTAATGTAAAAGGAATGGTTCCAGAGGAAGTTGGTTACGTTTTGGAAGCCTCTTTCGATATCTGGGTACGGACAGGACTACATTGTGCTCCATTGATTTTACCTTATCTTGGTGTTGAACCTTGGGGGACAGTCCGGGCAAGTCATTCGTATTTTACGACTGAAGAAGAGATTTATAAGTTTATTGAAGCTGTTAAGAAAATAACAAAAATTCCAAAGAAAAAGTGAAAGTTGTAAAAATTAAAAAAGTAGACGACTGCTACGAAAGCAACAATACAGTAGATTTTCTCTTGAGTGGAGAAATGACAAAAGAATTTGTAGAACATCTTGGAACTTTAGGGAAATTGTTGTTTTTCGAAGATTTTGATATTCCCTATTTTAAAGTCATTGTAAAAGGGGAATATACCATCAAAGGTGCTTTGGGAAAAAGGACAATTCGAATCCTTTTACCCGAAGATGTGGAAGATTATCCTCTTGATAACTTAATCCAACATATCGAAAACTTCAAAAAGTAAAGGTGAAAGAAATGATTAGAAAGTTATTTGACTTCTTTTTTAAGAAGAAGACTCAAATTATTGAAAGTGAAATTGTTGCAAAAGAAAAGCAACAAAAACAGGGTAAGTTAACACCTCGTGAAAGGATTGAAAGAATTGTCGACCCTGGTTCTTTCCACGAGTGGGATATGTTCGTTCAGCAAGCATCGACAGACCTTGGTTTGGACAAGAAATTCCTTCCACGGGATGGTGTTATTACTGGAACAGCGAGCATTATGGGGCATCCAATTTGTATTTATGCACAGGACTTTTCAGTTGCTGGTGGCTCGCTTGGGCTTGCACACGCTCGAAAAATTACAAAGATAATGGATCACGCTATCAAATTAGGTATTCCAATTATTGGAATAAATGATAGCGGCGGTGCAAGAATTCAGGAAGGTGTTAATTCTTTGGCTGGTTATGGGGAAATCTTTTACCGTAATACTAAAGCTTCGGGAGTTGTCCCACAAATTTCAATTATTTTAGGACCTTGTGCTGGTGGTGCTGTTTATTCACCAGCGTTAACGGATTTCGTTTTCGTTGTCGATAAGATTTCTAAAATGTTCATCACAGGTCCCGAAGTAATTAAAACTGTGCTTGGGGAAGAAATCACAATGGAAGAACTCGGCGGGGCTCGTGTGCAGGCAGAAATTGCAGGAAATGCACATTTTTTTGCCGAGAGCGAAGAAGAATGCTTCGAACAACTCAAGAAACTTGTTACGTTTATTCCTTGGAATAACAGAAAGAAGGCAGACCCATTTCCACCTAAACCCGGCTATAAAATATCATCCATAATTCCCGATGACCCAAGGCAACCTTATGATGTTCGAGACATTATACGTGCAATTGTCGATGATTCAGACTTTTTCGAAGTAATGGAACTTTTTGCTCCTAATGTTGTTATAGGTTTTGCAAGAATGAATGGGGAAACAATTGGTATTGTTGCCAATCAGCCACTTGTTCTTGCAGGGGTTCTCGATGTTGATTCTTCGGATAAAGCTGCTCGGTTCATTCGCTTTTGTGATGCATTTAATATTCCTTTGCTTACTCTGGTTGATATTCCTGGATATCTTCCTGGAGTGGACCAAGAACATTCGGGAGTGATCCGTCACGGCGCAAAAATTTTGTATGCATATAGCGAAGCTACCGTTCCTAAAATAACCGTTATTATGCGGAAAGCCTACGGTGGCGGTTATATTGCTATGTGTTCTCGTCATTTAGGAGCCGATTTTGTTTTCGCCTGGCCAATGGCCGAAATTGCTGTGATGGGGCCCGAAGGAGCCGCGAACATCATTTTTAAAAATGAAATTGCAAATTCACCAAATCCCGAAGAAACTCGACGACAAAAAGTTCAAGAATATATTCAAAAATTTGCCAATCCATTTGTTGCTGCATCCAATGGTTATATTGATGCAGTTATCGACCCAGATGAAACAAGGAAATATGTCCTACATTCATTGTTTATTTCGAAGAACAAACAAAAACAAAACCTTCCAAAGAAACACGGAATTCCACCTTTTTAGGAGATAAGCAATGGAAAAAGAATATAAATTAAACAGTTTTTCTTTTGACGACAGAGAGTATTTTACTTTATTGACCCGAAAATTCCAAAAAAGGAAGAAATATCAACCTAAAGACCCATCAAAACTTTCCGCTTTTATTCCTGGTATAATTCAAAAAATATATGTTGAAAAAGGGCAAGAAGTTCGCCGAGGTGAACCACTCTTGGTTCTTGAAGCTATGAAAATGAAAAATGATGTCTTTTCCCCTGTAAATGGTATTATTAAAAATATTCTTGTAAAACCTGGTGAAGTTGTTAAAAAAGACCAACCTTTGTTTGAATTTGAATTAATGATTCAAGATTAGTGACAACTTATTAAATCATATAATAACAAATTATATATAAAATTTTAAAAAATTATTAGATATGTTAATTTTTTTTCATAATTTTACAATTAGTGTAACATTTTTTTATTTTTTTTGGTGGTATATTGGCAAAAAGTATTAATTATCGGATTAATTTTTTATTAGTTGCGATTCTTTCTTCTACAGTTCTTTGCGTTCTTTTTATTTTGTATATTCGTACAAATAGCATTGAAAAATTTGCAAGCGAGGAACTCGAGAAATCTGCCAAAAAAGAGGTTCACCAGATTGCAAAAATGGTTTACGACCTTACCGAAAATTCAAATCTATTATCCATAAAAATGCTCTTTGTTGGTTTGAATACGGCGAAAGAAGTTACTCGCCGGAAAGGAGAACTTACTATTCAAGGTAGCGAAGTTTGGCAAGCAGTTAATCAATTTACAAACGAAACAATTGATGTTACCGTTCCCAAATTATCTTTTGGAGGTGTTAGCATACCAAAAGTAAGAACCTTCGATACTAAGGTACCTATAGTTGATGAAATAACAAATCTTTCCAACGCTACTGCAACTATTTTTGTTAGAATGAATTCTGCTGGGGATATGCTTCGAATAGCAACTACTGTGAAAAATAAAAAAGGTGAACGAGCAATTGGAACTTACATTCCAGCAAAGAATCCCGATGGCAAAGATAATCCTGTAATTTCGGCGATTCTTCAAGGTAATGAATATTTTGGTAAAGCATTTGTTGTCGACCAATGGTATGTTACTGCTTATAGTCCTTTGAAACTACGCTCGGGTGAAATTGTCGGAATGCTTTATGTTGGTATTCCCAAAAAAATTCTTGAAGAGGATTTAAGAAAAGCTATCTATGCTATCAAAATTGGTGAGACTGGCTATGTTTATGTTCTTGGTGGAAGCGGTAAGGAAAAGGGACATTACATAATTTCAAAGGATGGAAAAAGAGATGGCGAAAATATTTGGGAATCAAAAGATGCTAATGGAAAATTATTTATTCAAGAAATAGTCAATTCAACAACAGAAAGCCCAGGGGAAGTGAAATTTTTCCGTTATGATTGGCAAAATATCGGAGAGGATAAGGCCAGAACTAAAATTGTTGCTGCAATTTATCATAAAGAATGGGATTGGGTAATTGGTGCCGGTACATATGAAGATGAAATATATGCACTTCGTAACAACATAAGTAAAAATTTGTATTCTTTAATTTACTTTATGGTTGTCATTGCATTAATTATTAATATTGTTGCTATTGTGATTACTACAAGGGTAGCAAAAAGAATATCTAATCCTATTTCTCAAGCTGCAATTATCGCTCAACATATTGGGCGTGGCGAAATTGAATCTGCAAGAAAAATAATAGATAATATGAAATAAAAAATACACTATTTTGCTTGTAAAATTTTTAAAGAGTTGGCGTTGTGCCAACTCTTTTTTATTTTTTGATCAGATTGTGATCCACTCCTTGTAAAGAAAGGAATAATAATTAAAATAACAAAAATTGTTAGTAATTAAAGGACCAAGTGTAGAAAGTTTTGTTCATTATTCTCTTGAGCCACCTGCCGGACTCGAACCAGCGACCGGCTGATTACAAATCAGCTGCTCTACCAACTGAGCTAAGGTGGCAATTCAAATTACAAAATTAAGGAATTTTCTCGAATTATACAAGAAATTAATTACTTAATTCCTGCTATTTTGATGTGTTTTTTATTCTCCAAGCAAATCCGTTTGATTTTCAATAAATTAATTTAATGCTTTTTTAAATTTGAATTTTTTCTTAATATTACTTTTTTTTGTTTGAAAATTTTGAATAATTATGGAACATTTTCAAGTTGCAATTATAGGTTCTGGTCCCGCTGGTTTTACTGCTGCTATTTATTCAAGTCGTGCTCTTTTGAAAACGGTTCTTTTCGAAGGTATGCAACCAGGTGGTCAATTGACTATTACAACAGAAGTTGAAAACTATCCAGGCTTTCCCGATGGAATTCAGGGTCCTGAATTGATGGAATTATTTAGGAAACAAGCACAACGCTTTGGAACCGAGACTCGTTTCGAAACAATTCGAAAAGTGGATTTTAGTGTTCGACCTTTTAGGCTTTGGGCGGACGAAGATAAAGAATATACTGCAGATGCAGTGATTATTGCAACTGGGGCTTCAGCACGCCGTTTACACGCAAAAGGCGAAGACCAATACTGGGGTTTTGGAATTTCGGCTTGTGCAACTTGCGATGGATTCTTTTATAAGAACCAAAAAGTTTATGTTGTTGGTGGTGGTGATTCTGCAATGGAAGAAGCCTTGTATTTGACACATTTTGCCTCCAGTGTAACGATTATTCATCGTCGAAAAGAATTCCGTGCTTCTAAAATTATGGTTAAACGAGCCATGGAGAATCCAAAAATTGATTTTCTTTTGGACACTGTGATTGAAGAATTCCTCGGTACTGAAAAAATGGGAATCCGAAAACTAACCAATATCCGTGTAAGAAATGTTGTTACTAACGAAGAAACGGTTCTTCCTGCCGATGGTGTGTTCTATGCAATTGGTCATACACCGAATACTGAAATTTTTAAACCCTTCATCGAAACAGATTCTCATGGTTATATTTTAACAAAAAATAAAAGTTCATATACAAATATTCCCGGGGTGTTTGCTTGTGGGGATTGCCAAGACCCAACGTACCGCCAGGCTGTAAGTGCGGCCGGTAGCGGCTGTATTGCAGCAATTGATGCAGAACGATGGCTTTCGGAAAATGTTTAATTTTTTGGATAAGTAATGAAAGTTAAAGTAGTCACTTTGTACCTATTCATTTTTTGTATAATTTCTCCAATTTCCCTTTTTACACAAAAGAAACCGTTCACTTTTATTGATGCAATGAAATTTCCAAAAATTCAGAATCAAACAATTTCGAACAATGGGAAATGGGTTGCTTATTCTCTTGTTCCCGAACGTGGCGACCCTATTTCTTTTCTTGTTGCTACCGATACAAACATTAAATTTGAATTTGAAAGGACTGTTAATCCTGTTTTTTCTAATAATTCGGAATGGATAGCTTTTAAACTGAAACCAAAAGCTATTGAAATTGAAAACACTGGGAAAGATAAACCCAAAGATGGTCTTTTCCTTTTTAATATTCCTCTCCAACTAAAATTTTCTTTTGAAAAAGTTAAAAGTTTTCAATTTTCCGAAGATTCTCGATGGTTGGCAATTCATTTTTTTTCCGAAGATAAGCATTCAAAAGATACTTCTACAAAGGAACTTGGCACCTTACTTACTCTTTTTGATTTAAAAACGAAAAACCAACTCGACTTCCAATTTGTTACTGAATTTTCGTTCGATACTCTTTCGAATTATTTTGCTTTTGTAGTTCAGGAGCCTTCGAACAAGAAAAATGGATTGTATCTACTGAATTTGCAAGGTGAATTTTCATTGCCAATTAAAGCAGATGTAGATTCTGCTGTGATTATTTCATCGGTGGTTTGGAACAAACAAAAATCATCACTTGCTTATGTCAAATGCTTCCCAAGAAAAAATACGAGTATTGATTCTTGCTTTATCTGTAATTTGTCGACAACATTGATGCTTCCTCAACATCTTGTTAAAAGCGAAGACTTATCGAGCGATTGGTTTATCCCTCGCAAAAATGATTTGAAATGGAGTGAGGACGGCGAGAGATTATTCTTTGGTATTAAACCCAAAATGGATACTTCAGTGTCAAAAGAAAATATTAAGTTCACCGACACTAATTTCTACGATATTCCTACAATATTGGAGAAGGCTGATTATACACTTTGGCATTGGAACGACCCAAGAGTTAAGACAAACGAAAAGAAATGGTGGGAGCAGAATAAGGATAGAGTTTTTCGTTGTGTTTATATCTCCGAAACCAAAAAGTTTTTGCAGTTAGCCGACCTTGAATTACCTTATGTTGAGTTTGTAGATAATCCACTCTATACAATTGGATACGATGAAAGCCCATACTTAAAAGAATCAACTTGGGAGGGGTCCTACAAAGATTTATATCTTGTGAATTTAAATACTGGGCAGCGAAAACTAATAGGGAGAAGAATTGACGAAAATGCATACATTTCCCCTATGGGGAGGTATGTTGTATTTTATAAAGAAAAAAATTGGTTTTTATACGATACACGACTTGATACTTTGGTAAATTTAACTGGCAAAATGAAATATGCATTTTACGACGAAGATTATGACCAACCTTCAACTCCACCAAGTTATGGTTTTGGTGGCTGGTTCGAAAATGATAATGCATTTTTACTTTACGATAAATATGATATTTGGAAGTTCTATTCTGAAAATTATGGATATGTTTGTCAAACGGTGATTTTTGGCAGAGATTATGAACAAACGTATAGAATTGTAAATCTGGATAAATCCAAGAAGTTTTTCCGTAATAATGATTCAGTATTGATATCAGTTTTCAATCATAAGAATAAAACAAGTTCCATTTATTTACTCGAATTTAAAATTTTAGGACCAGTTGCTTTGAGAGAAGAAGATGGATATAATTACAAGATTATTAGCAAAGCTAAAGATGCAAATCTTTTCCTTTTTTCGCGTGAAAGTTTCGATGAATTTCCTGACCTTTGGGTTTCGGAAATAAGTTTTAGTAAACCCAAAAAAATTACTAATCACAACGATGAATTTGTTAGTAAGTACTTATGGGGTAAAACTGAGCTTGTTCGTTGGGTTAATTCTCGGGGAGATACACTTGATGGTTTTGTGATTCTTCCCGCCAACTTCGATAAAACAAAGAAGTATCCTTTGATAGTTTATTTCTACGAAAGATTTTCTCAGTTGAAAAACAATTTTTCTTTTCCATATATTGGTCACCGACCATGTTTCCAGGTTTACAACAGCGAAGATTATATATTTTTCCTTCCGGATATTAAATATCAAATAGGTAACCCTGGCAATTCGGCATTCGATTGTATCACAAGTGGGGTCAAAAAGTTAATTTCATATGGTTTCATCGATACTACTGCAATTGGAATTATGGGGCATTCTTGGAGCGGATACCAAACAGCATACATAATAACACAAACAAATATGTTCTCTGCAGCAGTGGCGGGTGCTCCTGTTGGAAACATGACAAGTGCATATAGTGGGATTCGGCTAGAGTCGGGGTTAGCAAGACAATTTCAATACGAAAGATTTCAAAGCAGAATTGGCGGAAATCTTTGGGACTCATTAGCAAATTATATAAATAATTCACCTATCTTTAAGGCACAATCAGTGACAACACCTCTTTTATTGATGTTCGGCGATGAAGACCAAGCGGTGCCTTGGCAACAGGGAATAGAGCTATACTTAGCATTTCGACGCTTGAACAAAACTGCCTATTTCCTACAGTATCATAATGAACCTCACTGGCCTACGAAATTCCATAATAAATTGGATTATGCTATTAAAATCAAAGAATTTTTCGATACTTATTTGAAGAAGAAAAAACCACCCGAATGGATGGAAAAAGGTGAAAATATTATTATCAAAGAATAAAAAAAATGGAAGTTGAAATTAAAGAAGTTTCTACAAAAAGGGAAAAAATTAGCTTTATCAAATCGCAATGGAAATTTTACCAAAATGATCCTAACTTTGTACCTCCGATTATAAGCGAAAGATATAAACTAATTGATACCGAAAGAAATCCTTTCTATAAGCATTCTGAACTAAAATTATTTATGGCATTCGATTCGAATGGAGAGGTTCTTGGAAGGATTGCTGGGATAATTAACTATAACCATAATAAAACCCATAACGACAAAACCGCCTTTTTTGGTTTTTTTGAATGTGTAAACAACCTTGATGTTGCAAAAAAATTATTCGAAAAAGTTGAGAACTGGCTATATCAAAAAGGTTTCGATACTGTTGTTGGACCCGAAAATCCTTCGATGAATGATGAAGTTGGTTTGCTTATCGAAGGTTTCGATTCACCACCTGTTCTAATGATGACTTACAATCCTAGATATTACGTTGATTTGATTGAAAATTGTGGATATACAAAGGCAAAAGATTTATATGCTTATCTTCTGGAGCCACATACTTTTGTTTCAGAAAAAATGTTGCGATTACAAGATATGGTTCGTAAACGATATGAAGTAACTATTCGAGAGGTTGACTTTTCAAACAAAAAGAATTTTTGGCGAGATGTAGAAATTATTAAGGATATTTATAATTCTGCTTGGGTACCAAACTGGGGATTTGTAAAATGGACTGATGAAGAATTTTATTACATTGCGAAAGACTTAAAAATGATTGCAGAAAGCAAACTTGCTTTAATTGCCGAATCGAAAGGAAAAGTGGCTGCTTTTGGACTTTCTCTTCCAAATATTAATGAATGTTTAATTTATAATAAAAAAGGGACTACTCTTGGGGCTTTGTATCATATATTGACAAAAAAGAAGAATATTAAGTTTGTCCGAATCATTGCTCTTGGTGTTAAACCAGAATTTCAGAAAACCGGAATCGACTCAGTATTGTATTATGAACTTGGGACTCGAGGTGTTCAACTTGGTTATAAATTTGGTGAAGCCTCTTGGGTTCTCGAAGACAATGAAATGATGAACAAAGGTTTGACATCAACTATGCAAGCAAGAGTTTACAAAAAGTATAGACTTTACCAGAAGAAACTAATTTAGTAATGTTCAACCAACTTGTGTGTTTATGAGTAATCGAGAGCGATGGGCAACACGCATTGGTTTAATCTTAGCAGCCGCAGGAAATGCAATAGGTTTAGGTAATTTCCTTCGATTTCCTGTTCAGGCAGCGCAAAATGGCGGTGGTGCTTTTATGATACCCTATTTTATTGCTTTTTTGCTTTTAGGAATTCCATTGATGTGGGTTGAATGGGCAATAGGCCGTAATGGAGGGAAATATCACCACGGACATCTTCCTGGAATGTTCGATGTTATTTGGCGAAATCCAATTGCAAAATATATCGGTGTTCTGGGTATTTTTGTTTCATCGATCATTATGGTTTATTACTGCTATATAGAATCTTGGACACTTGCTTTCAGTTTTTTTTCTATTACAAAAACTTATTTTGGATTGAACGATTTTGATTCAATGACTGGTTTTTTGAAAAGTTACCAAGGGGTACAATCAGGATACTTTTCTTCTATTCTTCCAGCATATTTTTTTCTATTAGTTACCCTTGCTTTGAATTTCTATGTGTTAAAAAGAGGAATTGCAAAAGGAATTGAAACACTTGCCAAAATAGGAATGCCTTTGTTAATTATTTTGGCAATTGCTCTTGCTATTCGAGTTGTGACACTTGGAACTCCCGACCCAGTTAATTTTCCCGAACGAAATATTGAACAAGGTTTTGCTTTCATCTGGAATCCAAATTTTTCAATGCTCGGTGATGCAAAAATTTGGCTTGCTGCCGCTGGTCAAATCTTTTTTACATTGAGTGTTGGAATGGGGACGCTCGAAGCCTATGCAAGTTATCTCCGTGAAAAAGACGATATTGTATTGAATGGTCTTTCTACTGCTTCCACAAATGAATTTGTTGAAGTTGTTTTGGGTGGTTCGATTGCTATTCCTGTTGCTGTTGCTTTCTTTGGTATTCCAGCCACTTTGGAAATTGCAAAGGGCGGTGCATTTAATTTGGGTTTTGTTTCTATGCCACTTATTTTTCAAAAGCTTCCTTTTGGTGATTTCTTTGGTTGCATATGGTTTTTATTACTTTTTATTGCAGGGATTACTTCTTCTGTAGCAATGGTTCAACCGCTCATTGCTTTCCTTAAAGAACAATTCAGGCTCTCCCACAACAAAGCTACCGCTATTGTTGCTATAGGAACATTTATTTCAGTTCATTTTGTTGTATTTTTCTTGAAGTATGGTTTCCTCGATGAGTTAGATTATTGGGCTGGAACATTTTTCCTTGTCCTTATTGGTTTTCTAGAAGTTGTTATTTTTGCTTGGATTTGGGGTATGGATAAAGGCTGGAAGGAAATAACCAGTGGTGCCGATATTAAAGTTCCAAAGTTTTTCTATTATGTCATAAAATATGTTACACCATTGTATATTTTGTCTATTCTTTTGTATTGGGGATTCACTGATGCATTACCTACTTTGCTGATGAGCAATATTCCTTCTGAACAGATTCCTTTTCGCTGGGGAGCTCGTGCATTTATGTTAATTGTCTTTGCTGGTTTATGTTATATGGTTTATAAAGCTTGGAAAATTAACAAACCGAGGTATGATTGATGGAAGGGTTGACGACTGGTGGGATTTTGTTTATGATTATTGCCTATTCAGTTATTATTGGACTGGCAATTTTTTGCTTTAGAAAAGTTTTAAAAAACAACAAAACAAAATCAGAGTAATCCTTTCATTCTTCGGAAAAACCATTCGATACCAAACAATAATATCGAAACAATAAGCAATGGCAGTGAATTCCACAGGTTCTTTTCTTCTTTCTTTGTTATTACTTTATTGGGAAGCGAAAGAGAATTTAATTCCTCTTTGACTTTGTTGACTTCGTTCCAGTAAAAGAATTTACCACCTGAATTTTGCGAAACATAACGTAAAAAATCAAATCTGGTGCGGAAGTCTGTTAATTCAAGATTACTTTTTTCTACAATAAATTTCCCAGTATAACTTCCAATTAACTTACTATCACGGTAGGCCTCTCCGATGTAACTATATTCACCGATATCAAATGTCCCAAGACTGCCTGAATACAACCCGCTTGCAACTTGAGGAAGTAGCTTTTCGACCTGACTATCTCCTTTTCTAATTTTGACTTTGACGATAGCATTATCGATAGGGGAAAGTGTTTCGTCGTACACTTGACCATTGAAAGTAACTTGTTCAAATTGGTTGAATTTAGTCTTGGTGGGTTTTATTTTAAGTCGAACAAACTCTTCGCTGCTAGAGAGCCAGTTCAATAGATTTACGATAATTGTTGAACCAGGGTCAATCTCTTTGTTCGGTTGATTCATCAATTCTTGTAGCGAATGCCCGAGAAGTCTCCAACGGTATAAGCCATAACCGAGAATTGCAGCTGATTTCTTATTTTGAAATTCATAAGTTAATATGAAAGGTTCTTTTAAATCTGCATTTCCAACTTTGACCGAGGCAAGAATTTCGCTCTCTAATTTTGGGCGTACGAAAAGTTCAGTTCGAAAAATTGGTGGAAGTTGATTTAGGATTTTGATACTTTCTTCGCCCGGAATAATTTTTAATATCGGATTACCAATTTGGGATTGCTTGAAATTTGCAACAAATGTGTATTCTCGTTTCGAGTTGCTAGCCACATTAAAAGGTAAAATTTCTTCGTATCCTTTAAGTTTATTGTAGTCAGTTTCGAGTTGAGAAATAAACAGCACAGGTTTTCCTTTAATCCACTCGTCCCTGACCCAATCAAGAAGTTGAGAGGGGCTGGAACTTATGGGAAAACCAAGTAGAATAATTACTTTTGCATCTTCGAAATCCTTTTTTACTGGTTTTGGTTCGTAAAACTCTGCTCCCTGCTTTTGTGTAAAAGCAACGAGTTCAGAACCTTTTTCTTGTAATATTAATGATTTAATATAGGACAAATCGGGATTTGGATACCCAGAAAGTAAAATGTATTTTTTTTGATTTTTTAGAATCTTAATGATTTGCGTTTGTGAGTTATTGTCAACAGAGAATTCGTTTGGAATGTTTTCGACTTTTGCAGTTAGTTTTACAAATGCCTCGGTTTTTGGTGTATAATCAAAAACTACAGAGTAATCTTCTGTGGTTTTGTTCAATATTATCGTCTTTTCGGAAACTAAATTCTTCCCTTCGAATAATTGAACTTTTATTTCCTTATCATCAAAGCCAAATGATTTGATTGAGACTTTTACAGGTTGAGTTTTTTCTACAAAGCCAGTTTCGTTTGTTACAATATTTGTCAAAGCAATATCTTTAGGGGGGATTGAGTCCCCAACGGCAATTGTGTAAATAGGGATACCCATTTTTTCAGATATTGATGCCGGGTTTTCGCCAGAGTTAACAATTCCATCGGTAATTAGAAAAATTGCTCCGATATTTTCTTCCCTTTTGAGGTTGTTTATTCTTTTTAAAGTTTTAGCCAAGTTGGTTTCCAAGCCATTAAAGTTAAGAGAATCAAAAGAAAATTGGTTATATAATTTGAAATTGCTGTCAAATATCCAATATTCGGAGGAATATTTCGAAAAATTCTCTAATCCAGTTTGTGTGATTGCTTGTTTAGTTTGGCTAAATTTGTCGACTGTCTGAATTTTTCCATCTTCGCTCGGGACATCCCATTTAATCTTCATCGACATTGAATTATCGACCAAAAAAAGCACTTTTGATTTTTCAATTCTATTTTGAATGAAATTTAATATTGGTTCTGTAAAGAAAAAGAAAAGAAAAAGAAGTGCAAGAAAACGCAAAGCCCCCAAAGCCAATTTACTTCTTAATTCCAATTCTGGGTTTGTTTTTCTATAATAGAAGAATGTAGCAATTAAAGAAAAACACGCAAAAATAAGGAACAACCAAAAAGGTAAAGCGAAATCTAAAAAAGTTTTATCCATTGTTGAATATTTCAAAATATGGTTAAACGATTTATTGGCTTTTTTAGTAAAATTCTAATTTAACATAGAAGAAAAGGAATTGAAAGAAACACTTTAAATGTTCGATTTGAATTGCTTATTAGAAGCAAATTAGTTGGAAAGAAGAAATTTAAATTTTATTTTGCAATAGTCGAAATAACAATGTTATTTAATTTTGTGCAAAAAATAAGAATTATTAATAACAAATTTTCAATTGGAAATGGAAAAATATTTTTCTGATTTGAAAGTAGAATGTCCTAATTGCAAAACTACTTTTTCTATCCAAGAAGTGTTATCCGATAAGGTTCGCTCGGAATTTGACAGAATAATGGAAACTCAAGTTGAAGAAAAAGTAAGAAAGTTGAAAGAAGAGGAATTCCAAAAATTCCAAAAAAAACTTGAGGATGAATATGGCGAGAAGCTTGCAGGATACAAAAAAGCGATTGAGGAATTTAAAGCAAAATCAGAGAACAAAGAGCTTGAATATAAACTTGAATTAGAAAAAAGAAAAAATGAATATGAGTTGCAATTAAAAAAAATAATGTTGCAACAAAGGCAGACAACTGAACTACTAGAAAAGCAAATGAATGAACTTCGCAATGAATTGCAAAAGCGAAATGAAGAACTCGAGCAAGCAAGGAAATTCGAAGCAGAATTACGCCGAAAAGAAAACGAATTGTTCACAAAAGAACAAAATATTGAATTAGAAATTCAACGAAGAATGAGTGCTGAACGTTCACAACTTCAAGAAATGATAAGAAAAAATATTGAGCAAGAATTTCTTTTGAAATCTCAAGAGAAAGATTTAATGATTTCTTCGCTACAGAAGAGAATAGAAGAGTTGAATTTAAAAATCCAAACAGGTTCCCAACAATTGCAAGGGGAGGCGCAGGAAGTAATTTTAGAGGAACAATTACGTATTAAGTTTCCACTTGATAAAATTGCTCCTGTTCCAAAGGGGATTCGCGGTGCTGATGTTGTTCAAGAGGTCATGAATAAGTTTGGTGAACGATGTGGCGTTATCCTTTGGGAATCCAAGCGGACATTGAATTGGAGCAATGAATGGATATTAAAATTGAAAGAGGACCAGCGTGAACTTGGGGCAGAGTTTTCTGTGATAGTTAGTAGAGTTTTACCAAAAGAAATTAATTCAATAGGCTTACTCGATGGTGTTTGGGTTTGCGATTTTGATAGTTTTATTGGTTTGGCAATGGCATTGCGAGAGAACTTAATACACATTCAAATTATAAAAAATTCATTTGTGGGGAAGGAAACCAAAATGGAGCAAATTTACAATTATATTTGTAGCGACCAATTTGCACAGAAAGTTAAAGCCATTGTTGAATCATTTACCATTATGAAAGCGGATTTGGAAAAGGAAAAAGCCGCAATGGAAAAGCATTGGCGAAAACGCGAAGAAGAATTGAACAAAGTAATAAAAAATACTGCTCGAATTTATGGCGAATTAGAAGCTTTGGTTGGTAATCAATTACCCGAAATTTCTTATTTTCAACTTCCTGGAAAAGAGTAAAGTAAAATAGGGGGTTTCGATGAAATTTAAACTTTTTTTCGTTGTTCTTTTCTTTTGCTTGTTTTCATTTGCTTGGTCTTTTTCTCAGTGGGAACCTTTAAGCGGACTTCCTTCGGCACCAATTAAAGATATTTTGACATTTAACAATAGGGTTTTTGTTGTTGTCGAAGGTGTTGGAATTTTTGTATCCTCTGATTACGGAGACAATTGGGTTCAACAAAACAAAGGTATAACAACTGAACGGGTCTCGTCCATTGCTTTGGTCGATACTATTTTACTTGTTGGAACCACTGATACGAATGGTGTTTTTCGTTCAACCGATAAAGGGTTTAACTGGATTCAATCATCCGATAGCCTTTGGGATAGAAAAGTGGTAATGTTTTCGGTTGACCAAAATATAGTTTATCTTTTGACCGACAATGGCACAGTTTTCTATTCTACTGATTTTGGTAAAACCTGGTGGAAAGTAAATACAGAAGAGATAGAGAGTATAATCACAACAATAGCTGTGGGCAAAGGCAAATTGCTTGTTGGAACTGTCGCGGGAAAGATTTTCTTTACTGAAAATTACGGAAGCACTTGGAATAATATCAGCAGTCAACTAATTTCCTCTCCAATTACTTCATTGCTTTGGGATGGAGACAATATCTTTTGTGGGACAGGAATGGGCTTATTCTTTACCAGCAATATGGGAAAAGATTGGTTTCCCCGAAATAATGGAATTAAAATCCCTAGGATTTCGCTTATCAAGAAAGTGAATAATGCATTTGTTGTTGGAACTCGCACAATGGGTATTCTATTTTCTCTTGATGAGGGGAAAACCTGGATAGAATTCAACGAAGGAATACCCGAGATGAACATTCTTTCTTTTGGATACGATAAATACTACCTTTATGCTGGAACTGAATATAGTTCTGTTTCCCGTCGTTCTTTAAATCAGATGAAAGTACCAGATGTGCTTCCCCCTGTTTTGACTTATCCTCCCAACGGTGCTGTCGAAATTGATACTTCAATTACATTTTCTTGGGAAGAGTCTAAAGGTTCAATTTCTTATCACTTGATTGTGGCAACTGATAATTCTTTTGCTTCGGACAAAATTATAATTGATAAAAGTGGGCTTCAAAATACATATTTCCCGGCAACAAACTTACGACCGAACAGAATTTATTACTGGAAAGTTTCAGCATTAGATTATCAATACCAAGAGAAGTGGTCGGAAGTTTTTTCATTTCAAACCAAACTCGATACCATTCCCCCAACTTTGCTCTTTCCATTTAATGATTTCTTCGTTGAAACTTTGCCTCTCCGATTCATTTGGAGTGACCTCGGAATTGTAAAGCATTATAATCTTCAAGTCTCTTCTACAAACGATTTCCAGGAACTCCTTATTGACGTTAATACTAAAGATACTTCCTACTCAACATCGGAAGGAATTCAAAGTGGAAATAAATATTACTGGCGTGTGATTGTTTATTATAATGATACTTTGAGTTTTATCTCGGAAACATTTTCATTCCGAACTGGTGTTCTTGATGTAGAGGAAAAAATCGAGCCCACAATCGATTTCTACTTAACTTTCAACCAGATCCAATTTCTAATTGAGTCTAATGAATACACTGAGGTTTCTATTGAGATTCGTAACTTGTTTGGGCAACGTGTAAGTTATGGGTGGTTCGACGCAGTCCCAGGTAAATTTCTAATTTCAATGAATTTGGAAGAACACCCCTCTGGTTTTTATTATTTCAGTTTGAGAATTGGCTCCAAGTTATTTACTAAACCATTTCTATTGGTAAAATAATCTAATTTTACTCTTCATAAATGGGCAATTCTTCTGTGGACTTTTGAATTGCCCAGGTCGTTTTTTACTTTGTGATTTTTTTATTATTGTGTAGGGAAGACATTATTCATAACATCAAACCAAACCAAAGATTGGTAAATGAATTCACTATTAAAGCGAACAAATAAATTTACTTCGAACCTTCGCTTGATGGTTTAGTTGATTCTTCGAGCGTTTGTTGTTTTTCCTTCCACCGAACATCGTAGTATCCTGGTCTTTCTTTAATTATCAAACGGAAAAATTCGTCACCGTAACCGACACCTTTTGGTGTTCTCCCAAAGTTTTTGTTTACATCGTTAACATATCCATCGTTGTATTTCATTACAAGATATTCCCAAAGTTTTCGCCACCGTTCCATTACAATATTTGATTGGGAAATTGAATAATCGGTAAGAAAATCTATTGCTCGCTGTGGATTAGTTTTATAAAGTTCGAGTGCGGTTTTTTCAATAGCAGGTTGGAAGTCAAAAAATTTGTCTTCTAGTTCTTTCTGAACTTTTCGGATATCTTCGTACATATAAGAATATTTTGTGTATGCCCAATTAGCAACAAGGTTGAAAATCCAAAAAGCTGAATTCAATGTGAATTCGCTAATGCTTCCAACCCGGAAACATTCAGGTGGCTCTTTAATTGAACAGTATATTGGAATATAAACATTTGTATAGTTGTCGTCAACGCCATACCAATGAATTCCACCAATTTCTCTTGGTAAGAACGAGCGAAGTTGGGAAACAAAAGCAAAAGCAGTTTGTTGAGTCGAAATTGGGCGTTCCCAAGCATATTCTGTCGAATCTCCTTCAATTTTCCAAACAAGTGGTTTCCATCGGACTGGACAACCAAAGGGACCCGCGGCTAATCCTTTTTTTAAATCGTAGGGAGTTCCATCAAAATGGTCTCTCATAAGGGAAATTACATCGCGAACAGTAAGTTTTTTATCTGGTTTTATCCATAAAGGATATGGTTTGGCACCTTTAACAGCCCTCCAGTAATCTTCGGAGAAGTTTTGAGATGGGGCTGCTCTTCGAAATATGCTCCAAACTCTACCTTCGCAATAAAGCAGAGAACCTGGGTTCGGTGGGTCGTAAGCATCAGAAAATGAGAAAGGTCCATCTTTTGGATTGTAATATCCTTTTTCTATTGCAAAGGAGATAACGTCGTGAGAATACAAACAATTTTCTGGGTCGTCAAGAGGAAATTTACGTATTCGGGAATGATTTGCGTGAGCAGAAATGTAGCCATCCGGAATTCGGAGAGCAACCCACACTGCCCCTTTACGACCAGGTCCTTTTCCAATCATCTCCATAATCCAGACTTCATTGGGGTCGGCAATAGAAAAGGACTCGCCAGATGAGTAATAACCATACTCTGCTACAAGAGAGGTCATAACTTTTATTGCTTCGCGAGCAGTTCGGGAACGTTGTAAAGCCAGTTGCATTAAACTACCGTAATCAATAATCCCAGTCGTATCGCGAAGCTCTTCTCTGCCACCGAAAGTGGTTTCTCCTATTGATACTTGGTATTCATTGATTAATCCAATTACTTGAAATGTATGGGGAACTTGCTTAATTTTCCCAAGATATTTATGAGAATCCCAATCATAAATTTCCAAAGAATCATCTGGGCCCCAATCTCTTGCTGGGGAAAAATACAATGGTTCCATAAAGCCACCTGCGTCGGCGTTGTAAGAAATCATCACAGAACCATCTGCGGATGCTCCTTTGGTAACAAGTATGTTTGTACAAGGGTAGATGTAGCTAAATGGAAAAAGCAAAAAAACAGAACATAATATTATCAGTTTTTTCATTTTGTTAATCCAAATTAAAAACTACAAATTAATAGAATTTTGGTGAATTGTTTGTTATTTAACAAATGGATTGAATCCGCTTTAAGTTGACTAATAATAAAAAAGACTTGCTGGGAGTAATCCAGCAAGCCTGAAATTTGATATGTTTCTTGTTATTATTCTTGAAGGGAATCAAGAGTCTTTTCGCCAGAAACAAGGGATTTCAGACGAAATTCAGCGGTTGCTGCAAAAGATTGGAGCAATGGGTCATTATTCATTTTATAACTGGAGACGAGGCTATCCACAAGCTGGGTTGCTTTATCTTTTTGGTTGGCTTTTAATAAGCCGCTTACTTCTTGTTGGTCTATGTATAAAATATTGCCTAAAATGTCGTATAAATTATTTCTAACTACATTCTCGTCAAGTCCCCAGTTTGCTATTTGGCCACTTTGGACAGCCGTGAAGACTAAATCGTAGAATTTTCTTAGTGTATTTCGTGCTGATGCATAGTCGCCAATAATTGTATAAGCAGCTGCAGCAACTTTGTATG
This sequence comes from Ignavibacteria bacterium, assembly GCA_037440445.1. Taxonomy (GTDB): domain Bacteria; phylum Bacteroidota; class Ignavibacteria; order Kapaibacteriales; family UBA2268; genus Naka2016. Next base: position 50,497 of record JBBIUA010000007.1, read on the forward strand.
GACCGTTGCGGCCTCGAATTTCTTCACGGATATCGTCGTAACGCAGTCTTCGCAATCGTGGGTCATTAATCATATCTTTACAAGTTTTTATAGCAGCAGATGCCCAAATCTTTGCTTTGTTTATATCACCAGCTTCGTTGTATAAAAGTGACATCTGGTATTCATCTTCGTAAAACATTGGGACTATTTTGGGCGAAACATATTTATTCAAAGTGTCAAGAACAGCAATTGCTTTTTGTTTATTTTGTTTTTCAATCAAATATGAAGCATAATTCATATAAATTTGGCGATAACTAGCAATCATCCTCCTGTGGACTTCATCATAATAAACATAAGGACCTTTGCCTGAAAGATTGCGTAATTTAAAACCAAAATGAGGTTCTTTGTGGTAGTTGTTTGTGTTGTCAATGTTCAAAAGGCATTTGTCCATAATTGTTGGCTCAACAACTCCAGTTTTTAATGCATTTTGAGGGACTGGACATATTCGCCAAGCCATTCCTTCCATTCTTAAGAATTTACCCAAACCAGAAAAAACATCAGAACCACAGGTTGTAGAAAAATATACTGGTCGTTCAAATCTTGTTTGTTGAAGAATATCAAGGATTAATTTGTTGTTAACGAAGAAAATGTAATATGGTTTTCCGTCCCGTTCGGTATATTTTTTTCCAACGAAAGTAAATTCCATATATCCTTTGTTTATTAGCGACGTATCATCGGTATATTGGGCTAAAATTTCTTTACGAACTGGTATTCGAATATTTTTGGCTTCACCAAACTCATAGGACAAAGCTTTCGGGTCTTCTTCGGGGGAATGAAGTTGCTCATCAGTAAAACTTAAAGGAATTCTTTTGGCTCCCCAAGGTTCTCGGTTTTTCAATTGGTCGATATACCAAAGAGTTTGACCCAAACTTAAATTAACAACACGAACATCGCGACGGACACCTGCCACATCCTGTAGAAACCAAACTGGGAAGGTGTCGTTATCTCCATTAGTAAAGACAATTGCATCTTTTTCCAAACTTTGTAAAATATTATAAGCATAGTCGAATGGGAAGTAATTCCTTGCTCTTGTGTGAATATCCCATCCTCCCCAGAGCATATTAATTGGAACTAACATTAAAGAACCAGTCAAAACCCCAACGGTTGCAAGGGTCGATTTTTTCTTTTGGTTAACAAGTTCGACAAAGAAATAAGAACCCAATCCAATCCAAAGGCACCAAACCATAAACGAACCAGTGTAAAAATAATCACGTTCACGGGGCTGTGGGTTTTGTTGGTTTTGTGCAATTGCAGCAAGAACTCCCATTAGCAAAAACATCGCCAGAAACACCAAAGCCATTTTAGGATCGCGCTTAAAGTGGTAATATAAACCTATCAATCCAAAGATTAATGGAAGTGCGAAAAATCGGACAGGAAATTTATCGGCGTAGCCATTTTTGTAGTTTATGACCTTGGATGTTCCTTCTCCGAACCAAGCTTCTTCGGCGTCTTGAACGTCACTTTCTCTTCCAACAAAGTTCCAGAAGAAATATCTCAAATACATATGGTCGATTTGATATTTCCACATATAAGCAAGTTCACCGGCTACATTAACATTGTCCCAAACTGGAACGCTAATCATTGTTCCATCCTTTCTCATTACTTCTTTTGTATTGGGAGGGTTCCATTCACCGTAAACATAATTTCCATTTTCATCTTTTAAGTTGTAGTAATACATTTTTAATTCATCATTGTAATCTGTTCGCCTGGGCCAGAGTACTTGCTCCCCGTATTGTTCTCTACCAAGATAAGCAACCAAGCGTTTAAAGTTTTTGGGTTCATTTTCATTCATCGGAGGATTAGCATTTGCACGTATAAGAATATGAGTGTATGTAGTGAATCCCAAGAAGATTAATAGATATGCACCAAGAACAAGTTGCAATAGTGGTTTTTTCTTTTTTGTTGCAAAAATAAAGTAAAATACGCCACCTAAGATAAGTAAGAGACCCAAAATTTTCATAATTCCATTATCTTCTAATGAGTATTCTCTTGCTTCTGTTTTGATTGGGAAATTACCAGCAAGTAACCCTGGTATCCACATTAGGATAACTTTGTAGATGATAAAAAAACTAACAACCGCAAGAACACCCATAATCAGAAAAGATTTTACACTTACTTCATATTTCTTAAAGTAAACGAGAAGGAAAAGCGAAAAGATAGTCAAAATAGCAAGCAAGTGTACTCCAATTGATAGTCCAAGTAAATAGAAAATTAATAGAAGATATTTTTCACTTCCTGGCTGGTCAGCTTTCTCATTCCAAAGCATCATTAAGTAAACAACAAGGGAAGTGAAGAGTTGCGAGGTTGCGTAAACTTCGGATTCGACTCCGTTGAACCAAACTGTATCGCAATAGGCAAAAGCCAAAGCACCTACGAGTGAACTTCCATAAATACCAAGTATATCACTTAAAGAATTAAGTTGTTTGCCACGAAAATTAATAATTACTTTTACTATAGTCAGGTAAAGGAGTAAAACAAAAAAAGCAGTTGCAAATACACTTGTCATATTAACACTCCAACCTGGCTCGCCAAAGGGTAACAAAATTTGAAAAACCTTACCTAACATTAAAAATAAAGGAGCCCCTGGCGGGTGAGGAACTTGCTGCCAAGTGGTTGCAGCTGTAAATTCCCCACAATCCCATAATGGAACCGAAGGTTGAACTGTTAGCGAATAAACTATAAAAGTGGCAATAAAAGAAATCGCTCCAAAAAGAAACTTAATTTTTCGTTCGAACTTCATAAAACCCTTTCTTTATATTTGTTATTAATTTTCAAAAAATGCAAATTAATAACTAATCTGGAAATTTGGGGATTCTACCCTTTGGTTATTCTCACAACTAAACCTGAACTTAATTCATAGGTTGAACCATATATAAATTCTTTTTTGTAAACTGCAAATAGAAGAAACTCAATTGTTCCTTCTTCTGAAATTTTCAATTGAATTTCGTTTGTTTGTTTATCTACAATTGAAACGATTTTATTTATTGTATCTTTTTTACGCTCAACAATTAAGTAACCGATTAAAGTGGTTGTATCCTCGGGTGGTGTCCACTTTAAATTCATTAGGCTATCGTTAACAAAATAGTGTGAAAAATTATTAGGTGGACTTGGGTAGGAAATTCTTAAAGTAGGATCACCAAAAATTTCCAGGTGCATTCCCTTTTTCCCAAAAATACCAGGTGAATTATAAAGATTCATATTGTTTAAAGTTCTAAGAAAAGAAAATGAAAATGGATACCCAAAAATTAAATGGTGGAAATGCCAATAAGGTCGTCCAATCCATCCGACAAGCAAAGTGTTAGGTTTAGAAGCAAGTAGCGACCGAAGCAAGTTTCTTTCTGTATCCCAATCCCAAAGGTAAGAACCCAAAAGAAAGGCGAATGTAGTATGAATCGAATCTTTGGCGCAAATTTCGGAGTTTATTGAGGACCAAATTGAAGTATACGAACCTGAATTACAAGCAAATGAAAAACGAAAGTATTTCTTTTTTAAATTCTCTGCAAAATTCCCTTCAACAATAGAATCACATAAAGGAATAAAATTCATCCAAGCAGTTGCTGAAAAAATTTCTTCGCTTTCAGTTCCAAATCCATCGTCAATTAGTCCATAATTTTCTTTTGGAAAATTTCCCATCCGAAAAGAATGATTTTTATCGAAATACCTTTTCAGCAATTCTATTTCAGTTTCTTGGAAGTCCGTTAAGTTTGAAAAATCAATTCTTCCAATTGCAATGTTTATTTTGCTCGGTACGGTTGTTTGGTCATATTTCCCATCGAAAGGAACATTCCAATTTTCCTCACGATTTGCGCTAATATTATATTCAACTTCATCGGTTAGATGAGAATCTTCAACCACATAAACCAAGTCGCTTGGGAATGCCCCGATATGGTCAGAATGTCCATCGAAAGTGTAGTTCCCAGTGTATGGAACAGGAACTTTACCAACAAGAATTAATGCTTGGAATTTTTTCCCCCACAAAGATTTGTACTTGTTTACAATTCTTTTAACCTTTCTAACCTCATTAGGGTTAAAAGTCATACTTCGAGGTACAATTTCTATTTTTGAATGCCAACCATCGGCAACTAAGTCGTTTGCAAATCGTGAAATTTCTTTTTCTAATGGACTGTTAACGGTCGAATCTATTAGAACCAATACATTTCCTTTCTCAATTTCAAAAGTGGTTTTGGTTCCAACAAGATAGTAGCCATAGGAGTTAAAGTTATCGGAGGCGAATTGAAAACCATATTCGATTGGTTCGATATTGAAAATTGGAATAGTGTCGTAGTAGTTTTGAGAATTTGCTTCGAGCGTGTCAATTTCTTCCCAGAAATCACTATAAATACTTTTTTTTGAAATAATTATTTTACCTTGTTCGGAAAACCAAGGAAATTCAAAATGAACGAACAAATCAACGCTATCGCGGGTAATTAAAATTTTAGGTTGTAAAATATAATCTTTTGGTGTATACGAAAAAATTTTCGTACTAAAAAAACACAGTAGGAAGATAAAAATAATTGTTAAAATTTGCCGTAAAAATATATTCATTGAGTAATCAAATAAATTTCTGCACGACGATTTTTGCTATTGTCAGTTGATACTGGCTGCGATTTCCCTTTTCCAATAGATACTATTTTTTTTGAAGGTATTTTTAAGTATTTTGATAACGCTTTGGCTGTATTAATTGCTCTACGCTTGGAAAGCAAGTTATTGTACTCTTCGGTTCCGACTTCGTCGGTATGTCCAACAACAAGCATTTTTTTGAATTTTGCTTCTTTTAAAATGGGTTTTAAAGATAGAATAGTTTCGATGCCTAAGGAATTTAATGTGTCAATATTTGTTTCGAAATATACTGTTGCAATCAATTTTTCTTTTTCGTGTAAATTTTCTTGTTCGATTCTATTCGAACCTTTTTCTTCAAAAGAAACTTCTGGGGTTAGATTTATATCATAGTTCAATACTTTCACTTCTGTGAGATTTTTGGAACTTGCGGTAAATGAAAAATCGTTGTATCCTTTTGCTGAAATAAAAAAATTATATTGAGTGTTAAAAGGAACAGCATATCGAAATTCGCCATTGAAAACTGTATCGTAAAATATCTCGTCGGTGTCGAAATTATCTATTTTGAAATGAACTGGTTGGATAATTTTTTGTTGCCGTGATGTGATTTTGCCTTGAACAACCAAATAAGGCAATGGCTGATAATCTTTTGGTAGAGGTGCCAAATAGATTCCTGGTTTTCCGGAAATTGTGTCTCCACTTGTAAAATAGATTGTATCTGCCCAAACATTTAATGAAAGTGAACTTTCGTCGAATTGCGAATTTATACCTGAATCTAAAGGTATTGGTTTTGACCATTGAAACCAAGAGCCTTCCTCTCTTCTGGAATAGTAAAGGTCGAGCTTGCCCTTCCCATTTTTCCCAGTGCTTGAAAAGTAAAGTGTGTGATTATCCAGTGCAAGATATGCTGCAAGTTCGGTACCTTTTGTATTAAGAATTTGACCAAGGTTTTTTGGTTCAGAGTAGGATTGAGTAATCTCGTCGTAAAATGAAATATAAAGGTCTAAACTACCATATGAATCTTCTCTTTCGAGACTAAAGATTAAAACTTTTCCATCTGCAGAAATCGTTGCAGAATAATTTTTGCTTTTGTTGTAAAAATTTTGAATTTTTAAAGGGACTGGTTTGGTCCATTTCCCATCAATCCTTCTTGTTATTGCAAGTGTAAAACTGTTTTCTATGGAGTCAGTTGAAAGTTCATCTTCTTTGTATTTGCCATAAACCAAAGCCTTGTTCCCATCGGGAAAAAGATAGAAAAGAATATTACTTTCTGGTTTATTAATTTCTTTGGGAAGTTTAACGGGTTCCCCCCAATTAAATGAATCTAATTTATTTGCTACGTAAATGTCGTCGTCGTCATAAATACCACCAGTGTTTTGTGGGTTCCACTTCATATCCAGAAACAATTCTTTCCCATCGAGTGAAATCACAGGGAATATAGCAGGTTGATACTCATTAATTGTTCCTGGAAGCCTTTCTTTGCCAAAAAGGATAGTGAGTTCAAAAATTAATAGCATGCAAGTCCATTTAATTTTCATTTACTTATTTGCTATAAAGGCACATACTTCGAAAAATTTATTAACGTTTTTTTCATAATCAAATTTGATTTTTACTTTTTCTAAACCTTTTTCAGCAATTTTATTTCTTAATTCTATTTCGAAGTAAATTTTCTTTAAGCAATTTGCAAGTTCATATACATTTTTAGGTTCGAAAAGTAGACCGTCGATTCCGTTGTCAATTATTTCTGGAATTCCACCCGAATTTGTAGCAATAACTGGTAAAGAACAAGCCATTCCTTCCAAAACGACCATTCCAAATGTTTCGGAATGTGAAGGAACAACAAGACAGTCGAAAGTGCTCATTAAACGTGGAACTTCATATGTAAACTTAAGGAATTCAACTCTATTTGTAAGATCGTTTTCTTTAGTGTAATCTTGAAGTTTTTGAAAATACTTACTATCGTCTACCGAACCTGCAAAGATAAGTTTAGAATTTTCAAGGTTTGCCAATTTGTAGGCTTCGAGTAAGGTATCTTGTCCCTTTTTAGGTTCGATTCTGCCTATGCACCCAACGATAAAAGCATCATCAGGTAAATTAAATGAACTTCTGTTGCTAAATATATTATTTTTGTGGTTTAAAAACTCTTGCCATTTTACACCATAAGGAACTACAAAAGTCTTCACTGGATTGATTTTAGTAGTTTCCAAAATCATTTGCCGCATTTTTTCAGTCAAAACAATTGCACCGTCGAGGTTATTGTATATGAAATTGTGGTAGAAATCTTTTTTGTTGATTCCAGATTGCATTTGTTGGTAAAAAATTACCTTTGGTTTTGACTTTGATAATTTCTTTGCAATAATTGCACTTCCAAGTAAATTAGATTTAGGAACTATGCATATATCTACTTGATTTCTGTCGAAAATATTAGCAAGTAGAGAAAAATTCATGAAGTTAAATATCTTTGGTCTTTTGGGTAAAAGAATAACTTCAAAGCCAAGATTTTCCGCGTATTTCCTTACCCTACTATCAGGATAGGAAACAATACAAGAATTATTACCTTTTTCTAAGCCGTCTTTTGCTCGTAAAATTGTTTGTATTTCAAGTCCGCCGAACCCATAAAGATTGAGCAAATAACAAAAATTCATCTTCAATTTTGAAATTATAATAAATACAAATTTAAGTTACATATGTTTAGTTCTGAATATTAAAAAGCCTCTGGTTTCGACCAGAGGCTTTGAGTTTAATTCGAATCTCATTTACCGAATCAGAGTAATTGGTAATGTTTGTGTCTTTCCATTTTCAGCAATTTTCACGAAATAAATTCCATTGGGAAGATTCATTGTTAAGAATGGAATTTCAATTGTATGAATGTCTTGGGATATGTTTCCATTAAATAACACTTTCAAACTGTTCCCAAATACATCAATCAACTCGATTTTAGTTACTGGTTTGTCAACCACAAGAACTGCATTTCCTGATGTTGGGTTAGGAAAAATTCTTGTATGGAATTTCTCGCCTATGTCAACTCCAGAAATTGTAAATAAAGAAATTGAAACATTGGTTATAGTCGAAGAAACAGTGTCGCAATTCCAAACTAAGCAGTAATAATTTCCAGCGTCTTCGATTTGAACATTTGAAATAAACAGTCTTGGTTCATTTGCTCCAGCCAAATGATTGTCATCTTTGAACCATTGATAATGCAAGTTTAATCCCTTGGCTTCGATTGATAAATCGAGGTTGTCTCCAACTTTCAATTCTAACGTCGGTGGTAAATCTTGAGTAATTTGTGGTGACTCCGAGATTTTTATAACTTTGACAATATTTGTTTTGAAAGAAGTTCCAAGCCCTGGCACTCTAATAACTCCCCAATAGTCTCCAGGTTGTAAAGATACAACAGGAAAGTTTACAAAGTTTCCAATCCCTGAAGATTGGAAAGTTCCAATAAAAACATTGCCTCGGTAAAGGTCAACAAAATATTTATGAGGTAGAATAACGGTGGGTATTTCAATTGGAATTGTTAGATAACGGTCGTTGTCACAAACGTATAGTGTATCGGGTTTAATTAATAAATTTGGAACTACGTGGATTTTAACAAGAGCAGTTGTATCAGAAGAACATCTGCCATTTATTACAGCAAAGAAGTAGTCGCTTGTATCTTGGAAAGAAATATTGCTCACTGTGAAATAGTTTGAGCGAGTACCTGAATACTTCCAATCGTCTCGCAAAGGAGCACCGTTTTTGTACCATTGTATAGAAACATTATAATCTGGGGGTGCACCATTTAAATGTGCATCAAAAGTAAATGTTGCAGTTGTGTTCATATAACCATAGTAATCTTTAGGTTCAAAAGTAATTCTATCTTCTGTTAATACGTAAACCAAAATATCTTTAGTAAAATCACTTTCGCAAACGCTTGCTCCTGTTGCTTCGCAGCGATAAACTCCCGAGGTAGTGAAGTCAACACTTTCGAGGACTAACCTTTGCGAGGTAGCTCCTTCGATTATATTTCCATCTTTATACCATTGATAGCCAATTTTTGAGCCAGTTGCAAAAGCATCGAGGGTAACTACTTCCCCTTTGCAGGCTATTGCTGCTGGTGTATGATAAGTTACAATTGGTTTATCGTAGATGTAAAAGTCCCCACTTTCGGATGATAAAAATTGTCTCGTTGGTTGAAGTTCAATTGGATGTTCTCGGTCGAGGATTCGTATTCTGTTTGATGTGTCGGCAAAAAATCCACGTGGTATGTTCCACACGATTTGTCCATTTTCAGCAGGAATTCCTTCGAAAATATTGAAGAATGTTGTTCCGCGGTCTTGCGAAACATCGACATCAATTTTTTCAACCCCACGGGAGAGCCATCGAATTGTATAAGAACCATCGTTGCATACGTCATCTGTTGAACCAACTGCAGGTGCAATTAATTTCAAATTTGGGATTTTGAAGGAAACTGGATTATCCACACCACCGTAAATATTCGATGTCTGAACACCTGCCCAATTCCCATCAAGGTCATAAACTTTTCTAAATATAGAACCATCACGGTTATAAACCACTATTTTTTGTATTCCATTTTGTAAATTGTTCGGAATAAATGTCGCCCAGGCTCCATTTGTTCCGTCCAAGTTGTTATAGAATTCTGGTCCTTGCGGTGGATATGGATTTCCATTTGGGTCATACCCATCTTGAAGAGTTGCACCTTCGTTTTGAACTATAGCAATAGTAATTGGGTGTGTGGCATTTGTATCGTCGAACAAGCAGACAAAGGTTTTGGGCGGCAACCAACTATCTTCGTCGAAGATTCCAGTTACTTTTGTGGGTGGATTTCCAAAATCGGTGGCTAAACTTGTGTTTGTTGTTTTGTATCGTTTTATTAAGCTCCCCAGTTCGGTACCAAGAACTAAAATCCAATAAACATTTTTTCCTTCGTTGAATGAAGTATTTGTTGTTGGAACAAGCGAAAGCCAAACGTATTGCGAGCCATTACTGTTTGCCTGGAAGGTAGAATATCCATTTTGCTGTGTTAAGTTTCTTATAGAGTTGTAAAAATAGGTATTGTTTTGATGGTCGTAATGGATGTTATTTCCTGCACCATTATCGGTTGCAGCATTTCCAGTATATCCAACATCGCGACCACCAGTGAAATAACGATAAATGGTATTTGGATGTAAATTATTGATTTTGACTAAGGCAAAAGAAGGAATTCGGGTTCCAAAATTCCCTACTCCTTTTAAGTACTTTGGAATCAGAATTTCTGTTATTGTTGGTTCTGGTAGGACAAATACTTCTAAAATATTTGAGTTTGAAAATCCAGGAGAACTTGCAGAAACTTCGTAATTGCCTTCCTCGTTGAAAGCAACCCCTGAAATAGTAGCAATTCCATTAACAAAGTTGCCAGTTACAAAGAAGTTGCTTGGACCCTGAAAATTAATTTGGGCAGTATAGTTATGATAGTTAGTATTTGTAGAGCCATCAGAGTTTACAGCACGAACGATAAAAGTTGGATGTATGGCTCCAACATGACCTTTAGTATATAAATTTTCAATCAAAATTTCTCTTGGACCAGTTAAAATATTAATGCTTGCTTGTGTAGGGTTTAAATTATCTCCTGAAATCACTTCTGCTCTAATTGTTATTATTTCTGCAGTGTTGTATTGAAGGTCATCAAAAGTAACATTTGTAGATTTGTAAGGAATAATTTTCGTAAGGGTTCCAAGAAGTGTACCAGAGCCATCAATTAAAGTAAGTCTTACAGTTGTTGCTTGTGAAACCTTTTTCGGGACATTATTATCATCAACTGAAGAAACTAAAAGGGAAAAAGGAACATTTGTTAATGGATTTGTTGGATTAATATTTGAAATTAACAATTTTGTCCCGCCACCAACAGATGATTCACTTTGTACGTAAATGTCATCTATTCTAAGTTCTGGTCTATTACCTGAACCTGAACCAAGGAAGTAATACTTCCAACGAAGATAAACAACTGGTTGGTCTTCGACAGCTGGTGGTAAAGTTACTGTAAAAGTGCTGGAGTGTGGTGGCAATATCGTTGGGTTTGGATGATTAACATATTCGTTGTACACATATTCGATTGGATTTCCATATTGGTCTGTAACATTTTGAAATGTTCCACTATCACCTATTTTATATTGAAGTATAATACGGTATTCTCGTGAAGTAGTACCCAAAATTTTTACAAATCCACCAGTCCAAGTTACTTGAATATTTGTTCGATTGGTAGTATTTATTGCAAGCACTGCTGCCCCAAGATTACCATTTGAACTTGTGTTGACAAAGGAAATGCCATTTGCACCTAAACCATTAATCCGACTTCCCGAGGTAAGATTGTAGGCACCTGTATAATTTGTAGTCATTTCGGTTGAAAGCAATGGGTCTTGGGTTCCGCTACGATGGAAGATCATCGAGGGTGGATAAGTTCCCGGTGGGTTGGAGGCACTCCAATCTGTAAATGAATATGTGCCAAGAGTTAAGTCGTACGGGGTCGGGTAAGATAATTGACCGAAAAGAGTGCTACAAACAAAAGAAAAAAACAAAAAAGCCAATATTAAAAAGTGTTTCATATACTTCTCCTTTATTAAAATGAAATATTACCAATAAGTTAATTTCAAAAATAAAGAAAAATTGTGAAGACTTTATATGATATATATTAAGAAGTAATTTATTGGGTTTTTCCAAAAGAATTTTCTAATTATTGAAAAATGTTTCAATTATTTAATATAAAATTTTTTAAAAGTTTGGTTACATAACTTACAAGTTTCCGAAAAAAATTCTCTTTTCTTTATATTTTTCTTTTTTTTTGGGGAAATTATGAAAAAAGTTGTCATTGTTGGTGGTATGGCAGCAGGATGTAAAACTGCTTCAAGACTTCGTCGTTTAGACCCTCATGCAGATATAACAATTATTGAGCGCCTACCCTTTGTTTCATTTGGCGCCTGTGGTATGCCTTTTTTCGTACGTGGGGATGTAGATAGTTTCAACCAATTAATGTCCACAGCCTGGGGAACAGTGCGAAATGCTGAATTCTTCGAAAGGACAAAAAATGTCAAAGTTTTGGTCGAAACAACTTGTGTAGGAATAATTCCAGAGCAAAACAAAATAAAAATTGTAAGACCTTCGGGGGAAACAAGTCATTTGGAATACGATTATTTGGTTTTGGCAACTGGTTCTAAACCTGTTGTTCCAAGATTTCCTTTTCCCAGTTCAGAAAGAATTTCTTTTTTCCATTCACCTATCGACGCATTAAAATTTCGAAAAAAAGCCGAGCTTGGTGAAATTTCCAACGCTGTGATTATTGGTGGGGGATTCATTGGATGCGAACTTGCCGAAGCTTTGTCATCCTTATGGGGTATTGAGGTAACTATTGTGGAAAAGGAAAAATATTTGATACCTAAAAGTTTCGATTCAGAAATTTCTGTACTTCTTGCTTCTGTCCTTGAAAAAAATGGGATTAAAGTCATCACAGATGCAAGTGTAACAAAAGTCGAAGAGAAAGATGGAACTTGCCAAGTTTTTATTAATAACGAAACTCTTGAAACTGACTTTGTGTTTCTTGTTATGGGAATTGAACCTAACGTTGAATTGGCTAAACAGGCTGGAATTGAAATTGGCAAAAGGGGTGGGATAGTAGTAAATCAAAAATTGCAAACAAATGTTCCTAATATTTATGCTGCTGGTGATTGTATTGAAACAATAAATCTGGTTACTGGAAAACCCGATATCTTTGCTCTGGGGTCGCTTGCAAACAGACAGGGCCGTGTAATTGCAAATAGTATTGCTGGTATTTCAGATAGGTTTGATGGTGCAGTTGGGGCAATTTCATTGAAAATTTTTGATGTAATTTTTTCCAGTAGTGGGTTAAATTCATCCTGTGCTTTGCAAAATGGTATTCAGCCATCATTTGCGCTTGCTACTTTTTACGACCGACCACATTATTATCCCGATAACCAAATACTATTTGCTAAAGTTATTTATAATCGTCAGGATGGTCGCCTTTTAGGTCTGCAAATGTGTGGAAAGGGGGAAGTTTCCCGTTATATTGATTCATTTTCATTATTGTTGAAAAATGGAAGTCACTATTTGGATTTATTAGATTTTGAACATTCTTATACTCCACCACATTCTTCACCATTAAATCCATTAAATTATCTTGGTGGGATTATTCAAAATCAAGAACAGTTCCGAATTGAACCATTAAGCCCACTTGATTTAAACAGCAAGGAATATTTTTGTTTAGATTTGCGTAAAGAAGAAGAAATCGAGCAAACTCCATCGAAACTAAGTTGTTTGAATATCGATTATGATGAATTTTTATCGAAAATGAATACGATTCCAAAAGATATTAATATTTTGTGTGTGTGTCAAAAAGGACCTCGTTCGCTTGAAGTAGCAATCTATTTAAAACAAAATGGATGGCAGAATGTTTCTTATCTTGGGGGTGGGTTACAAATGTTAAATTCTTCTTTTTAAATGAGATTAATTCTTATAAGTTGCTTTTACAGGTTTTGATAGTATTATGAAAAACGTAACAGAAATTTCGATTGTTGGATTAAGTTATAAAACTGCTTCTATTGCTGAACTCGAGAAATTTCAATTACCGAGAAAGCAGGCTGGTAAGTTTCTACAAATTTTTGCATCTGAAATTGGTATTGAAGGAGTTGTGTTTCTTTCCACTTGCAACAGAAATGAAATTTATTTTACTCATACCTCATCAGTCGACCCAAAACAATATGTTTTGAGTTTTTTAAACGAAATACTTGGTAAATCTACAAAGGGCAAGGAAAAATTATTTTATCAATATTCAGGTCGAAAAGCAATTTCCCATCTTTTTCGAGTAATTTCTGGATTGGATTCACTTGTTCTTGGCGAATATCAAATTCAAGGACAAGTGAAAGAAGCCTATAGCGTGGCTTGCCAAGCTAAAACTGTTGACAAAATTCTCCATAAACTATTCCATTCTGCTTTTAGATGTGGTAAAACAATAAGAAATACAACTTCCATAGGAAAGGGTAAACTTTCGGTTTCTGGAGTTGCTACTGAGATTATTCTTCAAAAACTAACTAATGATATGAATCTTTTGGTAGTCGGCGTAAACGAAAACTCTTTGATTTTGACAAATGAATTGAAGAAAATTGAATTTTCAAATTTCATTTTTGCTAACAGAACATTACACAAAGCCCAGGTTTTAGCAGAAGAATTTGGGGGAAAGGCTATTTCATTAGATGAAATTGAAAAGTATTTACCTGAAATAGACATAATTTTTTCGTCCACTTCTGCTCCAAATTGTATCATTACTTCTGAATCTATAAATAATTCCTTCAAGAAGAGCAAAAGATTAAAATTAATAATTGACTTAGCAATTCCCAGGGATATTGAAGCAGAGAATTTACCTGATGAAGTTACTTACTACGATATACAGAGGATACACGATTATCTTGAAAAACAAAACAATGCAAAAATTCAAGATTTACCACTTTGTGAGAAAATTATCGAACAAGAAGTAGAACTTTTTCTTTCGTGGCAAGAAAATTCAAACGATGAAGTTCTGGGTCCATTTGCCGAAAAGTTTGAAAAAGTTCGACTTGAACTTCTTGATGAATACAAAAATATTTTCAGTCCCAAAGATTTCGAGAAAATCGATAAATTATCTAAACAATTACTTCATCGAACTAAATCAATTTTCGTGAGCGCGTTGAATGAATTAAACAGCAACAAAGAACGACATTAATTTACAATTTTGGTACAAAGAGTTAATTGATTTTAAAGTATTCTACAAAATGTTTTATCAAGTTCCTCTGTGCTTATTTCAATGACAATTGGTCTACCATGGGGGCAAGCAAAAGGTATTTCACATTCATAAAGTTGAAAAACCAAGGATTCCATTTCTTCTTTCGATAAGGATTGACCTGTTTTTATGGCTGCTTTGCAACTATAAGTTGCAAGTAAATATTCTTGGATATTGGAAATACCAACTGAAGTATTGGAAACAAATGAATTGACAATTTCTTTAAATATTTCAATTTCGTTTCGATTGATAATGTCGTTTGGCACAGCAAATAGTTCCAAGGTTCCATTATTGAGTAGTTCGAAGCGAAAGCCTAATTTTTCCAGTTCTTTTCGAATTTCTTGAACCGCCGAGTATTCTACTGGATTTAGTTTAATATTTATTGGAAATAGCAATCTTTGTGATAATGATTCATTTTTAAGAAATGCTTTTTTGTGTTTTTCGTAAAGTATTCTTTCGTGAGCGGCATGTTGGTCGATTATTGCAATTCCGTCATCTTTTTCTAAGATAATGAATTTGTTATGAACTTGGAAAACGGATCTCCACGGCTTTGCTTTTTCAAATTGGGTTGTTTCTTTAGTTTCGAATTGTGAATACAATTTTTGCAAGTTCTCGACTAATCTATTGTCTCGGGGCGAGGTGTATTTCAATTTTGACTTAATTTCCTTTGGAAAATAATCATCAAAATCTTTATTTTCTTTTTCGATTATTTCACCAGTTAGTTTGTTAACTAACTTTGTTTGGATTTTTTCGTTCGAAAGTTCTATTGCTGTTTTTGAAAATGGTTCAAAGGATGTAGAAATAGAAACAGAAGGCGCTAAGTTATTATTTGTTAATGCATTGCTAACAGCCGTATTTACTACATTGAAAATAAATTTTTCGTCGTCGAATTTGACTTCGTATTTTTGTGGATGCACGTTTACATCGTATTTCTTTGTGTTCAATTCGATATGAAGTAGGAAAAAGGGATTGGTTTGTTTTTCAAGTAAATGTTCGAATGCAAGAAAAACTGCGTAAGTAAGTGCTTTGCTCCTAATATTTCTCCCGTTTAGATAAAGGTATTGCTCTCCACGAGTAGATTTTGCTAAATGGGGTTGCCCAACAAAACCCCAGACTTTAACTCCGCCATATTCATACTCAACTGGAATCAAAGATTGATATATCAAATCTCCAAGCAAGTCTTTAATTCTTTGTTTGGGTGAACTTGGTTGAACATCGAAAACTAAAGAATCTTCGTCGTAAAAAACGAAACGCACGTCATTTCTACATAGTGCTAATTTAACAAGGGTATCAGAAATGTACCGAAATTCCGTTAAATCGGACTTTAAGAATTTCCTTCTTGCTGGAACATTATAAAATAGGTTACGAACAAACACTTGAGTACCTTTGTCTATTGCGAAAGGTTCAATAATTGGTTCTTTGTTCGGTTCAGAGATCAATCGCCAACCAGGATCATCGTCAAAGGTTCTTGTTCTGATTTCGATGTTAGCAACAGCAGCAATCGAAGCAAGCGCCTCTCCCCTGAAGCCATAGGTTAATATGTTTTCTAAATCTTCGGGGGTGTAGATTTTGCTTGTAGCATGCCGGCGGATGGATAGTTCAAGGTCTTCACGAGTCATTCCAAAGCCATCATCGACAACGTGTATTAATTGTTTGCCTCCTTTGTGTATTACAACAGCGATTGTAGTCGCGCCTGCATCAAGCGAGTTTTCTACAAGTTCTTTGACAACTGATTCGGGACGTTGCACTACCTCGCCAGCAGCAATTTGATTGGCAATATATTCCGGCAATATTTGTATTCTATTTCTAACTTTGGTTTCCAATAATTTTCTCAAAAAATATTAACTTGTCCTTTTTCATTTAAGCAAGTTAATAAAAAGAAAAGTTATGAATAAAGATGTTATTTTTTCCGAAATAGACCTAATATTTAACGAAATTGTTGAAATCCGTAGAATTATTCATCAGAATCCCGAACTGTCATTTAAAGAATTTAAAACAACGAATTTGATTTGCAATTTTTTGGACACCCTTGGGGTGGAGTATGGAAGACTAATTGAAACAGGAGTTGTTGGATTGATCGGGAAAAAACAATCAGATAAGTGCGTTTGTTTTCGAGCGGATATTGATGCTTTACCTATTCAAGAAGAAACCGGGCTCCCTTTTGCTTCAAATTCCCCAAACATAATGCATGCTTGTGGACACGATATTCATACTTCCATTCTTCTTGGAACAATTAAAGTGTTGAAAAAGTTTGAAGACTTATTACCTATAAATGTTAAGTTTATCTTTCAACCTGGCGAAGAAAAGCTACCTGGTGGAGCTAAGAAACTAATTGAAAAAGGAGTTCTTTCTAATCCCAATGTTATTGCAATTTTCGGACAGCATACTTACCCTGAAACCGAAGTTGGGACAATCTCCATTGCAAGTGGAACTATTATGGCTTCTGCGGATGAATTATATTGGACTTTGTCGGGAAAAAGTTCTCATGCAGCCCAACCACATTTAGGAAGTGACCCGATTAGGGCTAGTGTTTCGATTATTTCATCTTTGTATGATTTACCATCAAAATTCAAGCAACCGCTTGAACCTGCTTTGCTTGCCATTACATCGATTAATGGGGGCTCGGCTACTAATATTTCCCCCGATGAAGTTAAAATTATGGGTACTTTGAGAACTTTTAATCAATCGACAAGAAGTATTCTTTTGGAGAAAATACAAGAATTTTCCACCAAAATTGCTTCTTGTTATGGTGTTGATTCTACTTTTGAGCCTGTAATTGGTTACCCACCGCTTGTTAATGATACGAAACTAACAGAATTTGTGAAAAATCAAGCCAAAGAAATTTTGGGCGACAAAAAAGTTTTGAACTTTGAACCTAAAATGTGGGCTGAGGATTTTTCATATTACCTCCAAAAAGTTCCAGGTGTTTTTTGGTTCTTGGGAGTAAAACCAAAAGGTTTTGATGGAGAATTTTTTGGTCTCCATTCCTCTAAATACAATCCCGATGAAGAGGCTATGAAGTTTGGAATTGCTTTATTTGTTAAACTTGCTTTCTCGTTTAGTTGTTGCGATGAATTTTGAAACTATTAATTTTATTTTTCGAAAATTCATTTCGAAAGAAAATAGGCGAGGTTTTGCAAATTTTGCATATTGGGTATCTTTTGTAAGTATTGTTCTTGGAGTAATTGCTTTAGTTGTTTCAATTTCTATTCTTGATGGTTTTCAAAAAGCAATACAAGAGAATGCTGTTCGATTCACTTCGCATATAAAAGTTTTTACATTCGATAGGAAACCGTTTACTAAAGCGGATTCCATTGTTGATAATTTACAGAAAAAAATACCCGAAATTTTGGCTGCTTATCCAGTTGTGTCTTCTGTTATTATATTACGATATAAAAATGCAGTTGAAGGAATTTCCTTACAAAGTCTTGACCCACAAAAAATAAATAACTTAAGAAAGATTGAGACATTAGGTAGCAGAAATAATTTGAACCTGAAAACCGAAGGTATTATTTTAGGTCGAATGCTTGCAAATCGTATGGGAATTAATGTGGGCGATAGTGTTGTTTTACTTCATATTAATTTCAATGAAGGAAGTAGGGAATTCCGCCCTGAATTCTTTAAGGTTAAAGTCATTGGATTTTTCGAATCGGGGATGGCTAAATATGACGATGTTTTTGCTTATGCAAACTACGAAACTGTTATGAAAATTAATAGGCTAAGAGCATCCGATGCGAACTCTATTGAAATTTATTTGAAAGATATTGCAAAAGTTGATTCTGTTGTGAAAAAAGTTGAGGCTGTGCTTGGATATCCTTTCTATTGTTTTTCGTTTTACGATTTGCATTCTTCAATTTTTGCTTGGATTGAATTGCAAAAGAAACCGATTCCTATAGTTTTGAGTTTAATTACTATTGTTGCTGTTTTCAATGTTGCTACTTTTTTGTTGATTAATGTTGTTGAAAAAACGAAAGATATTGGAATTCTGTCTGTGCTTGGATTACGACCGTTAGAAATTGTTGTGATTTTTTTGCGAATTGGTTACAAAATTTCTTTTCTGGGTATTTTCATTGGTGTTGTGATTTCGCTTGCTTTTACATTTCTTCAAAAATCGTTCAAGATAATTCGGCTGGATAGTAAAGTTTATTATTTCGACACCTTACCTATTTCATTTAATATTGAAACTTACTGTCTGGTGATTTTTTTTACTTTGGTTGTAACTTTTGTTTCGGCAATTATTCCATCGATAATTGCTTCGAGACTTAAACCTGTTGATGTACTTAGATTTGTCAAATAAGATGGAACTAAATGAATTTCTAACTAAATTAGAAAGTACATTAAAAAACGTGAAGTTAAAAGGCAAGGCTTCTCAAATAAAAATGTCGCCTTTGGTTGGTAATGAACCATATCGTCCTTTTGAACCAAGTGATACCGCAAGCAAAAGTGCAGTTCTGCTTCTTTTAGTTGGGGATTCTTTTGATAATCTTAAGATTTTGTTTACTTTACGAGGTTCAAAGTTGCCTTTACATAGCAACCAAATAAGTTTTCCAGGTGGTCATTGTGAAAGGGACGAGGATATTAGGTTCACCGCACTTCGAGAAACATTCGAAGAAATTGGCTTAAATAGTCAAGATATTAAAATTCTTGGGGAGTTATCAAAACTTTATGTACCTCCTTCGGATACAATTATTTCGCCTGTTGTCGGTTATCTTTCTTCTCTGAAGGAGTTAAAAGTAAACAAAGTGGAAGTTGAAGAAGTTTTTCTTGTCGATTTAAGTTATTTTTTTGATGAAATGAAGAGAGAAGAGGAAATATGGGAACATAAATCTATGCAAATAAAAGTACCACTTTGGCGAGTTCATCCAAAAGTTCCTCTTTGGGGAGCAACTGCAATGATTCTTTCTGAATTTATTGACATTGCAAAAGAAATATTAACAATTGATACTTAAGAGAACATTATTTATTTTTGGAAATTTTAATTAAAACAAAAGCAAACATTGGATAAAAGTTATTTAAATAGCAATAAAGCATTTTTGAAATTGAAAACATTTTCTGTTGATGAATATTTCGAGGGAATTTTAAAGTCGGAGATAACAATACTATCCCGAGCAATAACCCTAGTGGAAAGTAATCTGCCCGAACATAACCAAATTGCCCAGGAGTTGCTTACTAAAATACTCCCATATACAGGTAATTCTATTCGTGTTGGAGTCACTGGTTCGCCAGGAGTTGGAAAGAGTACTTTTATTGAAAGTCTTGGGATGTATCTTTGTGAAAGTGGTCATAAAGTATCTGTTCTTGCCGTAGACCCCTCGAGTACGATTACAAAAGGTTCGATTTTGGGAGATAAGACCAGGATGGAACATTTGTCCCGACATCCAAATGCATTTATTCGACCTTCGCCTTCAGGGGGTGTTTTGGGTGGCGTAGGCCGCAAAACTCGTGAATCTATTTTACTTTGCGAGGCTGCTGGATTTGATGTTGTCTTTGTTGAAACAGTTGGGGTGGGACAAAGTGAGGTTCTTGTCCGTTCTATGGTCGATTTCTTTTTATTATTGATTTTGCCAGGCGGAGGCGATGAGTTGCAAGGGTTTAAAAAGGGCTCTGTTGAACTAGCGGATGCAATTGTTATTAATAAGGCTGATGGCGAAAATTTGTCTTTGGCAAAACTGACAATGAAAGAATACAAACAAGCAATTCATTACATAACGAATGTAACTGAAGGATGGGAAACTAAGGTTCTGCTTGCGTCCGCTCTTAATGGTAGTGGAATCAAAGAAATTTGGCAGGTTATTATGGATTTTTGTGAAAAAACTAAAGAAAGTGGTGTGTTCCATTTGCGGCGGAGAAAGCAAATTCTTGATTGGTTTCATTCATTGTTAAAAGAAACAGTGCTGAATTCTTTTTTCCAAAATCCAATTGTTTTGAAGTTTTTGCCTGAATTAGAAGAAAGTATTTTTAAAGGGCAACTTACCCCAACACTTGCTGTTGAAAAATTAATGAACGAATTAAAAAATGAAAATAATTTTGGCAACAAATAATAAACACAAGTTTGTTGAAATTCAGTCGAAGTTTAAAGAACATAATTTACCATTTGAGTTGGAAAGTTTAGAACAAGTTTCCCACGAAAAATTTGAAATTGAAGAAACAGGTTCAACACTTGAAGAAAATGCTTTTTTGAAGGCAAAAGGAATTTACGAAAAGTTGAAAATTCCGACTATTTCTGATGATACTGGTTTGGAAGTAGAGATTTTAGGTGGATTGCCAGGTGTTCATTCGGCAAGATTTGCTGGTTCGCAAGGGAATGATAAAGAGAATAGAAAAAAGTTGTTGTCGATGCTTACTGGTGTTCCTTTGGAAAAAAGAAATGCAAGATTTCGGACTGTAATATGCTTTTTCGATGGAACTGAACCTAAGTTTTTCGAAGGAGTTTGCAAAGGCAAAATAATTATGACCGAACGCGGTTCTTTTGGTTTTGGTTACGATTCGATTTTTATCCCTGAAAATTTCGATAAGACTTTTGCCGAAATGGAATTGGAAGAAAAAAACAAAATTAGCCACCGAAGTAAGGCTATTTCTTTGCTTATAGATTTTTTGAAAAATTATTTAAGAGATTTAAGAAAATGAAAATATTTGGTAAGCATTACCAAACAATTTGGGAAACCGACGAAAGCGTAAACTCAGTTTCGATAATTGACCAAAGATTTTTGCCTTTTGAATTAAAAATTGTCCAGTTGTCACATCTCGAAGATTTTTTATTTGCAATAAAGGAGATGCAAGTTCGAGGAGCACCATTAATAGGTGTCACTGCTGCATATGCATTGTTTTTTGCAGTCAAAGAATCAAAGTCAAATAATTTCGAAAAATCCCTGAAAGAATCAATGGACAAATTGCTTTCTACGCGTCCAACTGCTGTCAATTTAAGAAATGCAATAGAAGGTTGCTTAAGTGAACTTGGGAAGGTGACTGATTTCGAAGCAAAGAAAAAAGTAATACTCGATTATGTTCGATATCTTCGTAATTGCGACATACAAATTTGCAGAAAAATCGGCGAATATGGCATGCAATTAATCAGGGAAATCTATTCAAAGAAAAAGGAATTGGTAAATATCCTGACCCATTGTAATGCAGGATGGCTTGCTACAATTGATTATGGTACAGCCCTTTCACCTGTTTTTATCGCAAACGAATTGGGAATTCCAGTTCATGTTTGGGTCGATGAAACTCGCCCCTGGAATCAAGGTTCACGATTAACTGCTTTCGAACTTTTACACGAGGGTATTCCACATACAATCATTTCCGATAATACAGGTGGATATTTGATGCAAAAAGGACTAGTAGATATAGTAATAGTTGGAACAGATAGAACAACTCGAACTGGTGATGTAGCAAATAAGATTGGAACATATTTAAAAGCTCTTGCTGCAAAAGATAATGAAGTACCTTTTTATGTGGCATTGCCTTCAAGTTCAATTGATTGGAGATTAACTGATGGAATAAATGAAATTCCAATTGAAGAACGCAACCAAGATGAAGTTAAATATGTAACTGGCTTTTTCAATAACGAGATTGTAAATGTCCTAATTTGTCCACAAGAAAGCCCAGCAAAGAACTTTGTGTTTGATATTACACCGTCTCGTTTAATTACAGGTTTTATTACAGAAAGGGGAATTTGCTCACCAACGGAAGAAAGCCTTTTGGCTTTGTTCCCTGAAAAGAAACTGAGTTGAAAGATGATAAATAAAAAAGAGTTGGAAATATTAGAAAAATTAATTGAATTTCGTGCAAAACTTTGGGATTTTAAAGTCATAGGGCAAATTGGTGAAGTTTCTTTCGGGAATGTTAGCCACAGATTGAGTGAAACTACTTTTGCTATATCGCAAAGTAATACTGGAAGCGAAAGAGAACTAAGTACAGATGAGTTTTTTACTATTGAAATTGTTAATGAAGATTTTAGTTCATTAAATGTTATTCGAGGTTCAATAACAGCGACCCAAAAACCATCGCGAGATACATCGATTCACGGTGCTTTGTATACTGCTTCAAAGGAAATTAAAGTTGTTGTTCATTTTCACAATCCTTTTATTTGGAAAGACTTCTACGGAGTTTTTCCAACTACGAGCGAAGATTCTCCAGAATGTTCAATCGAACTTGCTAAAGAAGTTTACAACATTTGCAAGTCAATTGATTTGGAAAACAACTGGATAATTATTCTTGGCAGTCACAAAGATGGAATTTTAACTTTTGGAAAAAATTTAGAAACTTTAGAGCAAAAAATTATTTCATTATTAGAAAAGTATCCTCGATAAGATAAAATTTTAAGGACGAGTGCCCAAACGAAGGTTAACATTAACACCGTATTTTTGAATAAAATTGATTAGTTCAGAAACATTTTTAAGTGTAGAATCAAGTTTTTGAGAAAACTCTTTGTCGTAAATCAATTTATTTGCTAAATTATCCCCATTGCGAATTTCATTTAATATATTGTTCAACTGGGCTAAAGCAGTGTCAATTTTACCAACAATTTCATTTCCACTTTCAAGTAAATTGGTTGTTTCAGTGGAGATTTCGTCTAAACGTGTTATTATTTTTTCAATCTTGGGTTGATAAGTTGTATAATCGGAACGAAGAGAGGACGATATTTCTTTTAGATTTCTAATTATTTGATTAATGCCGGATTGATTTTGTTCCAAAATTTCTCTTGTTAAAGAAAGGGTTTGGTTAGCATTGTCGATAGCAACTCTTATGTTAGTTGTAAAGTTTTTGTCGGCAAGGATTTTGTTCGTTGAAGTTAATGTTGTGTCAAGTTGGCTAATGGTGTACTTTGCTTTTTCCAAAATGATACCAAGTTGAGTAACAAGGTCAGCAAAATCAGCCGATGTTTCGCCTTGAATTTCAATATTTGGGTCGAACTTTTCTGGGGAGGTTCCAGGAAAGATTTCAATTTTTTTCCCTCCTGTAATTTCAAGAATTGTAATTCTCGCTCTTACATCTTTTCGAAAATCATCAGTGTTATCTATTGTTGCGGTTACAAGAACGGAACCATTATCGTTAACAACAGAACTAACGGAACCGCGTTTGACACCATTGACAACAACTGGGCTTGAAACTTGCAAGCCACCAGAATTTGGAAAACGAAATTTAATACTTTGGGTCGAAACCGAAACTTTATAACCACGACCAAAGATAAGACCTAAGATCAAAAGTAATGTTCCTGCAACCGAAACTAATCCAACTTTAAGTTCAATTTGCTTAATATTTTCCATGATATTTAATGAATAAAAAACAAAATTAATTTTAAAATGGTTTATAACGAGCAAAAGTAACTAAACATTAAAAAAATTTTACAGAATTTTAATGATTTGTTGGGTTGTTAAAAATACATAATTTTATAATTTAGTATTTTTAATTTTAGTTCTCACTAATAGGAGTGTCCTATGTCTATTAAACTTGCTATCAATGGCTTCGGTCGTATTGGTCGCCTTTTTCTTCGACATTTATTAAAATACAGAAACCAAGTAGAAATTGTTGGGATTAATGATATAACGGATGCCGCTACTCTTGCCCATCTTTTCAAATATGATTCAGTGCATAGAATTTACCCTGGTGAAGTTAAATTCGAAGGGAACAATCTGATTGTCGATGGAATTTCAATTCCTGTCTCTGCAGAAAAACAAATTGAATTGTTGCCTTGGAAGGACAATGTGGATATAGTTTTCGAGTCGACAGGTGTTTTTCGTCGCAAAGAACAATTGGAAAAACATTTGCAGAATGGAGCCAAGAAGGTTGTGCTTTCTGCTCCAGCGAAAGATGAAGTAGATGCAACAATTGTAATGGGAGTAAATCATCAAGTTTTGACAGGTAGTGAAAAAATTATATCTAACGCTTCGTGCACAACCAACTGTCTTGCTCCGATGGTGAAAGTTCTCGACGACAATTTTGGTATTGAAACTGGATTTATGGTTACCGTTCATGCATATACAAACGACCAAAGGATACTTGATTTGCCTCATAGCGATTTACGAAGAGCTCGGGCTGCCGCGATTAATATGATTCCAACAACAACTGGAGCCGCAAAAGCCGTTGGCCTTGTTATTCCTAAATTAAAGGGGAAACTGAACGGTTACGCTGTGCGTGTTCCCGTTTCCGATGGTTCTTTAACCGATTTTACCGCGATTCTTTCTAAGCCTGTTACAAAAGAAGAGGTTAATCAGGTTATGAAAATTGCAGCAGAAACTTCTTTGAAAAATATTTTGCAATACACTGAAGAACCTCTTGTTTCATCCGATATTGTTGGTAATCCTCATTCTTGTATTTTTGACGCTCAACTCACTCAAGTTTCAGGTAATTTAGTTAAAGTTGTTGGTTGGTATGATAATGAATATGGTTATGCAGCTCGATGTGTGGATTTAATCCTTGAGTTAATGAAGTTTATGAAATAAAAGGTCTTTCATGATTAAATCCATTTATGATTACAATTTTGCCGGAAAAAAGGCTCTTGTTCGAGTTGACTTTAATGTCCCTTTAACCCAAGAAGGAAAGGTTGCCGACGATACACGAATTGTTGAAACTCTGCCTACAATAAATAAAATAATTGATGATGGTGGAATTCCAATTTTGATTTCACATCTGGGTAGGCCTAAGGGGACTGTTAATCCTAAGTACTCTTTGCTTCCAGTTTCAAACTATTTAATAGAGCATTATGGATATAATGTTCATTTCGTCTCGGATTGTATCAGCAACGAAGTACAAAAGGTCACAGAAAATTCAGTTCCTGGCGAGATTGTCTTACTCGAAAATTTAAGATTTTACAAAGAAGAGGAAGAGAATTCGGTTGAATTTGCCCAAAAACTTCGTCTCTACGGCGATGTTTATGTCAATGATGCTTTTGCTACTTGTCATCGTTCTCATACAAGCATTGATGCATTGCCTCGGCTATTCGAAGAAAAATTTGCTGGACATCTTTTACTGAACGAAATTCACTATTTGAGCAAAGCAATTTCAAATCCTTCTCGACCTTACATTGCTATTATTGGTGGAGCAAAAATTTCAGGGAAAATTGATGTTATCCAAAACCTATTTGAAAAGTGCGACCAAATATTAATTGGTGGTGGTTTAGCCTATACTTTTTTCAAAGCATTAGGGTATAATATTGGAAATTCAATTGTTGAGGAAGAAAAAATCATATTGGCAAAAGATTTATTCTCGATGGCAAAATCTTTGAATAAAAATCTAATCCTTCCTAATGATATTATTGTCGCTGACCGGCTTGATGAGAAGGCAAATACTAAAAATGTTAAGTTTAATGAAATTCCCGATGGTTGGATGGGTGTGGACATTGGTTTAGAAACCCGAAGAAACTATCGGAATTTAATATTAAGTTCCAAAATGGTCGTTTGGAACGGTCCGGTGGGTGTTTTCGAAATTGAAAAATTTTCCGAAGGAACAAAGACTATTGCAAATACAATGGCAGAAGCAACTTTAAGAGGTGCAATTACAATAATTGGAGGCGGAGATTCTGCATCTGCTATTTCTCGTTTAGGCTTAAAAAATCAAGTTTCTCATGCTTCAACAGGTGGAGGCGCCTCTCTTGATTTCCTTGCTGGTAAACCAATGCCAGGTATCCTTGCTTTAGAATGCTAATTTTATATTATTTATACTTTGTCAAATATTTATTGTTTAATATTTTATAAAAGTGGAACAAGAGAATAATAATTTTATCGAACTGGATTTGTTTGTAAATCCCGTTATATTGTTGGAAAATCTTGTTATTATTTCTTGTAATGATAAGGTAAGGGATTTATTAAATCCCTCAAATCCAGAAATTGTTAATGTTGAAATCCAAAAGTGTGACCTTTTTTATAAAGATTTTCGTTTCGAAAATTTTGTCAGTTTATTAAAAAACAATAATGAGGTTAAAGACTTTTATCTTTTATTATGGAATAAGACCCCACTTTTTGCAAATTCGAAGGTATTTGAAAGATATGGAAAAAATTATACCTTAGTTAGTTTAGCTCGTTTTGCAATTTCCGATGCTAAAAGTTTTGCTCCGTTGTTCGGAAGTCCGGAATATATTAAAAAATTAGTTGACAGATTTGATTTTTGGATAACAATTCGCGACCGTGAACAAAGATTAGTTTTGTGCAACCGTAGTTTCGAAAATTTTATTGGAAGGGGATTTTCAGAAATTGCTGGGAAAACTTTGGTTGAAATTTTTGGCGACACAGAACAAGTGAGGGAACAAATTGAAACGGATTGGCAATTATTTAGGGGTGAAAAAGAACAAATTCATATTCACCAGCAAATTGTTGACCCAAATGGCAAGACCCATTATTTAGAAATTACAAAGTTCTTAATACACTTCGGTTCCGATGAATATATTTTTTGTATCTCGCTCGACACAAGTGAATTGGATTATATTAGACAATTGTGTGAAGAAAGTTCAACTCTGTACCGTGCTCTTATAGAAAATGCTTTTGATGCGATTTATTTAATGAAGGGACGTCACTATGTTTATGTTAATCCAAGATTTTGTGAACTAACGGGCTATACCGCGGAGGAATTAACTTCCGAAGATTTTGACTTTAATGTTTTGATACCAGAAGAAAGTAAAAAGTTTCTTGAGGAGCGTTATAAGGCTCGGCTCGAAGGTCGGAAAATTCCAAATCAATATGAATTACAATTGCTAAATAAATCTGGAAAGCGAGTTTATGTAGAAGTGGGCACAGTTTCTGTTGGAAAACCCGGAGAGGTTGTAGTTATGGGAATTATGCGAGATATTACGCAAAGAAAAATGTATGAGCGACAACTTCGTGAATCTGAAGAAAGACTTAAAGAATTAAATGCAGCAAAGGATAAATTTTTTAATATCATAGCCCATGATTTGCGCGCGCCAATTTCTGGATTAATATCGTTGACAAAAACATTAATCGAGAGTTCAGATATCCTCTCGCCAGAAGAATCCAAAGAACTGCTTAAAGAACTTTTAGATTATGCTGAACAATCTTACAATTTATTAGAAAACCTATTGCAATGGTCACGTTCACAAACAGGTACTGTACCTTTTAAGCCAGAAGAGACAGATTTATATGAAATTGCTCTATCCAGTGTAGTTGTTAATGAACCAAATGCAAGACAAAAAAATATTAAAATCACAAATTTGGTTCCTAAAAATTCAATTACTTTTGTCGATAGAAATATGATCACCACAGTCATAAGGAATCTGATTTCTAATTCTATTAAGTTTACAAATCCTGGTGGAGAAATCCAAGTGGGATTAAAAGATTATCCAGAAGATTTTGAAATTATTGTTTCCGACAATGGTATTGGTATGGATTCTGAAAAACTTGCGAAATTGTTCAAAATTGGTGAAAGTGTTTCTACACCTGGCACCGCAAAGGAAAAAGGAAGTGGCTTAGGTTTGATTTTGGTCAAAGAGTTTGTGGAAAAAAATGGCGGAACTATTCGTGTAGAAAGTGAAGTTGGTAAAGGAACATCCTTTTTTATAAAGTTGCCTAAAAAGAAAGGAAACGAGACTAAACCAACTGGCGAAAATTAGCCAAATAAATTTTTCCCTTTTTTTCTGTTCTAAAATTATCCAATAATTTGTCTTTTTTTCGACATTTTATTTCCTTTTTTGCCAAAAACTTCTTTATTTTTTCTCCTCAGAAATTTCCTGAAATGATTTATAGATAAGTATTTCCTGGCTCTTGCAGAATTCAAATAACCTCCTTGGCACAGGCTTTGAAAATAATTACTTCGATTAACAATTTGAAAATATTTAGGAGGAAAAAATGCCATTTGCAATTGGAGGAAATTCGAGAATAAGAACAAATATTCCAGCCGAAAACGCTTACAATGCTTTGGAAGTTTCCAATCGGAATATTTCATTAAGACAATTGAGGTTGTCTACAGGGAAAAGAATAAACAACCCTGGGGACGATGTGGCTGGATACATAACATCTCGTGCTTTGCAATCCAGAAATGGTGCAATGAAGGCAGCTTTGTTGGCTGTTGGAGATGCATATGCCGTAACAAATATATCAATTGAAGCCCTCGATAATATTTCGCAAAGATTGCTTACTATTAAAGATACAGTTTCACAGGCTGCCAGCGGGGCATTAGGAACAAATGAGTTGGTATCCCTTGCTAAAGCAGCATATCGAATGGCACAACAAATTCAAACAATTGTAGATACAACAGTTTATGGGGGTCGACAGTTGCTCGATGGGACATTCTCTGCTGATTTTGTTATTGGTATGAATGCAAGATACGACCTGGTTACTTTGTCAATCGATTTGACTACTTATAATACCGAATACAACATACCCAGTGGGAGTTTTAATATTAACGCTATGTCTGCGCAACATTTTGCAGGCGTTAGCAATTTGGATTTAACCGATTTAGATGCTGTTTCATATACGAATTTGGGAATATTTTCATTCACTCAAATCAATTTAACAATTCAAAGTCTTAATCAAGCATTGGAAAATGTTAATAAAGTTGCTTCATTGCTCGGTGGAATTAGCAACAGATTAGCTTCGCAGGAAGACCTTTTGAAAGCCCAAATCACAAATTATAACGCCGCAATTTCTCGAATTGAAGATGCTGATGTAGCATTGGAACAACTTGAACTTATCAAAGCTCAATTCTTACAACAGGCATCCTTGATTTCGCTTGCTCAAGCAAATGCAAATCCTCAAGCATTCCTGCAATTAATTAGAGGATAATAAATTTTCTTAATTCCTACCTAAACCTCGAAACAAGGCAAATCAGGGGGGAGATTTGCCATATTTTTTTTATATTAATATTTCTTCTTTTTGAATTTTGCTTTCTGGTTTTTCCGGTCCAAAAATTACATAGTTGGGTGTGATTAAATATACTTGTCTTCTTTTAGATATTTCCCTTATTGTGGCTTCGATAGAAGGAGTGTAATCGTAAATATAATAAACAACAATATCTTTTTTAAATTCGCTAAGTTTTTTTAGGGTATTGAAATCGACACCTTTTAGTTCTAAACCTAAAAAAGAAATGTGTTTTGTTTTATCCTTACCAAAAAAACTACCATTTGTATACCAAGAAAGTTGAGGATTGAGTGTGTCGGAGTCATTTACTTTGTGGAATAGGTAAACAAAGTTTTTAACTTTGTGTGATTCCAAAAACTTTGCGATCCGCTCGCCCCCGAAAATTTTGCCTGTAGGTTTTTGTGATACTTGAGTAATTACGAGTATTAAGTAAGAAACAGTTATTAGGTAAATAAAGGATTCTAAAAATTTATTTCCTAAAATTGATATATTTTTTTTCTTCTTTTGAATTAAATATATTGCATAAAGCGCGATAATTGCTATCGCTAACATAGCCAAATGGTAAAAAATATCATCAAAATTCAAGATTTTTAAAGATTTGCGAAGGTTTGGCGACAGACTCCACATAAGGGCTGTTAAGAGTAGAACAAAAGTTAATAGTTTACCTTTTAATGATTGCTTAGGAAAGTATATTGCGATAAATTCAAGTGCTAAATAAAGCCCGGGTAGTAAAAGATAGAGAGAATAATGGACTAGTTTAGTTGGTGCCAGACTAAAAACCAAAAGTCCACTTATAAACCACAAATATAAAATATCAGAAAGGAAATTGAAGGTAAAAAATGACTTGCGAAATCCGAAAATTTTTATTCTTGAATAAATATAAATGAAAGCGAGTATTAACAAGGGATTGGAAATTATTAATTGGTTTATATAAAAAAATAGCCCTAATTGCTTTGAATTGGACTCAACGACAGTAAATAAATGTGGTGGTAGAAAAGCGGACAAAAAATTCCATCCGTATTGTGAAAACATATAAATATGCCAAGGAAGAGCAATTATCAAACCTAAAATGAATAACAAAGAAACCTGATAAAATTTTTTCTTGTCGCAATATTTGTAAATAAAGGGCAGAGAAATTAAAGGAATGAATGAAACCACTATTTTAGTCATCAATGCAAAAGCAAAAAAAACGACAATCCCAACTCCGAAAATGAATTTTTTAATTTTTTTTGTATCATCGGCGAAATAATAAACCAACACAAACAAAAGTAAAACAAAGAATAAAAGAGGAATGTCTGTCATTCCTTGCCTTGAGAAATAAAAATAATTCGAAGAAAGTAGTATATTAACTGCAAGAAGGAAGACAATTTGGTAATTAAAGAAATGAAAAAAAGTGTAAAAAAATAAAACAATAATTAATGAGGAGCAGAGTACAGAAAATAATCGAATAGCAAATAGATTAATTCCAAAGATTTTCATATTCAAAGCCATTGCCCACGGAACCAGGGGAGGATAGGTAGCAGAATAAAGCATTCCAAGTGCAAAAGGAGTTTGATCCCACCATTGGTTTGTTTGAACAATTTCCCTAGCTCGGTAAGCGTATAGTCCCTCGTCCCAAGGTTGGACTTCGCCTTTTTGTATATTGAAGAGTAAGAGAATTATAGAAAGAAGAAATAGGGCAAATGTAACAGAAATAATATCTCTTTGGTTCATTTAAGGGAACAAATAAGATTCATCAACTTGAAGAATTTCAAAAGTATTATCTTTATCGTGAACAAATGCAATTACTTTAAGTTTATTAATTCTCCAATCTTTTCCTGCAGGGATAACATATTCAAATTCTTTGCTAATGATTGTTCCAGACTGCAAAGGTTTATCGGAAATTTGAATACCCCAAGTTGGTGTTATACCATCGCGAAGAACATTATCGTGAACGTAATTTTCGACATCAGGTGGTGTTTTTCTATCATCCCTTTGATATTGGACTACACTATCTTCAGCAAGATGTAGGCAAAGGTGGTAGTTTGGTGATGACGGTTCAAGGAATTTTATTTCTACTCTTGTGAATATTGTTTGAGTACTTTGGTTAAATGAAGTTGATAATTTTAAATCGAGTTTAGGCTTATTTGAAAGCAAATTTTGTATAGCATTTTCCCACTGACCTTCCCGTAAAATATGGGATTTGTTCGGAAATCCTATTCGATTAACCATTCCGTTTGGGTTGCCTGCTCGGCTACAACCGAAAAATTTGTCGAGTTCATCACCAATTGGTGTTCTAAAGTCGTATGTATGATCGCTTGTTGGTTTGGCATATCCACCAGCGTGCACAGATAATAAGATAAGGTTATTTGGATACTTATTCTTTAATGAATGTGCAATTTCAGTTGCTTCGGGGCAAT
Source organism: Ignavibacteria bacterium (assembly GCA_037440445.1). GTDB lineage: Bacteria > Bacteroidota > Ignavibacteria > Kapaibacteriales > UBA2268 > Naka2016. The sequence continues at coordinate 82,098 of JBBIUA010000007.1, forward strand.
TGCCACACCGAAATCCTGTATATTCTTCTAAAAGTATTTTTTGTTGGTAAGTGGATGTATCGGTTACTGTAGGATTTTCAAGATATGGTGGATTTATCTTATCGCATTCCCAAAAAAGTAATGCAAGTAGGATTAATAGATATATTTTCTTCATATTTACCTCAGAATGATGTTGTTATTGATAAACTAAATCCATAAGATGTTGGCACGTATCTACAAACACCGCCAATACATACAACCCCACCGGCTTCTCTCCCGAATCCAACTGAAACTCGAGTAGTTTCGCGAATATAGGAGAGAAGAAATTTTATGTAATGCACCTGAAATTCTTTATTTACATTACCATAGTTCCATTGGTCTATAATTGAAAAATACCAATGAGGTGCAATTGAATGTTCAATCAAAAAAGCAAACCAATTTCCATTTTTTTTGTCGTCGCTAAGTGCGGTGCTATCATTTTTCGACCACATATGTTGGATTTCAGTTCTAAGTGTATGTGTTCTATTTATGGAAAAGATGATTTCTGAAGCAAGTGTGCGGGATGTAACTTTACCAAAAAGTGGTGAACCTTCGTTTTCCATTACATCTTTGTTATAGATTAAGTCGATATAGGCCAGTTTAAGTTCTAAAGATGATGAAAGTTTTCTGCGTAATTCAACAAAGAAATCGCGATAGAAAATGATATCTCCAATTCCAAATAATTTACTTTTGTAAGTGAATTCGTCAATTCTTTGAGTATCTAATGAGTTAATGCGCGAAAACCCTAGAATGATGTTTGTTTCAAAATTATCATTAGCAATAATTTTTGGTGGAATTGTATAGTTCAACTCTGCTTGGAAGCCAATTTCGCCATTACCTTGTGTTGATGCAGCATAAAATGCTGGAAGGCTGAAAATGTGCTGTTTAGTGAGGGAAGGAAGGTAATTTAAAAACAATTCCAATCCCTTTGCCTCTCGGTCTGTTCTGAACTCGAAATTATCGTAACGATGAAAGCCTAAAAGCAGCGAAAACCCTTGGGTAAAAACTGAGATGTTAGTGTTGAATCCATTCCCCTCATTATAAGAGAATTTATTTCTATAATTTGGATCATTGTATTTATGAGCATATTCTATTGATGCAATAATATAAGATGTTGCAAAATCTATTCTATTTGAAAAAGCCAAAACATTCTGAGGCAAACGATACTTTGAATCTAAATCAGGTTGATATCTGCTAACAACACTACCCCCAATAATAAAACTAATGTTTTTGAAAAGATTAGGGAAAATAGTGGATAATTCCACATTGGCGTCGAAGCCTCTTATAATCGATTTACTTTGCGACCAAAAGAACCTTTGCTTACCGAGCAAACCTTTTACCAGGATGCCTTCATAGGGTACAAGTTCTAATTTGACTCCATCAAACGAATTATCAATTCCAAGATTTCTTTCTTCGTAGCCACGAAGAACCATACCACTACCGAATTGTTCATAAAAATTCCCAGCGGTGATATCGATCCAATCATTCTTATAGGATATTGAACGGTATGCAATTCCAGAACCTTGAAATCGTGGGTCGTACCCAAGAATGGGATTCTGATAGCTTTCGAACCTTAAATCAAGATTAAGGCTATTTGTAGATAGAGTAATAAATAAATAGTTGTTTGATAGAAGTTTTTCTGGGGATTCGGCCGAACCGATAGTTGAATCTGGAAGGTAATAGTAAGAATCGTTCTGGAAATTTCCCCCTATTTGAAGGTTATCTAATAAATTTTGTGAATAAATATTGATACTAAAATAAAAAAATATGCAAAAGCAAACAATGAGATAGTTCATTTTTATTCTTCGGATTGCCGTAAAACATTAATCATTCTCTGGGTTTCATTGGCAAGGTTGTGCTGATTGGCACTCATTTTAAGATAGGTTTCATAATCTTTGAGTGAACTAATTTTGTCTTTAAGATGATAATATGCAGAAGCACGAGCATAAAATGCCAAACCAAATCTTGGATCAATTTCGAGAGTTTTTGTGAAATCTGCTACTGCTTTATTCCAGTCTTTTTGATAATAATAAATTAGACCACGAAGGTAGTAATATTCTGCTTTGTTTGGTAATAAACTAATTGCGTTATTTATTGATGCAAGGGCATCTTCGTTAAGCCCAAGTTTAATTTCACAAATTGCCTTGGAATAAAAAGCATCGTTTAGGGTTTTATCTAACTGGATTGCCTTTTCAAAATCTTGTATGGCCGTTTTATACTGGTCAAGTTGGGCATAAGCAAGCCCCCTTCCATAGAATGCAGGTGCATATTTGTTGTGTTTTTGAATAACTTGTGAATATAGTTCAATAGCTTTGTTGAAATCTTTTTTCAAATAATAATTATAAGCCTGTTGAATTATTCCTTGTTCTTGCGAAAAAAGGGAGAACGACCAAAATGAAACAAGAAGAAAAACTAAAAAAACAAATTCAACTTTTTTCATAACTACTCCACAATAATCAATCAAAAATAATAAAATTCATTGAAGGAATAAGTAATTTTTTTGAATTATAATAAAATAAATTAATGTTCAAGAGACAAAATCTGCTAATTTTGTAAATTGGTTTTCTTATTTCACGAGGTAAAATGTTTAGATTTTTTAGTAATGATTTAGCCATCGACTTAGGAACAGCCAATACCTTGATATATTCAAAAACCGAAGGGGAAATTGTTTTGAATGAACCATCTATTGTTGCATTCAATAGGAATAATAAGCATATCATCGCGGTTGGCAAAAAAGCGAAGGAAATGCTGGGAAGAACGCCTCGCGACATTGTTGTAAGCCGTCCTTTGCAGGATGGTGCAATTGCCGATTTCGAAATTACGGAGGGAATGCTAAAAACATTAATTAAACAAGTAACTCAAAATTGGCGTTCAACTCGTAGGGTGGTTGTTTGTGTTCCGCAAGGAATTACAGAAGTCGAAAAGAGAGCAGTTCGGGATAGTTGCGAGCATGCTGGTGCAAAAGAGGTTTATCTAATATCGGAACCGATGGCTGGTGCGATTGGGGTTGGGGTTGATGTTTTTGAGTCGAAAGGAAATATGATTGTTGACATTGGCGGGGGAACTACAGAAATTGCTGTGATTTCTCTTGGAGGAATTGTTGTTTCTGAGTCGATTAAAGTTGCTGGCGATGAAATGACCGAGGCAATAAAAAATTATTTTAAAAGAGAGCACAATTTGCTCATTGGGGATACAACTGCAGAAAGAATAAAGATTGAAATTGGTTCAGCCTATCCATTGGACAAAGAACAAGATTTCGAGGTAACTGGTAGAAATCTTGTTAATGGTTTACCCAAAGCAATTGTTTCTAGTTCCGAAGAGGTTCGCCGAGCGCTATCCCCAATTGTAAAGCAAATTGTTGAGGCTGTTTTGAGTTTACTCGATAGAACTCCCCCTGAACTTGCTTCGGATATTTACAATAGTGGCATAATTCTTAATGGTGGCGGGGCTTTGTTAAAAGGTTTGGATAAATTACTTAAAGAAAGCACAAGTTTACCTGTGCATATACCATCGGATCCATTGAAATCTGTGGTTTTAGGTGCCGGAAAAGTTCTTGAAGACATTTATACCTACTCAAGAGTTTTAATTCGTGGTTTGCGATATTAATTTCTTTTCAAATGCAAAGAATTATTGAATTCATATTAAAATATAAGGAACATTTTGTTTTTTTAGGTTTTGTTTTTATATCTTTGTCATTTATCCTTTTAGGTGATATTAATAAGATAGGAGGATTTCGAACAATAGTTGTAGCTACGCTTGGTTGGATACAAAAGAAGGTTTTTTTAATTCCTAACATTTCTGCCTTGAAAAGTGAAAATTCTGCATTAAGGGAATTAAATTTTATCTTATCCCAAAAAGTGATAAATTCCCGTCGAGCAGAAATTGAAAATATTACATTAAGGAAAATGTTAGAGTTAAAGGAAAGATTTGAAATACCTGCCGAGATTGCCGATGTTGTTGGAGCAGTGACAATAGATTTGAGAAATTTTATTATTATAAATAAAGGAAAGAAATCTGGTATCTCACCATTGATGACAGTTCGTAATGATGCTGGTTTGGTTGGGTTAGTTGTTTCGACGAGTAGCAATTATTCGCTTGTTGAATTGATAATAAATGCAAATGTCAAGGTGCCAGCCTTAGACATTCGCAGTGGAGTCTTGGGTACAATCAATTGGGATGGTTCTGGTAATCTACTGCTTCGCGATGTTGCTAAATTTGTGGATGTTCGTGCTGGAGATACAATTGTTACTTCAAAATTCAGCATGAAATATGTACCGAATGTACCAATCGGTGTTGTTGCTTCGAAAGAAGAGGAAGAAGGTGAACTTTTTTCTAAAATTGTTGTCAAACCTTTTGTAAACTTTTCTTTTGTCGAAGAAGTTTTTGTACTGAAGAACTTGGTTGACCCTGAACTTTTACGATTAATCAAAGAATACGAGGCAAGAGCAATTTTAAGTAAGCAAACTACACCTAAGTCACTAAAATTGAATCCTCGAAAACTAATGGATGAACGACGAATTCAAGATTCACTTAAGAAAATTGCGAAATGAAAACTGTTGAAAGTAGATTAAAAATACAAACCACATACCTTAAAATTATTTATTATTCGCTTGCAACTTTGTTGCTTTGCGTTGTTCAATTGTCTTTTTCATATTTAATATCAATATTTGATATCACTCCCGATTTAATTATTCTTATTGTAATCTGGATAACCCTTCGAGAGGGAAAATTATTTGGTTTGATTTCGGGTTTTCTTATTGGAATTTTATTTGATTTTATTTCAATGAATGTCATTGGAATTAATGCTTTGACTAAGACAATTGTTGCTTATTTTGTTGGTTACTTCTACAAAGAAAATGAATTTTGGAATATTATCCGCTCGAATAAATTTTTCCTGATAATTTTAATTTCTGTTTTTCTTCACAGTGCAATTTATTATTTAATAATGATAAAACTTATCGATTCAATTTGGTGGGTGTATTTTAAATTTTCTATAGGTTCAACATTATATACTTTTATTTTTTCATTGTTGGCATTTTTCTTTAGAATTCGGAAGTTTTGGTAAATGTTAATTTGTTAATATCCTAGTTTTGAAATATAAAAGTGTGTTCTTGACAATCTCAATAAGGGACGGGGTGTATTTTATAATTTCTTTGAAAAGATCGACATAGTAATCGGTGGCATAGTTATGGGCAACTTCATTTCGAAGTTCGCGGATGTATTTGAAAGTTTCTTCGTCGAGAATCAGATTTCTTTTCTTGGCAAGAGCAATTCTTTTGGGAACTTGTAAATCATACCCATTGAATTCATAGATATCAAGAAAACGGAATGCCTTTTGCAAAAGAATGTCAGAAGTTCGAGCAAACCTTGAACACAAAGACTCAATTGTTTCAAGTTCCTCTTCGGTGAAATCAGATTTATCGAGGTAAATATTAATAACCTTATTATAGGAATAGCTTAATCTATCGAGAGATTTTTGTAACATTTCTAAAATTTCTCGGGCAAATTCACGGAAATGGTTATTTTTTAAGTTCTTTCCCATAATAATAAAGCATCATTTTCAATTAGTTTGACAAAAGTAGATTTTTGAGTAAAGGTGGAAGAAACTATGTCGATTTTTACATTAGGAAGTAAATCGTAAATCTTAATTTTGATTTTTCTTATTGTTTCGTAAGGCAAAGGATTTTCAGTTAAAATAAGTATGTCGATATCACCACCTTTGGTATTTTTTCGTGTCCGAGAACCATAAAGGTAAATTTTTAATGTTCCAGAAATTACTGAACTTATTGTATTAATAATTGTATCTTTTTCTTCTTTTGAAATTCTCATAAATACTAAAATAATAATCAATACTTGATTAATTGTGTTTAATAAATTGTTTACAAAATTTGACAGAAAATACAAGTATATATGATACAAAGAGTTATGTAGTTACATTATTGATAATTTTTTTTATCATTGTGTAGAAAATTTTACATTTTATAAAATACGACATAGTTTGGCGATAAAAAAACCATCAGTTTTATGAATAAGTGGCAATATGGTAATATGATAACTTACTTTTTGAAGATTTGGTAATTTTATTCCTTGCAACTCAAAACTTTTAGTTAGATTGGCTGGTTGGAAATTTTTATGATTTTCTAAAAACTTTTCGATAACTTGAATGTTTTCTTCTGGCATTAAAGAACAGGTTGAGTAGACCAAAGTTCCACCAATTCGAACATATTTTGAATAAAATGAAAGAAGTTCAATTTGCTTTTTCTGAAGTCTTAAAAGTTTTTCTTTTGTTAGCCACCATTTATGGATTGGATTTCTTCGGCTTGTTCCTATTCCTGAACAGGGGGCATCAACAAGAACAATATCGAAATATCCTTCCCGCAACAAGTTAGAGCGGTTTGATTTTCTTTCCGAAAGAAAATGAGTTTTAATAGACCTGAAGCCAGATCGATGTGTTCGTTTCCTCAATTCAATTAGTTTTTTGTATGCAATGTCATTTGCAATTATTTCCCCTCTATCCTGTTGCAACAAAGCAAAGAACAATGATTTTCCTCCAGCACCGGCGCAAGCATCCAGAATTTTATCCTTTGGTTTTGGACTGCAAGCAAGGCAAATCAACTGGCTTCCTTCATCTTGTATTTCGATTATGCCATTTTTATATAATGCTGTGTGAAATAAATTGACACGTTCGTTAAGTATGATTCCATAAGGAGAGTACATTGTAGGAATCGTTTCATATCCTTCTCTTTGGAGCAAATCGATTCCCTTTTCTCGGGGGATACCTATTTTATTAACTCTAATTGTTAAATACGAAGGGTAAAGCAAACTTTCGGCAAGTTTAAAAGGATTGACCTCTAATTGTGGATAATAATCCAACCAAGAAGTTATGATAAATTCGGGGATTGAAAATCGTATGCTGCCGATACGAAGCATATCTTGCTTAATAATATTTTTTGGGTGGGTGTAATTAATTAACTTACTTGAACTTGAATTAATCTCATTAATTTTTTCTTTTAAATAATTAAAGTTTGATGGAATTTGGTCGATAATATAATTTAGTAAAAACGAATAACCATTTTTAAAAGAGTAAAATTTTTCGATGGTTTTCGAAATAGAAAATAGATTATTAGGATATAATTCGACATTAATTAGTAAAGTTACTAAAAGTTCGAGCAAACTTTCTTCGAGTTTGCTATCTTGGGAATTTTCTTTAAGTCGATTTATCAAATATTTAGAAAATCCAAGGAAACGCAAATGCAAAAAAATGATTTCCGAAATCAATTTTCTTTCGTTACTTCCTATGTATTTCATTTTCCGAAAATACGATGTAAGAATTTCATCGGTCGGATTATGTGATTTCATTGCTATTTCAAGAACTTCGGAGCAGTGTTTTAAAATTGTTTCAAATTTCATACAAATTTTTAATTAAAATAATTTGCAAAATTAATTTTGTTTTGTAATTTTGTTTTTACAATATGGGGGGAAGAATAAAAAAATTGTATACGTTAATTTAAATTTAGTTGCTTTTTTATGAAAAGTTTTTATATTTGTGATTTGAAAAATGAAAATATTTATGAACTAATTTCAAGGCGTAACATTGGCATAATTATTGCTTTTTAATATTTGCATAAAATTGATAAATGTATGTTAAATTTTTATACAAGGTGAATTTATGAGACGATTTTCTTTGTTCTTAATAACAACCACTCTCCTTGCATTTTTTTCGAGCGGACTTTATTCTGCACCAGGGCTTAAACTCGATCGTTATGTTTTTGGCTCAGGGGGAATGCTTGAAATTAAAAATTCTGCTAACTTGAGCCTTTCAGGGTTAGTAGGTCAGGTAGCAATCGATAGAATCCAACAAGGAAATAGGGTTTTGTATCAAGGTTTTTGGGTTCCTTTGGAATCTCCAACAGATGTTGAAGAAAATCCCCCGATTTCCCTAAACAACAACATATCTAATTTCCCAAATCCCGCCTCTACAGTTACAACCTTCCGTTACACATTGAACGAAAACTCCTTTGTTACACTTAAAGTATACGATATGGTCGGGAATCTGGTCAAAGTTCTCTATGATGGATTTCAGCCTGCTGGGGCTCAAGAAATTGTCTGGGATTTGAAATCCGATAACCATTTGCAGGTTCCCAGTGGAAATTACTACTACGAGTTAACAATTAATCCTGCTCAGATAGCTGGATTGGATGAATCTCGTTCCAAAACCTATCGAAATATTCTTGTTATTGTCAAATAATTTTAATTAAAATTGAAAACTTTTTTAAAATCAAGTAATACAATTTTATGTCTAACTAATTATAGGGTTCTAAAATGAAGAGATTCTTTTTAACAACAGCAATTGTTCTTTTAGTTGCAACCTCTTTAGTTTTCTCGCAAATTCCTCGAGTATTGAACTATCAAGCAAGTTTGCGGGACCAAAACGACCGTCCATTTAATGGACAAACTGCGATAACTTTTGCTATCTACGAGCAAGAGTTTGGTGGAACTCCAATTTGGAGTGAAAATCAACTTGTCGATGTCGTTAATGGGTTTATGAATGTCTATCTTGGTAAAGAAAACCCATTAAACTTTAATTTCAACAAACCTTTGTGGTTGCAGATTTCAATTGGGGGTAATTCTTTCCCCAGAACACCTTTAACTTCTACACCTTATGCTATGAAATCTTTGACCTCGACAACCTCTGATACCGCTTTAATAGCCTTGACTGTTGTCGATGGTGCTATCACCCAAGAAAAACTTGCTCCAGGTGTCCAAGCAATTCCATGGGGACCAGCAGGCGGAGATTTGCAAGGTCAATATCCCAACCCAACATTGAATCCACAAGCTGTTGTTCGAAATATCCCACCTGGTTCAATAACTCAAGACAAACTTGCTCCTAACGTTTCTTTCCCACCAAGTGGTCCCGCAAGTGGGGATTTAACTGGAACTTATCCTGATCCTTTAATTGCTCCAGGTGCAGTAAAAACCGACCGCATCTTTAATGGTGCAGTTACTACTCCAAAAATTGCCGATGGTGCTGTTACCACTCCCAAGATTGCAGACTTTGCTGTTACTAACGATAAGATTGCACCTGATGCGGTTACAACTGACAAAATCTTGGATGGTGAAGTTTATTTAACTGACCTTAATCAAGAAGTTATTGACTACTTCATAAATGTTGGTGACCAAGCCGGTGGTGATTTGTATGGTACTTACCCTGACCCACTTGTTGGTGGTTGGCGTGGAATTCCTTTAAGCACTGCAACACCTTCTGATGGGCAAGTTTATATCTATGATTTGGCTAATAATCAATGGGTACCCTCAAATTTGAATGGGGATGTTGTTGGTCCGATTAATAATGATACGGTTACTGCTTGGCTAAACATTCCTTTGTATTCTCAGCCATTAAACGACGGTGAAGTTTATGCTTATAGTCAAATTACAAACGACTGGCGACCCATTTATGCAATTGGTGATGTTTATGGACCTTACAATGCTTTGACTGTTGGTGGTTTGTTAAATGTTCCTTTGGCAATGCCCCCAACAAATGTTGGAGATATTTATTGGTTCAATGGTTCACAATGGGTCCCTGGTCAGATTCAAACCGTTGGTCCGATAGTTGGTTTTGGTTATAATGATGGAATTACAGTTGCACCATTGAAGATTCGCGACGATGCTGCATTCCTTCCGGATGGTAGTGGCTCTGTCCTTTGGTTTAATGGTGCTCCTGGCACTGGACAATGGGTGTCTGGTTTAGTCCGTGACAACAACGTTGCGGCAGATGCAGCAATTGCTGGAACAAAGATTGTTCCCAATTTTGGTTCGCAAGATATTATCACTTCCGGCAACCTTTATGTGAACAATGGTACATTTGCTGGAAATATTGATGCTGACAATGGCTATTTCATTGGTACTGTTTCTGCTACTACCGGCTCCTTTACTGATGTTTATGCTTCTCAGTTCTTTGGTCAGTTCAATGGTGACCTTTATGGCAATGTTTTTGGAGGCGACATAAATGCGGTTAATGGGACATTTACGGGTGATATCTCTGCAGACAATGCTACATTTAACAACGTAACTGCAAATAATTACTTCGGTGGTAATTTCTTTGGTGATAATGGAAACTTTAATGGCAATGTATCGGTTAGTGGAGATATTACTGCTGGTGGCAATGTGGCTGGAGCAAATGGTGGCTTTGGTAATTTATCTGTTACAGGTGTTTCGGAATTCCAAGGCAACATTACCAATTCTACTGGCGATGTTACTGTTGACGATAACTTAAATGTAACTGGGAACTTAAATGTTGGCGGAACATTGGTTACCACATCTTTCTCCACAGGAACAATTTCTGCAACAGATGCATATTTCAACAATTTAACTGTGTATAATAGTGGAGATTTCCAAGGGACAATTCAAAATACAACTGGCACAGTTACAGTTGACGACGATTTAACAGTAACCGGTGCATTCTTTGGGACAAATGGCACATTCAGTGGTAATGTTGGTGCGGTTAATGGGAATTTCAGCGGGACTGTTACAGCAGGACAATTCAATGGTCCATTGCAATATAATATAAGCAATGCAGATGGGACTTTGTTGCCATTTACCTTTGATAACACTGGCAATGTTACTACTGCTGTTGACCAGAGTTATGATTTTGCTTGGACTGGAGATCAAACCTGGGCAGGACTTTCTACATTTAATAATGATGTTACGTTTGCCGCACCAATAACTGGAACGACTGGAACATTTACAACTTTGAATGCAACAAACTTTGTTGGCGGTGCATTCAATGGAACAAATGGAACATTTAGTGGTAATGTAGCAGTAGGTGGAGATGTAAATGTAACTGGAGATGTAAATGCAAATGATGGGTTCTTCACTGGAAACGTGGATGTAGCAGGAAACCTTACCGTCGGTGGAACAATACAAGGCGCAATGCAAGGTGTATTAAGCGATGGGGCAGGAATTGCAACATTCACTTATGATGGTTCGGCGAATGCAACCGTAGATGTTAATGTTGATGGTTCTACAATTGGCATAAATGGAAGCGACCAGATATATTTGGTTGACAATGCTGTTACAACCAATAAGATTCTCGATGGAACCATAACCCCAGCAGATATGCAACCTTCGGGAACCGACGACTATGTCCTTAAAACTGTTGGTGGCAACGTTACTTGGGCACCCGACGACTTTACACTTCCCGTAAATAAAGTATCTAATGCTTCGAGCGACTTGTTTACCATTACAAGAAACACTGGAACCGATGATGTCATCGTTGCTGTTAATAATGGAACTGGTGGGAATGCAGGTCGCTTTATAAATAATGGAACCAATTCCGACAATGCTTTGTATGCCCGAACCGATGGCACTGGATACTCATTCTATGCAGAAAAGAACACTTCTGCTGCCGGTGAATATGTTGCAGGCGTTGTCAACAACAACTTCAATGCTGGTCGTTCGCTCTATGTTGAATCGAACACCCCAACCGCTTGGCCATATAATTCACCATTTGACGGTAGTGATGCAGATGAAGCTACTTTGGTTGTGAATAATACGTCTACTCCGACATATCCTCTTGGATTCCCCGGACCTCGTGGAACTATTGCAATCAAAACTTATGGCGACATCGTTGCCAATAGTGCTATGATTGCAAGCGATCTTATTGGAACCAATAATGTCTATGTTGGAGATCCTACTGTTCCGGGTATGTATTTGCAATTTGAACCTCCAACATCTCCATTCGGACCTATGAATATTTATGGACCCGGCGGAACCGATGCCCAAATAGTTGTTAATGGAACACCAGAGGCGTTTCCACCATCAACTTATGAGTTTATAGTAAATGGCGATGCACAGGTAACCGGAACGATGAATATTGGTGCTGTTGTCGTTACTGACTTGACAGTATTAAATAACTCCGATTTACAAGGACCAATCTTCAATTCATCCTCCAACAACTCTGGTCGTGTTTATGTTAACGATGACTTCCAGGTAACTGGTAATTCCTGGTTCGATGGCGATATGACAATTGGCGATAACCCAGCCGACCAATTAACTATTAACTCGACAATTAATGTTATCAATTCCAATGTTCTTATTGGTGTTGGAACATTTAATAATGATGATGCGGGACCGGACTTATATGTTGCCGACCGTATGGAAGTTGACGGTAGCGTTTGGATTGGTGATGCAGCAGCCGACAACTTGACCGTAACTTCAACCTCGACATTTGCTTCGCCTGCCACATTCAACGGAACAACAGTTGTTAATGGTTCGTTTTCGACAACCGATGGGACGACAATTGGCGATGCAGCAGCCGATGCTTTAACCGTAAATGCAACGGCTACATTTAATTATGGATTAACCTCAAATGACGATATTTTAGTAGGCAGTGGAACCTTCGATAATTCATCCGCAAATGCAGACCTTTACGTAACTGGGAATTTAGAAGTTGACGGGACTATATATGGAACATTAGGAAGCCCATTACCAGGAGTATTG
>JBBIUA010000008.1:0-94598 GCA_037440445.1 Ignavibacteria bacterium
AAAGTTGAGGCTTTTTCGTAATTTTGTATTCCTTTTTTGCCGGAGTAGCTCAGTTGGTTAGAGCAGCGGAATCATAATCCGCGTGTCGGGGGTTCAAATCCCTCCTCCGGTACCAAATTAGTGGGGGTTTTCTCCATTTTTTTATGCAATATTTTTACTTTTATTGAAGCATTTTCTATGTTAAAAAGATTTTTTATTTTATTCATTTCAGTCCTTTTGCTTTACTCTTGCCAAACTATTAAAGATGTTACCCATACTTTAAGTTCATTTTCTTCTCTCCGTTTTAAAATTGAAAATGTAACGGAATTTCAACTTGCTGGGATACCAATTTCTACAAAACAAACCCTGAGTGATTTCAGTCCATTCGATGCTGTAAAAATTGGACAAGAAATAGCACGTAACAAACTACCTGTTTCATTCATAGTAAATATTGCAGTAAAGAATCCTAACACTGGAATTCACGGAACTAAACCAATACCGGTCACTTTAAAGCAGTTTGAATGGACCCTTTTTATCGATGGTGTTAAAACAATTTCTGGAATGTTGGCAAAGGAATATGAATTTCCTGTTTCCCAAAATCCTGGCTTATTACCATTAGAAGTCTCTTTAGATCTTTTTGAATTTTTTGGTAATCGCGGTTACGAAGGAATTTTGAATCTTGCTTTATCTTTGGGAGGAGTAAGTCAAAATCCTTCAAAGATTGCTATCGAAGCTATTCCTACTTTTTCTACACCATTTGGAACCATCCAAGCACCAAAGATTAGAATCACAAGCGAAAGTTTCAACTAATAAATCCTATGGAAGCCGACCTGTATCAAAGTTTATTTATCCCTTTCATTTGTATTACTATAGCATTGTTCATTTCATTTTTGAACGGAATTGTTTCGGAATCCCAACCAAGCGACTTAAAAACCAAGGATGAACTTCAAAAAGAAAAATTTCAAAAACTTCTGGACGAAAAAAATACAGTTATCGCTTCTTTCCTTTTTTTTGAAATTACACTTTACATATTATCATTAACATCGCTTTCGCTTTTCACTATTTATCTTTCTTTTGCAGAGAAATCCGTTGCTATCCTATTCTTACCTTTTGTAATTCTCGTTACTTTCGTATTAAGAACAACATTGTATGGTATTGGGGTTCGATTTAGCAGTTCTCTTGTCAATGCTTTTTCCAAGATTATTTTCATTTTTTACACATTGCTAAAATTTTTGGGTAAATTCTATATTTCTTTCTTAAGTAAAATTACTTCAAAAAAGGAAGAAGCATCGTTGGAGGATATTCAAGAAGTAGTTGAAACCGCTCATGAGGAAGGAACACTACAAACTGGTGAATACAAGATATTTTCTAATGTCATAAAATTCAACCAAGTTCCAGTTTCCGATGTAATGACCCCAAGAACCGTAATTTTTTCCTGCCCTGCTGATTTAACAATAGAAGAAGCATTGAAATTGCCAGAAATAAAAACTTTCTCAAGATTCCCAATTTACGAAGGTCATTCCCTCGATGATAAAATCGTGGGCTATGTTGTTACAAAAGATATTTTACAAGAAGCTATCAACCGAAAATACGATAAAAAATTACGAGAATTAGCACGCGAAATTCACTTTATTCCCGAAAATGTTACTCTCGACGATGCCTTAAATCAATTTCTTTCAAAACGACAACATATTTTTCTCGTTGTTGACGAATTCGGTGGTGTAGAAGGTCTCCTTACAATGGAGGACTTAATCGAAACAATTCTGGGCGAGGAAATTATTGATGAAGCAGATAAGTTTATTGATCTACGAGAAGTTGCAAAAAGGAAGCGGGAAAATCGAATTCGCTTTAAAATAAACGAAGATAACATTTCACAATAACTTTCTTAATTTTGTAATTTAATGATATTTATTAAAAATGGAAGATTCTCAGTATAATTCTACAGTTGTTGGTAAAATACTTTTAACGCCTGACTTAATGATTTTGCGAGTTAGAACTGATGAGCCAAGGCCAAAATTCGAAGCCGGTCAATTTACCCAAATTGGACTTTTGGCAAAGGAACCCAGGTCCCCAAATTCTTTATCTATTTCCGAGGATTTACCGCCAGATAAGATGATTAAAAGACCATATTCTATTGCTTCTGCAAATCACGAAACACAAAACTTCGAGTTCTATATTAGCCAAGTTAAATCGGGTCAACTCACTCCAAGACTTTTTAATTTGTCACTTGGAAGTAGAATGTGGGTTGATAATCGCATTTTAGGTCTTTTCAAACTAAATGAAACTCCAGAAGGTTGTGATATTGTTATGATTGCAACAGGAACTGGCTTGGCTCCTTATATCAGTTTTCTTCGCTCGCATATCCTTGAACACCAAAATCGAAAACTTGCTGTTATACACGGAGCTTCATACCCTTGGGACCTTGGATATTATAGTGAGTTGACCTTCTTAAAATACACATTTAAAAACTTTTATTACTTCCCAACTTTGGTTCATGCTGACAAGGATTGGAATGGTCTTCGAGGGTATATCGAGGAACACCTTCAAAATCAACTTCTGGAAAAGGAAGCAGGAATTGAATTGAACCCAGATAAAACCCATTTTTACCTTTGTGGAAATCCTAAAATGGTTCAATCTGTATCCGAAATTTTGAAAAAGTATAATTATACAAGACATACAAAAAGCAAACCTGGCTCGCTTCATGTTGAAGAATATTAAGATATTCTTGTTGTTTTGCCTCTTCATTTCTGCTGGTGGATGTATTATTGTTAAAGTTCGACTACCCGACGAAGAGTTTAATACCGAATTCTCGATATTAAAAAAGCCAACTGTACCGATGTCGGACATTGTTGTCCGTTCCGAACGTGGCGATATGATTGCACTCCTTCCCAAAGATTGGTTTTTGATTGACCCAGAAGATAAAATTCCTTTGAACATTTTTTCAATTTCTTCAAATCCTGATTATTCTCTTCTGATTATCTTTACAAGGCTTACAAATCGAATTGATGTCGGGCAAATCATCAAAAACGAAGGATTACTTGGGATTGCAAAAAAAAGTTTCGAATTAAAACAAAGTAAAAGCTTAAACAATGTAAAACTAACAGGTGACTTCATTCCAATAAAAAATGGAACACAAAAATTTTACATCTACAAATATGAAAATATTGCTAACAAATTATTAGGCGAAACTGCAGTTTTCGTAACACCATTGAACGAAGCCTATGAATTTTCACTCATCGAAACTGATATTAATCGAAAGGAAAATATTTCACGTTCCGATTTTGAAGAAATTTTTAATTCTGTATTAGCAACAATCCAATTTTAATATGGAAATTTCGAAAGACACCAACGAAGTCCTTGAATTTTTAAATTATACTTCTGGTGGAACTTTACGAAAAAGAAACGACCTTGGCGTAATACTTGAAATTCTTGCTCAAAACAATTTACCAGAAATAGCAAATGAAATAATATTCTATGGCTCCGCCCTTTGGGGTAGTTATCGCATTTTGAAAAGAAATACAGACCAAGATACAAGCCACTTACGTAAAGAAATTGAAAATCTATTTCAGAAAATGGTTGACTACATATCACAAATTGTTGAACTACTCCCCAATGATGATTTACTTGAAAGATTTTCTCGAATTTATTTGCAAAATTCTGTAGGTTCTAGACTAAATATTATCGATTTATGTTATGATTTGAATGAATTAAAAAAAGTACAATTGAAACTCAAAAATAGGTAAATCAAAATATACCTTTTTCTTTTAGGAACTTATTTAACTCTTCTTCAGACGAAAATCTAATATCTCTACCTTTGCTACCATCAAAAGGACCAACAATCCCAGCCATTTCCAACTCATCCATAATTCTTCCTGCCCGATTATATCCTATTTTTAGTCTTCTTTGCAACATAGAAACAGACGCTTGTCGATACCGAATAATTAACCTAGCAGCATCCTCGAATAATGGGTCGAAGCCCTCGCGCTCGAAACCATCACGGGAGGTCTTATTGTCCTCAACTTTCGGCAAATAATATGGTTTTGAATAGCCTTTCTGTTTTCCAATATATTCACAAATTTTCTCAATTTCTTCTGTTGTCAAAAAGGCATTTTGAATACGAATTGGATGCGGACTTCCATTTGGAAGAAACAGCATATCACCATTTCCAAGTAATTGCTCAGCCCCAATTGTATCGATAATAGTGCGAGAATCAACACGAGATGCAACGAGATAAGAAATACGTGCTGGAAAATTGGCTTTAATCAAACCTATGATTATATCAACCGATGGTCTTTGGGTTGCTACAACAAGATGAATCCCGACTGCACGAGCCAATTGAGCCAGCCGAATAATTAGCCCTTCTATTTCCTTACCAGTTGTTAGCATCAAATCGGCAAGTTCATCAATTATTGTAACAATATAAGGCATAGGTCTGTGAACGAACTCTTGGTCGTTCTTAAACAATCCTTCACGTACTTTCTTATTATACTCCGCTATGTTTTTTTGTTGTACAGAATATAGTACATCGTATCGGCTTTGCATTTCTGCAACCAATGCTTTCAAAATTAAGACAGCATCGGAAGGTTCAGTGACAATTGCATCGTCAAGTTCTGGTGATACGGCAAGATAATGATAAAGAAGTTGTTGATAATGGGTTAACTCAACTTTTTTAGGATCTATAATAACAAATTTGAGATTCTGTGGATGCATTTTATAAATCAATGATGCAATGATTGTATTGATTCCAACACTTTTACCAGAACCTGTGGCACCAGCAATCAATAGATGTGGCATTCTTGCTAAATCTTCGACAAATACCTCGCCGGAAATTGTTTTACCAAGAATTATAGGTAAGCGATAATTTTGGTTGATTTTAGCATTTTTCAAGCAATTCCCAAATCGAACAACCAAGGGTTTTCGATTGGGAATTTCAATCCCAACTGTTCCCTTACCCGGAACAGGAGCTATAATTCGAATTCCTTTAGCTTTCAACCCAAGAGCAATATCATCCGCAAGGCTTTGTATTCTACTTAACTTTATACCAGGAGCAGGAACAAACTCATATTGAGTTACAACTGGACCAGGAGTTACTGTAAGGTTTTCTATGTAAATTTTAAATGTTTCAAGTTTCTCTTGCAAAAGCCTTGCATTTTGTTTAAGTTCTTCTTCATTAATTTGGAATTTACTTTCATCATCAATCAATAAATCAACTGGTGGCGGTTTGAAGTTTATTTTTTCGTCCAAAACAAGCGTCGATAAAGGAGTAAACAAATTGGTTTTATTCTCTTTGAAATCCCTCTCAACTTCTGGAGGTTCTTCAACAACCACAGTTAGTTTTTTTTCAGTAGTCATTTCCGAAGAATTAGTTTCGAACTCTTCAAGAGTCGTATCTGAATAATGTTCCTCTTCGGTAAATTTACTTTCAGTTTCAGGCGTTAAATCAAATGGTTCTCTACCAACGAATTCTGTTTTGCCTATTACTATTTGAGTATAATCTTTTTCTTCATTATTTATTTCTTCGAAACTTTTTGCCAAAATACTTGCAATTTCGAAATCGTTTGAGTTTTGTTCATCAACTAAAGTCTTTGAATTATCGTAATTTGGCATCTCGACAATTTCTTTTTCTTTTTCTTCGAATTTACTTTCGGGGACTTTTTTAGTTTGAAAAATTGATTTAAATTTTTCATAGGAGTTATGCAGGTGCTTTTCGACATTAATATTTAAAGCAAAAACAAGAGTAACTAAAATCGCAAAGAAATAAAAAATAAATGCACCAAAAACTCCAATGAAATTGGAAGTCAATGTAGCAAGAAATGTTCCAATCAATCCAATAAAATAGTAAGGAATATTTAAATTTACTAAAAGATTCAAGGAAGAAAGAAAACTTGAGAAAAATAAAGAAAATAACAAAATGAAAATTGTCCACTTAACTAACTGACCACTAAAATTTTGAGTTATTAACAACTTAATGGACCAAAGAATCAACAGAATCGGGATTACGATTGAAAAATAACCAAAAGTTTTGTTTATAAAGAAGTTCGAAACCAATGCACCAATAGGACCCAGCCAGTTCGAAATCTCTTTTAATTTCGATAAGACCTGTGAATTACCTTTAATTGCTTCAAGGTAATCTTTTAGTGTAAAATCAAAAACGAATTCATCTTTTGGACTGTGAGAAATGATAGCAAGTAAAATAAATAAACTCAAAATGGCTGTAAATATTGAAGCTATTCTAATACCCTTACGGTATTTTTCCATAATTTCCGAACGTAATTCTTCGGGGGACATCACCTCGTTATCAGTCATCTCACTACTATTTCTATCTCGTTTACGATATTTTACTTCTATTTCCCTTTTCTTTTCCATTTATTTATATATTACAAAAGAGAAACCATTCGAAATAGGAACAACTGGGACGAAATCGGACTGTAGCGAAAAATCGATGTCTTTTTCGAATCCTTGTTCGATTAAAAAACGACCATGTTCAGTGGACTTTGTAAATTCAAGAAGATTATTTTTATGAATATTATACAATTGAATAGCAGCAATAGTGGCATCATTCATTTTAATATTTTCCTTCCCTTTGAGTTTTTGTATGAGTAAGTCAACTAAACAACCACAGAAAATAGCATCTTCGAAAGAAAAGGCAGAATTATTCCCCGAACAAAACAAAATTACTTTATTATTTTCATCTGTTTTTATTCTTTGCAAAATAAAGTCACAAATAGCGGAAATATTGATAAATGAACCAATCAAGAAGTTTTTTAAACCCAATCCCATTTTAAAAAGAGCACTGCCGTTAGTTGTATTCAAAATGATACTTTTCCCGTAGACTTTTTCCAATGTGTATTCCAAAGGTGAATTACCAAGGTGGTAACCTTCTATTTTCTTGCAGTTTCTTTCACCACCCAATAAAACGCTTTCCCTGTCCAATCGGTTATAAATCAACATTGCTTCATTGGAATCAACGACAGGGATAACTTCTTTCGCACCATTGTGAAGAGCATAGCATAGTGTTGTGCCAGCACGCAATATATCAACACCGACAAAAGCAATTGGATTGTGGTTTGTTTCGTAGAACTTTTCCAATATAAATGGAATAAAGTAAGATTCTATTGTCAACAATTTTACCCCGCTACTTCCCCAAATCAAAAATCAAAATTAAATAAAAATTTCTATTTTCCTTCTTAATACTTTTTGATTTTTTGACTCTATGAAAACTAGGAATGCAGAATTACTTTTACTGTTAATTACAATCATCTGGGGAGCTACTTTTTCTTTTACAAAAATTGGATTGGAACATGCTCAACCTTTCCAATTCACAACATTTCGTTTTGGACTTGCACTTTTAATTTCCTTTATAATTTGGTGGAAAATTTTTTTCAAAATAAGCCGCAAAAATTTATTTTATGGTTTAATTCTTGGTTTCTTCTATGCTGGTGGGTTCATTTTGCAAACGCTTGGACTTCAATATACTACAGTAACAAAATCTGCATTCATTACAGGATTATCTGTTGCACTAACGCCTTTTGCCTATAAATTTTTGGAAAAGAAAAATATTTCTATTTACCAATGGATCGGAATTGTTATTGTTGTAATCGGGCTTTACTTTTTCACTAATCCTGAATTTGGAAATTTCAACATTGGTGACCTACTGACATTATTCTCGACATTTTTTTGGGCATTTTATCTTGTTTATATGAACCGATTTACAATTGACATTCACAATTTTTCTGAAACGATTCAATTAGTAATTTCCCAGTTCATATTAGTCTTCATCGCAAGCATTATTGGAGCTATGCTTTTTGAAAACTGGCATAATATTCAAATAAACAACAAGTTGCTAATCGCATTAATCTATAATGGAATAATTGCATCAATTATACTTACTTCAATTCATACAAGTGTTCAAAAATTTACCACCCCGGTTAAAGCTGCTTTAATTTTTTCACTTGAACCTGTGTTTGCAAGCATTTTTGCTTTATTCTTTTTTAATGAAATCCTTAAAGCAATAGAATATTTGGGCGCTTTTTTGATACTTTTTGGTGTTCTGGTTTCTGAATTTGGTAGTTTAGTTTTTTCTTTTCTACAATTCAGAGTAGAACGAAATAACCCAAAGAAAAACCAAACAAATCTCCGATTTTAATTAATTTTTTAAATTTGTTTGTTAATTTAAAAACCAATATGGCAAAAACTAAATTCACTGCAAATTTTTTCATTGGTTTATTTGTTGTTTCTGGGTTTATTTTGACTGCTGTTGCAGTCATTTGGTTTGGAACTTCAAAATTTTTTCGCGAAAATCTTTATTATGTAACATATTTCGAAGGTTCTGTCGAAGGTATTTCTAAAGGAACGCCTGTAAAATATCTTGGTGTTCCAGTTGGAAGTGTATACGATATCAAAGTAGCCCCCGATGGGCGAATGATTGAAGTTGTTATGGTTATCGAAAAAAAAATTCAAATTACCGATAGCCTTCGCGTTAAAATTGAACTATCTGGATTAACTGGCGGTAGATTTTTACAACTTTTTTATACAAACAACCCCAACATCCTAGAATGGCACCCTAAAATAACTTTCACTCCACCATTTACATTGATTAATTCAGCACCATCAGGTATTGAAACTCTCGAAGCAGGTATCCGAGAAACTGTAAACAAACTAATGGAATTTCAATTTCGCGAAGTTTCGGAAAAAATTATTCGTTTTTTGGAAACTGCTTCTGATTTTTTATCAAACGAGGAAATGCTGTCAACTATTCAAAATTTGCAACAAACCACTGAACATCTAAATTCACTTTCACGGAAGATGGACACTTCGAATATTGTTGCGGAACTCGAAGTTGCTTCTGCAAATATCGTCAATATTACAAAAAAGCTTGAAAAATTTGCGGACTCTTTACAAAAGGAAGTTACAGAGGCAAGAATTTCCTCCCGAATAGATTCCACTTTCTCCAAAGTCGATAGTTTGGTCAACTTTGGAACAAACTTTGTTTATGTTTTCGGGACGAAAGCTGAATTACTTACTTTTACCCTTTCGGATTTAATAGCAGGATTAAAACGTTCAAATTTTATGATTCAGAAGTTGATACGAGAATACACCTTAAATCCTGGTCAAATTTTGCTAAGCGAACCACCACCCGAAGAAGAATAAATTTTGGAGCATATATGGAAATTCCTGAAAAGCTTATTGAAATTTTATCGAAAGCAAAAAACATAGCAGTATTAACTGGAGCAGGTATTTCCGCGGAAAGCGGAATCTCGACATTTCGCGACCCGGACGGGCTTTGGGCAAAATTTAACCCAATGGAGTTAGCCAGCATCGAAGGGTTTATGTCCAATCCACAAAGAGTTTGGGATTGGTATCAATATCGACGGAAAGTGGTATACGAGGCAAAACCCAATCCCGGGCATTATGCTCTTGTGGAAATGGAAAAAATCTTCCCACAATTTACTTTGATTACCCAAAATGTTGACCGCCTTCATCAAAAGGCTGGTTCAAAAAATGTTATAGAATTGCACGGAAATATTATCGAAAACCACTGTTTCAATTGCAAATTACCATACGAAAAAGAAATCGATTTAGAAAGTGGTACCATTCCTCGCTGTCCCAAATGTGGTGGGTTAATTCGACCATCTGTTGTTTGGTTTGGAGAAATGCTCCCCCCCGATGCACTCGAAATGGCAGAAATTTCCGCCCGCGAGTGCGAAATTTTCTTTAGCATTGGTACTTCCGCTGAAGTATACCCTGCAGCTAATTTGCCCTACATTGCAAAGCATTCCGGAGCTACACTTGTCGAAGTCAATCCTAACTCTACAGTTCTTTCACCATTTGTTGATTACAAGATTTCCGAAACATCTGCTAAAAGTCTGCCCAAAATTGTAGAATTGTTGAAAAAAACAAAAGGAATTCAATGATTGTTGGAATTGGTATCGATATTATTGAAGTTGAACGGATAAAAAATGCAATCGAAACCTATGGAGAACATTTTTTAAAAAGGGTTTTTACAGAAAACGAAAGAAAATATTGCGAGGAATTTAAAGAGAAAAAATATATTCACTACGCTGCAAGATTTTCGGCAAAAGAAGCTTTTAGCAAAGCAATTGGCACGGGTCTAACTCAAGGATTTAAACTTAACCATATTGGTATAATCAACTCTTTAAATGGTAAACCAGAAATTGAACTTTTTGGTGAGTTAAAAGAAAAATGGGATACTTATAAAATTTTCGTAAGTCTTTCGCATATTAATTCCCATTCTGTTGCAATGGTAATAATTGAAGAGTAAATTATATTTAAAAACCAAAAGGTATTCCAGATATTGAAACTTGATTTCAAAAAACAAATTAGTAGAAATTTCGTTACCTAACATTAATTTGAGGTAAAATTGGCTGAGGCAAATTTAAACTCCAGAAAAATTAAAGTAGTATTAAAAAACAAACGTGCATTCCACGACTTTGAAATTATCCAAAAGTATGAAGCAGGTATTGAATTAAAGGGAACCGAAGTAAAATCGATCAGACAAGGACGATGTAATATTCAAGATGCCTATTGTACATTTTTAAATCCCAAATCCCACGAACTTTATTTGGTAAATTTCCACATTAGCCCATACGAGCCAGCAAGCCAATTTAACCACGAACCTCGACGCCCCAGAAAATTGCTCCTCCATTACAGAGAACTTACAAGATTAAAAGTGGCAGTAGAACAAAAAGGTTTTACAATTATTCCACTTTCAGTGTATTTTTCAGGACCTTACGTTAAAGTTGAAATTGCTTTAGTAAAAGCAAAGAAAAAAATCGACAAACGAGAAACCATTAAAAAGAAAGAAATGGAACGTGAAATATCTAAGAGGTTTAAAGTATGAGCGGAAAAACTATTTTCCCTCCTGTTAACGAACAAATGGAGGTCATCAAATCGTTTGCAGAAGAGGTATTTCCCGAAGATGAATTAGTTCAAAAACTTGAAAAATCTATTAAAACCCAAACTCCATTGAAAATCAAACTTGGATGTGACCCAAGTAAACCAGACTTGCATATTGGGCATTCTGTTGTTCTTAAGAAACTAAGACAATTCCAAGATCTTGGGCACATTGCAATTTTAATTGTAGGAGATTTTACTGCAATGATTGGAGACCCATCGGGAAGAAACAAAACTCGTCCACCTTTGACAATGGAAGAAACCAGAATTAATGGTAGAACTTACCTTGAACAAGCAACAAAAATTTTATCTCCACAAAATTTACAAGTACGGTTTAATTCCGAATGGCTTGGGAAAATGTCCTTTGCTGATGTAATTAATCTTGCGTCAAAATACACTGTTGCACAAATCCTTGAACGTGATGATTTTTCTTTACGTTTCAAAAATGGTATTCCAATCAGCATACACGAAATTCTTTATCCACTGGCACAAGGTATGGATTCCGTTGCCGTCGAAGCAGATGTTGAACTTGGCGGAACAGACCAAAAGTTTAATTTAATAGTTGGACGAGAAATTCAAAAAGCCTTTGGAAAAGAACCACAATGCATTGTCCTTATGCCTATACTCGAAGGAACCGATGGTGTTGAAAAAATGAGCAAATCGCTTGGAAATTATATTGCATTAAACGATACCCCTCGGGAAATGTTTGGTAAAGTAATGTCCATACCGGATGAATTAATAGTGAAATATTTTAAACTTGGAGCTTTTGCAAACGATAATGAAGTAACCCAACTTGAAAAAGGACTAAAAGATGGATCCATACACCCTCGCAATGCAAAAGTTGAAACTGCCAAAAGAATTATTGGGCTTTATTACGACATAGAAACCGCCGAAAAAGCCTACCAAGAATTCGAAAAAATTTTTGTAAAGAAAGACATACCCGACGAAGTAGAAACTTTCGAAATTGATTCAAATGTCGTTGAACACAGTATTGTGGATATTTTAGTTCAAAGTGGACTTGCACCATCAAAAAAAGAAGCACGAAGAATTATCGAACAAGGTGGAGTTTACGTCGATGGTACTCGTGTTCCAGACTCGAATTATATTTTGAATCTATCCCAGAGAAAATTAATAAAATATGGTAAAAGGAAATTTCTCTATGTTAAACTTAAATAAGGAAATTAAATGAAACAAATTTCTGCTTTTTTAAGAAAAGTTGATATATTCAAGACTTTAAATGATGATGAATTGCTTCCAATTTTGCAAAATATTGATTTTCTAACACTAAAGCCAAACGAACATTTGTTTCTTGAAAACTCCCCTCGGGAAGGAATGTATGTTGTTGTAGAAGGGAAGATTGAATTATATAAAAAATCTCCATTTGGAGAAGAAAAGAAACTTGCTTTTTTCAGTGAATATGATTTTCTTTCCGAAGGAGCTCTTTTGGATGACTATCCACACTCCACAAATGCAATCGCCAAAGAGCCAACAAAATTAATTTTTTTGAGCCGTGAAAGATTTTCCAAAATTCTACAAAATAATCCTTCAATTGCATCAAAAATTATATCGGAAATCTCCAAAGTAATAGCACGAAGAATGCGTCAAACAACCAACCAAGTGGTTAACGCTGCTGCACAATATGTTTCTGGTCGAGTGCGAATTGAACATGATTTACTTGGCGAACGAGAAGTACCGGCGGAATTATATTATGGGATACAAACTCTAAGGGCACTTGAAAATTTCCCAATTACAGGAATTCCAATCAGTCATTTCCCAGAATTAATTATAGCATTGGCTCAAGTGAAATATGCTTGTGCACTTGCTAATCATCAACTTGGGCTATTACCAGAAAATATAAAAAATGCCATCATCCAAGCGTGTAAGGAAATCATCGAAGGACGATTCCATACACATTTTGTAGTTGATATGATTCAAGGAGGTGCAGGTACCTCTACAAATATGAATGCAAACGAAGTAATTGCAAATCGTGCCCTCGAAATTTTGGGTTACGAACTTGGCGATTACCAACATTGCCATCCAAATAACCACGTTAACCTTTCACAATCCACAAACGATGTCTATCCCACTGCTCTTCGAATAGCTTTTATTTATGCAACACAAAAACTTCTACCAGTTTTAAATGACTTAATCGAATCGTTCCGCGAAAAAGCAAAGGAATTTTCGAAAATTATAAAGATGGGCCGAACACAATTACAAGATGCTGTCCCAATGACTCTTGGACAAGAATTCGAAGCATTTGCAGTAACATTAGAAGAGGAAATTGAAAGAATCGAGCAAAATATGAAACTTCTTTTTGAAATAAATTTGGGCGGGACAGCAATTGGTACTGGAATTAATACACATCCACAATACAGGACATTAGCACTCGAATACTTACGAGAAATTACAGGTTTACCACTCGTCTTAGCAGATAATTTAGTCGAAGCAACCCAGGACACTGGCGCCTTCGTAATGTTTTCTTCTGCAATAAAAAGGCTTGCAATCAAAATATCAAAGATTGCCAACGATTTAAGACTTTTAAGTTCTGGTCCAAGAGCCGGATTGAATGAAATCAACCTGCCTAAAATGCAACCTGGCTCGTCCATTATGCCCGGAAAGGTCAATCCAGTAATCCCCGAAGTAGTAAATCAAATTGCTTTTAAAGTAATCGGAAACGATTTGACGGTGACTATGGCAGCCGAAGCCGGTCAACTTCAACTTAATGTATTTGAACCAGTCATTTCCCAAAGTATTTTTGAATCAATTGAAATGTTAAGAAATGGTATCGTTACATTTAATTATAGATGTGTAAAAGGTATCACAGCAAACGAAAAAAAGTGCAGAGAATATGTTGAAAAATCAATTGGGTTAATTACTGCATTAAATCCTTATCTGGGTTATGAAGTTTCGACAAATCTTGCAAAGGAAGCCCTGGAAACAGGGAAATCGCCATACGAACTTGTTCTCGAAAAAAATCTTTTGTCTCAAGAACAACTCGAAGAAATATTAAAACCAGAAAATATGATTCAACCAAGTCTTCGCTTGGACTTTACAAAAGATAGAGAATACTAATTTTAACTAAAAAATAAAAAAACAACCTAAAAATAAACATTAAAGTATTAAAGGGAAAACACAGGGAAAAGGAAAAGAAAAGGGGCAAGAATTCTTGCCCCTTTCAGTTTATTGTTCATCCATATTTTCAATTATTGCAGAGCCAAATTCAGAGGTTTTCAAAAGTGTAGCACCTTCCATAAGTCTATGGAAATCATAAGTTACCCGCTTTTGTTTGATTGTGCGTTCAAGCCCCTTGACTATTAAATCCGCTGCTTCTTTCCAACCAATGTATTCAAACATCATAACCCCAGAAAGAATAACAGACCCTGGATTGACTTTGTCCTGATTAGCATATCGAGGTGCAGTTCCATGTGTTGCCTCGAAAATTGCATGCCCAGTTATGAAGTTAATATTTGCCCCGGGGGCAATTCCAATTCCACCTACAATTGCAGCCAAAGCATCAGAGATATAATCACCATTTAAATTCAGGGTACAAATTACAGAATATTCATTTGGACGAGTCAAAATTTGTTGCAGAAAAGCATCTGCGATAAAATCTTTGACTAGCAGTTTACCTTTGGCAAGTTCTTCCGCTTGAATTCTATTTGCTTCTTCTTCGCCTTTTTCCTCTTTGATTTTATCATATTGCCGCCAGGTAAAGCATTTGTCTCCGAATTCTTGCTCGGCGACGTCATACCCCCAATTTTTAAAGGCTCCCTCGGTAAACTTCATTATGTTTCCTTTATGAACAAAGGTAACAGAAGGCAGTTTGTTTTTCAAGGCATATTCAATAGCAGCACGGGCTATTCGTTTTGAACCTTCCTCAGAAACTGGCTTGATTCCAATTGAAGAAGTTTCAGGGAAGCGAATTTTAGTTACTCCCATCTCTTCTTGTAAAAACTTGATAACTTTCTTCACTTCTGGCGAGCCTGCCATCCACTCTATCCCTGCATAAATATCTTCAGAATTTTCCCTGAATATTACCATATTAGTTAATTCGGGTCTTTTAACTGGGGAAGGAACACCCTCGAAATAACGAACTGGACGTAAACAAACATAAAGGTCGAGTAATTGGCGTAATGCAACATTCAAAGAACGAATTCCACCACCCACCGGAGTTGTAAGTGGTCCTTTAATACCAACAATATACTCTTTAAAAGTATCTAACGTTTCTTGCGGAAGCCACTCACCTTTCAATTTAAAAGATTTTTCACCAGCGTAAACTTCGAGCCAGTGGATTTTTCTTTTACCTTTGTAGGCTTTTTCTACAGCAGCATCGAAGACTCTAACACTTGCTCTCCAAATATCAGGTCCAGTTCCATCCCCTTCAATAAATGGGATAATCGGTTCATCGGGAACTACAAGTTTCCCGTCCTTCATTGTGATTTTTGAACCAGCCATTTCAATTTTCCTTAAAGTTGAACATTCGAACTTGCAATTTAGTAAATAATTTAGTAGTTAAGAAAATTTTGTGAAAAGAAGACAACACCTTTTGAATACAAAATATTTTTCGCTTTTCAATAACCTTCATAATCATAACCAATTAATATTTAAAGAAATTATGAGGAATAGTCCAAGAAACTTAGTTTAATCTATTTTTTTAATTTTTTTTTCTTTTATGTAAATTTTTAATTTTAGATTTTGAATTAAATCAAATCTAGTATGATTAAAAAAATACTTGTTGCGAACCGAAGCGAAATTGCTTGCCGAATAATAAAAGCTTGCAAGGAACTTGGAATACGTTCAGTAGCTGTCTATTCAGAAGTGGACAAGAATGCATTGTATACTTTGCTTGCCGACGAAGCTGTATATATTGGCGAATCTCAGCCTTTGAAATCATATCTAAATATGGAAGCAATAATTGAAGCGGCAAAAAAAACTAATTGCGACGCAATTCATCCCGGCTATGGTTTTCTTTCCGAGCAAGCCGAATTTAATCGAATGGTACGAGACGCTGGTCTTATCTTTATTGGGTCAAATCCAGAGTCAATGTCATTGTTAGGTTCTAAGGTCCAATCAAGAAAAACAATGCTTGAGTCTGGAGTTCCAATAATTCCTGGAATGAAATCGGCGACCAAAGATATCAATGAATTTAAAAAGTACGCCGCAGAACTCGGATATCCCGTTCTCGTAAAAGCATCCGATGGGGGTGGAGGCAAAGGAATGAGGATTGTTCGAAGTGAATCAGCACTCGAAGACTCGGTTAATTCTGCAATTCGGGAATCTATCTCGGCTTTCAAAAGCGATGCAATTTATTTGGAAAAATACATTGATTCCCCCAGGCACATTGAATTTCAGGTTGCTGCGGATAATTATGGAAATGCAGTCTACTTGTTCGAAAGGGAATGCTCAATCCAAAGACGTCATCAAAAAATCATCGAGGAAACACCATCGGTTGCTTTAAACCCTGAACTTCGTCGAAAGATGGGCGAAACCGCTATAAAAGCAATTAAAGCTGCGGGTTATACAAATCTCGGAACAGTTGAATTTCTTTTAGACAAAAATGGAAATTTTTATTTCCTTGAAGTAAATGCAAGGATTCAGGTTGAACATCCAATTACAGAATTAACTACTGGAGTCGACTTAGTAAAACTTCAAATTCTAATTGCAAGTGGGGAAAAGTTACCTTTTACCCAAGACGAACTCCAGCAGAAAGGACACGCAATTGAATGCCGTATTTATGCAGAAGACGCAGAAAATAATTTCCTACCATCGAGTGGAAAAATCTTGTTCCTACGAGAGCCAACTGGTCCGGGTATTCGTTTTGATTCGGGAATTTACCAAGGATGCGAGGTTCCAGTTTTCTACGACCCAATTATGGCAAAATTAATTGTTTGGGGCTCCAACAGAGAAGAAGCACGACGAAGAATGATAAATGCATTAAAAAATACCGTGATACTTGGGACGAAAACTTCAATTGGCTTTATGATAAAAGTCCTCGAGCACCCTGAATGGATATCGGGAAATACATTTACTAATTTCATCGAAATTCATTTTGGGTCAAAGCATTCCCCCGACCCTGAATTAATCAACTTCGCACTTGCAGCCGCAGACTATACATTTAAAAACAAACCTAAAGCAATAAAGGCTTCAAGTAGTAGGCAAACAATTCCAAGCCCTTGGGAAACTCTTGGGCGTTGGGAAATTGCATCAGAAAAAAAATTAGGAGGTTAAAATGTACTTCAATTATAAAGGAAAACGCTATTCAATTGAAACTTCAAACGGCCAATTATCAATCGATGAAGATTTTTTTCCGTACTCTATCCTTAAGTACAACGACAATATTTTGAAAATCAAAATTGGGAATGAGGAAAAAGTTGCCTTTGTTGCAAACGATAATAAATTTGCTTATGTTTTTATTGATGGCGAACAATTTACAATACAAAAAGTTGATGAATTGGAAATGAATATTGAAATCGAAGAAGATAAAGACAAAAATATTGAATATATTAAACCACCAATGCCTGGTAGCGTTGTAAAATTATTAGTTGAAATAGGACAGAAAGTCGAAGAAGGTGCACCAATAATCGTTATTGAAGCAATGAAAATGGAAATCACATTATATTCTTCAATAGATGGAATTGTAAAGGAAATCTATGTCTCGGCTGGACAACAAGTTGATTCCGAACAAACCTTAGTTGTAATCAATCGCATCGAAACAAATTAATTTCGTAGATTTGAAAATTGTATTTTCAACATTAGATTAAAATTGTTATGAAAATCCACGAATATCAAGCAAAGGAACTTTTAAAAAAGTTTAATGTACCAACTCTTTTCAATCGTGTTGTTTTTTCTGCTTACGACGCAGGTCAAATCGCTTACAACGAATTCGAAACACAAGGTAGAACAACCGTTGTCGTAAAAGCACAGGTTTTTGCCGGTGGCCGTGGGAAAGGTGTTGTTTTCGACCCAGAAACAAACGAGCCGATGATATTATTCGAAAAGGAAGTTCGAGGAGTTAATGTTGTTACCGGCGAAAATCTTGCTGACAAAGTTTATCAATATGCTGTTAAAATGCTGGGGAAAAAGCTTGTAACTGTTCAAACAGGACAAGCGGGTACAGTTATTCACAAACTATTTCTGGAAGAAGGGGTATCGATTGAAAAAGAATACTATGCTGGAATTGTGCTCGACCGCAAAGTGGGAAGAAACACAATTATGGTTTCAACAGAAGGTGGGGTTGAAATCGAAAAAGTCGCCGCCGAAACACCAGAAAAAATAATCAAGGAATGGATAAACCCAGCTATTGGATTCCAACCTTTCCAAGCTCGTCGACTTGCTTTTGGATTAGGATTGAAAGGAGAAGCTTTTAAAAACTTTGTCTTTTTCATAACACAACTTGTAAAAGCCTACGAAGAATTAGATTGTAGTTTGTTGGAAATTAATCCATTAGTTCTAACAACCGATGGGAAAATAATAGCGCTCGATGCTAAGATGAATTTCGATGATAATGCATTGTTCCGCCATCCAGAATATGGCGAACTGCGCGACATTTCCGAAGAAGACCCACTCGAAGTCGAAGCCTCGAAATACGACTTAAATTACATTAAACTGGATGGAAACGTTGGATGTATGGTCAACGGTGCTGGACTTGCTATGGCAACTATGGATTTAATACAACTCTGTGGCGGTAAACCTGCTAACTTTCTTGATGTTGGTGGTGGAGCCAATGTCGAACGTATTGCAAATGCTTTCAAAATAATGGTCTCAGATCCAAATGTGAAAGCCGTATTAATAAATATTTTTGGTGGAATCGTTCGTTGCGATAAGGTTGCAAACGGAATAGTCGAAGCATTGAAACAAGTAGAAGTAAATGTTCCAGTAATAATCCGACTTGACGGAACAAATGCAGAAGAAGGTCTAAATATACTTAGAAACTCAAATTTAAAATTTAAAGTAGCAAAAACATTCGAAGAAGCAGCCAAAACTGTCACCGAAGTTGTTTCTTCACTTTAGTCTATTTTTTAAACATAAATAAAAAGGTAAAAGGGGGATAATTTTCCCCTTCTTTATTAAACAATTATAATGCTAAGTCTTTCTAAATTAAAACAACTTTATTAATGGGGAAAATAATTACTTTATAATCCTTGAAATATCATTAAATATTACGAATATCATCAAAAGAACAATAATTGCAATTCCAATGTTTTGAATAACCAACTTTGCCTTATTTGGAAGTTCCCTTCTGAATAATCCTTCGATGAGGATAATTAGAAAATGACCTCCATCGAGTGCAGGGACAGGTAGAATATTAATTATTGCTAAAGTAATCGAAAGTAAGGCAATAAAATTAAGGAAATAAATCAAGCCAAGATTTGCTTGTTGGGAAGCACTTTTTGCTATTGCAATTGGTCCTCCAAGAGATTCCTTAGCCGAAATATTCCCCTTAAATATTTGAAATATTGATGAAACAAAGAGTTCAGAGGAACGCCAGGTTTCTTTTACGCCATTAAAGAGAGCAGTAAAAACACCATAATAAATTGTATCTTTCTTCCCAGCAAAATGAAAACCAGGATAAAACCCAAGTTTCCCCTGATTAGTTGGTACTACCGAATCTGATAGAACCAAGTTTCCCCGCTTCCAAGTAAGAAGAATAGGTTTTGATTTATTTAAGAATAGCAAATAAGTTAATTCATCAAAAGCATTGATAAGTTCACTATTAATAGCCAAAATTGTATCGCCGCTTTTCAACCCTACTTTTCCAGCAGGAGCAAGAGTTTCAACATCTCGAACATAAACGAAGAAATTTTCGGGTGTTAAACCAAGAGTCGAAACACCTTTTGTTAAAGTTTTAACAATTTGGTTCCCATCAACATTAAGAGTAATTGTGTCGGGTGCCCTAAAAACAGTTACAGTTTTGTTTTTACCAAAGTTCTCCAACGAAAGCATAGAAATAATATCATTCCAATCGGATACAGTCTTGCCATCGATAGAAAGAATTTTGTCACCTTCACGAATGCCAATTTTTTCGGCAAGTGAATTTTTTTGAACGTAACCCACTCGAGTAGTTTTCCAAAGAACCTTTCCTTCGGAAAGAGAAATTGCCGCAAACAACAAAATCGCGAGAATAAAATTCATAATAACACCAGCCGAGATAACAAAAAGTTTGGTTAAAGTTCCTTTGCTTCGAAACTCATATTCTTTAGGTGCGGTCTCCAGAAAAGATTTATCCAAACTTTCGTCAATCATCCCAGCAATCTTTACATAGCCGCCAATAGGAAGTAAACAAACACGGTAGTCGCAAAAGCCATTTAACTCGAAATTTTCCGGTAACTTCCCAAAAGTAAAACCATTCACTTTATTATACCCAAACAATCGAGGTCCCATTCCAATCGAAAAAACATCGACACGAATACCAGAAAGTCTTGCAGCAATAAAATGACCGAATTCGTGAAAAATTACAAGGACCCCAATTACAATTACGAAATAGAAAAGGTTATTCAAAATTTCCATAACTTAATTCTTTTTGTTAATAAATCTTTCAGTTAATTCACGAGTAACTTTGTCTGTTACAAAAATATCCTCAAGAGTTGGTTCTTTAACTATTTCAATATTATTTAATGCATAATCAATGCAAAAAGGAATTTGGACAAATGAAATTTTGTTATCTAAAAATGCTTGAACAGCAGTTTCATTTGCGGAATTCAAAATAGTTGGTGCAGTACCACCAATTTCAAGTGCTTCGTAGGCAAAGCGAAGACAAGGAAAAGTTTGAGTATCTGGTGGAAAGAAACGCAATTGCTTAATCTGAAGCAAATCGATTCTTGGGAAATTATAATATCTTCGTTCGGGATAATTTAATGCAAAAGAAATTGGTATTCGCATATCTTGAAAACCCAAGTGAGCTTTAATAGAACCATCGACGAACTGAACAAGAGAATGGATAATACTTTCTGGATGAACAACAACTTGAATTTGGCTTGGTTCAAGTTTGAATAACCAATGAGCCTCGATAACTTCGAAACCTTTATTCATCAAGGTGGCAGAATCAATTGAAATTTTTTTACCCATAATCCAACGCGGATGTGCTAATGCTTCGTCAACATTTACATCTGTAAGATTTTCAGTGGTCGCACCAAAAAAAGGTCCCCCAGAAGCAGTCAAAATAATTTTTTCAACCGAGGAAATATCTTCCCCAACTAAACATTGCAAAATGGCATTGTGTTCACTGTCGATTGCAATAATATTTGCGCCGCTTTGGGCAGAAATTTCGGAAACAAATTTCCCCGCGGAAACCAAAACTTCTTTATTTGCAAGTGTTACATCAATTCCTTTCCTCAAAGCACAAATAGTTGGTAAAACTCCAGAAAAACCAACCAGAGCAGAAACCACCAACTCGTTGTTATCGGAAGATGCAGCAAGACACAATCCTTCTTCTCCGGTTAAGATTTCGCCTTCGAAGGAATATTTCCTCTTAAACTCTTTATACTTTTCATAATCTCTAATAACAACACCTCGTGGTCGAAACTTCTGGGCTTGTTGGGCTAATAAATCGATATTTGTATTTGTTGTCAGATACTCTATTTCAAATCTATTAGGACTTTCTTCTATCACTTGCAAAGTTTGAGTGCCAATTGAACCAGTGGAACCAAGAATTGTTATTTTTCTAGTTGATTCCTTCTTCATAAGCAAATTCCAAATACTGATTGGTAATATCTTTCCCTTGTTTGATTGATTCAAATCTAAATTGGTCGATTGCAAGACTTTCGTCGATAACCAACTTGATTCTAAGGAAATACTTCAACATTAACTTTGTAAGCCGAGATATATTTCCTTCGGTTAAATATTCTGCAATATGAGGATGGACATAAAGCCTGACACGGAATTCTTTGGATTTGGATTTAAAATTCTTTAACCATCGTTCTATTTTAGTTAAAACTTCTGCTTTGGTTGGAACTCTACCTAATCCTTTGCACAAAGGACAAACTTCCGTTACCTTTTCAGCAATGTTCAAACTAATTCTTTGTCGAGTAATTTGCATCAAAGATAGTTCTGTAAGAGGAAAAACTACTGCCTTTGCTCTATCTTTCTTCATCGCACGACGCATCGCATAGTAAATCTTCTTCCTGTTCAGAGGGTCATGCATATCAATAAAATCGACAATTATGATACCAGCAAGGTCTCGCAAACGGATTTGGCGAGCAATCTCATTCACAGCCTCCATATTTGTTTTGAATGCATTTATCTCCTGCGTAGCCTCGCTTACTAATTTCCCAGAATTTACATCAATTATGAACATAGCTTCGGTTTGGTCGATTACAATGCTTCCTCCACTGGGTAATGGTACTTTCCTTTGCTTAGTTAGTTCAATATCCTTTTCAATATTGTAATAATCAAATAATGGTGTTTTATCTTTATAAAGTTCCACTCGTTCAATAAATTCAGGAGAATAATCCTCCAGATACTCAATAATTTCTTTATAAAGCTTTTTTGAATCAACGATAACCTTATCCACATCGTTCCGGAAAAGGTCGCGGATAATACTTGTTGTCAACTCCATATCTTTGTACAAGAGCATAGGTTCGCGAGCATTTTCAGCCTTTTTTTGTATCTTTGCCCAAGTTTCTTTAAGTTTTTCCCAATCTGCGGCAAAATCCTCTTCGTTCCGCCCCATAGAAGCAGTTCGAATAATGCATCCATATTCCTTTTTGGTAACTCGAGAAACAATATCACGCAATCGACGCCTTTCCTGGACAGAATTAATTTTTCTGGATATGCCAATAATTTTAAAATCAGGAACCAGTACAAGGTATCGACCAGGTACAGAAATTCGTGTAGTTACCTTTACACCTTTGTTTGCAAAAGCTTCGCGAACAACTTGCACGGGAATCAATTGGTTTTCTTTTATATCTAATTTAAAACTTAACTGTATATTCTTATCCTTGGATTTTTCAGCTTTTTTTACATTTCGTTTTAGATTTTTTTGCTCAGATTTCCCGTTTCCGTTTTCTAAGTTCTCAATTAGATTATCAATTTCAGTAATAACACTATTATTACTACCATTACCATTTTCTGGAAGGGAATCGCGTTCGGCATCTTCTTCCCAAAGAATTTGTTTAAACCTTTCATCAACATCTGAAAAATGAAGAAAAGCATTTTGCTTTAATCCAATATCTACAAAAGCAGCGTTCAAACTTGGTAAAATGCGTGTAATTCTACCCAGATATATATTACCAACAAACTTTTCTTTGTCAGGTGTTTCGACAAAATATTCGGCAAGTTTCCCATCTTCGGTTATAGCGATCCTTGTCTCGTTTATTGCCGAATTTATCAAAATTACTTTTTTCATTTTAAAACCAAATGCTTAATACTATTTCTTAGACGATTTTGAATAAAATAAATTTGGACTAAGCAAAAAGTGAATTTATATCTTTTTAAAAATAAAAATGATCTGGCATTTGCTTGAAATTAAAAGAATACAATAGGATTGATAAATTATCTCAGAAAAATCTATATTGGGCAGTAGAAAATTGAAATGTTATCATTAGTATTGGTTTTCAATGGGTCTGTATAAAACATTTCGAACATTTTCCACTTTTGATTATATCCTTTTTTTGTCAAATATTCATTGATTAAGTTTTGTATTCCATTAAAGTCTTCTTGTCCAAAAGAAATACAACGAATCACATTTAAATTGGGAAGAACTCCTTTTTGAATTTTACCTGAAAATTCAGTCGTATCCGGTATTACAACTGGAATACATAAATCGAAAGATATTCCATATTTTGAAATATTTTTATACACTGAAATAGGATTACCAACAAATTGTATGTTCGAACTTTTCGAAAATTCAAACAATTCTGTATAGCTTTTATTTACTTTTTGGAGAAATTCCTTTCTATCCCCCGATGAAGAATCGGAAATAAAAATAATATCAACTTTTGGGAAAGAATCCGCAAAAAACATGCATTTTTCGGAAGAAATTTTCTCTGCAAGTTTTTTTAAATTCGACAGACCTTCCGAAAAATCCTTGCCTACTGCTTCATCAATAAAAAATCTAAACCATTTAGCAAGAAATTTGAGGTCTCCCTCGAGGCTCCAAACAACATTTACTTTTTCACCAAAATTAAAGAGCCGAAACTCGCTCGTGGATATCATTTCCTGTCCGAAAAGAAAATTCATTTTCAAATGTTCAAAGGGTTTATCATCAACTATTTTTACCTCGCCATTTCCTATATTCTGGTTCTTACTTGTCCAACGGAAAGAGGCATTTTTTCCGAATAAGGAACCTTTGTAAATGCGAACTTGTGTTGTATCCAACTTCCACCAAGGGTCCCAATGCTTCCAATTATGAAGATCATTTATCAGATAATATATCAATGTAGGAGATGATTTGATTTCAATGCTTCTTTCAACCTTGAAATGGGATGGTAGGAAAACAGTCACAACAAGAAAAATTACTATAAAAACAAAAATAAAAATTAATAGTCCTTTAAAAATTTTCATAGATTTTCCTAATTTATTGAAATGAAATTAAACCATTTTTGACTTCAATAATTTCGCCAGTATTAATATCTATTGCGCGAAAATAGAAAGTGCCTCGAACTAATGTTCCTTTAATTTCGGTAATCTCGACTTGCCCAGAATCAGAAACAAAAGATTTCTTATTGTTCCCTACAATTATATCAAATGTTCCAACTGCAAAATCCCCTGGAACAACTCCTTCCTTATCGGCGAATTGGAAGACTCCTGTTTTCTCTTGGAAATCTTTAAAAAAAACGAAAACACCAAGCAAATATCTTTTGTCTCCTACTTTCGAAGAAGTTGCAAGGTTCAATACAAGAGAATTTCCCAATGTCGAATTTGTTACAACACCAGCACCAGAATACTTTAAAGTTACTGCCCCTGTAATTTCTGCAATAATGTTCGAAAAAGACACTTGGGAATTTGTTGGTTCTTGTTTACAGGATACCAAGAAAGTAATACAAAACCAAACTAATGAAAGAAAATACTTTTTCAAACGCAATCCCAAATAAACAAAAAGTAAAATTAAAAAAACTTAATGAAAATTCAAAATGACATAAGAATTTAATTTAATTAGCCGTAATTTAGTTTATAAATTATTTTGAACATAAAAAATTTCAAATGGAAAAAGTGTTGCTTATTGGGATTACTGGGAATTTTGGGACAGGTAAAACCACTGTTTGCAAAATTATCGAGCGATTTGGGTATCCTGTTATTTATTCCGATTTTCTTGCTCGTAAGTTAATGGAAACCAATCAGAAACTTAAAAATAAAATAATAGAAACATTTGGAAAAGAAGCATATTTAACTGATGGTCACTTAAATCGGAAATGGCTTTCAGAATTAGTATTTTCAAATTCTCCGGAATCCAATGGATTGCTTGCAAAGTTGAATTCAATTGTCCATCCTTTTGTTCTTGATGAAACAGAGAAGATAATTAACAATTTAATTTCTGAGGGGAACTTATTAATTTTTTTCGAAAGTGCTTTAATTTTCGAAGCAGGAATACAAAACCTTTTCGATTACATCATTCTTGTTGATTGTAAACAAGAAAAAATATTCGAACGGATGGAAAGTTTCAAAAAACTTACCAAAGAAGAAATCGAACGGCGAATGAAATATCAATTTCCCGCAAAAGAAAAAGCAAATTTGGTGGATTTTGTTATCCAAAACAATGGAACATTAGAAGATTTGGAAAGAAACGTTTCTATTATTGTTGAAATTTTGAAAGAACTTGCAAGCAATTAATTTTTCTTTTCTTCAAGAAAATCACATTGCTTAATTTTGTTTTTTGAAAATTTACTTATGCAAGAGAAAGAAATTGATAAACCCAGAAGCAATTGCGGTGTTGTTGGTGTTTTCAACCATCCGGAAGCCTCGATAATAACCTATTACGCACTTCATTCTTTACAACATCGCGGGCAGGAAGCAACCGGCATCGTCAGTTTCTATTATGATGAACAAAAGAAAAAGAAAAAATATGCAATCCATAAAGGCGAAGGTTTAGTACTTGATGTTTTCTCCGACCCGAAAATCTTAACTGAACTTCTAAAAGGAACTTCTGCAATTGGACACAATCGATACTCCACAACCGGAAGTGCTCGCAAAGTAAATATTCAGCCTTTTGTTATGACGTACCACAGTGGAATTTTGGCTATTTCACATAATGGAAACTTAACAAATACATTGGAACTTCGTAAGAAACTGGGCGAAAGCGGAGCAATTTTTCAGACAACGACAGATACAGAAATCTTTCTCCATTTAATAGCCCATAGTAGAAAGAAAAATATTATCGACCAAATACTTGAAGCATTAAGAATTGTCCGTGGAGCCTACTCTATTGTCATACTAACAGAAAATGCTCTGATAGCCGCTCGCGACCCTTATGGCTTCCGTCCTTTAAGCATTGGAAAAATTAAAACATCCAACGGTGATTCATACATAGTTGCGTCCGAAACTTGTGCTTTCGATATTGTAAATGCGGAGTACATACGTTCTCTCGACCACAATGAACTAATTGTTATTGATGATGAGACAATTAAAACTGGAATCATAAAATCTCATAAAATAACAGATGTAACACCAGTAGCTCGGCATTGTATATTTGAATACATTTATTTTTCCAGACCTGATAGCAAAATTTTTAATCACAACGTGGATAAAGTCCGTAGAAAGTTAGGGAAAAATTTAGCATTAGAGTCTCCTTTAATAAACAAAGATGAAAACAAGGTCATTGTTATATCTGTCCCAGATAGTGGGAATACAGCTGCTTTAGGCTATTCGAGGGTTAACGCCGAATTCGGTCAACCAACAGCATTTGAAATAGGTTTAATACGAAGCCATTATGTTGGTAGAACATTTATCGCACCAAGCCAAGACAAAAGAGAATTTCGTGTAAAAGTAAAGTTCAACACAGTAAAAGGTGTTTTGCAAAATCGTGTGGTGGTTGTTGTTGATGATTCAATAGTGCGAGGAACAACCTCGAAGGCACTAATCAAACTAATTCGCGAAGCTAATCCAAAAGAGGTTCATTTGAGAATAACTTCCCCACCAATTAGATTTCCTTGCCATTATGGAATGGATTTTCCAAGTAAAGAAGAATTGATTGCAAACTACTATCAAACGGAAGAAGAAATAGGCAAAGCCATTGGTGCCGATTCCTTGCATTATCTTTCGTTAGAAAAGTTGCTGGAATCAGTTCCAAAAGATGAGAATATTGATTATTGCACTGCTTGTTTTTCTGGCGATTATCCAATACCAATTGACGAAAATCAAGGTAAGTTCTCCATCGAGATATAAAATTCAATTTTTTTTCTTAAATTGCAAATCTTGTAAAAGTAAATTTTTTAAAATTATGTTTGCAGTAGTAGAAATTCAAGGGTTTCAGTACGAAGTTGAACCAAATTCAATAGTAAAAACTCAGTTCATAAACAAATTGCCAGAGGAAACTGTTGAATTCGATAAGGTTCTCTTCGTAGAAAATAATGGAGAGACAATCGTTGGAACTCCCCTTGTAAAGGCAAAAGTAAAAGCAAGAATATTAAACCACGGCAAAGACCCAAAAGTTATCGTATTTAAAAAGAAAAGGAGAAAAAATTATCGTAGGTTTAAAGGCCATCGTCAATATTATACACTTTTGAAAATTGAAGAAATTAGTTTGTCATAAAATAGAGGTTTAAAAATGGCACACAAAAAAGGCGGCGGTTCATCGAAAAATGGTCGCGATTCAATTGGGCAACGGCGAGGAGTGAAGAAATTTGGTGGCGAGTTTGTTAGAGCAGGGAACATAATTGTACGCCAATTAGGGACCAAATTCCATCCAGGAAAAAATGTCGGCTTAGGCAAAGATTATACAATTTTTGCACTAATAGACGGAATAGTCAAATTTGAACGAAAGAATAAAGAACGATTAAAAGTATCAGTCTATCCTATTCAGAACAATTAATTGTTTTTTTCAATCAATCACCGCTTGCAGTCCGGCTTTCTAAGCCGGGCTTTTTTAATTATAAAAAAGCCAGCAAAATGCTGGCTTTAAGGTTAACAATCTAAATATTACTAAACTATTTAATTTCCCAAAAATCATCACCTTTCAATAGTGATAGTAAATCGGCACTTGGATATTTTGCTCTTGCAACTCCAATTTGTTTATAAATAAGTTCCTCGTATGAAGGTTTTTGAATAACTTGAAAGATTCCAAAGGGTCTTGGTAAATCGGGGTTATATGTCATATTAGCAAGAATAAATGCAAGAGTGGTATCTGTTTCGTCGTGAACCAACAAGTCATCGACAGACCATTTACCATCGGTTAACGAAACTACTGTAGGAGTAAAGCCATCCAAACGAATTCCCTTATCATTATTAGCACCAAAAATTAAAGGTTTGTTGTGTTCAAGCATAACAGAATGTTCTTTACGTGATTCACCAACTGTGTATAAATCGAAAGCTCCATCGTTGTAAATTACACAATTAGTGTAAATTTCTACAAAAGCAAATCCATTATGTTTTGCCGCCCTTTCCAAAATTGCTTGCATATGTTTTGGGTCGCGGTCGAAGGTTCGGGCAACGAAACTCGAGCCTGACCCCAGAGCAAGTGAGGCAGGATTGAAAGGATAATCAATGTTACCAAAAGGTGAAGATTTGGTAGGTTGACCGTGCTGAGTTGTGGGAGATACTTGACCTTTTGTTAAACTATAAATTTCATTATTGAACATTAAAACCTTCAACCCAATGTTTCTTCGAGCTGCGTGGATAAGGTGATTCCCCCCAATACTCATACAATCGCCATCCCCAGTAACAACCCAAACCGAAAGATCCGGCCGAGCTATTTTCAACCCAGAAGCAATTGCAATCGCACGACCATGAATTCCGTGAATCCCATAAGTTTGTACATAATAGGGAAAGCGACTGCTACAACCGATTCCAGAGATGAAAGCATAATTTTCTCTGGGAATTTTTAAACCAGCAAGTATTTTTTGAATTTGTGCTAAAATAGAGTAACTACCGCAACCAGCACACCATCGGACCTCAAGCGGCGATTTAAAATCTTTGGGAGTGTATTCAACTATTGTTATTGGTTTACTTTTTATTATATCATCAATTATAGTTGTCATTTCAACCTCACTTTTGTTTTAAAATTTCAAGAATTTTATTTTCAATTTCTGTAGAAAGGAAAATTCTACCTTGTATTTTGGAAAAACGAATCACTGGCTTTAAATAAGTTCCTTGCAGAATGAAAGCAAGTTGACCAAGATTATTTTCTGGAACAAGAATTTTATCGAACTTTTCGATGATAGAACCAAGATTTTTGGGGAATGGATTTAGATATTTCAAATGGACATATGCTAATTTTACACCTTTTGCAGTTAATCTGTCGAAGGCTGCTTTAATTGCCCCATAAGTGCTTCCCCATCCAATTATTAACAAATCTGCATCTTCATCGCCAAGAAGTTCTACATCGGGAATATCTTGTTGAACTCTTTTGATTTTTTCCGCACGCAATTCTACCATTCTTTGGTGATTAAGCGGGTCTTGGCTAACTACTCCTGTAATGTCCTCTTTTTCCAAACCACCAATTCGGTGTTCTAAACCAGGTGTGCCAGGTAATGCCCAAAGACGAGCAAGGGTTTGTGGATCGCGCTTATAAGGTAAATAATCAGGTTCCTTGTAAATTTTCACAGGTATTTCTGGAATGGAATCCAAATCTGGAATTTTCCATTCCTCAGAGCTTTGCCCAAGGTATCCATCGGTAAGCAAAATTACAGGAGTCATATATTTTATAGCCAATCTCGCAGCCTCAATCGTCATATCGAAACAGTCAGTCGGTGTCGAGGCTGCTAAAATCGGTAAAGGTGCTTCGCCATGTCGGCCGAACATCGATATAAACAAGTCGGCTTGCTCCATTTTTGTAGGCATTCCAGTGCTAGGTCCAGCTCTCTGAACATCAACAACGACTAATGGAAGTTCAAGAATTACTGCCAAACCCAATGCTTCTACTTTCAATGAAAGTCCAGGACCAGAAGTGGAAGTAGAAGCCAAAGCCCCACCATAAGCAGCACCAATAGCACTGGTAATTCCTCCAATTTCATCTTCGGCTTGCAAATGCAAAACACCGTAGGGTTTGTAGCCAGAAATAAAATGCAAAATTTCGCTTGCCGGAGTAATTGGATAGGAACCAAGAAACAATGGCAGTTTGGCTTTTGTGGCAGCTACAAAAAGTCCAAGCGCAACTGCTTCGTTCCCAGTGATATTTCGATATACTCCAGGTTCAAGTCTTTTAGGAACAATTTTATATCGAACAACAAAAAGTTCATTAGTTTCGCCATACTCGTAACCAGCGCGCAAAACTTTTAAGTTCGCTTCAGCAATTTGAGGACGTTTACCAAATTTCTTATAAATCCATTCTTCTGTAGACTTCAGAGGCAAATCGAACAACCAATATGCAAGACCAAGAGCAAAAATGTTTTTTGTCCTTTCAATTTGTTTTGGGGTAAGACCAGAGTCTTTTAATAATTCATTTACTATTTCATTAAAATTAATTTTGAAAACTTGATAGTCCTTAAGCGAGCCGTCTTCCAAAGGATTGGTCTCATATTTTGCGAGTTTAAGGTTTTTTTCGTTAAAATTGGCTGTGTTTACAATTAAAATGCCGCGTTTTCGCAGAAAAGGTAAGTTTACTTTCAGCGAAGCAGGGTTCATAGCAACAAGAACATCAATTTGGTCGCCAGGAGTATAAACCCCCTTAGAACCAAAATGAA
The DNA here is from genome assembly GCA_037440445.1 of Ignavibacteria bacterium. Lineage (GTDB taxonomy): Bacteria > Bacteroidota > Ignavibacteria > Kapaibacteriales > UBA2268 > Naka2016. The sequence continues at coordinate 30,666 of JBBIUA010000008.1, forward strand.
TTTGGTAGGCGCTTACACCATAAAGAGTACCTTCGGGTGCTCGAATTTCTGAGGGATAATCAGGAAAAGTACTTACATCGGTTCCAATAAAGGCAGTGGTCTCGGAAAACCGGGAACCAGTTAGTTGCATTCCGTCGCCAGAATCTCCTGCAAATCGAATTGTAACATCATCGAGATAAATTACTTCTCGTTCCATTCTTAATGTTCCTTAATAAATGAATCTAAAATTATTAAAACAAAATTCAAAAAATAAAAAATTAATTTTTTTTGTAATAATAATGTTCTAAAAAACAAACTTAACGTATAAATATTAATTAAAAGCAGAGCGTTTCGTAATATTGTTTAAAAAAGAACAACTTCGCTCTTTGAAAAAATTTAAAATTCTTTGAAATTATTATGAACAACTTCGGGTACAGTAGTTTCGTGCAATTTTTTCTTTGGAACTACTCGAGCTTGTTGTCCCCATTTAAGTTGTTCTTCCATTCGGCAAGACCAAACAAGTCTATCCTTCCAAACGGTAATATCAGGGCAGCCATCACACATATTTGTTTCACCATCTGGAAGAATATCTATAGGTTGAATAATCATAATAGATTGATAATAAACACGATTAAAAAATGCTTTCGGATTAGAAAAGAAAGAACGAAAATAATTTTTTGCAGCCTTCCTAACTCCTTCGTCGAAAAGAGAAAAAAGAAGAAAATACAATCTGCCAAGTTTTTGGGCAAAAGGTCTAGAATATGCAAGATATTTACCCGTAAAAATATGTTTCGCAGTTTGAACTAATTCCATAAATTTAGGACCAACATATCCAAAAATTTGATGTTTATTACCCAACCTTCCTGTTAAAAGCCACTTGAAAGAGTCCGGCAAATGTGTTCCGTTTAGAAATGCACAAGGTGTAAAATCGGGATAAACTTTTCGAATTTCTTCAACCAATTCTTGTGATTTTACATCGGTTCGTCTTGTCTCGTATTCTCTAACATAAGTAATATTCCCCAAATCTACTTTTTGGTCTCCTATGTAGTAGTCATACATTCCTTCAAGTGTAGCAATTCTGTAAATAATAAAAACCATAATATGAACAATATCAATATGTTTTTGTGCCCATTTGACAAGTTCAGGAACGTATTTCATTGTTTCAGGATAAATTGTAGAATTGAAAGAACAAGTCAGACCACCTACCTCAGCAAGCATTTTTGCATAATGAAGGCGAAGTTCGTTCAATTCAATTTCATTTTTACCTTTCCAATGAGGCCTATTCTGATAACTATCGATATGAAAGGTAAATCCCCAAACTCCAGCTTCCTTCAATTTCACCAACAATTCTTTAGTCAAGGCTTGACCATTTGTATTAATGATAGGTTTCCAACAGCGAATTTTAATCATTTTAACAATTTCCACAATTTGAGGATGCACTAATGGGTCGCCACCAGCAATCGATATGCTATCAGTTTTCCTTAATTTTGCAAAAAGGTCTAATTCACGCTCTATTTCCGAAAGAGACTTATGGCTTGATTTCCGATTTTCACGATAACAACCATCGCAGTAAAGATTGCAAGCATAGGTTGGTTCTAACCACGAAATTGCATTATCAGCAAGGTTCCAAGGAAGGCGATAAAGTGTTTGGGGAGAATAATCCAATGTCATAAGCCCTCCAATATAATAATTTTGTAAAACGTTAATTTTTTATAGTTATTTTGAACTAATAAATTCAAAATACACATTTAATAAATTTTGAGCACGGTGCCTCCAAGTATGCTTAGAAATGCCATCTTTATAAGCGTTTATTGCTATTTTTTCTGCAAGGTCTGGATTTTTATATAATGTCCAGATTGCTTCTACAATGGCTTCTGGATTTTTCTCCTCGATAAGCAATGCATTCCATTTGTCAATAAATATTTCTTTTTGCTGACCTACAGCAGTTGCTACAATTGGCTTCCTTAATCCCATATATTCAAAATTCTTAATTGGGCTATTGAAAAACTCCGTTCCATCGGGATTATTAATTCCAGGTGACACAAGAACATCACAAATTGAAAGATATTTAGGTACAACTTCGAAAGGTAGGAAGCCAGTAATAATAGTATTTTTTTGGACATTATCTTGCTTCACTATCTCATCGAGATAGGAACGATATGAACCATCGCCAACAAACAAAAAAACAACCTCGGGTATTCTTTTAGAAACAGTTTTAATTGCTTTAGCAAGATAAGTAATGCCATGATACATTTCAAAGGTTCCGGAAAAACCAACAACAAACTTACCATCCAGTCCTAATTTTTCTTTTACTTCACTTGAATCAATATTCGGATGGAAAATTGAAGGGTCGAAACCATTTGGATTAATTATAATTTTATTTTCAGGAGCACCAAAATCAATAAGGAGTTTTTTCAAATTTGAGGAAACTGTGAATATCCTATCGGAAGAAATCCACAAAATTTCCTCCGCCCACTTGATCAAACTATCAAAATAAAGCTTTCCCCAATGCTTTTTTATCCAGCGCTGAACACCATCGGCGTGAACAAATAAAGGTATATCAAATTCTCTTTTGATTAATGCGGCAGAAAAGTTAAAATCGTGCAACAAATGGTATATAAAATTAATTGGTTTAATTTCCAAGAGAATTTTTTTTGCTAAACGAAATGAACGAAAATTATAAATTATTGAAGGAACCTCGGGATAGTTTTTGTAAAAACTGCTATATGGTAAGTTATAAACTTTGACATTATTTGGAAGTTTAGCTTTTCCCCCCGAAAAGTAATAAATTTTCAATTTCTGCTTTAGTAATTCATTTATTAAACTTCTTTCAGTTGATGAATAACCTCCATCTACTAATGCACCAATATAATCTATTCTCCAAAATAATACCTTTAGGTTTTCAGCTTCAGTTTTCTCCATATAAAATAATATATGTATGAATAAACGACAATTAACATGCTTCCAATAGCTTCCAAAATCAATAAAGGAATAGTAATAAATATTGTTCGAAGGATGTTAAATTTAATTTTTCTTCCTTCTTCATCGATTACACCTCCTTTTTTTGCGTTACTAAACAAAATATATATCAACATAAAGGGAATAAACCTTTGAAATTCTAATGAAATACATCCAAAATAGACTTCTGAATATTTTCCATTAATCTCATTCAAAATTTTCTTTGGTTTTGCAAGTGATTTTTCGTCAATTTTGATTACTTTGAAATCGTCTGACAAAAATGAATGTGCATCTAAAATTTTCTTTGCATTCCCGTTTACAAGAAACAATAATTTCATACAATATCAAATCAAAATTTCAAAATTAACTCATTTTGATCTTTTTCTTTTCCATAATAAACAAAAAAGGCAGGCGGTTTATCCCGCCTGCCCATTCGTTTAATTTTCGTTCGCTTACTTCACTATGTTTATCGTTCGTGTTACTGTTTCATTCCCTATCTTCACTAATATCGTGTAGACTCCACTTGGCAAATCGCTTACATTCATCAATACTTTCTCTACATTACCTTTGCCCGTTCCATTATACACTTTCTTCATCTCACGCCCACTCATATCGATTATCTTCACCTCTACGCTCGCTCCTTCTACTGCGCTCAACTCGATGCTCGCCTCGTTCCCTGCTGGATTCGGCATTACTTCGCTTACCCAGTTGCCTTCGCCCTCTAACTTCACCATTACCTCTTTGCTGTAACTTACGCTTCCATCTATATCGACTACCTTCAATCGATATGCATATGTGCTGCCTAACTCTACCCCTCGGTCAACTACAGGTCCATAATTGCGCAGTGCTGTACTGGTCCCTGCTGCTTTCTCTTCTCCTACCTTCTCGAATTCGCTCTTCACTACCCCTTCTACCTTCGCTCGCTCTACCTCGAACTTCAATGTGTTGTATTCGCTTTCTGTTGTCCAACTTACATACACCGCATTCCCTACTGGCTTCGCCTCGAAGCTCGCCAATTCTACTGGTATAATGAAGCCTCCGTTCTGTGTTGCATAGTCCAATACACCTCGCATTACCATATCTAACCTGCCCCAATGTCGCCAGTCTACTCCAAATAATACTACATTCCTCGTCAGTGTCGTCGTTGCAACTCCTGCTATCGAGTCCGTCGCCGTTCCACTATGTGAACGATAATACCCAGCTGCAAGTGCCTGCCCTTCGCCATTCGGTTCTACTTGCATTAACCCACAATATGGTGGCATATCTCCTGCATATCCCGTCGATTGCACTTGATACGATAATCTCCGTCCTACCGTCATACCTATGACATCGTTGCCATCGTTATCTCCCCCTACTCCCTCGGGATTGCCTGGATCAACATACTTCGCTCGCAATAATCCGCCTACAAATTCTGCATCATCCTGATTCTCTCGAACTATCTCTTGACTGCTTATTATTAAATTCTTCTTCATTGCTATCGTTCCGCTCGTCAAGAATCGCTTCAAATCTATCTTCTCTAATCTCGTTAATGGCTTGTCGTCTCCATCTGCCCACAAGATTGAATTGAATAATGTATAATCGACTGCCTTCGGCTCCCATCCTTTCCTGTCGAAGATGTCAAAGTCATATATCCCTTCGGAGACGTCTACCATCCATCCAAACTTGCGGAATGCAGATACAAGACTATCATAGTTTAACCTGCCTGCTATCTCATCGACTGTCGAGTTTGCATCTAATTGCACCATGCTATTCTCGACACTCAACAAGGCTCGGGTGTTGCTCTGTGGTATGTAATATCGAACTATCTTCGATACACTATTGTTTGCATTCTGCTGGTCGCTTGCCAATGATACTACTATCTTGTACCTCGGCGTTACATTCGCTTGCATCGTCAAAAATTGATCTGGTATGTAATAACCTTCGTTCGCAAGCTCCCCATATGTCTTCGGTTTGAAGTCAGGTGCTGTGCCATCGGCTAGCTCAAAGTCTACCTCTCCGCTCTCTCCACTGGCTAATGTTACTTGCTTCGTCGCAGTTACCTCAGGTACATTCGAAAAACTTCCGTCTGGCATCTCTCGATATATGTTCACCGTTACATTTATCGCTGATTGCTGTAAGTTGCCACTGTTCCTTACCAATGCCTTTACCGTCGTCGGTGAATTGTCCATTACATATTGTGCATCGTTGAACATCCCTACCGATGATTGATACTTCGCTGGATATGTTATCTTCAACATCTCCATATCGCTTAAGTATAACCTGCCATCAAATTCATCGGCTCCAATGTCATACAACTGCCCCGCGGCTCCTCGTGTGTTGCCATCTATATCGCTCGTTACCCAGCTTAATCGCTCGCCTCGGTTGTTCAATATTGAACCTAATGGCGTTGGATTGCTCGCTATTCGTAACTTCTGATTCGGCTCATATCCAAGATATACAAAATCGTTAGTGAAATTCCCAAATACTGAATTCTTGTCCTCTCCCGTCCAGTTCTGCCATTGCTCTAATGTCGCAAAATCATTACGATTCCCACCATTGTCCAGTATGTTGTCATTCTCGTCTGTCTCGATAAATCGCACTACACTCCCTCCGCTTCCGTTAGCATACCAGAATGCATTCCTATCGCTGACAAATCCCATCTCCGCTGGCATCATCCCTTGATATAATATGCAGGAATATACTGCATTGTTCGGGTCTACGTTCATATCCAACAACGCAATCGCATTGTTCTTCAATACCGTCCCCTTAGCACTCTGTATACCTATGCCTGCAACGTAACCAGTTGTCAAAGTTGCAATATTTTGAATAATAACGGTATTATTAACGATATAATCATTTCGAGTGTAATAATTTGGAATACGAGGTACAGAAAAATCAGCCCCTCGTTCTGTAGTCAAATAAATTCCGCAGCGATGTGCTGTTTGGGAAGTCGTGTTTAATCCCCAAACAATATTATTGAATATTTTAACATTTTCAGCAACATCAGGATAAAATACTTGTGGTGGATTAGTAAATGGATATGCATTTCGCGCTTGTTCAACTTTGATACCCCATGAAGCAAAATCGGAAGTGACTCCACTAATTTCATTACCTTCAACTTCGATACCAATATTATTATATCCATTGAATCCAGTTCGTCGCTCGCCGCCAAGAATAATACCAGCAGCATCTACACCACTAATTGCATTGACATTGTAAATTCGGTTGTTTTTAACTTTAGTACCTTCTTCGTGACCAAGGAAAATTCCAGCACGGAAGACATCAAAAATCTTATTTTCAACAATCAAATTATTTTGGTTATAATACCGAACATAAATTGCCTTACCAGCATTGAACAATGGTCCAATACCTAATGAAACTATTCCATAACCAAACCCGCTAATTTCATTGCCCTTAATAACATTATTCATATTTGGAATTGTATCCAAATTGAAGGAATTAGCGGTTGGGTCGTCCTTATCGGTAGGCGCTTTACTGCGTAAAACTATACCAGCACTATAAGTTTGGTTACCAGGACGTAAATCATCTTGGAATTGGAACATCGACAATGCTGTATTATAGAGAGTTAAAGGCAACGAAACATTACGCGATAGATTATTATTGTCGTAATTATCAATAATACAGTTTTGTATTGTAATATTTGAAGCACCATTACCGAGGTAAAAAACAGCTCTGAATGGATAGTTGGTATTCAATGTAAATCGCAAAGACTTTTGCCGACCACCATCAAAAATAAAGTAACCCTCGGAATTTGCATATTTTCGGACTATACTTGGAATAACTTCAAGAACCGGAGCATTTGAATTTGATGGTGATGAACTTTGCCCAATTAGTATTCCAATGCCGATACCACTATTTAACTTGATAGTCACACTTGCTCGGGAAAGGCTCTTCATTATTGAAGGTTTAAAGGTAACTGTATTTTCAGGGCTAATACCAATAATCTTGGATGTTAAATCAATTGCAGGCAATGGAGCATTAACATTTCCAACTTCATAATAGGAATCAGTTAACTCAAACACAACAGGTCCGGTTACTCCACGTCGATATAAATCATTTATTGCTTCTTGAATAGTTGTATAGTTTCTTGGATTACCTTGGTATGTTGTACCAATTGTATAAGTTCCTGCCATTGCATGAACAACTTCAAACAGCTTGCAGAAAGTGTTGTTACTTTCAACCGGGTCCTCGAGAGCACTTATTGTTACACATATTTTATAAGTTCCAGCAGAGGGTGGAATAAAATTATCTGGGAAGATAACACTCGTGATATTGTTTCTTCCCGTAGAAATATCTGGAACTATTGTAGAGGAACGAAATACTGTATCATAAGGTGGAGTCATTTTTACAATATAAACCGAAGCCGGTACATCGGAAATTACGCTTACACCATTGTTTTGGAACATTGCTCGAACACGTAAAGGACGCCCAACATACACACTGTCTTCGGGTGTAATAATGGACTTGGCTTCAGCCTCTATATCATATGCAACATTAAATGAATAAGTTTCGCCTTGCCGTGGATAACGATTATTATATGTCTCGTCATCATAGGGTGGATAAGTAGGGGTAGCAGTAATTACAATATCATAATCACCAACATCTCTGGGCCTAAATAAGCGGAAATTTATTTGAACGCCATTACCGGTGGTTAATCCTGGAGTCCCAGGAACAGTCGGCCAAGACACTGTATCTGTGTAAATCACTTCTCCAGCTTTGAAAATAGTGGCTGTAGCAATGAATGAATCAATTGTAGCAATTCCTATATTTGTTATCCTTGCTTGTATAGGAATATTTACCGAAAGAGGATATTTTCTATCAATTTTTGACTTTGGAGAAATCAAATTAGTAATTGAAAGATCATAATCATTTGCTATTACAAAAACTTGCGGTTCAAGTGGTTGAACATAGCCATAAGAGGGAAGTTCCATTTGGGCTTCAACCATATATTCGCCGCCAGGAATTTGATTTCGATTTGTGAGCAAATCTAAAGCCCCGTTGCTTCCAGCCGCAATACCTTTTGCAGCAGGAATTGGAGCAAAAGCGGGTTGCCCAACCGGTTGTGGAGAGAAATAAATTAACTCATCATCTGGATTGCCGACTTTTGTTCCTGTATAAATGACTTTAAACTGTGGATTTCGTCTTGGGTCGGCAGGCAATGGACCAGAAATTTTAAATCTTCCATAAACCTCCGCTTGGCCAGAAATCCTACTGAAATACATTCCGGGTTTCATCGTTCCACCAGTTCCGTCATAAATATTACCTCGTCGAAGTATGGTTCCTGCAGAGGGCCAGACATCAACAAAAGATGGGAAGGAAGTTAAGGAAATTGTAAATCCCTGAGTGAGATAACTGGCAATTTGGTTACTAATAATATAAGAATTATTATATCTTGGTCCAGGATTTCTATCAGAAAAATGTGCTGTAAATGTTGGACCTGGTTCAATATTTATGTAACGAACACCATCAGTTCCAGTAAAACCAAGGTGTGGTGCATAATAGTAATAATCTCGGAATTGGAAACTCCCGTAGTTCATTGGTCCAAATACAATATCAATTCGATTCGATGTTTCGTATAGTTTTACTTGGAAATTCATATTAGCACTATAACCATAATAAAAGTCCATTCCAAGCCATTGAAAAACAACGACTCGATTAGGTGCAACACCTTGCACTTCGTAACCCATCCCACTATAAACATACAGGTCACGCTTCATTACTTGGACGGAAGAATAAGTATAAGTTAAGTAATAGTTGGTTAAGTTGTAGTAACCATAATAAGGATACATACTTATGTGTCCGTTCGAGCTCATATAAACATAGGAATTATAGTAGTTGTCGAATTTGAACTGAAATGGCAGAGAAACATAATAACTTGCGTCATCCACAACAGTTGCGAGAACTGTCCAACCAGTGGATTGATTCCAAGTCCCTTGTGAAAATGAGCAAGTCATTTCAGTTAGCGATTGGGAATGGGCTTTAATACTCCACCCCAAAACTATTGCTGCAATCAGCAAAATTGAGCTTTTTAGAATTCTTTTCATAGAAATACCCTTTTTTTGTTAATAACCCACTTTGATTAAAAAATAAACTAACAAATTAGTTTACTTCAAAAATAAAGGATATAAAGGAAAAAAGTTACTTAGTAGGATAACTATTTCCATAAAAGAAATCAAAATGATATTCATTTTTCTCAAAAATGTGTGAAAATATTTCCACACTGTCAACTTTTTACAACAAAATTTCATTTTAATACCTCGACCTTTACTTTAGCAAGACCCTTTCCAAAAAATCCTAATTTCTGACTGGCTGTTTTACTTAAATCAATAATTCGCCCCTGAATAAAAGGACCCCTATCGTTGATTTTTACAACAACAGAATTCCCATTTTCCAAATTTGTTACCTTAACCAATGTCCCAAAAGGTAGTGTGGGATGTGCTGCTGTTAATCCAGATTGTGAAAACACTTCTCCACTTGCTGTAAGTTTACCTTCAAAATCATCGGAATAATAAGAGGCTATTCCTTCTTCGAAGTAATCGACTCTTTTTTGAAAATTTAAACTCGGGTTTTGACTAAATTGAACAACAGATGAACAGGAAATTAGAACAATAATTGAAATAATAATGAAAGCATCATAAAAAAGTGTGCGCATTTTTCCTACGGAAGAAATTGACAATTTCAACAACTCTTTCTGAACTTCCTCGTTTGCAAATGAGCAGAACTTGTTTTGTATCAACTATTATCAAATCCTGCACTTCAATTGCAGCAATCAATTTTTCTTCTGTTTGAATAAAGCAATTTTGAACATCAATAGCTATAACATCGCCTACAAGATAATTGTTTTCAGTATCTTTCAACGACAAACGGTAGATTTCATCCCAGGTTCCAACATCGCTCCAGGAAAAAGTCGATTCAAGAACAAAAGCATTTCCAGCCCGTTCCATAATTCCAGTATCAAAGGACTCTGATTGTATAAGCCTAAAAGTATCGAGTACTGCTAGATCAAATTGTGGTCTTCCTACTAAACGCTTTAAAATATTGAAATAATTATACAATTCTGGCGAGCAATTGTACAACGAGTTCCAAAAAGTTGAAACAGTAAAGACGAAAATTCCCGTATTCCAAAGAAATTCACCAGTTGCCAAAAATTTTTTAGCAAGTTCATAATCTGGTTTTTCTGCAAAAGTCTTAGAATATCTTATGCCTCTATCGTAAAAACTATCTAATCCTTCGCGTAAAGTATCAACTTGAATATATCCGTAATTTGTCTCAGGTCGAGTAGGTGTGACACCAATTGCTACAATTGCTTCTCGGGTAGAAGCAAATTCCATTGCAATTTCAATGCTCGAAAGGAATTCACCAATATTAGTAATGTAATGGTCCGATGGAAATAGAACACAAATAGTATCAGGCGATAGTTTTGGAGAAAGTTGGGTTAAACACAGCGAAACCGATGGTAATGTATGCCGAGCAAAAGGTTCAACTATAATATTTTGCATTAGTAATTGAGTAACCTGCTCCCGAACCAACTCCACAAAGTCATTAGTCGTTGAAACATAGATATCCTCGACAGAAAAGATTGGAAGAATCCTTTCAACCGTATCCTGCAAAAGTGTACCTTTACCAATAAAATGCAGGAATTGCTTGGGGACGTTTTGTCGGCTCTTGGGCCATAGCAAAGGACTTTGTCCCCCAGCCAAAACAATCGCTATTGACTTTTTTTGCATTTTAGACTCCCCTTGTATCTGGTCCCCAAATAAATTTATGGATTTGTAAATTCAAACGAACTGGCAGAGAATCCTTCAGAATCCATTCAGCAAGATACTTGGGTTCAAGTTTGCCCCAAACTGGGGAAAGCAAAATCGTATCCACTTTTTTATCTAAATCGTATTCCTTTATTTTTTCCTTTGCCCAATCATAATCTTTTCTGTCGAGCACAACAAATTTAACTTCATCTTTTTTATCGAGCACCTCTAAGTTACGATAATTATTAAATTTGTCCATACCCGAGCCAGGACATTTCAAATCCATAACTTTAACAACTCGTTTGTCCACTTCTGATATATCCAAATGTCCGTTTGTTTCCAATATAACTGTGTAGTCCTTGTCGCATAAAAAAGCCATTAGTGGTAAAATCGCTTTTTGATTCAACGGTTCGCCACCAGTTATTGTAACAATTTTTATACCAGATGAATAAATTTTGTTTAGTAAGTCCTCCCCTGATAGCAAAGTTGCACGCTCTTTTAAATCAAGAGCATAAGGTGTATCGCACCACTTGCACCGTAACTCGCAACCTTGGAGTCTGATGAACATACTTGGAAGCCCCGCTCGGCTCCCTTCGCCTTGTATTGAAGTAAATACTTCAGATATGTTAAATTTTAATTTCATTAAAGTTTCAATTGATCCCATAGTACACTTAAATTAACTCTAAATCAACAATAGTTTCAATATGATATGTTTGTGGAAACATATCCACTGGTTGTACTTCTTCCACATTATAGAATTTGCCAAGTTCTTGTAAATCCCTAGCGAGAGTTGTTGGATTGCAACTAACATAAACTATTTTATGGGGTAGTATCTCAAGTAACGCTTTTAATAAGTTTTTGTGAAGTCCAGTTCTTGGGGGATCAACGACAACCACATCTGGATTCTCAAGCCCTTTTAAATCTTTCGTAATCCCTTTAGAGTGTAAATCTTTGACATAAAAAATCACATTAGAAATATTGTTCAATTCTGCATTTACTTTTGCATCGTTGACCGCTTCGACATTAGATTCTATAACAAAAACAAACCTACTCTTTTGGGCAAGAGCAAATGTAAAAGTTCCAGCTCCAGAATATAAATCCCATATAACCTTTCCAGATGGTTTAGCAAACTCCATAACTTTATTAACTAAAACTTCTGCCTGAAGTGAATTTACTTGAAAAAAAGAAAAAGGTGAAATACGGAACAATAAATCACCCAACTTTTCAAAAAGAAAGCCACTTCCCTTTATGACTTTAAAAGCCCCATACGTTGTTGGCGAAAATGAATCATTAATTGTATGCAAAATATGTTGAACAAAATCAAGTTTGGGAAATTCATTCGAATACCAGTCAAGAAATTCTTTTTCTCGTTCGCCTATTTGACTTGTTGTAACAAGATTTATCAATAACTCATTGGAATAGAACGAATATCTAACTACCAAATTTCTTAAAAAGCCAAGGTGACTGCGAAGATTATATGCTGGTAAATCAAATTCTTCTGCTTCCTTGCGAATAATATTTAATACTTCACTTCCATAGTTATTAAAAAGAAAACAATTCTGAATATCTACAATCTTTTCAAATCGTTCGGGCTTATGAAAGCCCACGGCAATAGTTGGCTGTTCAAATTTTTCACTTTCTTCTAACCAATACTTAGCACCAAAACTAAATTCGACTTTATTTCGGTAAGAAAATTCCAAAGGCGAGGGCAAAGGTGGGTTAATTTCTATATTCGTAAGTTTACCAATCTTTTGCAAAGCTTCCTGAACTAATTTGTGCTTCCAATTTATCTGTTCCGTATATGGTAAATTTTGAAAAGAGCAACCACCACAAATACCAAAGTGTTTACATTTTGGTGTAATCCTGTTCGGCGAAGGTTCAAGAACTTCAATTACTTCGCCCTCTGCATAGTCTTTTTTGTTTTTGATTAAAATAATCTCAACGAAGTCGCCAGGAATTGCATTTCGAACAAAAACAACCTTACCATTAATATGAGCAATACCTTTCCCTTCGAAAGCAAGAGACTCAATTCGTACTCTAAATGTTTCCAATTTTCTCATAGTTAAAACAAAAAAAGGCTGTACCAATTAGTGGACAGCCCTCAATTTTTAAAAAGAACGAATTACTCGGCTGTTGAATTTAATCCTTCTATTTCTTCACCTTCTTCTTCGTTTATCACCCAAACTTTGATTGAAGCAAAGATATCTTGGAATAATTTAATTTTCACATCGAACACACCAAGCGATTTAATAGGTTCTTCTAACAGAATTTGACGTTTATCAATATCTATATTATTTTCCTTTTTCAAAAATTCAGAAATAATCAAAGGAGTAACAGAACCATAGAGCTTTCCTTCTTCACCAACTTTCATAGGGATTGTGAGTTGAATCTGAGAAAGTTCTTGAGCAAATTGTTCGGCGCGAATTCTGTCTTGTTCGAGTTTCTTCAATGCTCTTTTCTTTTCGACCTCAATTGCTCGAATGGCCCCAGGAGTTGCGTAATATGCATACCCACGAGGAATTAAATAATTCCGAGCATACCCATCTTTTACATTAACAACATCGCCCAATCTACCAAGCTTTTCAAGGTCTTTTCTCAATATTACTTTCATTGTTATATTCCTTTATCCTACAAAATCAATTGTTTTCTTGGTTTGTTGATTCGGAAGTACCATTATTTGCAACATCTGTGGTAACAACGGTATCATCTGTCTCTTGTGAAGATGCCTCTTTCTTAGGTTCGACAGGAGCTTCTTGCGGAGCTATTTCAGTTGCTTTACCTTCTGCAATTGTTCTCAATCGATACTCCCGAAGTTTTTTTGGAAGTGCAAGTGTAAGATGTCGTAATATTGTATCTTCTAAAACCATAAAACGCTCGAAAATTGGGATAATGCTGGGGGATGCTTCATAAATAATGTGAACGTAATATCCATTATACTTTTTATTAATCGGATATGCAAGCCTTCGCCGTCCCCACTTATTAACTTGAATAATATCTGCTCCAAGATTTTCAATATAATTTGTTACTCGAGTAATAATTGACTCAATATCAGGATCTTCCAATGCAGCGTTGATGATGAAAGTTGTCTCGTAAATTTTATGGATACTCATAACCCCACCAATTCTAAAACATTTTCTTATTATTCAAAAAAATAAAGAGATGCAAAATTACAAATTATAATTTTAATAAACAAGTAATAATTTGCTTTTTAAACTAAAACGCCACAATCCCAAGAGATATTTTTTCCTTTGCACCAGTAACATTTGGAATATTTGAAGGCAATCCACCTAATCGCAAGTATCCAAGAAAAGCAAATGCCAGAGGCTCTTTAACTTGGGAAGGTATCCCATAATCGTCAATCAATGTAACTTTGGATTCAGGTAAGTATTGAGAAAGTAGTTCAATCAAAAATTTATTCTTTGAACCACCACCCGAAACGATGAGTTGTGAACGTGGATTGGTAAATTTTATGATGTTTTCCGCAATAGACCATGCTGTGTAATGGGTTAATGTTGTAATTACATCGATATTATGAATCGAATTTTTTTGAGAAAATTCTAAAATTTCCTTCAACTTTTCTTTACTAAACTCCTCCCGCCCTGTTGATTTTGGTGGTTTTTGCCGAACATATTTAATCGATTTAAGTTTTTTGAACAATTTGTTATTTAATTTGCCTTGCCTTGCGGTTTCGCCTGCAAAGTCATAATTTTTTCCGAATAAAATTTTCATTGCTCCATCAATCCAAGTATTACCAGGACCTGAATCAAAAGCAATAACATCTTTCACTTTGCATTTTTTGGGAAGATATGCAATGTTTGCAATGCCTCCAATATTTAATGTAATAACATCATATTCATTTGATGATAGAAATTCATAGTCGAAAATTGGAACAAGAGGAGCCCCTTCGCCACCAATAGCAACATCCTTTGAACGGAAATCCCCAACAATAGGGACTTTCAAAATCTGTGATAAAGCAGAAAGAGAAACCAATTGCAAAGTAAAACCTTTTCCTGTTGTTGATTTGGATTTTGGTTCGTGCCAAACAGTCTGCCCATGAACAGCAACTGCATCAACTTTGCTCAATGGAAATTCAATACTCTTTAAGAAACTACGAACAACATAGGAGAAGAAATAGGCGAGTTCAAAATTCAACACAGCAATTTCGCGGGTTTTTGCTTCGTTGTTTATTGCAAGTTCAATTAAACCTTTCAAATCATTAGAAAAAGAGAAAGACTTAAATCCCAAAATCGAAAAGAGGAATTTTTTCGATTTCGAGCCAATAAACTTTGCTAAAATCAAATCGACACCATCGGCAGATGTTCCGGTCATTATTCCAACAATATTTCTGGAATGAGAAAACCAATCTTCGGAAAAATAATAATTCATTTCGAACTCTAGTAAAATTGTTTATTACTAACCATTGTTTATTATTAATCACCAAATTAATATAAAATGGAGTAACTTGATTGGTTCAAGAAAAAACTAAAATTATGTAATTCTTTTAATTCTAATATCTTACGAATTTTTAACTTTATTTTTCTTGCTGGCATATTTGTTGACAAATCCCAATTTGATTGAAAGGAATAACAAATGGAAAAGAACGATTTTATCTCGAAAGAAGAAAAGATTTTTTTAATCGAAGCATTAAAGCGACTTATTTCTGAAAGGAAGATGATATACGAAGGTTATCAAAAGTATTACGAAAAAATCAACAAAATTAAAATGAACGCCGAAATCAAAGATGAATTCAAATTCAAGGAGGAAAAATGATTAAAGAGGTATATACCTCAGCCTTAGGAATGATTGCCCAACAATTAAGACTTGAAGTATTTTCAAATAACTTATCGAATTCTAATACCATAGGATATAAAAAAGATAATTTGTTTCTTAAAGATTTAATTGAAGCAAAATTAAATTTATTAAATCAGAGTGGAACTGTTGAAAAAAAAGACTTACCAATAGCAAAGTATACCGATTTTAGCCCCGGAACATTTGTACAAACTAACAATCCGTTAGATTTAGCCATTGAAAATCCAAACTCATTTTTCATTCTCGAAGATGAAAACGGAGAACAATTTCTTACTCGAGCAGGTAATTTTACTTTGAACAGGGACGGTTCAATCACAGCCATGGATGGCAAGTTTTTAATGGGAGATACTGGAAGAATTAACTTTCTTAGGGAATTTATAAGTGATAACTCTGTCATACAACAATCTATTTCGTCAAAAATCAAAATAACAGAACGAGGCGAAGTTTATTTCAACGAAGCATTAATTGGACGGATACAGTTGGTTGAAGTCAGCAACCCAGAAACACTCGAAAAGGTTTCCAAAACATATTTTAAACCAACGACAGAAACAATGCAAAGAATAGTGCCTGTGGAAGAAACAACACTGCGCCAAGGTTGGATAGAAAATTCAAATGTTGATGTTGTAACCGAAATGGTTAATCTGATTGACCTTCAACGACTTTTTGAACTCGGAGCTAAGGTAATACAAACGAATGATTTAACATTAGAACAAAGTATTAGACTTAGTCGTTTCATTTAACAATTAGCAGAGGTGAATATGGACAAAACTTTAAGAACAGCAGCAACAGGACTTGCAGCACAGCAAAGATATGTCGAAATTATTGCAAACAACATTGCAAACGTAAATACTTATGCTTTCAAAAAAGTACGACCTGAATTTCAGGATTTGCTTTACGAAACACTTAAACCTATGGGAAATGTTCAACGAACAGGGACAGAACCCCCAAACGAAGTCCAAATTGGTTCGGGTACTGAACTTGTAGCAACTACAAAAATATTTTCCCAAGGCGATATAATCGAAACTGGAAATCCATTAGATATGGCAATAAATGGCGATGGTTTCTTTGTTGTTGTCCGTCCCGATAACACTTATGCGTTTACCAGAGATGGCTCTTTCCACATAGACCGAAATGGACAAATTGTTACTTCCCAAGGTTACAAATTAGAACCAAACATCATTATACCACAAGATGCTGTAAGTATCGATATTTCCCGTGATGGTTTTATTAAAGCAATTTATGAAGACGGGGAGGAGCAAATACTTGGACAAATTTTACTCGCTCGTTTCATAAACCCGGCAGGACTTCGGGCAATTGGGGAAAATTCCTTTATCGAAACACCTGCTTCGGGACCAATGATACTTGAACAACCAGGTTTCAACAATACTGGCGAAATTATACAAAGACATCTTGAAACCTCAAATGTCGACATAGTCGAAGAAATGGTAAATATGATAATGGCTCAAAGAGCTTACGAACTGAATTCTAAATCGGTTCAAACAGCTGATAATATAATGAATACTTCTATTAACTTGAAACGGTAAGATGATTAAGTTTGGTCAAATAATTATTGTATTTTTTTTAGTCATACTTAAACTCAATGCACAAACACACTTCTTTGGAGAAGAAATCAAGCAACTTCTATTGCAAGAAATTCAGTCTAAAGTTGGAGAAAATGCCGAAATTTTGCTTCCAAAAAGCATTCAAGATTATTCATTTCCACAAAGAGATATCGAACTTTCGTTCGACTTTGGTGAACAAAACCTTTTGGGGAACGTTCTAATAGGAATTGAGTTTCGACATAATGGAAACCTTATCAAACGAATTCAAGTTCCAGTAAGAATAAAAATTTATCGAAAAGTTTTAGTGGCAAATCGTTCAATTCTTCGTGGCGAGACATTAACAAACGAAAATTGTTCCCTCGAAACACGTGAAATTACATCCAATATCGACCCAAATGGTTTGACAGATGAAAATGGCTTCGGAAAGATTGCAAAACACAACCTGGTTCGTGGTACTATTATTACCAACAACTTGATACAAGATATGCCTGCAGTTCGGCGTGGCGACAAAGTTCGATTAATCATTTTATATGGAAGCATTCAAATTACAACAACAGGTGTTGCATTAAACGACGCAAACGCTGGCGAACCGGTTCGAGTTCGCCGCGATGGTAGTAATAATTTACTCACAGGTATGGCATCTTCAGATGGATGCATTGTTATTGCTAAGTAAAGAAGGAGAAACAATATGTTTAGAATTTTATTAAGATTTATTGTTTTTTTACTTTGTTTGAATGCTGGAATGAGTCAGTTTAACCAGAATACATCGCGTTCGCTATTTTCGGATGTTAAAGCATACAAAGTTGGCGATGCGGTTACTATTTTGATTATCGAAGAAACTCAAGCAGATAATTCAGCAGTAACAAAGGATTCTCGTTCAACATCGGTGGGGGGCTCTGTAGGTGCAAATGCAAACAACAATAAATTTGATGCAAATGCTGACCTATCAACTTCGACAGGTTTTTCTGGAACAGGACAAACTTCAAGACGGGAAAATATTCGTTCCAAAGTGAGTGCTCGAGTTACAAAAGTCGACGAAGCGGGTAACCTTCACATCGAAGGGAAAAGGACAACCAAAATTAATGGCGAAACACAAACAATTACTATAAGTGGAAAAGTTCGTCCTGTTGATATTATGCCAAACAACAATGTTTATTCCTATAATATCTTAGACTTATCCCTAACAATCGAAGGCGATGGTTCTGTTAGCAAAATTCAAGAGCCAGGGCTTATTACAAAATTCTTAAGAATATTATTCTGAGGTTATGAAGCGATTCATATTTATACTTGTTTCAATTTCTTCCTGCTTCTTGCTAACTTCTGCAAGAATAAAGGATATTGCAAAAATTGAAGGTCAAACCGTAGTTCAAGTTATTGGTTATGGACTCGTCACAGGATTAAATAACACCGGCGACAACCAATTATCTACACATACCGTACAATCCGTTATCAATATGTTGAAAAGATTTGGATTGACTGTTCCACAGGTCAACCCCAGAATCAGAAATGTTGCAGCTGTTATGGTAACTGCAACAATACCAACATTTTACAAAAAAGGAAACAAAGTTGATGTTGTCGTATCTTCTCTCGGAGATGCAACTTCGTTACAAGGTGGGGTTCTTCTTTTGACCCCATTGTCACTGCCCGATGGAACAATTGTTGGTTTTGCACAAGGACCCCTTTCTATCGGAGGATACGAATTTACTGCTCTTGGTTCTCGTGTTGCAAAAAATTTTGTAACAAGTGGAAGAGTTCCCAATGGTTTAGTCCTTGAACAAGACATCGATAGTAAATTTGTCGAGAACCAGCAAATTCGAATTTCTTTGAACGAACCAGATTTCACAACCTCAATCCGAATTGCAGATGCAATCAACAGAATACCACGACTTGCAAACTCGGCGCTTGCAATTGATGCAGGTACAGTTCAGGTTACTTTACCTTCAGGCATTAATCAGAACGAACTTATGAACTTAATTTCCCAAATTGAATTGGCTAACGTAGAAAAAGATTCTCCTGCTCGAGTTGTAATCAATGAACGAACTGGAACAATAGTTGTTGGTGGTAATGTGCAAATCAATCCTGTAGTGATTGCACATGGCGGTTTAGAAATTATGATTCAAAAAGAAATCGTATTCCCATCACAGCCTATGATTGCTTTATACTTAAACCGAGGTTTAACATTAGATTCCATTATGAAAATAATTGTATCCGAACAGAAATCTCCAGCAGTTGCACTTGATTTACGAGCACCAACGGTCCAAGACATAGCAAACGCCTTGAATTTGTTGAACGTAACACCTCGGGATTTAATCTCGATTTTTCAAGCATTGAAAGAAAGTGGTGCACTTTCTGCCGAATTAATAATCCAATGAAAATGTTTTATTTTGGACAAATGTAGAATAATATGCAATGATTAACTTAAATAAAATTCCAAATCACGAGTTGATTAATCAAAGTTTAGGGGATTCCATTGTAAAAAATATCCAGAAATATACCAGAAACAAGTTTTCGGATGATGAAAAAAAGAAAATTCTTCAAGCTTCGCGGGATTTTGAAGCATTTTTTAATTATATGGTTTTCAAAGGATTACGAAAAGCTTTGTTATCCGATATTACTAACGATGAAGCATCCAACGAATTTGGCGGAGATATTTTTAATGATTTGACCTTAATGGAATTATCGCGTCATTTATCGAAATCTGGTGCTGGTATAGGAATTGCAGATAAAATTTTTTTCCAACTAACTGGCGAAAAAATAAATATGTTAAAATTTGATAACCCTGTAAAAAAGAAAGCCGAAGTAAAGAACAATATTACACAAAACCACAATAAAATCCAGGAACTTTTAAACACAAGTGCACTACAAAATCAAAAACCTAAAACAAAACTACCTGATTCCATTAAAGAAAGAATTACACAATTTGAAAATATTATTAATCGTGTTGCAGAGAAATACCAGATTTCAAAACCTTTACTTCAATCAATTATTGCAGTCGAATCTGGTGGAAATCCATTCGCTGTTTCGCCAAAAGGAGCCAAAGGATTAATGCAACTAATCGATTCTACTGCAAAATATGTTGGAGTTCAAAATGTATTCAACCCAGTTGAAAATATCGAAGGTGGGGCTCGTTATCTTCGAGAAATGCTCGATACCTTCGAAGGTAATCTTGAATTGGCGTTAGCAGCATACAACGCTGGACCCGGAAATGTAATTAAGTACAACGGAGTACCACCTTTTGCTGAAGCCCGAAACTACATTAATAGAGTTAAAAGATACATTTCAATTTTTTCAAACAACCTATAGGAAAACTATGAATAAACTGAATGAAATCCTGGAAAAAGAGTATCAGTTAATAAAAGAAATGCTCGAAACTGCCGAACTGCAACAAGAGGCTCTTAGGCAATACGATATCATTTCTATTGAACGAACAACACTAAAATTAAACGAGTTATCAAGAGAAATGAAACAATTTGAAGAGGGAAGAATTAATTTTTTGATAAAAGAGTTAAGACTAAGCAGAAGAGAGGCTTTAACAGCTAAGTTGACCGAATTAGCAAAAAAAATAGAAATAGCACACTCAATCTTAGAAAAGCGTGAAGAAATAACACAAATAATCGAAAAACTTGCCAACATATCTTCTTTAAATCGATTGCTCATAAATCGAGCACTAATGTCTATTAACGAAATTCTTTCTACACTTTCGAATCCACAGAACTCTGTATGTAATGTAAGAATTTGAGGAGGGAAAAATGAAAATACAACGCAAATCGAATGATTTAATAAAAGAAAAAATTGAACTGTTCATTGGTTCGATTGATAAACTTGCTGAAAATTTAAATGGTGATATTTACAATTTTAAAAATGTAATTAAAGGTTGTGTCAAAGATATACCCGATATATTAAATTTTTCTTTAAATTCAAACCACTTGTATATTAAAAGAAAAAATATTGCCATTGCTAAGGAATCATTGGAACAATGTAAAACTTATCTTTCAATGCTAAATAGTATGAGAATGGTATCGACTAAAGAACTAATAACCCAAGTAGAAGAAATAAACAGATTGCTTGACCATAATCAAACGTAGGAGGTTTTAAGAATGGGAGTATCGCCCTCGCTCGAAATTGCCAAAAAGGCTTTGATTGCACAGAGATTAGGACTTGATGCAACAAGTGGTAATATTGCTAATGTAAATACACCGGGTTACTCCCGTCGTGTTCCAAATCTAACAGAAGGAGAACCTTTACCTTCACGCAATGGATTCGTTGGCAATGGTGTGTTGGTAAGTAAATTAAGAACATTCCGAGAGGAATTTTTCGACCGGCAAATCCGACGGAGCCTTTCAAACTTGAATACTTTGGAGACAGATAGTTCAATTATTAATAGAATTGCTGTAATTTTAGGCGAGCCAGGCGAAAACTCCATCACCGCAATCGTTGGCGTTTTTCTAAATTCTTTTCAAGACCTTACCTATAAACCAACCGACCTTTCTTTACGACAAAGAACTTTAACTCTTGCCCAAACCCTTGTTAAACGTTTTAAAGAAACAGCAAGTCAACTTCAAGATACCCGACAACAACTTCTTTCTGATATCAACGATAATGTAAAACAAGCCAACAAGATAATAAAAGAAATTGCAGAACTTAATTATAAAATTGCCTCCGCAACTTCGAAATTAAAAGGTGATAACCAAACGCTTGTCGACCAAAGAGCACTCAAAATTGAAGAACTTAGTAAACTAATCGACATTAACGTAACTCAAGGCGACTTCGGTACTTTGAATATTTTTACAAACGGGATTAATCTTGTCACTGGTTCCACTTATAATCAACTAAAACTTAAAGAGTCAATAGATGGAACTACGGGTGAAAGAACTTTATCGCTTGTGAAGATTGACCAAAATGGAAGAGAATTAGCCACAGTTAATTTACAAAATGGTAAACTTTACAGCCTTATTGAGCATTTCAATGTCACACTTGATGATAAAGATTCATCAAATAAGTTTTCCGTTGCTAAAGAATTAGAAGTTTTTTTCGCGACCTTTGTTTCTAAAGTTAATTTTTTTACCCAAAATGGTTATGGTTTGGATGATACGGGCCCTCCACCCCCGGGAAGGAGTCTTTTCACTTATACTGGAACACTTTCAACACAAACTGCAGAAGTTAATTCGACAATACTTTCCGACCCTGGCAAAATGCCAATTTCTGGCTACGCGGGTGAGGTTGGAGATTCCACAATTGCACGTCAAATAAGCGAACTTAGCTTGGACAAATCTTTCCTGAATAATCAAACACCCGATGAATTCCTAACAAATTTGATTGGCAACATTGGAAATCTCGGTAACCAAATTTCTTCTTTGTATACAATTTCCAAAACTACAAACGACCAACTTTTAAACCAAAGAGAATCTTTAATTGGAGTAAATTTGGACGAAGAAGCAATAAATTTAGTTAAATACCAAAAAGCATTCGAGGCGGCAAGCAGAGTGGTTGCTACAACTAACGATATCCTTGCAACAGTTGTAAACTTAGGCAGATAAGTATATGAGAGTTACACAATTCTCAAAATATACACCATACCTTTCGCAACTCGAAGAAATTCAAAGCCGAAAATATTTAAATGAACTCCGTCTTTCGACTGGAAAAAATATCGTTGATATTTCTGATACCCCGGACCTTTTGGTGCAAAGTAAAAGATTTGAAAACCAAATTAAACTCCACCAGCAATATTTAAAAAACATTGAATATTCAAAAAATTTTGTTCAACACACAAGCGAAACAATCGAAACCATTGCAAATAATATCCAAAAGATTAGAGAAATAGCAATATCGGCAACACAAATTGGCGTCGCTCCCGATGTTTCAGTTTTGGGCAAACAAATCCGAGGTATTATAGACGACATTGTAAAAAACTTAAATAGTGATTTCGATGGTCAATTTGTTTTTGCTGGAAATTTACTAACCCCTGACTCAATTAATCAACCCATTGGGTCTACAAATACTCTGCCCTTTGAAATAATTCAAGAAACCCCAACGGCTGAAAATCCCTCGGGGTTGAAAATTATTTTCAAAGGTAATACCAAAAAAATTATTGTTAATTTGGGTAAATTCTCCAGCGAAGCAATAAATACTACGGTTGACGAAATGTTTGCGGACTCTGCTTTATCGGATTTAAACAAAATAATTGATTTATATAATCTTTTACTTTATAACAAGGATGGAAATCTTCGGACTGAAACAGACTTGCTTAATTCCGATGATTTGAGTAAATTGAATGATTATCAGAAAGAAATTGGTAAAATTTACGATAGATTGAATAGAGCAAATGCACACAATGGTGCACTTATGGACAGATTAGATGCATTGAAGGAGCAAACAAACTCACTTTTGACATCTTTCCAGGGATTCCGTTCCCAGGTTACCGATACTGATTTTGCTGCTGCAACAATACAACTAAATAAAGACCAAACTACATTGCAATTCGCATTGCAAGTGGGTGCAAGATTAACAAATACAACACTCTTCGACTTTTTAAGGTAAGATAATGAAATTTTCGAGCGGAATTGCATTACTGGTTGGGTTTATAGCAATTTTTGGTGCATTCGTTTGGGAAAGTGGTTCTCTTGAAAGCATTTTTCTTGGTCCTGCACTTCTGATTGTTGTTGGTGGAACTCTTGCTGCAGGTTTGGCTGGAACTTCAGTAGAAGTTATGGCAAGACTCCCGAAACTCATTTGGATAGCAATACATCCCAATACTTATAATAAAATTGAAATCATCGACCAGATGGTAGATTTTTCGGTTTTTACACGAAAAGAAGGAATCCTTGCTTTGGAAAGGCGATTAGACGAAGTTAAGCATCCTTATATGCGAAGACTTTTTTTGCTTTTAATTGATGGTACAGACCCACAAACTCTTCAAAAGATGGCTGAAACGGAGGTCAGTTTTATGACTGAACGCCATAACATTAACATTTTACTCTTTCAGAAGTTGGGTGGCTATAGTCCCACTATGGGAATTATTGGAACGGTAATGGGGTTGATTGCTACTTTGGCTTCCGCCGGAAGCGATCCAACTGTGTTAATCCAGCACATTGCAACTGCATTTATTGCTACAATGTGGGGAATTATTCTTGCAAATCTCCTCTGGCTTCCAATTGGAGATAAGTTGCGTGTCCTACACCTCGAAGAAGTTGAACTTATGCAATTGATTTTAGAAGGGACTCTGGCAATTCAATTAGGCGAAATTCCTTCGGTCGTTCGTTCCAAACTTCTTGCTACCCTACCTTTAAGCGAGCAAGAGAAATATTTAGAGGAAAGAGTAACCTATTAAAAATAACTTTCATATTCCTGAAAAACATTTTTATGAAATCCCACTATAAATATTTGTATATTTAGGAATAAATACTTAATTTATTAACTTGATTTTTAAGTTATTATTTTTTCCCAATTTAAAGAATATTGAATTGATTTCGGTATTTGCAACAATATATTAGTGCACTTATATGTTTAAAAGAATATTAATTGCAAATCGAGGAGAAATAGCAGTTCGAGTTATTCGTGCAGCTCACGAGTTGGGAATAGAAACGGTGGCAATCTACCACAAAGTTGACAAAAACACACCTTTTGTTCGCTATTCCGACTATGCCTACGAAATATTTGCCGAACAACCCCGAAACGCCTATCTCGATATACAGCAAATCATTGACGTAGCAAAAAAAAGCGGATCACAGGCAATCCATCCAGGTTACGGCTTTCTTTCGGAGCGCGCCCCTTTTAGCCAAGCCTGTATGGATGCTGGGATAAAATTTATAGGACCCAAACCATATTCCATCGATGCAATGGGGTCGAAAACTCGAGCCCGAGAACTGATGGAGCTGGCTGGCGTTCCTATTGTTCCAGGGACGAGTAAACCCATTGACGATTTGGAAGAAGCAATAAAAATTGCTAAAAAAATTGGTTTCCCAATTCTCTTGAAAGCCTCCGCTGGAGGTGGCGGAAAAGGAATGCGCAAAGTCTTCCAAGAAGATGAATTCAAGGATAATTTTGAGTCTGCTCGCCGAGAGGCTTTGAAATCTTTCGGCGACGGCTCTATTTATATCGAAAAATTACTTGAAAATCCAAAACATATTGAAATACAAATTATTGGTGATGAGTTCGGGAACTATGCACACCTTGGAGAAAGAGATTGTTCCATTCAAAGACGACACCAAAAGGTAATCGAAGAAGCACCTTCTACCGTTCTCACAGAAGAAATGCGTATGCGGATGGGTTCCGTTGCAATCGAGGCTGCTCGTGTAGTTGAATATGTAAATGCAGGAACTATTGAATTCTTATTCGACAATAAAAACAAGAACTTCTATTTCCTTGAAATGAACACACGCTTACAAGTTGAACATCCTTTAACAGAATTTGTGACTGGAATTGATATTGTAAAAGAACAAATAAGAATTGCAGCGGGATATCCTCTATCGTTTTTGCAAAAGGATGTTCGCTGGGACGGTCATGCAATTGAATGTAGAGTTAACGCAGAGGACCCATTCAATAACTTTATGCCTTCAACCGGAAAAATCTCATACATTCGCGAGCCCTATGGTAAAGGAGTGCGATTAGACAGCGGAGTGGAAATTGGTTCGGAGATATCAATTCATTTCGACCCAATTATCGCAAAACTTATTACTTATGGAAAAGACCGCAACGAAGCAATCTCCATTATGCTTCGTGCTTTAAACGACTACAAAATTTTCGGAGTTAAAACAGGTATTCCATTTTTAAGAAAAATTATTCAAGAACCAAAATTTATTGAAGGAACTTACGACACAGGTTTCCTTGAAAATGAGTTTGATTTCTCCAAATTAGAAGATGAAAAAGAAAGGAATTATGAATTAATTGCTGCAATTTCAGCATACTTCTGTAAACAAAAAGACCAAAAAGCAATCATTCAAACTTACGCAACCAATAGTCAAAAAATAAATAAATGGAAATTAAGGAGGTATAATTTCCCAAGGATTTAATATGGAAATAAATCAAAAATTCGCAATTGTACTTATGAGTGGAGGAATGGATTCGGCGGTAACAACCGCAATTGCAATCTCTCTTAGCTATAAGGTTGCTGGCTTGCATATTACCTATGGTCAAAGAACTCAGGAAAAAGAGTTGCAATGTTTCAACGATTTGTGTAACCATTTTAAGATCGAACAAAAACTTGTTGTTCCAATTGATTACTTAAGAAAAATCGGAGGGTCTTCGCTCACCGACACAAGTATTCAGATTGAACAAGCATCATTTAATAGGAAAGATGTTCCACAAACCTACGTTCCATTCCGTAATGGAAACTTGCTTTCAATAGCCACAAGTTGGGCAGAAGTTATCGGTGCCAATGCAATTTTCATTGGTGCAGTAGAATCCGACAGTAGTGGATACCCCGATTGCCGCCAAGACTTCTTCTATGCTTTCGAAAAGGCTATAAATCTGGGGACAAAACCATCAACAAACATCCAAATTCAAACACCATTAATAAATTTGACTAAAAGAGATATTGTGGTGTTAGGAAATAATTTTGGTGTCCCCTTTGAACTAACTTGGAGTTGCTACCGAGAAACTGATATAGCCTGTGGTGAATGCGATTCTTGCGCACTTCGACTTCGTGGTTTTCAACAAGCCAAATTAGAAGATCCTTTACCCTATCGAACAAAACCTGTTTATCTTTGATATAACAAAAAATAAAATATTTCTCAACTTATTTTGTCTATACCTTTTATTATTTGTAATTTTGCATTTTGAAGATTGCTGACCCTGTAGCTCAGGGGTAGAGCACCTGACTTTTAATCAGGGGGCCGCAGGTTCGATTCCTGCCAGGGTCACTTGGTTCTACTCTTTTTACAAACAATCATTGTAAAATTAATTTCTTTACTCCTATCAACCCATTGCAAAATGTCACTGTCATTAAGTAAATGCCCCTTTTCCATCCTCGACAATCTATTGAAATGCTCCTTTCATTCCCAGCCGTTTTGTAAATGTTTCTTCCCAAAACATCATAAATTTGAATATTATATTCCAAATTATCGGGAAAGGCAAATTGTATACTAAATTGGCCATTTTCTGAATCAAAATGAATTTTGTCTATAATTGAATCATCAACATCTCCCTTTTGCGAAACATCAGAAACTAATTTACACAAAGAAGACTGGCGTTTTGTATCGTTTTGAAACATAATCCATGAACTTCCATAATCCTGCCCAACAGAAAGCATATAAGCCCTACCAAAGTTATTCTGGAAGTTCGGATAATTTGAATAACCACCAACAACAAACAATTCAAGTTGACTATCCCCATCAAAGTCGGCAATCAAGGGTGCATTATCTAAAGAAAATCGCTGGTCGCCATAATGCTTGGCTAAGTCGAAAATCCAAAGTAATTCAGCAGTAACTCCATTAATCGCATAAATTCTCCCTCCATTAGTGGCAAAAATTACATCTAAAAAACCATCACCATTTATTTCCGATACAACAACTCCCCTAAAAGCTTGTTCGTAATTTGGAATTACATATCTCCATTTTTCTTTACCTTCGTTTGAAATAGAATAAACAATATATGAACTTACAGCAATAACTTCACATTGATTATCATTATCAATATCTGCAATAACTGCTGGAGCACCAAAGTAACCCGCTCCGCCGAAAAACTTCCACAGCAAAGAACCATCTTCGCCATTTAAACAATACAAAGTATCATTATATGAACCTAAAACTAATTCAGGTTTTCCATCGTTATCTAAATCTGCAACAGCAGTACCGTGATAAATGTGATTATGAATAGGTCGACTCCAAAGTAATTGATGATTCAATCCCTTATATGCAAAAACACTATCCTTTTGGTCGAAATTCCAAGTTGCAACAACGAAATCTAATAGTCCATCTCCATCCAATTCAACAAGAGTTGGAGCTGTTTGTATCCAAGAATTTTTATCAACAGGAATCTCCCATTCCACTGTCCCCGTCAAAGCATCCAAGCAAATTACATAACCACCAAACTCACCGTGTAGAATTTCGTATTTTCCATCATTATCGATATCCCCAATGGTTGGTGGAGAATCACTTCCACGAGTCGGGGCTACCCAAATAAGATTACCTGTATTGCCATCGAAGCAAAAAGTCTTCGGATTACAAGAACTTGGAACGATGATTTTTGGGGGGTCGGCTGTGTCGACATTTAATATCAAAGGTGCAACATCGTTGCAACCTTCTACATCTCCATCAGCAGTTGAATATTTCCACAAAAGGGAACCATCCTCTCCATTTAATACATATATATTTCCATCGTTACGATAACAACCGAAAACTACTTCAAGTTTACCATCGCCATCTACATCGGCTGCTGCAGACTGACCAAAACAAGCATCGCGAGTATCGTACCACCACTTAATGATAGGTTTAGACTGTAAACCAAAATTAAATACAAAACAAAGTAGGAAAAAGAACACTGCGAATTCCAATTTTCTCACAATTATCATTAATTAAAAAAAATCAAATTAAACTCTTTTTGCAAAATTAGAAAACCCAAAACATTAAATAAATATATCAATTTGCTTTTGAATAGTATCCTACAAATGTAACTTAAAAACATAATTAATTAAATAAACAAAATAAAATACAATAATTTTACTAATTTGACTTTTACAAATAAAGGTAAAAATGATTTGAACTATGTCGGAACAAAAGTCATTATCGGAACGAAAAAGCAATATTAGTCAAACACCAGTCTATCGTGGATTAATAGATTTTGAATACAAACCAATTTACACAGGTAATATTGATAAGGATATTAATATTCTCATTGAAACTATTTTAAAAGTAACTCCAAATAACATAAACGACTATTACAAAAATAACGTAATCAAAGCAGTTCGTCTTGTTCACGAACTTTTCAAGGACGACCGACGAGGCGATGGAACAATGTTCTATACTCATTTCCTCGAAGCAGCACATATCCTTTTAAAGAAGTTCAAATTCTACGACCTTAATACAATTTTAGCAGCAATCTTACACGATAGCATAGAAGACAAACCAGACCTTATCAATCTTGAGTTCATTCGAAAAGAATTTAATGATGAAGTCGCAGACATTGTCGACGGTGTTACAAAAATCACCAGCAACGACGATATTGAAAAGTTGTTTCGTTATTCTATCGATAGAGAAATTTCCTACGACGATATCGAGATTGCAACTATTAAGAAATTATTTCAATATGGTTTAAAAAATCCAAAAATATTTTTTGTGAAGTTAGCAGACCGCTACCACAATATTTTAACACTTTACGGAATAAAGCGACCCCAACGACGAAAAGAAATTGCTCTGCAAACAATCAATGTTTACTTACCTATTGTCAAATTGCTCGAATATGATGACATTTATCGAGAATTACGAGACTTTTGTTTATTTCATATAATTGCAGACAATCACGAGGATGCAAAACTTCAATATCAAAAACTAAAAGAATTTCACCAGAAAGCGCACCAAAACTTTTTAAATCTACTGATTGAATACGACTTAGAGGAAAAACTAAAAAATATTTTTGAAAAAATTTCTGAAAACATCATACTTTATCCTGCACACAAAGGGTTATTCGACCTTTACCAAGCACTATCGCAAAACAAATGGACATTGCCAGAAACCTATTCCCATTTCTACCTAATTATTGCTATCCCCTTAAGTATTTACGATAATGAATTAAATTCATTTATAGAAAATATATTTGCAACAAACTTTGGATTAATAGACAAGATAATTTTAAACCAATTTACTCAATCAACAAAATATTATATTCAAGAACAACCGCTAACACGATACATTTTAAGTTTAAACAATTCAAAAGTATTTGAAGTTGTAATTAAATTACGTAATCCTTCGATTTCTTCCAAAATTAATATCAATACTATAATCCAAAAAGATAACTTTAAATATTATTACAACCAACTTGAATACCAAGCCTTCCTTGAGATGATTGATGATTTGTTGACTTCAAATCCCGAAAATAAAATGGAACAACTCTTATTTTATTCCCGAAGAATTCTCCGAACTGATAATATTCCAGTGAAAGTCATAAATAACGATATTATTAATTTCGTTCCACGAGGCTGGACAATTTTAGACGTTGCCTTCAGAGAATTTGAAAAGGACATATTTAAATTAATTGCCGCAAAAGTTAGAAATCCAAATACAGGAGAAGATGAAACTCAAAAACTCGATTACGTTCTTCAACCATATGATGAAATAGAATTTTTTTTCAGCAAAGAAAATCAACTTTCAACCAAAGAGTTGAAAAGTTTAATGCCATTTTCTTTGTATGCTATGAACAGCATTAGGAAATTATTGAAGAATGAAGAAGAAGTAAATTTAGAAGAAAACCAAATGTATCGTTTTGTAAAATATATTGGAATAGATGAAGTTGGTGCTCTTAACAAAGTAACCGATTTAAGCAATAAATATTTGATTGACTTGGAAGATAACTATGCTCGGAAAAACATTGGTAATAGATTCCACGGAAATTTTTCTGCCAATTTCAAAAATTTAAAGAAGTTAAATCTGTTTCTAATTGAATTAGCAAGTTTAAAAAACATAAATGAAGTCGAAGTTTCGTCGGAAAATTCTCCACCTGTGAATTCCCCAAAAATAACATAAATAAATATTTGGATAAAATTAGCCGTTAAATTGTCTATTAATAACCATTGGCTAAAAATGTACTTTTTCAATATTCATCCCCACTTCATTACTCTTTAAAAATTAATTGGTTAACAAAATAAATATTGGCATCAAATTTGTTTCAAATTAAATTTGAATAAGGGAAAATTAAAATGTCCATAGAAATGTTTTTATTTAAAGAGCGTCTACCATTGATGCAAAAAGCATTGGATGTATATTCTTTAAGACTTAAAACAACTGCCGAAAATATTTCAAACGTAAATACTGTTGGATATTTGCCAAAAAAAGTCAAATTCGAGGAATTTTTTCAAAACCAAATGAGTCAATATAAATTTGGGACCGAAATTCCCAGTTTGAGTAATCGAAATAATATACCCGAGCCAAAGGTCGAAACCATTGAACCAAACACCTTCGAAGAGAATTTTTCTGGAAGTTCCCATATTAATATTGACACCGAAATGGCAACATTAGCCGAAACACAAATAAAATTCCGTTTTGTATCGCGCTTAGTAAAAAGGTATTTTGCCCATTTGAACTCCGCAATTACTGGAATTCGCGAGACATAATGAAATTAAGTATTTATACTTATTACTGTTATTAATTTGATATTAAGTTAGCAGATGTATGGGTGGAAACATTTTTGAAATATTTCGAATTAGTAGCGAAGGCTTACTTTTGCAAAGAGTAAAACTTTCGTCTATAGCCAAAAACATTGCAAATTCTAACACAACAAAAACCGAAAACGGTGAACCCTACAGAAGAGAAATTGTAATTGCTCGAACTAAAAGCGAAGACGGAGGCTTTCAGCGTGAAATCGAAAATATTTTTCAACCTCGGCGAGGCACTCGACCAGAAGAATTTGGACAAGAAATTTTAAGTCAAAAAGTTCCCGATACAAAATATCTCGATATTGAAGTTATAAAAGATGAATCCGAAGGAAGATTAGTTTATGAACCTACGCATCCCGACGCTGACGAAAATGGCTACGTTCGATATCCAAACGTTAATGTGGTTACCGAAATGGTGGAAATGATTATGAGCCAGCGTGCATTCGAAGCAAATGTTTCGGTTATTGAATCGGCAAAAAACATTGCTCGAGATTCAATGGATATTTAATATTTTGGATAGATTATGAAAATTAACCCTTTGAATGTATATTCCCAATACGAGGTTCGAAATTCGAACCAAGCGGAAAACATTCAAAAGTTAATTAATGAAAATGTCCAAAAAGTAACCCCACAGAAAAAACAGGAACAAAAGAAAGATGAACTCTCGCTTGAACTGAAAGACAATAATAATATTATTAGCCGACAAGAGCGTGAATTTTTTATCAAGATGTTTCCAGAAAGTTCAAGTAGAATTGAAAACCATGTCCTATTCAACAGAAATGGAAAAGTTCAATCCTTCAATTATGCAAAAGGCACGATTATCGATGCTCGTGTTTAATAATCTAAGGAGAGAAAATGCCAATCCGAATTGACGAATTAAACTTACAAAGACAACTCGAACAAGAATTAATTAAGTCCAAAACAAATGCACAAACTTCGGATAAATCATTTATTGATACTTTAAAACAAATGATTGAGGATGTGGACAAACTTCATAAAGAATCCGCTGAAAGGCAAGAAGATTTTATCAAAGGAAAACCAGTTGATATCCACGAAGTAATGATCACCGCAGAAAAAGCAAAAACCAGCTTCCAATTGCTTATGGAAATACGCAATCGCTTTCTTGACCTTTACAGAGAAATAATTAGAATGCAAGTTTAATTAATTCATTAAAATAATGGCAAAAACTGGAGTTTTAGGGCAAGTATCGAACTTCTTTGGGAAATTGTCACTCATCCAAAAAATTATCCTTTTTGGTGTCACTTTTGCAGTCCTATTTGGCTTAATTTATATTGTAATGAAAACAAGTAGCAAAGTTGAATACGCCGTTCTTTTTTCTCAACTTGAACCTACAGAATCTGGAAAAATTGTCGAAAAACTAAAAGAGAAAAAAATCGATTACAAGTTAGACGACGATGGTCGAACTATTTTGGTCGACAAAAATAAAGTATATGATACAAGGATTTCTATTGCAGCCGAAGGCTTGCCCGAAAGCGGAGTTGTTGGATATGAAATTTTCGACCGAACCAATCTGGGTATGAGCGAATTTGTTCAAAAACTAAATTTTCGTCGAGCCCTTGAAGGTGAATTAGCAAAAACTATCAGTTCACTCAATGGAATTAAAAAGGCACGAGTTCATATTGTTATCCCCGAAAAAGCCTTATTCGAAAAGGACCAAAAGCAACCTACTGCTTCTGTCACCCTTCAACTTGCTGGAGAAAATGCTTTAAGCAAACTCAACATTCGTGGAATACAAAACCTTGTTGCTGCAAGTGTCGAAGGTCTTGATCCAAACAATGTTACAGTTGTCGACCATCGCGGGAAAATTATTTCCGAATCAGAAATCGACCCGAATTCAGTGTTGGGGAAAACACAATCCCAACACGAGCAACAAATCCGAGTTGAACAATATCTAACTAACAAAGTTCAATCATTGCTGGACGGTGTCCTTGGACCTGGAAATTCGGAAGTTAGAGTTTCTGCAGATTTAGACTTTACTCAAATCGAAAGAACCATCACAGATTATAATCCCGATAAACAAGTTGCCAGACGCGAACAATCGTTTTCCAACAGTGCAAGATCTGTAGATTCTTTGCAATATCCAGCGCCCAATCGAACAGTCGAACAAACTACAACTATCACAGATTACGAAATTCCGCAAACCGTCGAAAAAATTGTTAACGGTACTGGTACAATCAAGCGAATTACAGTTGGTGCGCTAATTAATGGTACATATAAAATTGTTGAAAAAGATGGGAAAAGGCAAGTCGAGTATATACCACGAAGCGAAGAAGAATTAAAAAAATTGGAAGACATAGTAAAAAATGCCGTTGGATTCGACCCTAATCGAAACGACCAAATAAGCATTGTTAATGTTCCATTCGATACACAAGTGCCAGAACCTGAAATACTTCAGCCAGAAACTCCTTGGTATTTGCAGCCAGAGTATTTAAGGTTATGGGGATTAATCGCAGGTATCTTGATAACAACATTTCTCATTTATCTACTATTCCATTCCCGCCACATTAAAGAAACTGCACGAATTGCAATGGCATTACCCGAACCACGCAAATTGCTGGAGGAAGAGAAAATGGATATCGAACGTGAATTAGAAGGTCTAAGAACAACCGAGGAACAACTACTCTTTCTACCGACTGAAATGCCTGAACAATTACTTTTAACAGAGGAAACTGGTGGGGTATCAATTCCCGAAGAAGGTATAGACCTTTCAATTATCAAGAAACCATCGATTAAACTTGCCGAAGCCCCTTCATTCACCGAAGAAGCACTTATGAAAATAGAAATAAAAGACAAAATCAAAGAATTTATTGAAACCAATCCTTCAGATGCGGCAAAATTGGTTAGGATGTATTTAACCCAAGAGGAACCACAAAAAAGGGAATTATATTAAAATCGTTGGATTTTCGTCACAAGAATAAAGAATTATGAAAAAGAAAGAATATAGATACGAGGAATTAACCCCCAAGCAGAAAGCTGCGGTTCTTTTGATGTCATTGGATGTCGACACCGCTGCAAAAGTTTTCAAACAACTAAGCATTGAAGAAGTTGAACAAATTGCACTTGAAATTACAAACCTTCAAGATTTACCTGCTCAAATTGTAGATCAAGTGCTCGAAGAATTTTATCACTTGATGACTGCCCAAAGCTTTATGCTCGAAGGAGGCTTGGAATATGCTCAACAACTCCTTGAAAAAAGTTACGGCTACGACCGAGCAAAAGAAATCATCGAAAAAATTAGAGTTTTGACAAGTGTTCGTGGTTTCAGCATTCTAAAAAAGGCAGACCCACAGCAATTAGCTAATTTCCTTGTAAAGGAACACCCACAAACTATTGCATTGATTTTGTCTCATCTCCCACCCGACCTTGTTGCTGAAGTTCTGAGTGAATTTAATGAACAATTGAGGATTGAAACGGTTTTAAGAATTGCCAAACTCGGCAAAGTATCTCCTCAACTTCTCCAAGAAGTTGAACATGTTGTCGACCAAATTGCCGAACAAACTCTTTCGCAAAGTCTTGCAACCGCTGGCGGCGCTCAACTTGTTGCAAATATTTTGAACAAAAGCAATGCAACAATAGCAAAATCTTTACTCGAACATATCGAAGAAAAAGACTATGGATTAGCACTCGAAATCAAGCGATTGATGTTCTTGTTCGAAGATATTGTAACTCTTGACGACCGTAGTATACAACGAATCTTGAGAGATGTCGACAAGCGCGACTTGGCTCTTGCTCTTAAGGTTGCAGATGAAAAAGTTAAACAGAAGATATTCAAGAATATGAGCGAGCGTGCAGCTGCCGTAGTCAAAGAAGAACTTGAATTTATGGGACCAGTCAAGTTGAAGGAAGTCGAAGCCGCGCAAATGAGAATTGTCGATATCATTAAGAAACTCGAAGAACAGGAAGAAATCGTTATTGGTGGTCGCGGTCGAGAAGATATATTTGTATAATTAACCAAATTTAGCAATGCAAACAATAAAATTAAAAATTGGCAAAAAAGACAGGAAGCAAGCCAATAATGATTTTTTGGAAAGTTCAATAATTAAGGAAATCATTCCTGAAATAGAATTCTATAGATTTGAAGAGTTAACCCCCGAGGAAGTCCAACCTGAGTACGATGATTTTGAATCGTTTTTCGAAGATTTTGTCGATGAAAAGCCAAAAGTAAGAAAGAAACAGGAAAAAAAGTTCGATAAACCTTCTTTTATTGCTTATTTCACAATTTCTAACTTAAATAAGCCCATTGATATAAATTTAGAGAAAGTAAAAAAAATAGAATACGAAAGGGAAGAGCTACAAAAACAAGTTCAAGAAGCATACGACAAGGGTTTCGAGGATGGACAGCAAGCCACACAAATGGCATTAACAGAAGAGTTCAACAAATTAGAGAACTGGGTTCGTAGAATTGATAAAGTTACAGATGAACTTATAAAAGAATTTTCAAATAAAATCAGAGAACTGAAAAACGCAATTGTTCCAATTTCAATAAAAGTTGCCGAACAAATTTTAAGAGCCGAAGTAAAAATAAAGCCCGAATTAGTTGAAAACCAAATTGCCAAAGCCCTTGAAATTATAGACAACGAAAAAATATTCAATATCAGATTAAATCCAGATGATATTGAAATTCTTGAAAAAATTCAAAGTAATTTGCTTAGTCATCCTAAACTTGAAGGAGTCGAAATCATACCAGACCCAACGATCAGTCAAGGTGGTTGTATAATCGAAACAGAAGTTGGACAAATTGATGCAACATTCGAATCCCAACTGAACAAAATACAAACATTACTTTCAAACATAATTACTTCACTCGAAGAGGACGATGTTTGAGATACAAAAAATAAAATCGAAAATTCTCGATGAAATACCACGCATAAATACAATTGTCAATGCTGGTCGGGTTACAAAAGTAATTGGCTTAGTTTTGGAAAGCGAGGGACCAAAGGCAAAGATTGGAGAGATTTGCCTTTTAGTCAACAAAAGTGGTCAAGTTATTAGCAAATCCGAAATTGTGGGGTTTCGGAACAACAGTATTCTGTCAATGGTTCTTGGCGATTTAACCGAAATTGAACCGGGAACGAAAATTATTGCTACTGGCGATACATTAAAAGTTAAAGTTGGCGACTCCTTGCTCGGAAGAGTTTTGGATGGTTTGGGAAATCCAATCGATGGGAAAGGAGAAATTCCGACTTCAAAAAAGCGTTCAATTTACGCCTCGCCACCCAGCCCTTTAGAACGCCAAAGAATTACAACACCTGTTGCAACAGGAATAAAAGCAATTGATGGACTCTTAACATTAGGCAAAGGACAAAGAATTGGTATTTTTTCAGGCTCAGGAGTTGGTAAATCGACACTACTTGGGATGATTGCTCGTAAAACCAGTGCCGATATTAATGTTATTGCACTTATTGGCGAACGCGGTCGCGAAGTTCGAGAATTTTTGGAAAAAGACCTTGGCGAAGAAGGTTTAAATCGCTCAGTTGTTGTTGTTGCAACAAGCGATGCACCTTCCCTTGTAAGGGTTAAAGCAGCCTTGGTTGCAACAACAATTGCCGAATACTTCAGAGATAAAGGCTTAGATGTTATGCTGATGATGGATTCATCTACTCGACTTGCTATGGCACAACGCGAAATAGGATTGACAATTGGCGAACCACCAACAACAAAAGGTTATACTCCCAGCGTATTTGCCTTGCTTCAAAAAGTAATGGAACGAGCAGGTACAAGTTTAGTTGGTTCAATTACAGGACTTTATACGGTTCTTGTTGAAGGCGATGATTTGAATGAACCAGTTGCCGATACTGCTCGTGGAATTTTAGATGGACATATTGTTTTATCCCGAAAATTAGCATCAATGGGACATTATCCAGCAATCGATGTTCTGGAAAGTATCAGCCGAGTTATGAACGATATTATTACAAAAGAACATCGCCGAGCAGTTTCAATAGCAATCGAAAACCTTGCAACATATCGAAATGCGGAAGATTTGATTAGCGTTGGAGCCTACCAAAAAGGTACTAATCCAAAAATTGACCAAGCAATTGCTATGCACGAAGTTTTGACACAATTTTTGAAACAAGACATTGACGAAACTCATACATTTGAAGAAACTGTCAATAAACTAATTGAAATTACAACGAAAAAATAACTATGGCAAAAAAGTTTTCATACAGATTAGAAAGTCTTTTAAACTTTAAATCATTCAAAGTGAAAGAACTTGAAGAAACTATTCAAAAAATTTTATAT
Source organism: Ignavibacteria bacterium (assembly GCA_037440445.1). Lineage (GTDB taxonomy): Bacteria > Bacteroidota > Ignavibacteria > Kapaibacteriales > UBA2268 > Naka2016. Next base: position 68,282 of record JBBIUA010000008.1, read on the forward strand.
TTTAAAATCCAAACTGAACATGAAATAAGCAAGAACATTGAATACCTTGAATCGCTGAACAATCAAAAAAATGGACATTTCAGAGCACTTGAAATACAAGCCCTGAATTATCATAAAGAATATATTAAAGACGAAATTGCAAATCTCCGAAAAGAACTTGAAAGAATTATTGAAATAGAAAATATTTTTCGACAAAGATTAACCGAGGCTATGAAAGAAGAAAAAGTCCTACAAAAATTAAAAGAAAAACAATACGAAAATTATATGTACGAGGTTAATCGAGAAGAAACTAAACTTTTGGATGAAATTACAATACAAAAGGAAATCAGAAAAAATCAAACGTGATTGCAATGAACTTGAAACAAGCTCTTATTATTCTCGGAATAATCGTAGGTTCTCTAATTTTTATTTTCCTTGTAATCCTTGGATTATATAAGTTTTTCCCAGAAATTTTTGGAGTTCAAAAAGAAACCAAAACCGAAAAAACCGAAGCAATAGCCGCTGAATACAAAAGAGAACCAAAAATCGTGCTTTCTCGCAAAGAATATGACGAATGGATTCAAAAGTCCTTTAATGCTCAAGCAGTCGCTTCCGAAAACCTATTCCTTACGAACTACTCTCGCTATTTGCAGGATTCCCTCAATAAATTAAACACATTTTTTTCTGAAATTGAGAGAATGAAAAAAGATTTAGAAGATAGCCTCCAACTTTGGAAAGGAAAGTTCGAAGAAAAATCCCGCGAAGTGTCAAACTTGCTTAATCAAATTCAACAGAAAGAAAAAACAATTGCAGAATTACAATCACTAATCGATAAAAAAACCAAAAGCGGAAAAGCAATTACTGATTCAGCAAAGCAAGTTGTTTATTCTACCTTTGCAAAAATTTATGAAAACTCCGACCCAAAAGAAGTTGCAAAAATACTTGAACTTCTTGATGAAGAACAAGCCCTTTCGATACTTAAGGCAATGTCGAAGAAAAAAGCTGGCAAGATAATTGATGTATTATCTCCAGAACGAAGCGCAAGGATTTTACAAGCTTCGTTCGAAAAATAAATTAAGTTCTTTAAATAAAAAGAAATAAGGCAGGAAGCCAAAATGAACGCAAGGATGCTCGATTTAAAAATTGACAATATTGAACAAAAACTTGGTAAGTTATTATACCAGAAGTCTAAAATTAATCAAAAGCAAAGCGATCTTTCAATCTTTGCCAATCGGATTTCCTCTTTCTTAAAAATAATTCATAATAATTTAAACAACCAACAAAAGCGAATAGTCCAAAGTAATGTAAATTCGATACCAAATCATATTGTTTTTACGGAACACATAATTTCAACGAATAAATCCGAAAATCTGAAAGATACATCCCAAATTTCCACATTATTACAAAATCCAAATTCTATAAAATATAAAAATGAGACTAACACTAATAACAATGATTTTGAAACCAATCCTTTAGAAATTCAAAATTTGATTTCAAATTTTATTTCTGGAAAACTAAACATAACTTTTCTCGAGACAAAAGGTATTGCCCCAAAAGTGAAAAATGAAAAAAATGAACAGGAAAATCAAATTCTAAATCATTTAAATACGAAATTAGTAAACAACGGTTTTGAAAATGAAAAATCCGAAGCACTCAGAAATGATGAGAATAAATTACCCAAAACAATTAAAAAGGATAACCAACAAACCTTATACATTTTCAGAGAAATCCAACCAAAATCAAAGAGTAATTATGAATTTCCCGAAAAGATTATCAATGGTCAAAAAAATACCGAAGGAAATAATAACAACACCGATGAAAACATTGTCATAATACATAAAAACCCAAACAAAGAAAATCAAAGCCAAATAACGAATGCCGAAAATAAAGAGATAACTTCCAAGAAAGAACATTCCTTATCTTTTCCCTTTATTGTGCACTCCTCTAAGAATTCGAATGAGATGAATTCCATTAGGCAAACTTACGACAATGAAAAAGGTTTTAACCAAAAAAATTATATAAAAACAGGAAAAAGCAACATTGAACAGAACAATTTAATTAATCTAAAAATTAATAATAAACCTAATGCAACATCTGAAAATACTTTCAGCGAAATGAAAAGATTCTTTCCATTAAACCAACCTAAAAATGTCGATATTAGTTCAAATGATAATAATAAATTAGACTTAAAAATTCATCAGGTAGAAAATATAGATGTTATTTTCCAAGATAAAAACAATAATCAAATAGATCAAATATCTTATATTTCGTTTGTAAATAGAAATAATACTGCCCCAAAAACAACATCTTTTGATAATCTTAACCCAAAAACAAATAGCGTTCTAAATTATTTGCCTAAAAATGAGTCCCAGATAAATGAAAAAAATCTGATTACTCAAAAATCATTGGAAAATAGCAATAATTTACTAAATCTGAATCCTGTTGAAAAATTAAATACTGAAACGAGTCGAAGCACTGAAACTTATCAATTTGATGAACAAAATATTTTTGAACAAAAGAACAAATCTAAACATAAAATTGTTGAAAAATCAACAAATTACACTCCAAATGAAAACAAAATTTTTGAAATAGAACAACAAAAAGTTCTTTCAACAAATTTGGCAAAATCGCATTTCAATGTTGAAAATGAACCTATTAAAGAAACTCCAAAGCAACTTACGGCTTTACATCTAACACGGAATAGCGAACTTCCTTCCAAAATTACTTCCCTTGTGAACTCATCAACTAATTTCCCATTAAAGGCGGAAATAACCTTATCCCCCAATTCTCTTGGTATGGTAATTGTTGAAATAAATGTGATTAAGAATCAAGTAGAAATAATGTTCAAAACCGAAACAAAAGAAGCCCAACAAATACTTGAAAGCCAAATTGGATTGTTGAAAGAAAAACTTTCGAATTTGGGATTTGAAAAGCAAAATTTCGAATTTCAAAATCAAACATACGAGAAAAATTTCTTAAATAGTTATGCTAACAGTAACGGTGAGCGTTACAACGATGATTTCGCCAGAAGGGAATTTCTTCGTTCCTTTTATTCTTTAAAGACAAAAAAGGAAAATTATTTTGAAAATATATGGAGGGAATATGATTTCCGGCATCAATTCAATAAGTTCAATGAATAATACAGCGGGAGTCATTGCAAATAAGGATGCTTCGATGGGTAAAGATGAATTTTTGAAGCTCCTGACAATACAACTTAAAACACAAAATCCAATGAAGCCACTCGATAATGTCGAATTTGCAACTCAACTTGCACAGTTTTCCCAACTTGAACAACTCACAAATATTCGAACAATTTTGGAAAATCAGAATTCAATTTTCAAAGAACTTACACAAACTTTGCAAGGAAGCATTATGGGAACTGTTTTAGGAGAATATGCAACTGCATATTCAAACAAAATGTATTTTTCGGGAGATAACTCTCCATCAATTGGTTTCAACCTTGATTCAACAGCAAAAAACGGTGAAGTTATCATTAAAGATTCTAATGGACGAGAAATAAGAAAGTTCCCTCTCGATGCTATTAACCTTACCCAAGGCGAGCATTCAATTTCTTGGGACGGTAAAGATAACTCTGGTAATACAGTTGCTCCTGGCGAATATTACGTCCAAATCGTGGTAACAAACCACAATGGAAGCACCTTTAACGTCTCGACATTCGCAATTGGCAAGATCGAAGCAATAAGATTTAAGAACGAAGGGACAATGCTTGTAATTGATAATGTCGAAATACCCTTGAAAAATTTAATTTCGGTAAAAACAAGGATATAAGTAAAATGGACATCGAAGGAGTAAAGTTACCTTTTGTTCCAATTGGTGGAGTTGAAACTCTTCGACAAGGTTCAATCCACGCGCCAACGGGAACTGGTAGAAGCAATTTTCAAAGGATATTCGAAGAAGAAATTAGCAGCCTCAAATTTTCCGCCCATGCAAAGGCTCGATTAAATAGTCGCGAAATTACTTTAACCGAGCAGGATATTGAAAAACTAAATGACGCCATTCAGACTGTTGAATCTAAAGGTGGACGAGAAAGTTTGGTTGTTTTTCCAGACAAATCTTTTTTGGTTTCTGTTCCGAAGCGCACAGTCATCACTGTCTTTTCAAACAACAACTTAGAAGAACGCGTTATTACGAACATTGACAGTGTAATTTTCGAATCGTAGTGGAGCTGGACCTCGCCCGATGGCAGGAGGCTCCCACCAACTCCGAACGACCGAGGAGTTAAATTTACTCTAATTTTAGAATTATTATTAACAATCTAAGGAGGAAATATGCCAATATCAAGAGCACTTTCAATAGGAACAAGTTCATTGCGAAGCCATCAGCGAAGGTTCGACGTTATTGCTAATAACGTCGCGAATATCAACACAACAGGTTTCAAAGGTTCACGTGTTAACTTTGTTGAGCAATTCAATCAAATTTACGCTCGCGGAAGGGCACCAAACATAACCACTGGACGCAACGGCGGGCTGAACCCTTTGCAATATGGCTTGGGAGTTCGAGTAGGTTCAGTTGTAGCGGACCTTTCCCAAGGTGTTATTGAAACTACTGGTAGACCACTCGATATGGCAATTCAAGGGGATGGATTCTTCGTTTACCAACTTTATGGAAAGCAATATTTCTCCCGTTCAGCACCGATTATTCGTGATAGCGAAGGTAACCTTGTCGACCCAACGACTGGAGCAATTTTGCAAGGTTTTAGTGTTATCAGAAATGCAAATGGTTTTATTTTAAAAGATCAAAATGGAATTAGTTCACTGAATAAAACAATTTCAAATTTGCAAATTCCAACGACAACAATTTCGCCACCAAATCAAACACAAAACATTAAACTTGTTGGAAATTTGGATGCAAACACTGCTACCAACGGAACTGCAGTAACCAGCATAACTATTTTTGATAACAATGGAACATCACATACTTTAAGTTTTACTTTCACAAAAACCGCCAACGCAAATGAATGGTCAATTTCTGCAACTATTGATGGAAATGCTTTAACTTTAGGAACAACCTCCATAACATTCAACCCTGATGGAACAATTAACACACCAACAAGTTTAACAATTACTGCTTCGGATTTAAACACTGCTCTTGGTCAAGATGTTTTCGATGCGACAACACCAAAAGACATTACTGTTGAACTTGCTCCACCGACAAATCTTTTGCAGGGAATAACACAATTTGCAGGGGCAAACACAGTAACATTTTCCTACCAAGATGGATACACTTCTGGCGAATTAGCCGATTTGACTATCGACGATACTGGTAAAATTTGGGGCTCTTTCACTAATGGAAAAACTGAATTGCTTGGTCAAGTTGCCATAGCTCGATTTGCCAACCCTTCGGCATTAGTTCGCGAAGGGAATAGTTTCTTCTCTGTTGCTCCCGACAGCGGGATTCCAATTTTCGGTACCGCAAACGAAACTTTCCCTTCAACAAAAATATTCTCCGGCGCACTCGAGCAATCAAATGTTGACCTTGCCGAACAGTTTACTGATATGATAACAACACAAAGAGCATACGAAGCAGCAGCCAGAACTATAACTATATCCGATGTTATGATGGCAGAAACTAACAACCTAAAACGGTAATTTTGGAATAATAAAAGGGGCGAAAATTTTCGCCCCTTTTAACTATTTTTCTTAGATTTAGATTATTTATCATCGACTACAGTAAAATCTGCTTCCTCTACATTTGATTTTCCTTGGTCCGAAGATTTACCATTTGTTCTGCTATCCGAGGTAGAGGACGAAGAGGTTGCACCAGCAGATTGATACATTTTAGTCGAGGCTTCACTCCAAGCCTGGTTCAAAGCATCAATCGCAGAACGAATTTCACTTATATTGTTCTCCTTTACAGCTTTGTCCAATCGTTCACGAGCATTTTGAATTTTTGTTTTATTTTCCGAAGGGATTCTGTCTCCCAGTTCCTTAAGTTGCTTGTCTGTTGAATAAATCAAATTATCTGCCTGATTCTTTAAATCAATTTCTTCGCGACGACGTCGATCTTCTTCGGCATGCATCTGAGCTTCGCGCTTCATCCTTTCGACTTCGTCCTTACTCAAACCACTGGAAGCTTCGATTCGGATGTTTTGTTCCTTGCCAGTTGCTTTATCTTTAGCGGAAACATGCAAAATACCATTGGCATCAATATCGAAAGTGACCTCAATTTGCGGAACTCCTCTTGGTGCAGGTGGAATTCCATCAAGATGAAATCTTCCCAGGGAACGGTTATCTCGAGCCAAAGGTCGTTCTCCTTGTAAAACATGAATTTCTACCGAAGTCTGGTTATCAGTCGCAGTCGAGAATATTTCGGTCTTTCGAGTTGGAATTGTTGTATTTGCAGGAATCATCACTGTCATAACACCGCCAAGAGTTTCAACACCCAAACTTAATGGAGTAACATCGAGTAGCAAAATATCCTCGACGTCGCCTGAAAGAACAGCACCCTGAATAGCAGCACCAACGGCAACAACCTCGTCGGGATTAACCCCTTTCGAAGGTTCTCGACCAAAGAAATTCCTAACTAACTCCTGTATCTTCGGAATACGAGTGGAACCTCCCACAAGAATAACCTCGTCAATTTGGGCTGGGGTGATTTTAGCATCCTTCAATGCTTGTTCAACTGGTCCAAGTGTTTTTTCAAACAAATCCATACATAGGCTTTCGAACTTGGCACGAGTAATTGTCATGTTCAAGTGCTTGGGACCATCGGCGGTTGCGGTGATGAAAGGCAGATTAATTTCTGTTTGAAGCAACTGCGAAAGTTCACATTTTGCTTTTTCTGCGGCTTCTCGTAATCGTTGCAATGCCATTGGGTCTTTTCGCAAGTCAACTCCTTCTTGTTTAAAAAACTCATCGGCAATGTAATCTATAAGCCTCTGGTCGAAATTATCACCGCCAAGATGCGTATCGCCATTCGTAGATTTGACTTCGAACACGCCTTCCCCTATTTCAAGAATAGAAATGTCAAATGTTCCGCCTCCAAGGTCGTAAACAGCAACTGTAAGATTTTTTCCTTTCTTATCCAACCCATAGGCAAGAGCAGCTGCAGTTGGTTCGTTTATTATTCGTCGAACATTTAAACCCGCAATTTCGCCAGCATCTTTAGTCGCTTGGCGTTGTGCATCGTTGAAATAAGCAGGAACAGTAATAACTGCATCAGTAACCTTTTGACCAAGATAATCTTCCGCTGTTTGTTTCATCTTTTGCAATATCATTGCAGAAATTTCGGGTGGGGAATACAACCGCCCTCCGATATCGACACGAACAGAATTACCATCGGGCGATGGTACAACTTTATAAGGAACCATCTTCATTTCTTCTTTAACTTCTTCAGGTCGGCGACCCATAAACCTCTTAATAGAGTAAATTGTGTTGGTTGGATTTGTTATTGCTTGACGCTTTGCAGCTTGTCCAACCAATCTTTCGCCAGTTTTTGTAAATGCAACAACTGATGGTGTGGTTCGACTCCCTTCGCTATTAGCAATAACGACCGGGGTACTTCCTTCCATAACAGCAACAACAGAGTTCGTTGTCCCTAAATCAATTCCTATTATTTTCCCCATATTTCACCCTCTTTTATTTAACATATTCACAAATTTATTCTTCAAAAATGATAGCAAAAGTGTTTGGAACACTTCTGCTATCAATCCAATTTTTATTAGACGCTAATGCTTTCAATATATTACTTTTATTTAACCTCAACTAATCTTTCCTTTGGAACTTTAACTTCAGTTTTCGCAATGCTTATCCTTAAAACCCCATTTTCAAACTGTGCTTTAACCTTCGAGGTATTCAAGTCATCGGAAAGTTGAAATGCGCGATGGAAATGCCCATAAATTCGTTCGCTTCGACAGCAAGTTTTATTGTCGATGTTCGGGTCTATCTTCTTTTCCCCACTTACAATTAATACATTATCGTCATTAATAGAAATCTTTATGTCTTCTTTTTTTACTCCTGGAAGCTCAAATTCAAAATAAACATTAACATCATCTTCCCAAACATCGACAATAGGTTTGAATTCTGAATGTGCATCAAAATTCTTTTCAATAGTCGAATCTATTAGATTCGATATATTTCGCAACATATTTTCCATTTCCCACATTGGATTAAATCTTCTCATTCTCATTTTATCCTCCATTGTTTATTATTATTTTTTAAAACAAAAGTTATTTTTTAAAACAAAAGATTCCTGCCACGAAAGGCAGGAATCGATTATTATGAAATTGGAATTTCGATTTGTTTTGGTGGTTCAGGCTCGACTTTTTCAAGAGTAATTGTCAAAACCCCATTTTCAAATTTTGCAGCGACGTTGTCCTTTTTAACATTGTCGGGCAACATAAACGACCTTTGGAACGAGCCGTAGCTTCGCTCGACACGGATAAAATTTCGTTCTTTGTCTTCTGTCTTGAACTCGCGTTTTTTCTCCCCTTTAATCACAAGGATATTGTCGTCGTTAATTGTAACTTTTACATCCTCTTTATTCACACCGGGAATTTCAACCGTAACATAAAGGTGTTTCTCATCTTCGGAAATATCGACTCTTGGGGAGAAGTCGCTTGGTGTAACAGTAATTCCTCTTTCAAACTCATCGAACATTTCGCTCATTCGTCGAGCAAGGCTTTCAAAGCTTCGGAAAGGATCAAATCTGATGATTGCCATATTTACCTCCTTTTTGTTTAACATACATTCAAAATCAAATGCACTTACTACTATTGAAAAACTGTGCCAAACCCGTTGTAAACTGTCAAAATTTCAAGAATATATAAATTTTGTCAGACAATGCAATGAAATAAGAAAAAATATATGACAAGTTTTCCTAAATATGAAATTTTGTCATAATAATAACAAATTTATATAATAAAATCGAAAACTTTCAGTTTCGTTTAAAAATATTGTTAAATTTGAGGTAATTATGGTGCTTGTGGAATTTGCAATGTTCCCTACCGATAAAGGCGAAAGCGTCAGTCAATATGTTTCGCAAATTATTGACCATATCGACAAAAGCGGATTGAACTACCGCCTTACACCAATGGGAACAATTCTCGAAGGCTCTTGGGATGAAGTTTTCCGCGTAATTGGAGAATGTTTCAAAATACTTGAACCACAATGCAATCGAATTTACTCAACAATTAAAGTCGACTACCGACGCGGCGACCAAAGCAGAATGACTTCAAAGGTGGAAAAAGTCAAATCCATTCTGCAAAGAGATATTAAATCAATGCAATGACATATCAGTGTTCTGGTTAGTTGCTTGGCTTTTTCTCTTTTTTAAAAAAATTATACTATGTATGAAGTTCGCAAGAATTGTTTGGGAGTTACTAATCAAATAGTTTAATTATTTCTTCTGGATAAGAAAATTGATTTGTGGTATTAGAATTTTTACAAAAACTCTACATGAGATACCTTAGCCAAGATGAGATAGTAAAAAAATAACTAAACAACCTTGTTTTCTTACAAGTCTTGTTTTTACGTTTTAGACTACTTTATATTGCCAAACGTCCTAACAAATAATTTCTATTATTTATGTTTAGTTTTCTTTTCATTGAACCTGAAATAATAAATTTTCTGGGCCATCTCGAAACTATTAATTTATCCAGTTTTGCAATATATTTGTTCTTTTTACAATTTACATACTATTTGCTTTGATTCGGCAATTAGTCTGGTTATTGTAACTTCAATTTTTTATTTCTCCTTGATAATAATTTTACCAAACTATAGGAAAAAAATAATTATAAAATGGAACATTTCGGCACTTTTAAAGAAAAACTTTAATTCCTTCCACCTTATTCTAAACATCACCTAAAGAAACATTAATGAAAATGTAATTTTGAATATTAGAGGGAAAGATTAAATCCAACAATGGGCAGGAAATTTTATATGACTTTTTCATTAGGTAAATCAGTGCCAACAATTAAAAATGTTTAGAAATAAAAATAAAAGTATTGGACTATTTCAAAATGCAGATTTAGGAGACTAAAACAACAAAGTAAAATTGATGATGCCAAAAAATAACCTGAATTTATAGAAAAATTTAATAAGCATTGATAAAAGAATGTATTCTCTATTATCTAATTTCTAATAATGAAACTTAATCTTCAGATTTCGGTTAACAAACAAGATAAATTAATCAAAAAAAAATTATTTTATTTAATTTTAAAATTTAAAGGCATAAAGGCATTTGTATTAAGCAATTATTTTGTAATTTTATGCAATTTCAATTAAACTTTAGAATAAGAAAATGAATCTTGTAAATTTTGTTCGGAAAGTAGCGAAATTAATCAACTTAGAACCAGAATTAGAAAATCATGAAATTATTTATAACGAAATAAAAAAAGGTTCGGTATTTAAAGGTACAAACTTATGGATATTGTTTTTTGCAATAATAATTGCTTCCGTCGGCTTAAATGTAAACTCTACTGCAGTTATAATTGGAGCAATGTTAATATCTCCTTTAATGGGTCCAATAAATGGAATGGGATACAGCATAGCAACTTTCGATTTTCAACTTTTCAGAAAATCTGTTAAACATTACACTTTCGCAATAATTGTTGGCCTTCTCGGGTCAACATTTTATTTTTCAATCACCCCAATTTCCACTGCCCACTCTGAATTACTAGCAAGAACAAGCCCAACTATCTATGATGTTCTAATTGCCCTATTTGGTGGTTTTGCTGGCATTGTAGCAATAAGTAGTAGGCAAAAAGGTAACGTAATTCCTGGAGTTGCAATTGCTACAGCACTTATGCCTCCACTTTGTACTGCAGGCTACGGCTTAGCAACTGGGAAATTATTTTTCTTTTTCGGTGCTTTTTATTTATTTACAATAAATACAATTTTTATCGCTATAGCAGCTTTCTTAGTATGTAAACTTCTTAATTTTCCGATCAGAACAATTGTGGACCCCGAAAAAAAGAGAAAAATCAATAGAATAATAACGCTTATTGCTTTAGTTGTTTTATTGCCAAGTATTTATTTTGGTTTTAAATTAGTAAAAGAAGAAAAGTTTTTGCAAAATGCTAAAAAATATATTTCAAGTGTATCGGATTATGAAGGGAATTTTCTTTTAAAAAGTGACGTGAACCCAAAAACTAATACAATTACCCTGATTTACGGCGGGGCGCCTCTTTCGGACGCGCAAAAAAACGAAATAATACAAAAGGCAAAAGCCTACAACATTGAAAATTCTAAAATTATCATTCAAGAAGGTTTAAAGATAAATAAAATTGATGATTCCAATTATGAAATATATCAACTTAAAGAACAATTGGTTAAACTAAATATTCAATTGGCACAGAAAAATTCCGAATTAGACAGTATAAAAAAAAGATTAAAAATTGGATTCGAACTGTATGAAGAAATAAAACCTTTTTTCCCCAAAATAATTAATATTCACTATGCTGAAACCTTAGTCCGAAAAGACACAACATTTTCTGATTCAGTACAAACTATACCAATAATAGTAGTAACTACAGTATCAAATATTAAAACCGACGATAAGAAAAAAATCCAGGAGTGGCTCCTTCAAAGACTTAATGTAAATGATTTAAAAATATTCTATGAACAGGTTCAAACTCAAAAGTAAAGAAAAACTTTATTGCAATCAATTCAGTTTACTTATTGTGTGCAAATAGGAAACAAAATAGAATATTTACGAAAATCGAATAAATCTCAATAAAACGTAAAAATAGGTTTTGAAGTCACAAAAATCTCTAAAAGCGCCTAATATTAATGAATGTGAAGACAAATCTTGAGTTTCTTTTAAAAAAATTAAAACTTTACACTTGGCCACAAAGTATTGCGCTACTTATTAATTGCCACTACGAAATTTTCTAAAAAAACTTAGTTGAAAATTTATAATTGAGGAATTATAAGTTCCTACTGGCCTTTTAATGCATTAGCACCGCCGACAATTTCGAGCATCTCTTTGGTTATTGCTGCTTGTCGTTCCTTATTGTAGACCAACTCGAGATGTTTAATCAAATCTTTTGCATTGTTGGTTGCATTTTCCATAGCCATACGACGAGCGGCGTGTTCAGCAGCATTCGACTCAAGAATAATTCGAAGGATTTGGTTTTCGATATACCGAGGAAGCAAAGTGTCGAGAATTGTTTTTGGGTCGGGTTCGAAAATAAACAGAATATTTTTCGAAGTTATTTTCCGAGATTCAGATGCGGCGTTTTCCTTTGGCTTAAAGTAACTTTCAACATCTGTACTTTTTTCAAAAGGTAGAAGATTAAATAATCGTGGAACTTGAATTAAAATATTCTTGAATTCATTAAAGAAGAAAATTACTTTGTCGAACTTACCTTCTGAATATCCTTCGATAATCAATTTTGAAAGGTTTTCGACAACAGAATAGTCAACGCGCCCAGAAATTCCAGAAATGTCCTTAATATAATCTATACTTTCGAACTTGATGCCCGAAATTCCTCGCTTACCAATTCGTATCATCGAAAGTTGTGCATCAGGATAGTTTGGTTTTAATTCTTCGTTAATCGTTTTCCCAACAAATCTGATTAAATTAGAATTGAAACTTCCACAAAGACCACGGTCGGAAGTAATAACTACTAAACAAATGTTTTGAACCTCATTCCTTTGTTCCAGTAATGGATGGTAGTATTCTTCGCCGATAGAAGTAATTAGCCGTTCCAAATTGCTTTTCAAAAGGAAAGAGTATGGTCGAGCATTGACAATGGCTTCCTGTGCTCTTTTTAATTTAGCAGACGAAACCATTCGCATTGCTTGAGTAATCTTTGCTGTACTAGCAACTGCCCCAATTCTTCGCTTAATATCTCTCAATGTAGCCATCTTATCCCCCTAAAAATAAATCCAGTCACTTAATAAATGGTTGTTTATATAATCATCTATGGAATCCTCGAGAGACAGAAATTCATATTTCCCAATAATAGAAAAAAGTTTATCCATTTTTGCTTGAGTAAAATTTTGATATTGGTCAAACAATTCTTTAGGCATATCGATGTATTCAATCACAGGAGCTTTATTCAAAGAACGAAAAACAGCAAATGCTAATTCATTCCAAGTACGAGCCTGCCCAGTTCCAATGTTATAAATACCAGAAATATTTGTGTTGTATATTTTCCATACTAAATTCACAACATCTTTGACATAAACAAAATCGCGTTTTTGCTCGCCATCGGCATACTCTGGACTATTGGATTTGAAAAGTCCGATTTTACCGGTCGATTGAACTTGATTAAATGCTTTGAACACCATACTTGCCATTTCGCCTTTATGGTATTCGTTCGGTCCAAATACATTAAAAAACTTCAATCCTACGAAAGAACTATCGAGTTTATTTTGAACAACCCAGCAATCAAACAGATATTTCGAAAAACCGTAGGGATTTAATGGTCGTAATTCAAAAAAAATATTATCGTCGTAGCCAAGTTCCCCCATTCCATAAGTTGCAGCACTACTTGCATATATAAACCGAATACCTTTTTCTGCAGCGAAACGCGCAAGTTCGATACTGTAATGATAATTGTTCTCAATTAAATAATCCACATTGGTTTCAACAGTGTTGGTGCAAGCACCAAAATGGAAAATAGTTTCAAAAGGAAATCCATTTATTTTCCCATTTTCAACTAAACTATAGAAATCTTGCTTATCTAAAAAATCATAGAACCTTTTTCCAACAAGATTTTTCCACTTATCGGAGAAATCTAAATGGTCGACAACCAGGACATCGTAAATACCGTTATCATTTAAAATTTTAAGGAGACAGGAACCAATGAAACCTGCCCCCCCTGTAAGCAAAATCATTTCAAATTATGTTTCTTTTTAAACAATTCTACAAATTCTTCTACTGCTTTTTTCAAATTTGAAACAATTTCATCAGTTAAATCCCGAACACGAATAATTGAATCAAGAACGTTTGCATATTTCATATCCATAAATTCGTAAAATTCAGTTTCAAAATACGAAAGAACCTCAATTGGTAAATCATCAAGATATCCATTTGTAGCAGTCCATAGCAAAGCAATTTGTTTTTCGACAGGGAGCGGGCTATATTGTTTTTGCTTAAGTATTTCTGTCAACCTAGCCCCTCTACGCAACTGCTGTTGGGTGGCTTTGTCTAGATCCGAACCAAATTTAGCAAAAGCCTCGAGTTCACGATATTGAGCAAGTTCAAGTTTCAACGGACCAGCAACTTTTTTCATAGCTTTGATTTGAGCATTCCCACCAACGCGGGACACCGAGATACCAATGTTCATTGCGGGTCGAATTCCAGCATTGAACAAGTTGGGCTCAAGGTATATTTGTCCATCGGTAATCGAAATCACATTAGTAGGAATATAAGCAGCAACATCGCCCGCTTGGGTTTCTATTACTGGCAAGGCAGTCAAGGAGCCACCTCCAAATTCATCTGCATATTTTGCGGCACGTTCAAGCAATCGGCTATGTAAATAGAAAATATCACCAGGATAGGCTTCGCGTCCAGGAGGTCGGCGCAAAAGCAAAGAAACCTGTCGATATGCAGCAGCTTGCTTCGATAAATCGTCGTAAATAATCAAAGCGTGCATACCGTTGTCGCGGAAATATTCTCCCATTGAACAACCACAATATGGGGCAATGAACTGCAAGGGTGCTGGATCCGATGCATTTGCAGCAACAACAATAGTATATTCCATCGCACCGAATTCTTCCAAAGTTGCAACAACATTGGCAACGGTTGAACCCTTTTGTCCAATAGCAACATAGATGCAATATACTGGTTGAATACCCAGTTCTTTTGCCCTTTCAGTATGCGTAAATTTTTGGTTAATGATTGTATCGATGGCAATTGCAGTTTTCCCTGTTTGTCGGTCTCCGATAATCAACTCTCGTTGTCCACGTCCAATTGGAATCAAAGCATCAATCATCTTCAAACCAGTTTGTAGTGGTTCTTTAACTGGTTGCCTAAAGATAACCCCAGGTGCTTTTCTTTCTATTGGAAGGTATTGCTTTGCATTTATTGGTCCCTTATCGTCTAAAGGCTGCCCCAAAGGATTAACGACACGTCCAAGTAATTCTTTTCCAACAGGAACCGAAGCAACTCTTCCAGTTCTCCGAACAAGGTCACCTTCTTTAACAAGCCGGTCGTCACCGAAAAGAATCACTCCGACATTATCTTCTTCCAAATTCAGAACCATACCAAAAAGATTATTGGGGAACTCAACAAGTTCTGAAGCCATTGCTTTTGTTAAACCATAAACTCGGGCAACCCCATCCCCAACCTGCAAAACTGTACCAACTTCGTATATGTCGGCTTCCTTTTCAAACCCAGATAATTGTTTTCTTAATATAGCCGAAACTTCTTCTGGGCGAACATCAAACATATCAACCTCTCTATTTAACTTACTTTAATATTCGAAACCAAATCTTGGTAAAGAAGTTCAAGTTTATTCTTCAAAGTTGTATCGAAAACCCAATCTTCAACTTTAATCTTAAAACCCCCAATTATTTTAGGGTCAATAATAAACTTTGGAATTACCTTTTTCCCAGTGGTTTCTTCTAACTTTTTAACAAATTTCTCTTTCATTGCTTCATCGAGCTCGTGAGCAACAAAGATTTCCACCTGCAAAATATTCTTCATTTCATAGTATTGCCTTTCGTATTGCGAAATTATGTCGGGTATCAAATAATCGCGGGCTTTATCAACTAAAAAAAGGATAAAGTTCAAAGTCAAAATAGAAATCCGTTCGGTAAATAGTTCTCGGTATAGTTTTTTCTTTCTTACAGGCGAAATTAATGGCTTTTTTGCAATGCTCATTAATTCAGGAACGTATTTCAGAATTAAATTGATAATTCGAAAATCGTTGAAAACGACATCTTCTAAACCTTCGGTTTTTGCAGTTTCTAAAATTGCTTTAGCATACCTATACGATACTTTTTGCTCAGCCATATTGAACCAAAATTAGTTTTTAGGTATTTTTTCAATATATTGATTTATCAATTCAAGGTCTTTTTTATCATCGACCTTTTCTTTCAAAAGTTTTTCTGTTGCTTGAATAACAAGATTTGCAGCTTCTTTTTTGAGTTCAAGCAAAGCAGACTCTTTGCTACGATTAATTTCCCTGGTAGCCTCGTCAATTTTCTCTTTACGAATTCTTTCGGCTTCTTCAGTTGCACGACGAATCAACTCATCAGCCTGCTGTTTGCCTTTTTGAATGATTACATTCATTTCGTTTTGTGCCTCGTTTAGTTTTTGCTGGGTTTCGGCTAAAAGCCTTTGTGCCTCTTGATTCAACTTCTCAGCATTTTGAATATTATTTTGAATATATTCCTCTCTGGACTTCAATCCATTTGCAATAGGCTTAGCACCAAATTTGACAAGTAAGAAAAGGAAAATTAGAAAATTAACAATAGTCCAAATCATTAAACCCGGGTTTACATTTAACAATGAGTCCATTTTTAGCCCTTACTTTTGTTAAAAATAATTAAATAGTCATACCTCGACCGAAGTCTTAGTATGACTATTTAATAGAATTATTTGATTGCTAAAAGCATAGCAATAACACAAGAGAACAATGCAATACCTTCGATAAGAGCAGCTGCAATAATCATAGTAGTCCGAATGTCGCCGGATGCCTCTGGTTGACGAGCGGAAGCCTCCAAAGCGCTACTTGCTAACTTACCAATACCCAAACCAGCACCAATTACTGAAATTCCAGCCCCAATTCCAGCAGCAAGATATGCAGCAAATTTCGCTAAATTCTGGTCCATAATTCCTCCATTTTACATAATGTTAAACATCAAAACAAAAAATCAATGAGCAGAGTGTTCACTATGTTCACCGTGTTCACCAATTGCTAAACCAGTGAACACAGCAGTTAATATCGTAAAAATAAATGCTTGCAGAAAAGCAACCAATAACTCAAGAGCATACATAAAAATTGAAAAAGGCACAACAACAGCCGCCATAACTATGGTTTTTAAGTAAAAAATCAAACCCACAAGTGAAAGTAAAATTACGTGGCCTGCAGTCATATTAGCAAAAAGACGAACAGTAAGAGCAAAGGGTTTAGTAAACATCGAGATAATTTCGATTGGCACCATAATAAAGAATAAATACCAAGGTGCACCACCCAGTAGATGATGCAACCAATTTTTAAAACCAATCTGGCGAATTGCTGTGCCATTGATAACGAATAAAGCAGTTAAAGCTAAACCGGCAGTGGTTCCAAGGGCTCCAGTTGCAGTATGCCCTCCAGGTATTAATCCAAAAAGGTTCATCAACAGAATAAAAACAAAAAGGGTAACGAAATACGGAAGCAGACGAAGTGCTGCCTTTCGGTCAGATATATTGGGTAAAACAATATCATCACGAACAAATATGAAAATTGTCTCCAGAAGATTCTGTAAACCTTTTGGTGGTTTCAGCGGGTCCTTTTTATATCTCCTTCCAACCCGGAAAAAAGCCACCAAAAGAATTATCATCGCAAGCCATTGAAAACACACCAAACTGGTTACAGATAAATCCAATGTAGGTGTTTCATTTGGGTTACTAACTTTAACAATTTTATGGGTTTCCGAAAAAGTGTATTTACCTCCTTCCTTCATCTTATCGATATTGGAATAGATATCGAACCCATATTCTTTATCATAAATAATAACTGGAAGGTCAATAATGTGGTAATGGAAAAATGTAAGTTCACGATGCTCACCCAAAGTGCCAAGCAAAGTAGGAAAAACTTGTTGGGGAGAAATCTCGGAAGAATGAGAATTGTGCGTCGCTTCGGAATGTATATTGCCTGATTCGCCTTGGTTAACTAAAACTCCTTCCATTAAAATGTAAATTTTAAATAAACAATAAATTACAAATTTAAGAAATTAGTCCGTTTCCTTAAATATAATACTTCTGCAAAAACTGCAAAAAAAGTCCCTACCATATAACTTATGCCAAACATAAGTTGATTATATTCCAATAACTTAAAACAAACCCAAAGTAAAAACAAATTGATTACATATCTGAAAAGAATTGAGCCAAAAAAATACCTATAAAAAATCTTATCGGCTTCATTTATCAATATCTTATAAACAAGAAGTCCGCTACTAAAATTAAAAATAGAAATTGCAACAGCAGTTAAAATTTCCTTCATTACTTTTTTTTCAATGTGGAGCGAATGAAATCGAACATACCAATGACACACCCCAAAAGAGTAAGAATAATTAAGAAAATGGGTTTAGAATTCAACCATCTGTCGAGGAAATAGCCAAGTAATGCCATAAGCAAAATAGTAAAGACAAGTTGCCAACCTAAATTCAAATAAGGGGCAATTTCACGCAGTATCTTATTTTTTTGGTTTTCCTTGTTTTGATTCAAAATCCAAATCCTTCGAGCAATTGAAGAACATTATCTAAAAAAATATTGCTTGCATAACCAAATTTTTTAAAGTCAGGAATTATTACTAACTCCCCGAAAGTCGATGGCCTGGAATGTTCGAAAATGGAGTTAGTTATCATCGTTTCTTCTTTCGGTCTATATTCGTTATCGATGTCATGATAAATAATATTGAATCCCAAAAATATTGGCTGTTCGTTTTCAATTGGACAATGCTCGTAACCAAATAAAGAAAATGGAAATCGGACTTTTACAATGTAATTTATCGAATCTTCTTGTGTAACGAATAATTTAATACGAGAAATTGATTTTACTTGCTCATCATCGAGCGGTTCCGTTGAGTTAACAGCACCAACAAAGGGAAGAATATCGAAAAAATCACCTGGAAAAACTTTAATTTCGAACAAACTGCCTTCAAAATTGCTTCTTGGTATTAGTTTATTTGATGCTTGTTTGAAAATTCGTTGAAGCGAGTTATTGTAGGGGGTAAAATCAAACCAAAAAGTCAGGTAATCGCCTATACAACTATCGCACACTGCAGGTACAAAAATGTCATCGGTGATTTGTATAGAAAAGTAAAGATATTGCTCGTCGAAAGATGATTTTATTCGCATCGAAGCATCCTCTTCACCTTTCCAATAGTAACTTCCTTTAATTACATAATCAACTTTGCCAGCAAAAGAAGTTACTGGATACCCTTTGTAAACTGGTTTGGACCGCGGATAGGAAGGAATGAACAAAAAGTCAGTTTGAAATTTTTCGTTCCGACCTTCTAAGGACTCCATTTCCACTTTACATTCGTTATTCAAATAATTAAAGCGTGTTTCAAGCGCGTTGCCAAAATATTTTCGGGATGTGTATTCTTCGGCAAGGAAAAGCACCCCATTATCAAAAGTATAACTTTTAAACGTCCAAAAATCGTTCTTCTTCTTTTGGGTAATTGAACATTTGTTATTTTGTATCGATATTCCAACTTCAAGGGGAAGTTCTAAATATTCAAATGAATCAAAATAAACTAATCGAAAGTAACCTTCCAAATCGACAAAAAGGTAAACGTAAACCACACGACGTTTTTCGTCTAAGATTTTGACAGTGAAACCAAGGTCCGGGTATCCATCATTCGAAAAATCACCAACATCCCAGCCCCACACCGATATTCTTGACTTTTGAGGAATTTGGTTTTCAACATCTGCAATCATTTCTGAGTTGAAATACTTTTCCAACTTCGATTTAAACTCGGAAAATGTTAACCCACTTTGAGATTGCAACTCGAAGTAAGATAAAATAAAAAACAATGTAAAAAATGTAATTACCTTGCACATATTCATTTGATATTTTCAACCTCTTCGATTAATAATTTATGGTCTTTTTGCAATCTAGCGCCAACTTGCGAGACAATTTGGGCAGCAGAGTATGAAGCAAGCCTTCCAGCAAATTCAACATTGTTTTTTACGATTAAACCATAAAGAAATCCTGCAGCATACATATCGCCTGCACCAGTTGCATCAACGGGGTTTATGCCATAAGCATTAAACTCATATTCTTTCCCTTTAATAAATGCAAGAGAACCAATTTCACCACGTGTAATGACAAAATTGGGAACGAGTTCTTTCAAAAAATCTACAGTCTTGCTAAAACCGTCATTGCGAGCCAAAGCCTTGGCTTCCTGTTCATTACAAAAAAGTAAATCCACTTTGCTACAAACATCCAAAACTTTATCGTGAAAATTATTCACAACGAAAACGTCGGAAAGAGTCAAAGCAATCTTGGTTTCAAACTGACGCGATAAATCAATAGCATAACATAATGCTTGGGTACTTTTGGTGGCTGTGAATTTATAGCCTTCGAGATATATCCACTTTGCCCTTGATACAAAATCTGGATTAATATGCTCCGGCCCGAAATTTGCCGTTGCACCCAACGAAGTGTTCATCGTTCTTTCAGAATCGGGTGTAATTAAAACAATACATGTACCAGTGGGTTCATTTATCATAGGAGCAACAAGTTCAATATTTAACTTTTCGAATTCGTTGCGATAAAATCTTCCAAATTCATCATCTCCCAATACAGTATGATAAGCACACTTTCCACCGAATTGGGCAAAAGCAATAATTGTATTTGCTGCCGACCCACCACTACATTTGTAGTGATTCTTATTCTTCAAAATTTCGAATAAATTCTGCTGTAGGTTTGAATCAACAAGCCTCATTTCCCCTTTGTTTAATCCTAATTGTTGAAGTTCTTCGAACGACACTTCGTAAAGCAAGTCGACTAAGCCATTACCCAAACCACATAAATCGATGTCTTTATTTATCATTTGATTCATTTACTTATTTTTGAATTTTCAAACTTAATAAATTTGTTTTTTTTCGTTAGGTAAAAGGTTTTTTCGATTTATCTTATATTCTGATTAAGAATGGATTTTCTATATACTTTAGATTTATCAATTTTTTATTTCATTAACAAAACAATTGCCAATCCTGTGTTCGACAAAATCTTTGTAATTCTTACTACACAGGAATATTGGTATATTACATATGCGATTTTAATCTATTTTCTTTTAACAAAATACAAAGCAAACGGTAGATTGCTTCTTTTAACAATCATTTTAGCAATTATTTTTTCCGACCAAATCAGCAGTCACTACATAAAGGAGTTGGTTGGCAGAATCCGACCTTGTCACGTTTTACAAGACATTCGCCTTCTGGTTCCATGCGGGGCAGGAAAATCTTTTCCATCATCCCACGCAGTAAACAATTTTACTCTTGCTTTAATTCTTGCAAATTTTTTTAATAGATATAAATACCACTTTTACATTCTTGCTTCACTTGTTGCAATATCAAGAGTATATGTTGGAGTTCATTATCCATCGGATGTTTTCTTTGGGACAATTTTGGGAGGTGTAATTGGCATTATCTTTGTTTATATTCACAAAACTGTTATATTAAAATTGTATGGAACAATGAAAATAAAAAAATGAAAACAAAAATTATTATTTTGGTTTTCTTAAGCCTCTTTCTTACATCCTGTGATAAGTGTAGCACCGACCATAAGCAAAAAACTACATCAGCAACTTCAAAAACTGAAATTATAATTGGAACTTTCAATATCGAATGGCTTGGCGATGGCATTAACGATAGAATAGAACGAACAGAATCAGATTATAAAAATATTGCCAAAATAATCGAGGAAAGCCAATGCGACATTGTTGGCGTTCAAGAAATTGAAAATTTCAACGCAATGTCGAAATTAATCAACCATCTTCCAGGCTTTTCTTTTTACCTTTCTCGCGACGATGCACCACAAAAAGTTGGACTCTTATTTAGAAAGGATTTAAAAGTGAAATATCTAGGTGATTACTCTCCACTCGAAGTAGAGGAAAATAGAACCCGACCTGGAATTTTCCTTGCTGTCCAAAAAGGTAATTTTGATTTTATTGTCCTTGTCGTACATTTTAAAGCCACTTCCCATTTCGATAATACAAAAGAGAAAATTGAGAAGAGTCGTGTTCTTCGAACATTTCAAACCGAAGTTGTTTCGAAATTTGCTGACTCAATTATTTCAAGAAAACAAGAACAAGATGTGTTCCTTATTGGCGATTTCAATGATACTCCTAAAAGAACTAAATTCAACACACTAATCCCAATACTTTCAAATTCAAATTTATCGTTCTTAACAACTGAGTTAAAAAGCTGCAAATTTCAAAATGCTTATACAATAGACCATATCGTTGTATCTAAAAGTGCTAAAAATAGATACATCGAAAACAGTGTCTCGGCTTACAATTTTTACGAAATTTTCCCCAAAGATATTGCAGAAAAGATTTCCGATCATTGTTTGGTTTTCGCCCGATTCGAAGTTACAAAACCAGACAACGACCCAAGCAAATATTTCGAGCGTGAAAATAATTTATCTTTCATTGGTGGGGTAAAATGAAGTTACTTATTTTATCTAACCTTTTGTTCTTTTTTTTATTATTTATTTCATCTGCATCCGATTCACTTAAAATAATTTTCTCGAAATCTTTTGGCTCAGAAAATTATGAGAAATATCCAAAATATTTTAAAAAAATTGATCCAAACATTGAATGCATTAATGCTTATGGTACAAGTTTAACCGAACTATATAAAATAATTGAAGACGCAGATGGACTTGTTCTCACAGGTGGACCTGATGTCCATCCCAAATTTTACGACCAGGAAGCAGACACTTCATATTGTGACATCGACCCTTATCGCGATAGCCTTGAATTTGCTTTGCTTGATTTTGCTTTCAAAAATCAAATTCCAATTTTTGCGATTTGCCGTGGCTTTCAGATTCTAAATGTTTATCTCGGAGGGTCTCTTTTCCCCGATATTCCAATTTTCTTTGGCACAAAAGTGGAACATAGATGCGATTATAATATAAATCAATGCAAACACGAAATCAAAATAATCGAAAGCAGTTCATTATTTAATTTATTGGGAAAGGATACTTTATTAGTTAATTCATTTCACCACCAAGGTGTAAATCGATTAGGTAAAGGATTGAAGGCTTCGGCAATGGCATTTGATGGACTTATTGAAGCATACGAATGGGAAGAGCCTGGAAAAAAGCCATTCTTCATTGCTGTTCAATGGCATCCTGAACGTCTGGATAGTGCAGATTCATCCATTTTACTTGCTAAAAAATTTATTGAAGCAGTTAAAATGAACCGAAAGGAATCATCTTTTCAAAAACGATAAATAAGATCAATCTGCCCAAGAATAAAATGCTGAATAGTTGTTTTTTTATCTAAATAATATTTCAAATAAATCTTTAGGTAATTAAATAATTTCATTTGAAACCAAAGATTAAACCTTAGTCCTTTGCCATAAAAGGGAATTGAGTACATAAATTCAGGGGCAACAACTTCGAAAACATATACTGCTGCATCGAAACTTGTCGTTGAAAAATAATTTACCCGTAGACCTGCTTCCAAAAAATCAACTGGAGTAAAACTCGTTTCTATGAATGAATGAAAACCATTTTCCTCGTTTTTAACTTTACGATTGTTTATCCAAATGTAATCTAAGCGAGTTGCTATTTTTAAGTTATTAAACAAAAAAAGTCGACCTTCTCCAAGTAGATTATATGTGATTTTTTGATATGGAATTTGTTTCGTTTTCGGAATGTTGTAAACATAATCGGTTTTCTCTTTCAGCCTTAATTTCAACCTTGCAGAAAAGTAATCTTTTAAAGGGAAGATTACCTGAAGAAATACTTCCTCTCCATATATAGGAACTTGAATAAAATAAGTTGGGGATAAACTTTTAAAAAAATCAGAGTAAAATTGAAAATTAGCTCTTTTGAGTCTTATGTTAAAATTATAAAAAATTCCAAATTCGTTGTTTGGATAAGAGTTTTCACTTATTACAGAACCAAAAGGGGAACGAAATTCTTCATCAAAATAACGGAAATTTAAACTTGAAGTTATGGATTGTCTTTTAAAACTAAAACCACCAACAGAGGCAATTCTTTTACCATTTATAATGCAAAACTCTGATGAAAAGTTTAAATTGTCATTGAAATTATATTGAAAGAACCAAGTATGAAAATTTGAATTTTTCCCTAAGATAAATTTTTTTGAACTCGTAGAAATATAATCCGAATACTTAAGATAAAGAAAAGTGTAACCTAATTTAATCTTTTCCCATACAATATCGGTGTTGAAACAATATGAATCTTCCCAAATATTATCTTTCATTTTCAATTCATTTGAATCTCTGAAATAGTCCTGAGTGTATATCGAAGTGACAACCTTTAGAGAAGTATCGCGTGTTCCGGACCTTCTCACTTTCGAGATGAAGCCCGAAAATTGAAAAAAAGCCTTTTCGCTAAAATTAAATTTGGATGTGATTCCTAATCCATTGAAAATTCCATATTCAAAAGAGGAAAGAGAAGGAGAAATTTTTGCCACCGAAGGGAACGAAAAAGTCTCGATATCTGTACCTTTGTTCATTCCAAGTGGATTCCCCAAAACTAAACCAAAATGATTTTGATAAGTGAACCTGCCCAAAACAACCTTGAAGTTTTCCTGTTCATATGATGTATAGTATTTATAATTATCGAAAAACGACAATTCACCTGCATCTTTGCTTGCCGAAAAACCAACTTGGAACAAATCGTAACCAAACTTTATTCTATTGTAGGAATCCAACAAATTTCCTAAATATTTGGTGTTTTGCGGAAAGTTCTGGTATAATCTTGTCTTGATTTCAACAAAATTTTTATTATTTGATTTAATCTTCTTTGCAATTTTTGTTTGTTCACTTCCTTTCCAAAAAGTACAGTATTTTAACAAGGAGCATTGCAAATCCGTAAATGCAAGAGAATCGCAAATTGTTTCAAGTTCAAATCCATCTTTTACAAGTGAAATTATTTTTTTGGCATTTAAACTGGAAACATTAAGCAATTCTGCTATTTTGTTAATATTCTCTTTCTTAAGTTCAATTGGTTCTTTAAAATATTGTTCAATTTGGTCGATTTGAACTTGTTTCCCAGTTTCTTCATAGTATCTTTCAAGAAGTTCATTTAGAATAATTTCTTGTTGTGCAAAAGAAAAGCAAATAGCAATAAAAAATACGAAAATTAAGGCTGTTGAAATTTTCAATAGTATTTCAAAATACATACGAAAAACTTAAAGTTTGCAACACACCGAGATAGTTGTTATATTGCAAATGGAACGATAGGAAATAGTGGTGAAACCTGTAACCAGCGGAAATATAAACTATTTGGGGAATGGTAGTCTCAGAAACACTAATGCAAAAGTTTTCGAAAGGAATAAAATCGGAAATGAAAGTAAACGAAGTAAATTGTTTTAGAAAAACATTTACGTCCAATCCAAAAGCAAAAAAATCAGTTAGGTAAAGTAATGTTCCAACTCCTGCAATACTGTTCGAAAAGGGATTAATATTAAACAAATTTTCAAATTTGAAAGAAACCCAAAATTCCTCAAAAGCAAAATACTCAAGAAACAAATTTAAATCGTAGTAAAACCTAGAGCCTACGGTCGGAATTGTAAACATATTTGCCTTTAGAGTGCCAGCAAGATTAAAATTGTCCAAAATTGTTTTTTGGACATCGATACCAAAAGAAGAATAAGAAAACTTATCACTTCCGAAATAACCAAGTTGAAAAGCAGAATTAAAATATTTGCCAAAAGGAAAAACAAGCTGAGTGAATACTGAATTCAAATCCTTGACAAGGAATCTCGAAGGAGTAGCAGTAGCAGTTAAACAAATTTCATCTTTATCTTTCAAGTTCAGAGGGTTCGAAAGCCAGTAAGGCAAAATTCCAAATTTGTCGGAACTGGTTCTTTCGGGCAAAGCATAGAATTTGTATTGGGAAAAAATTGAATTAACCGAAAGCAACCAAAATATAATTAGATTAATTGCCTTCATTTGGGAAACAAATTAATTTTTAAATTTAACAAAAGTTGATTAATTTGTATTTTCAAATTTAATTTTAAAAAATGAGGAATTTTTGGTTTTTATCAATTTTTATTCTGGTAACTTCACAAACGCACAGCGTTGCACAAGAGATAAAAGCAACAGTTTCTGTAAATACAGAACTTTTGTCCTTCGAAGCCAAGCAATATGTATCGACACTCAAAGATGACCTTGAAAATTATATAAATAGTCAAAAATTCACCCAAGAAGAATGGGAAGGTGAGCCAATCCCTGTTGATATTAACATTGTCTTTACTGCCGGAGGCAACAATCGATATGCTGCAAAAATGATTGTAGTCTCACGCAGATATATTGATAATCCGCAAAATGATTTACAAATGACCATACCAACATTAAAAATTACCGAAACAAACTGGAAATTTGAATATTCTTATGGTGCTAATCTAACATACAACCCAAGAAGATTTGATTATTTTACTTCCGTAGTAGATTTCTATATCCATTTAATTATCGGAATGGATAAAGATAGCTACGAAGAACTT
>JBBIUA010000009.1:0-90488 GCA_037440445.1 Ignavibacteria bacterium
TGCATAAAACTAAACAAGCATCTGTTGAATTGATTAGGGAAGTGTAAAAATTCTCCCGTTCTATTTTTTCCTTTTGTATAACATTCGAATATCTAAGCAATAAGTAGAGTGTAGCAAAAAGAATTACGTTAGCACCAAAAAAAATTAAACCAAAAAGATAAGGATAAGTTAAAACAAGACTATTCGGTGTTGAAAGGAAAAAGTCAAAAAAAAGATAAACAGACAGCAAAACGCAAAAGATAAACGTTACAAGAGAAATAATTCGATACAGGCTAATTTTTTCCATAATTACATAGCGTTATTTAAAATGAAAATTTACAAAAATTCTAAGTAAAAAACTAATTGAAAAAGAAAAACTTATTAAATTTGTATTTTAATTTAAGTGTTATTATGAACAAAAATAAGGAAATAGTTGAAAAGTTTGTACTTTGCCAGTTCCACCCCACCAAATCGCGGTAAAAAAACCGACTCGAAATTCCAAGTCAATAACGAAATCAGAGTTGAACAAGTAAGACTGATAGACGAAAACGGTCAAATGCTTGGGATTTTCCCCACTCGCGAGGCTTTGAAAATTGCATACGACCGCGAACTCGACCTTGTGCTAATTGCACCGCAAGCAAATCCTCCAGTTGCTCGTATTGTTAACTATGGCAAATTTATTTTCGAACAGCAAAAGAAGGAAAAGCAACAAAGGAAACAGCAAGCACAACAACAATTGAAAGAAA
The DNA here is from genome assembly GCA_037440445.1 of Ignavibacteria bacterium. Lineage (GTDB taxonomy): Bacteria > Bacteroidota > Ignavibacteria > Kapaibacteriales > UBA2268 > Naka2016. Next base: position 726 of record JBBIUA010000009.1, read on the forward strand.
TTCGATTTAAATGGAGAACCGACACCCACGATTTTAATTTCAAAGTCCGTCATGCCCGTGAATTCCTTCTCGAAGGTAACAAAGTGAAAGGAACAGTTATTTTTCGTGGACGCGAAATGATGCATCAGGAAATTGGTGAAGAACTTTTGAATCGTTTCGTTGAAGCCCTAAGCGACATAAGCAAAGTCGACCAAAGTGTAAAATCCGAAGGCAAAAGAATGTCGGTTATACTTGCCCCCGACAAGGCAAAAATACAACAATACGAGCGTCAAAAGAAACAAAACCCTTCAGAGTAAAGGAAACACAAAAAAGTTTCAATCCGAACAGGAAACTTTTTATTGATTAAGAATTGCCAGAATTTGCTAAAATTTATAAATAAATATTCTTCTTAAATTTTGGCTCAAAAGGATTAATCCTAAATTGTCGGCATAAGTTGCAGAGGTAACTTCCATAGCAGAATATGTAAAAGTATTTACAACATCGTAATTGTTTGCAATATCGAGTTCGAAAATTTGCCTTCGGTCGGCATTAACCAAAAACAATGAAGTTCGGCGAACGAAACCACAATCGGCTCGAGATACCTTACTAACTTTTTTCGACGAAACCTTGCGAAAATACACTGGGTCAAGTTCGTAAACTATCGGCAAACGAGTCTGCACAACCAGAAGATATGTTTTACTTATTGGGTTGAAGGCTAAGCAAACTGGTTCACCATTTCTTGGAACAACTTTGGAAATGTTAATTTTCTTTATTATTTCAAAATTACTTTTATTTACAAAATAAATTCTTTTTTTTGATAATGCAAAGAGCATTAGTTCATCGGCAAACAACGATTGAAGTTCTTCGTCGAACAACTTTTTATTTTGAATTACTTTAAAATTTATATCCAATTTGGAAATCGTCATACCATCGGAACCCAAAAAGAAAGTTGAATCCGCAGCAGAAAAACAGATAACTTTGGGCTTGGCAAAATCAAGTCGATGTACATAAATTTCCTGCAACTTGCTTTGTGGAAATTCTTTACAAGAAAATAAAAGCAAAAACCAAAATAAAAACAAACTATTTATTTTCATTTTTCGAAATAAAGTATCTATAAAGAACAATACCTGTCGAAATCGCAACATTAAGCGAATCAACAAAGTTGGAACCTTCTATTTTAAATTGACAATCTGCAAGCGAAAGAATTTCGGCGCGAATTCCTCGCGATTCATTGCCAAAAATTATTATTGAATTTTCTGGGAAAACTATATTACTAAGTTGGTAATTGCCCGACAAGGTTGCAGCAAAAATTTTTGCTTCTTTCTTTCGATATTCAAGAAATTCTTGCAAGCTCAGATTCTGATGTACATTTACACGAAAAAAAGAGCCCATAGAGCCCCGAATCACCTTTGGGTTATATTTATCCACAGTATCGGATGAAGTTAAAATTGTGCGTACCCCGAACCAGTCCGCAGTCCTAATTATTGTACCTAAATTTCCAGGGTCGCTTACTCCATCAAGAACAACAACAGGATAATAAATTTTTAAGTTTTCATGAGAACTTCGGACAACAGCCAAAATATCTTGCGGTGTTTCTGTTTCGCATAAGTGGACAAATTGTGAACGTCGAGCAAGAAAAACCTCTGTACCCTTTCGATGAAATTCTTTTGCTAGTTCAAAAGATTTTTCTTTCGCATTAGTGGAAATCACAACAAATTCTGTAAAAAGATTTGAATTCAAAAGTTCTTCGCACAATTTAAAACCTTCGGCAATAAACAAACCAGTTTCTTTTCGCTTTGCTTTATCTTTTAGCGAAACGACAAATTTTTTTAAATTATTACTCATCGGCTTGAATTTTATCGCTAACATTCGAAACCTTATCCAATCCTTTCGACAAAATATAAGTGCTTAGTTCCCCAGAAAATAAAATAATAAAAAACAAATAGTAGACCCAAACCATAACAGCAACCAAAAAGCCATATGCTCCGTAAAATCGACTATAATTTGCTATAAATTTTATGTAAAACGAAAAAAACTCACGCGATGCCTCCGCCAAAATAGTACAAATCCCACTTGCAAATAATACAACCAAAAATGGAACCTTTGTATTTGGAATAAATTTATAAATAAAGAAAAAGAACAAGAAATATAAGATAATGCTAACAATTTGAGTGGTCAACTTTGTAAAAAAAACCTGAAACATTGAAGGCAAAAGTTCTCCAATGGATTTACTTAAAATAGAAACCAATGGCAAAGCATAACCAAGAATTAAAATAAAAATTGTCAACATTATAGTAAGAGCAATATCTTTAAAACGATAAATGACGAATACCTTTTTTGCTTCTACTTCGAAAACGACGTTCAATGAACTTCGCAATGAACTAAATACTGCAGAACCTAGCCAAAGCAAAGAAACAACCCCAACAAGTCCAACAAAAGAACTAACAGAAAATATTTTCTGTGTTTCGAGCAATAAGTTGCTAATAATTAAATATGTTTGTTCAGTATCGGGCAAAAACGAAAGCAATAATTCTGCTAAAAAGGAATTGAAGAAATTCGTATCGAAAAATAAGTTTGTTATGTAAATTCCAATAAGAATTAAGGGAATTATATAAAGAAGCACATTGAAAGCAACGGCGGCAGAAAGCAAAAAAATATGATGTTTTTCGATTTTATTAACAAAATCGAGTATGTAGTGGTAAGTTTTTTTGACCCATATAGGTATTTTAACTTTCAATATAATGGGCACCCCGACTTACTTTATCCTCGATTGTTGCATTTGTAACAGCAATTGCAGTAATTATACCATTTCGCAATTGAATAATATCTTTACTCATTCGCGCTTTTTGGTAAAACTGCTCTATTTCGTTTTGCAAATGACGAAGTATGGTAGTTGCCCTGTTTAACCTTTGTCGTGTTCTAACCAAGCCAACATAATTCCACATTGTATTCTTAATTGTGAGCCAATCTTGAGCAATTAGTGCTGGGTCGATTTCCTCTCTTTCTTCAACCCAAGGAAAGACTTTAGGAATATATTCATCAGCCATGTGAATTTCTGCAGCATCATTTCCAGCATTATAGCCCCAAACCACAGCCTCGAGCAAAGATGTAGAAGCAAGACGATTGGCTCCGTGAACGCCAGTACAAGAAACTTCACCAACAGCGTAAAGACGAGCCATAGAGGTTCTTCCGCGAAGGCTAACTCCAATCCCACCACAGGAATAATGTGCTGCAGGAACAACTGGAATAGGTTCTCTGGTCATATCTATTCCTGCATTCAAAAGATGCTCGTAAATTGTAGGGAAGCGAGATTTAATCCAGTTCGAATCCTTATGGGAAATATCCAAGTATACGCAAGGATGCCCAGTTTTGAGCATAGTTTGATGAATTGCCCGAGCAACAATATCGCGAGGTGCAAGCGAACCAAGTTCATGGTAATCTTTCATAAATTCTTTTCCATTTTTATCTATTAGTCGACCGCCTTCTCCTCGGACAGCTTCGCTTATTAAGAATCGGTCGCGCTCACTATAAAATGCAGTCGGATGAAACTGAATGAATTGAAGGTTCATCATACGAACACCAGCGCGGAAAGCCATAGCAATTCCGTCGCCGGTAGATTCTGGTGGATTAGTTGTATGAAGATAAATTTGACCTAATCCACCAGTTGCAAGTATTGTTTTAAATGCAAAAATTGGGAAAACTCTCCCAGTCTTGTTGTTCAAAACGAAAGCACCAAAACAAGTAGGTTTCTCATAAATATCCAGAGAATGTGTTGAATGGTGCGAAAGTGTTAATAAATCCACGGCTGTGTGGTCGACAAGATATTTAATGTTTGGATGCTTTAGAACCGCTTCGATTAATTTGGAATGAATTGATTCGCCGGTTTTGTCTTTGGAATGCACAATTCTACTAACCGAGTGTGCTCCTTCGGAAGTTAAATGCAATTCTCCTTCCTCTGTTCGGTCGAATGGAACACCATATTTATCCATAAGTAATTCCTTTACAAGTTTAGGTCCAAGTTGAACAAGGATTTCCACAGCCGGAGGCCAACTATGCCAATGCCCCGCTTCGAAAATATCCTGTTTTAACTTTTCAGGAGAATCCTCTTTCCCCATAAATACTATCCCGCCTTGAGCCCAAGGAGAATTGCCGCTCATTAGTGAAGGCAATTTGGTTATGATTAAAACTTCTCTTCCTCGGTCGGCAGCAGTCAATGCTGAAATTAATCCTGCAACACCTGAACCAATGACAAGTATTTCAGTTCTTATTTCATTCATTGCCTTCCCTATACTTTATTTTTAGAATTAGAATAATAAATGTTAAAGTAAAACCAATTAGATTAGCAAAAATAATTGGGGGCTGATTAATTAATATTCCATAGATTAACCAAAAAAGGATACCAAAAGTTAAGATGACATACATTCCAAGGGAAATATCTTTTGTGCTTTTGGTTCGAATAATTTTTACTGCTTGTGGAACAAATGCACTTGTAGTCATTACAGCAGCAACCAAACCTAATATTTGAGCAAATTCCATATTTATTCACCTATTATTTTTACAAGTACTCGCTTTCGCCTTTTGCCATCGAACTCTCCATAGAAAATTTGCTCCCATGGTCCGAAATCCAGTTTGCCATTGGTTATGGCAACTACTACTTCGCGGCCCATAATTGTTCGTTTCAAGTGTGCATCTGCGTTATCCTCGAATGTATTATGCCGGTACTGCGAATACGGCTTTTCTGGTGCAAGTTTTTCCAGCCAAATTTCAAAGTCTTGATGCAAGCCACTTTCATCGTCGTTGATAAAAACACTTGCTGTAATGTGCATTGCATTTACAAGACACAAACCTTCGCGAATGCCACTTTCTTCGACACATTTTTGCACTTCATTCGTTATGTTAATAAATGCTCTTCTTGTTGGAACATTGAACCAGAGTTCCTTTCTATAGGATTTCACTTTCACCCTCAATCAATTTTGATAAACTTTTGAACAAGTATTTCCTTCCCATAAAAAACTTTAAGTAAATAAGTTCCATTGGCTAGCGAACCTACAGAAATTGGCTCTTGTTGTATTTTCCCTTCTTGAACAATTTTCCCAAAAACATCAATGATTTGATACGATGCTGATGTTATGTCGATTTCACCCAAATTAATATTTAATTCTGAAAAGAGTGGATTAGGGAAAATTTCAAAACTTTGAGTAGTTTCAATATCTTCAACATTGCTAAGTAAAATGTTTTTAAGGAAAGTCTGTATCAATTCATCTCTGCTACGGCCGATTGCAATCATCACAGTAAAAGTTCTTTCCTCTTTGGGGAGAATTTCTCCGGGGAATCTCATTCCCGCCACCAAAGCCAGATCGTCCACTCCTTTAAATTGAATTGAAGTCCCAGAATTAAGCGTCAAAATTTGCAGACTTCGATTGAAATTACTGCTCATCTCGGAATTTAATACAGCCATCTGAGGTTCGTTTGATGATTGCTGTGATACAACACCAACTCCAACAAAAACGGACGAATCTTCTGCTTGAACAAACTCAACGGCAGCGGCTATTGGAATAATTGTCTTTGGAATAGCTTCGGGTTCCAGATACGCAATATTATTTTTTGCTGAAGGTCCAACATCCCAATCTAAATAATAACCAAAAGAAAGATTTTTTAAAGTTTTGGAAGAAATATTTTTTGCTTTTATGAATAACTTAAAAAAATTTGCATCCTTTGAAGGAATGTAAACCTTTTGTTCGATTTCTATTCCAATTTTTTCAAGAGATTGGGCAATGCTGTCGTCAATTATGGACACGAACCTATTGGGCTCGGTAAAAGGTTTTAAAACACGAAAATCTGAACGGTCGGGATTAATTCCAAATAATGCAGAAACAACACGACTATTGTCTTCGGTTGCCATTAACCCACCCTGGAAAATTTGATTGCCAAGAGATTTGCTGGACACTCCAACTCCATACTTAATTCCATTTTTTTCGTAAAAGCCGATAGTTCCTTTATCGCCAAGCGAAAATTTTAGCGAATCGTTTTCAAATGTAGAAATATATAAAGTAGGAATAAAAGGTACCAGAAAGAAGTCTCGATATTGATTTTCGCCCAAAATATCGACTCGCAAAAAGGTTTTGGTTTCGTTTTCAGCAACCTTTGTAAACTTGAATGGACCAATTACAAAATCTTCTCCTGAATTTATCTTTGCTATTTCGTATTCTGAATCAACAGCTCGGAGTGAATTATCAAAAATATCGGCAACAGAAAGAACAAAACGAAGATTCTTTGCATCGCCAAGGTAATTATGAGCATCTATGTAAAGAGAGATAGTATCACCTTGAGAAAATCTTTCGGCAAGATTACCATTTCTATCATACATCCGAAATTTTAAAGGTTTGATACCTGGAATACTCATTGGGTTGGTTTCGAGCATTTTTTTCATATTTATCCGACCAGGAATCAAAAACTGATGAGCGGAATTTTTTTCAGAAATATCCTCGGAAAGTTGACGAACATATTCAATTGTCTGCAATGGGTCAAGTTCAGGATATCGAGCACGTACGGTAGCAACAACGCCTGAAACAACTGGAGCCGACCACGATGTTCCACCATAGTTTGGGGCATCGTAACCATTTGGCAGGTTTGTTGTAACCCAATTCCCTATCCCGGGAGCCATAATGCGTATTGTTTCGTTGATGGTTGTTGTTCCAGTAACATAATCAACTTGATTTACTTCACCAACTCCAAGTACGCCAAAATAACCTGCAGGATACCATACTTCCGAAGAGTTGTTCCCATTGCCCCCAGCGGCAACAACAACGGTACCCCTTGCAATAGCATAATTAATGATTGATTGGTCGATTGGCGAAAAGGGCTTAATTTTCCCCCAACTACAATTAACTACGCTAAAGCCACGGACAGCAGCATAGAGTATGCCTTGATAGCCAAAGTCTATTGTACTGCTGGAAGTAACTTTCGAAGCTTTTATTGGGAATATCCTGCATTTATTTGCAACACCGGCAATACCTTTCGCATTGTTTGTTGTTGCTCCAGCAATCCCAGCAACATTAGTGCCATGGGAATTTGTATGGTAAGTATTTCCGCCATTCCCTTCCGTCGAATATGCTAAATTGTACCCTTGAAAGTCATCGACATAACCATTGCCATCGTCATCAATGTTATTGTTCGGAATTTCATTCCAATTTGTTGCTATTGAATTCGAAAGGTCCTCGTGGTTTTGTAAAATTCCAGTATCTACAATCCCAACTACAAAATTGGTATCGCCTTGAAAATAATCCCAAGTTTCGAAAGCTTTTATTGTTTCAAGCATTGTTTGTTGATTGGCATACGGGTCATTCGGAATTCCAAGTGGAATATCCCTTAAGATAGGCTCTGCAATTTCAATTTCAGAAAATTTTTCTATTAATTCGTTACAAAATTTCGCTGGTTCAATTTTCTGACCAATCTCGACAATATAAGTTCTAAGCAACGGTTCTTCGGCAGCAAGAATTTTCTGAAGCCTTTGATAATCAAAAATTAAATCATTATTGCTTTCACTTAATCTGCGAGTTACCGAGGCTTCATCGGGCAATAGTTGTGCGAAATTTTTTTCGGAAATCTCGTTTAATATTTTAGCCTTTGTTTCGAAGGGTACATTGCTTTTAAACCTTACGAATATTGAACCAGTAAAGTCTTGTTGGCAATAAATTTTCGTATTGTAAAACAAAAGAAGAAGCATTCCAAGTGTCCAAATAAACTTTTTCATAATCTATCCTAAATGTTCTTCAATAACGACGAAATAATTTGCAATTTAAATAAAACAATAAATGTTTGATTTGCATTTGATTTGAATTTTATAAATTAATGATTTTTAAAACCAGAAATAGAAATTCTATGCAATACATAGTTACAGCCCGCAAATGGCGACCTGTTCGGTTCGACCAAGTTGTTGGTCAGGAACATATTATCCAAACACTTAAAAATGCAGTTAGTTTGAATCGAATTCATCATGCTTATTTATTTGCGGGCCCACGAGGTGTTGGAAAAACCACCACAGCAAGAATTCTTGCTCGGGCAGTTAATTGTAGCAATACAAAGGATGCAGAACCATGCAATCAATGTTTTTCTTGTAGTTCGATTCTTGCTGGAACTTCGCTCGATGTAATCGAAATTGACGGAGCCTCGAACAATAGTGTGGACGATATTCGAAACCTTCGAGAAAATGCAAAATATCCTCCAATCAATGGGAAATACAAAATTTACATAATCGACGAAATTCATATGCTTTCGACCTCGGCTTTCAATGCTTTGTTGAAAATATTAGAAGAGCCACCAAAGCATTTAATATTCATTTTTGCAACAACCGAACCACACAAAGTTTTGCCAACTATTACAAGCCGTTGCCAACGATTTGATTTCCATAGAATGGAAATAGAAACTATTGTCCAAAACGTTTCCAAGATTGCAAAAGCCGAAGGAGTCGAAATCGACGAATTGAGCTTGTTTACAATAGCCAAAAAAGCCGATGGTTCGATGCGCGACGCTCAAAGCATTTTCGACCAATTCGTTTCTTCTTCGGGGAAAAAAATCTCTTACGAAGATATTAAATCAATACTTCACCTTATTGATGCTGAATATTATTTTAAAGTTTCGGAGGCTTATCTCGAAAGAAATTCAAAAATGGCATTTGAAATCAGCGAAGAATTAACCAAAAACGGCTACGATTACTCTGAATTTATTTCTGGGTTGCTCGAACATTTTCGCAATCTTTTGTATGTTAAAGTTACTAATAAAACAGAAAATCTGAATTTACCAGCATATATTGCACAAGAGTATCTTCAAATTTCATCTTTGTTTAACTTCAAAGATTTACTTAGAATTCTTAATCTCGTCTCGCAAGTTGAACAGCAAATAAAATTCGCTTCGATGCCCAAAATCCGACTTGAACTTTTGTTGTTGCAAATAATTGAAATGCCTTCAACTTTGGAAATTACGGAATTGATTAACGAAATAAGGTCTTTGAAAAATTTAACTTCATCTGTTCCATCATTTGAGGAAACTTCATCAAATATCAAAAAAGAACCAACTCCACAACAAACGACTATAAGTGAAAGCCAAAAAGATTTGGATACATTCCTTGATAAATACAATTCTCGTTTAAACTGGTTAAAAACATTCATTACAAGTGAACTTTTGAAAGTTGAATTTCGAGGGAAACAAATAATTCTAACCCCCAGCAATGAGGTAGTTTTCCAAAATGTTAAATCCAAGGAAAGAGCATTACGAATTGCTGTTAAGGAATTCTTCGGAAGCGCATTTGATATATTAATTGTCCCTCCAACAGAAAAAGAAGGAACAGTTCAACCCCAAGTATCAAAATTAGAAAACAATCAGGCATCGAACAAGGAAATCCCACAACCTACTATTCAGAATCAAAAAGATACAGAAATTCAAAACTTACTTGCTAGCCTTTTCAATGCAAGAGAAATTCCTTTTTCGAAATAATTTTTTCAATTATTCACTTGAATCTTCCTTCAACGTTCCATAAATATTAAGTTTATAAAATCGTTTTAAGAAATTTAAAAATTGGAGAGGTGTATGACAGACATTAAAGAATTGCACGAAAGAATTCAAAGGGAAAGTGCTTTCGTCGATGTTCTGCTGATGGAAATTGGAAAGGTAATCATTGGGCAGAAAAATATGGTGGAACGTCTGCTGATCGGTTTGTTATGCAATGGACATATACTTCTCGAGGGGGTCCCAGGGCTTGCCAAAACACTTGCAATAAAAACACTTGCTTCTGCTATTAATGCTTCATTCAGCCGAATTCAATTCACCCCAGATCTTTTACCTGCCGATTTGATAGGCACTATGATTTATAGTCAGAAAACCGAATCATTTACCGTCCGCAAAGGTCCAATCTTTGCCAATTTTGTCCTTGCTGATGAAATAAACCGTGCCCCTGCGAAAGTTCAAAGTGCACTTCTGGAAGCAATGCAAGAACGACAGGTTACAATTGGCGACCAAACATTCCAACTTCCAGACCCATTTCTTGTTATGGCAACCCAAAACCCAATTGAACAAGAAGGAACTTATCCATTGCCCGAAGCACAAGTCGATAGATTTATGTTAAAAGTCGTTATTACTTATCCGGAACGAAATGAAGAACTTGCGATTATACGTGAAAATTTAGCACAAGAATTTCCAAAAGCAACCAAGGTTATTTCGCCAGAAGACATAATTCGGGCACGTTCATTGGTCAAAGAAGTTTATCTTGATGAAAAAATTGAGCAATATATTCTCGATATCGTTTTCGCAACTAGATTTCCGGAAAAATTTGGATTGGAAAAACTTAAGCCTTACATTACATATCCAGCGTCTCCGCGTGCATCAATTTTCCTGGCTCATTCTGCAAAAGCCTATGCTTTCATACGTCGGCGCGGTTACGTTGTCCCCGAAGATGTTCGAGCTCTTTCGCTCGATGTTCTTCGTCATAGAATTGGTTTGTCCTATGAAGCTGAAGCAGAAAACATAACTCCAGAAGATATTATTAACGAAATTCTTGGTAAGATAGAAGTACCATAGTAGAAAGTATGGAAACAACCGAATTACTTCGAAAAGTTCGGAAAATTGAAATCAAAACCCGACGACTTTCTCAAAATATTTTTTCTGGTCAATACCATAGCGTTTTTAAAGGAAGGGGAATTGCTTTCAGTGAAGTAAGAGAATATCAAATTGGAGACGATACCCGCCTGATAGACTGGAATGTTACAGCTAGATTCAACCATCCGTATGTAAAAGTATTCGAAGAGGAACGTGAACTTACTCTGATTTTACTCATTGATATTAGCGGTTCTGAATCATTCGGTTCGAAAGAAACTTTCAAACGAGATTTAATTTCGGAAATTTCTGCTGTGTTTGCTTTTTCCGCATTGCAAAACAACGATAAAATTGGTGCTATCCTATTTTCGGATAATATCGAAAAATTCATTCCCCCCAAAAAAGGAAGAACCCATATTCTTCACATTATTCGCGAAGTTTTGAATTTTGAGCCGCAATCAAACAAAACAAGCATCAAAAAAGCATTACAATTCCTTTTTAATTCAATTAAGAAGCGCTCAATTGTTTTGATTTTATCCGATTTTCTCGATAATGGATTTGAAGATGCTCTTAAAATTGTTTCTCGAAAACACGACACCATAGCAATCCAAGTTACTGACCAACGCGAAGGTATAATTCCTAACGTTGGCTTGATATTTCTTCAAGATTTAGAAACAGGGGAAACTTTTTGGTTCGATTCTTCGGATAAAACTGCATTAAAAAACTACCAAATCTGGTGGCATTCGCGCCAAGTTCAACTTCGGGAAATTTTCCAAAAGTCAAAAGTGGACTTTATTCAAGTTCAAACTGGTCAATCTTATCTTGAGCCATTAATTGAATTTTTCAAAAAGAGGGTTAGAAGAGTTTGATTATGAAAACGCGACCCCTTTTTCTGTTAATACTTTTTTTGACTTTTAATGCAGGCTTGGCCTTCTCTCAAGCAGTTAATGTAAAAGTATGGACTGATACAAATAAAATTTTGATTGGCGACCATCTGAATTTTTTTGTTCAAGTCAACTCTTCCCCACCAACAGAAATCATTTTTCCTGAAATAAAAGATTCGCTTGGGAAACTTGAAATTGTCCAATCCTTTCCCATCGACACACAAATGACCGGGAACGAAATCAAACTTCAAAAGAAAATTGTTCTGACAGCATTCGATACTGGGAATATTTTTATTCCTCAATTAAACATATTATATTTAAAAAAAGCTACAAATCAGTATGCCGCTATCTTTACTGATTCGATCCCAATTTTTGTTAAAGGAATAGAAGTAGACACAAGCAAAGACATAAAAGACATTAAAGGAATAATCGAAGTTCCTCTTACTTTCTGGGATTACTTTCCGTACATTCTTATCCCAATAGGAATCCTGGGGCTTGGATATTTAATTTTTTTCTTAATGAAACGTAAGGGAAAAAAGCAAGCAAGCCTCGAACCCAAAATTCCACCTCATACTGAAGCAATGGAAGCATTGAAACAACTTGATAAAGAAAAACTTTGGCAAAAAGGCTTGGTAAAAGAATTTCATATAAGATTGACGGAGATAATCCGACGCTACATTGAACGACGCTTTGGGATACCAGCACTGGAAATGATTTCCAACGAAATAATACAAAGCCTTGAAAACGAAATCAGTCTGGATACAGGTTTAACAAGCAAACTTCACCGTTCGTTCGAAATATCGGATTTAGTCAAATTTGCAAAATATAATCCAATTTCTGACGAAAACAACTTCTGTTTCAAAACCGCATTAGAATTTGTTGAAGCAACAATCCCAACCGCACCAGAAAATCCAAACATTGACAAACAAGAAAAGGTAGGGGAATGAAATTGTTTGGATTTCATTTTGCGAATCCGGAGTTTTTTTGGTTGCTTATATTAGTTCCACTTCTTGTTTTGTGGTACTTATTAAACAATAAAAAAATCAATGTCCCCATTAAATTTTCAACAATCGAAGGTTTTCGACGAACAAAACCAAGTTTGCGAGTCAAATTCTTGCATTTGCCTTTCGGATTAAGAGTTTTTGGAATTATCTTAATTATTATAGCATTAGCAAGACCCCAGAGTTCAAGTTCAGAAAAGCAAATTGAAACCGAAGGAATAGACATTGTAATTGCTCTCGACATTTCTGGTTCAATGCTCGCTGAAGACTTTAAACCAAATCGATTAGAGGCAGCAAAAAAAATAACCGAAAAATTTATCGATGAAAGACAGAACGACCGAATTGGTTTAGTAATCTTTAGCGCTAAAAGTTTTACTCAATGCCCAATCACTATTGACCATACCGTTTTGAAAAATCTGCTCAAACAAATTAAATCAGGTTTAATCGAAGACGGAACTGCAATTGGAATGGGTCTTGCTACGGCTGTCGATAGGCTAAAAGATAGCAAAGCCAAAAGTCGCGTAATAATTCTTTTAACCGATGGAATTAATAATACTGGAATAATTTCCCCATTGACTGCATCAGAAATGGCGAAAGCATTTGGAATTCGAGTTTACACAATAGGAGTTGGCACACTGGGCAAAGCACCCTATCCTTTTCAAACACCTTTTGGTATTCAATATATGAATGTTGATGTCGAAATTGACGAGGCTTTGTTGAAAGATATTGCTCAAAGCACTGGGGGTAAGTATTTTAGAGCAACAAACAACCAGGCACTTGAGTCAATTTATAACGAAATAGACCAGATGGAAAAAACTAAAATCAAACAAACAGTATTCACAACTTTTACCGAAGAGTTTTTCCCATTTTTGCTCATTGGCACTATTGCAATTTTCCTCGAACTTTTATTAAGAACCTTTGTCTTTAAAAAACTACCATAATGGAAAATGTCGATTGGCTTGTAGTTGGCTTAGGAAATCACACAGATATATATCTCGAAACTCGTCACAATATTGGTTGGATGGTTGCAACAGCATTTTGCCAAAAGCACCATGGTAATTTCATTCCAATTTCATCACAATATTTTTTGGCAAAAGTATCTTTTGCTGGAAATACAATTTTGGTTTTGCTCCCACGAACGTATATGAACAATTCAGGGATTGCAGTTCGTTCCGCAGTTGATAAATTCAAAATACCTATTGAACGAATTCTTGTCGTTTGCGATGAATATAATTTCCCTTTGGGTAGAATACATTTAAAAGATAGCGGAGGCGATGGTGGACATAATGGAGTGGCTTCGGTAATTGAAAATCTTGGTGCATCCAACTTTTTGCGACTGCGTTGCGGTATAGGGAAAAATTTTGGGGAAAACGAACTTGTTCAATATGTGCTTTCGCCTTTTGAATCGGATGAAATTCCAGTGCGCGACCAGATGATTTCGCGTGCAGTAGAAGCAATAGAATATTTAATCCTCAAAGGGAAAAGTCGTGCAATGAGTGATATTAATTCTGGAAATCTTTGGAAAATTGAAATAAGCAAAAAAGATGTCAAAATTAAACTTCCTAATTCAAGCAAATTTAAAGAAAAAGAAAATGGGGAAACAAAAAATAGTTCGGGAATCTTATCTTTCGATGAATAATAAACATTTTTACAAAAGAATAATTTATTTCATAAAAAAATTTTGTTAGAAAAGCAAAATAATTTTGTTTGGATTCGTTTGTTTATTTTAAATGATTCCAAATTAAAATTACTTATGAATCAAAGTAGCGAAAAAATAAAAGTTATCAAATTATTATTGCTTGGAGTATTTCTTCTAACAAATACTGTTATTTATTCAAAAGAAAAATATCGGGACAAAAGAATCTCAGTTGAGATAGTCTCTGCAGCTCCAAAATTGGAATTAGGTAAAGATAACCTCTTTGCAGTAAAAATTGTTCTTTCTAAAGGGTGGCACATATATTGGAAAAACCCGGGGGATGCAGGCGAACCAACAATTTTAGAAATCACAACAAACTTGCCAAATCAAAGTATTATTGAGCCTGAATATCCAATCCCTTTATACAAAAATACAAGTGGAATTATAACTTTAGAATATCGAAACACAGTATATTTCCCTTTTTCAATTACTATTCCAGAAAATTTTAATAAGGACACGCTCGAAATCAAATTAAATGCAAAATGGCTTGTCTGTCGGCAAGTATGCATTCCTGGAAAAACAGTGGTTACTAAAAGAATTCCTTTGAAATCAAGAATAAGTTCCAATACTGATTTCTTGAAAATGACCCCAACGATTCCAAGAGATAGTATTTTAGCGGCGATAAAATTCTTCGACAGTTACGCAGATTTAACAATCAACAAAGAATTTGAAAGTCAAATTCAAAAGGTCTTTTTTTTCCCTTTAACAGAGGGAGTTTTCGATCTTGAAACAAATCCAGATTTTACACTCAACGGCTCGAAGTTGCTCATTCACTTACCTTTATTAAGATACCTTTGGGGCGATAAATCTAATATCGAAGGAATTTTGGAATTAACTTTTCTTAACAACGAGAAAAAATATTATAATGTAAAAGTTGTTGAATAATATTTTGAATAAAAGGAGGAGTATAAAATGAAAAAACTATGTTATCTGCTTATTATTTTTTTCGCATCGGCATCTTTTCTTGTTGGACAAGAAGCCAAAATCGACGAAACTGCCCCCGATTTCACTCTTCCCGACCTTAATGGAATGGATGTGGTTTTGAGCGACTATTTTGGCAAAATAATAGTGCTTGAATGGATTAATTTCGATTGTCCATATGTACAAAAACATTATGAAAGCAAAAACATACCTCAAATGCAAGAAAAATATACCAAACAAGGTGTGGTGTGGATGTCGATTTGTTCATCTGCACCTGGGAAACAAGGCTATTTTGCGACCGGAGAAATTCGAAAACGCATCCAGCAATACAATGCCAAAATGACTTTTTATTTAATAGATAGCGAAGGAACAGTTGGAAAAAAGTATGGAGCCAAAACCACTCCACATTTTTTCATAATAGATAAGAATGGAAAACTTATTTACGCGGGAGCGGTTGACGATAAAGCGTCGACAGATATTGAAGACATCAAAACTGCTCGAAACTATGTAGTCGAAGTATTGGATGCGTTGCTTTCGGGAAAAAATTCCCCCGTGAAAGTTTCTAAACCATACGGTTGTTCAGTCAAATACAAATAATAAAATCATTTCTTCAAAAGAAAAACAAGGGAATGGCAATACCATTCCCTTATTTTGTTAAAAAAATAATAAAGCCTAAATCAGGAAATTACTTTAGCCTTGTATCCATAATTAATAATTCCGCTAGGACCTTCTTCCATTATTTTTCTGAATACAAATTCCACACGTGCGCCAATTTTTAAATCATCGAACTTTGTGTCGGTAATCATTGCAGTAACACGGGCACCTTCGTCCGTTTCGATAATTGCAACAGCATAAGGAGTAAGCAATTTGAACTGGTCACTTGAAACATGAATAATCGTATAGGAAAGTATTTTCCCAGTCCCGCTCAAAGTAATTTTTTCGTACTCCTTTTTTCCTGAGATTGGGTCACAATATCGATGTGGAAGCGACACAAACCCGCTGGTGAATTTCTGTGCTTCCAAACGATAGCGATGAGGAATTTCCCTTGTATATCTTTGACTGTTTGCCATATTACATACCCTCCAAAATATGAACAACACAACTACCACCAGAACCACCCATATTCTGGGTCATACCAAGCCTTGCATTTGGAACTTGACGTTTGCCGGCTTGGAATGTTAATTGATAGTATGCCTCTACGAGTTGAGCAACGCCAGTAGCCCCAACAGGATGTCCTTTTGCTTTCAATCCACCGCTTGGATTTATCACTATTTTTCCACCATACGTTGCTTGTCCCTCGGCAATTGCTTTGCCTGCAGTTCCATATTCAAAGAAGCCAAGTTCTTCGGCAACAAGTATTTCTGCAATCGAGAAGCAATCGTGAACTTCAACGAAGTCTATATCGTCTGGTCCAACTCCTGCCATCTTGTATGCTCTTTCGGCAGCAAGATTAACAGCTTCGATACGGGTTAAATCTTTATGGTCGTGTAAGGCAATTGGTCCACTGGCAGCACCAACACCAATAATTTTTACAAACTTATCGGTAAATTCTTTGACTCGGTCTAATGGACAAAGAATTAAACAAGCAGCTCCGTCAGTAATTGGAGAACAATCGAGAAGCCGAAGTGGGTCCGCAACCATCGATGAATTCAGAACCTGCTTCAAATCAATTTCAAATGGATATTGAGCATTAGGATTATTTACAGCATGCTTGTGATTCTTTATGGGAACTTGAGCAAGTTCCTCGCGTGTTAGTCCATACCTTTCCATATATGCTCGTGCCATCATTGCATAAAGGCCAGGGAAAGTCACTCCGTTATAAACTTCATATTCTTGGTCGGCAGCTGTTGCCAAAACAAATGTTCCATCGTCAACGTCCCACATTTTTTCAACACCGCCAACCAGAACAATCTCGTGCATTCCAGAAGCAACATCCAAATAACCCATACGAACTGCTTGCCCACCAGAAGCACAAGCAGATTCCACACGAACTGCAGGAACTCCAATTTGCCCAAGATAATCGACCATTAGCGAGCCAAGATGCTCTTGATAAGCATACAAACCACTGGACATTGCTCCAACATACAAAGCGTCGATTTTCTCAACTTTTGCATTTTCCATTGCTTTTAAGCCTGCTTCGGCGAACATATCGCGTATACTCTGCTCCCAAAGTTCGCCGAACTTTGTCATTCCAACACCAATAATAGCAACTTCGCGCATTTATTACCTCTCCCATTGTTTTTAATATTCATTAAAATGGATTTTCTTTCGATAAGCAACATATTTGCCATAGTCAAGATAAACCTTTTGCGGCGTATTTAACATTTCTCGGGTCTTTGGAGCAAGATTTTGCACTTCCAAAATTTTTTCTGTAACTTGGAAAACAAAACCATCGCTACCAGCGCCAGACCCAAACGAAACCATAAAGATTTTGTCGCCCGGTTTTGCAACATCAAGAATAGCAGTCAAACCAGTTATAGAAGAACCAGAATAGGTATTTCCCATGATATTAACAATCCAACCTTCATTCATTTGCTCCTGTTTGAAACCAAGTTCCTTTCCTGCTTTCAATGGGAAACGTCCATTAGGCATATGAAAAACAGCATATTTAAAATCATCGGGTTTTAATCCAGATTTTTCCAGCAATGCCCTTCCGCAACCAAGAATGTGCTTGAAATATGCAGGCTCGCCAGTGAAGCGCCCTCCGTGGCGAGGATACATTTGGTATTCCCTACGCCAAAAGTCGGCTGTATCGGTTGTGTAGGAATGAGTATAAAGAACTTCTGCAACAACATTTTCACGTCCAAATATAAACGCAGAACCCCCCGCCGAAGCACTATATTCCAGAGCATCGCTTGGAGCCCCTTGGGAAGTATCCGCCCCTATTCCCATTGCATATTCCATTTCGCCACTCTTAACGTGACTATAGGCAACAAACATAGCCTCGGAGCCTGCTTTGCAAGCAAACTCGAAATCGGCAACATGGACATCCGGTCCAATTCCAAGAGCATCGATAAGAACCGTTCCCGATGGTTTTACAGCGTAGGGGTGAGATTCTGAACCAATATAAACCGCACCTATCTTTTGGGGGGCAATTCGTGCTCGTTTCAAAGCATTTTTCGCAGCGGCAATTGCAATGGTAATTGTATCCTCGTCGGGACCAGGCACTGTTTTTTCAATAAGCATCAAGCCTTTCTCAATAGAAACTGGATCGCCACCCCATTGATTTGCAATTGTTGAACTTTTGATTCTGTAAATAGGGACATAAGCCCCATAGCCAACTATTCCAACCATAATTCACCTTATTTGTTAAACAACTTATTTCTGCTTAATTTCTTTAAAAAGTATTGTAATTACCGGGTTTGTTGTTGGTAAACCTTCGGTGGTTGCTTGAATCTTCCAAATGTAATTTAAAACATCTTTTATCTTATCAATTATCTTCATCACTTTCTCTTCGTACAATCCATAAAGTAATCCAGTATATCCAACTAAAGCCCAGAATTTATCGAAATTTGGCATTGTTGGTTTTAAATCTCTTTTCAAAATTCCAAGCAAATTGATCAATCGTGTCTTTAAATTCCTTTTTATGTCAAAATTTTCAGTGATAGAATCGATAATTGAATCCAATTTGCGATAAAGTGTATTTAAGTCTCTATCATTTAAGTAATAAGTAATTCCTTCCGATAGCATCGATTCGAATGTTACTTTCTTTTCTTCAAGTTTTTTAAAAGAAATATAATCTTCTAACTCTTCTTCAATTTCCTTTTGTCGATTTTCAAAAAAATTAATAATAATTCCAGTATTTATCTTTTTGTCGTTTGTAAGAGGAGGGAAAAGGATATTAAGAGAATGTTTTGCAGCGTAGACTTGGTAAAAACTAAACAAGTCAAGAAAATCTTCGTAAAACTTATCGCGATTAGCAGTTTTGTTAGATTCCTCGAGAATCTTATAAAAACGGTCGATAATCTTAGTTTCCGCGAGCAAAGGATTTACTGGTAAATTTTCGATAAAAGTTCTATCGATAGCCATAAAACCTCTAAGAATCGAAACAACCAATTAGGCGAGCAATCACAAGTCGTTGAATTTCGCTCGTTCCTTCGCCGATTTCCAGAAGTTTTTGGTCGCGATAGTATCGTTCAGCATCGTATTCTTTCATTAATCCGTAACCGCCTAAAATTTGCACACAATGATTGGCGCAAATATGTGCAACTTCGGAACAGAAAAGTTTAGCAATAGCCGATTCCATTGTTATTTTTTGCTTTTTATCGAGCATTCGACAGGCGTTGTAAAGATATGTCCGGGCAATGTCGATGTACATCTGCATATCGGCGAGTTTGAAAGCAATAGCTTGATGTGTAGAAATTGGTTGCCCAAAAGTTTTGCGAGTTTTCGCATAGTTCAAAGCATATTCAAAAGCCCCTTGGGCAAGCCCAAGCCCCATTGCTGCAATTGCCAAGCGTCCATTATCTAAAGTTTTAAGCATTTGCTTAAAACCATCGCCTCGGTTCCCAAGAATATTTTCTTCGGGGACAACAACATCTTCGAGTATTAATTCACTTGTATTCGAAGCGCGCCACATCATTTTGTTCTTCATAGGCCGAGCAGTAAATCCAGGAGTTCCATTTTCAACAAGGAAGCAAGTATACTCCTTCTTGCCATTGGGTAAAGTTCCAGAAACTGCAAGGATTGTCGAACCAAGCGTAATATCGGTCGAAGCGTTGGTGATAAAAATTTTCGAGCCGTTCAAAATCCATTTGTTTCCATCTTTGACTGCTGTGGTTTTAGTATTCCCAGCATCACTACCAGCCTCCGGCTCCGTCAAACCAAATCCCCAAAGATACCCTTGGGCAAGCTTTGGCAAATATTTCTTCTTTTGGTTCTCGTTGCCAAAGTAATAAATCGGGCCTATTCCAAGAGAATTATGTGCTGCAACTGTTGAAGCCTGTGAACTATCAACACGAGTCAATTCCTCTACAATGATTATGTAAGAAAGGTAATCAAGATTCGAGCCACCATATTCTTCGGGGAGAAAGCAACCGAAAAAACCCATTTCTGCCATCTTTCTTGTTAGTTCGTAGGAAAATTCCTCTTTTTCGTCCAATTCTCGAGCCAGAGGTTTAATTTCCTCTTCGGCAAATTTCCTAACAGTTTCCCTTAAAATAATCTGCTCTTCGGTTAGATTGAATTTGTCAGCCATTTTTCTTCTGATATATTATACAATTATAAAATTTATCTTTTATAAGTAAAAAAAATTTTTATATATTGAAAATATAATATTAACAAAATTTTTTTAAAAAATATTATATTTTGAGTTTTTTGTAAGGAGAAGTTATGGACTACTTGTTAACAGAAGAACAAAAAATGTTGCGGGAAATGGTTTCGAAGTTTGCCAAAGAAAAAATTGCTCCCGTTGCATCGGAAAACGAACGAAATCACCGGTTCCCTTGGGATATCATACGTGAAGCAGGAGAATTAGGTTTAATGGGTATTGCATATCCACAAGAATATGGCGGTGCAGGAATGGATTTTGTTTCGTATTTCCTTGCAATCGAAGAAATTTCGCGTTGGTGTGCTTCGACTGGTGTAATAATATCTGCTCATTCTTCACTGGTTTGTGACCCCATTTACCGTTTTGGGACCGAAGAGCAAAAAAGAAAATATTTGCCCGATTTACTTTCAGGAAAGAAGATTGGAAGTTTTTCTTTAACTGAGGCACAGGCGGGTTCCGATGCTGGCAATACAAAAACAACAGCAGTAAAATCAGGCAACAAATGGATATTAAATGGTTCAAAGTTGTTCGCAACAAATGGAGCCGAGGCAGACATATTTGTTTTAATAGCCTCAACAGACCCAGGTAAAAAAACCAAAGGGGTTAGTGCATTTATTGTAGAAAAAGATATGCCCGGTTATCGAATTGGCAAAGTTGAACGAAAACTTGGAATCCGCGCCTCTTCTACTGCAGAAATCATTCTCGAAAATGTTGAAGTTCCCGAAGAAAACCTGCTCGGAGAACTCAACCAAGGCTTTAAAGTAGCAATGGTAACTCTTGACGGTGGCAGATTAGGAATAGCCGCACAAGCATTGGGTATCGCACGTGCTTGTTTAGAGGATTCTGTAAAATATGCTAAGGAAAGAGTTCAATTCGACCAACCTATTGCTAATTTCCAAGCAATACAATGGATGCTTGCTGATATGTGGATGGAATATGAATCCGCGTGGTTGCTTACCTGGCGAGCATCCGTATTGAAAGACCGCGGTATGCCTTATACAGCCGAAGCTGCAATGGCAAAATTAAAGGCTTCTGAAGTTGCAATGGATGCGGCGCGCAAAGCAGTTCAAATCCACGGTGGTTACGGCTATACCGAAGACTTCAATGTAGAGCGTTATTATCGCGATGCTAAAATTACTGAAATTTACGAAGGAACAAGTGAAATCCAAAGATTGGTTATTTCACGTCATCTTTTGAAATGATTTTGTGAAACATTTACAGAAAAGAAAAAAATGAATATAAAATTGCTAACAGCAACGGCGTTGTTCGATGGACACGACGTATCGGTCAACCTTTTTCGTCGTCTTCTACAACGTCGTGGGGCAGAAGTTATTCATCTTGGTCATAATCGTTCGGTTCGCGAAGTTGTAACCGTTGCAATTCAAGAAGATGTCGATGCCTTGCTTATTAGTTCATACCAAGGCGGACATAATGAATATTTCCGTTTCCTTGTCGACCAACTAAAAGAATATGGTGCCGAAGAAAAACAAATTTTCGGTGGCGGGGGTGGGGTTATTCTTCCTTCTGAAATTAAAGCATTGGAAGAATATGGCGTAACCAAACTATATCATGCTGTGGACGGACAAAAAATGGGAATAAATGGCATCGCCGACGATATTATCCGAAGAATAAAAGAAAATCAACCTCGAATTGAATCAAAAGCAATAAAAGAAATTAATGATGATTTAATTGCAAATAATAGAACAGACCAACATTTTTTGATTTCAAAGCAGATAACTTATATCGAAGAGAAACTTCCGTCGCGCCCAAACCCCAACGAAATAAGAAACCTATTTAAAAAGTACGACAAGGGCAAATCCCTTGTGATTGGCTTCACTGGTCCTGGTGGTTGTGGAAAAAGTTCCCTAATCGATGAATTAATTGGGCGTTTCCTTGCTTATGCCCCAAACATTTCTGTGGCTGTATTAGCAAGCGACCCTACAAAAAGCACAACCGGCGGAGCACTCCTTGGCGACCGCATTAGATACAATCATATCTATGACAACCGAGTTTTTTTCCGTAGTTTTGCAACAAGAAACACCGGAAGTGACGTTGGTCAATTTGTCCACGACTCTATTGACCTTCTCAAATCCTGTGGCTTCGACCTCATTTTTGTCGAGACTCCTGGTATTGGGCAAGGCGATAGCCAAATTAAATCGCTTGCGGACTTTTCTGTTTATGTTATGACTGCTGAATTCGGCGCCCCAAGTCAATTGGAAAAAATCGACATGCTCGATTTAGCCGATTTCATTGTAATAAACAAATTCGAAAAAGTAGGTTCCGAAGATGCCCTTCGCGAAGTAATTATTCACTACATCCGAACTCACCAATTGAAAGTCCCCCGAGGTGTTCCTTTGGAATCACTCGATTTGCCCATCTTTGCTTGTAGCAGTAATCAATTTAATAATCATGGTATAAACAAATTTTTCAAAGCCTTGTTAAAATTACTTCGAGAAACAAAAAAAGGAGACTACGGGGTCAAAGAAGACGTTATCGAAATGCTTCCAACCGAACTTGTTCGAGACTTTGGCTTAATAAATAATCGAAGAATAAATTATCTGGCAGAGATTGCCGATACCGTTCGTAAATACAAACGTATGGCGAAAGAGCAAAGCCAAATTTCCACCGAAGCCTTTTCGCTTAAACAAACAATAGATGTCCTCAAAAAAGAAAATCAAAATGGTGAATTGCTTGAACAAATAAATTATATGTTCCAGAAAAAGTGGAATGAACTCTCTAAAGATTCACAAGATTTGCTTTTAACTTGGGAAGATAAAAAGAGAATGTATCAACAAGATAAACTCAAATACAAAATTCAAAATCAAGAAGTAGAAATTGAACTCTACAGCAAATCAATTTGCGGTTCTAATATCCCCAAGGTTGCATTACCTAAGTTCGAAGATTGGGGCAATTTGCTTAAATTTTTGTATTTGGAGAATTTGCCGGGATTTTTCCCATATACTGCTGGTGTTTTTCCATTCAAACGCACAACCGAAGACCCTAAACGACAATTCGCTGGCGAAGGCGGTCCAGCTCGAACCAATAAACGTTTTCATTTCCTTACAAAAAATGACCGAGCAAAACGACTTTCCGTTGCATTCGACGGTGTCACTCTTTACGGCGAAGACCCTGCACGCGACCCCGATATTTATGGAAAAATAGGAGAAAGTGGGGTTTCTGTTTGCACAATCGAAGATATGGACGTCCTTCTTAAAGGCTTTGACCAAACCGACCCACTTACTTCTGTTTCGATGACAATAAACGCACCTGCGCCAATAATGGTTGCCTTTTACTTTATGGTTGCTTATAAGCGCGAACTCGAAAAACTCAAGGCACAAGGTATTGAACTTTCCGATGAAGAAAAAGAAAAATTGAAAATAGAAACTTTCAGAAAGTTGCGTGGAACTGTACAAGCCGATATGCTAAAAGAAGACCAGGGACAAAATACTTGTATTTTCTCTATCGATTTCGCAATGCGGCTTATAGGCGATGTTCAAGAATACCTTTCCAAACACAAAATCCGAAACTATTATTCATTAAGCATTAGTGGATACCATATTGCCGAGGCTGGGGCAAATCCAATAACACAACTTGCTTTTACTTTGGCAAATGGTTTCACTTATGTTGAATATTTTTTAAATCGTGGAATTCCTGTCGACGATTTTGCCCCAAATCTATCATTCTTCTTTTCCAATGGAATGGACCCAGAATATTCCGTAATAGGCCGCGTTGCTCGCAGAATCTGGGCAATTGCAATGAAATATGTTTACGGTGCCAACGAAAGAAGTCAAAAATTAAAATATCATATTCAAACTTCTGGAAGAAGTTTGCACGCACAGGAAATTGACTTTAATGATATACGCACCACTTTGCAAGGACTTCTTGCAATGTATGATAATTGCAACTCTTTGCATACAAATTCTTACGACGAAGCAATCACAACACCTACGGAAGAATCTGTCCGGCGTGCAATGGCTATCCAATTGATACTTTCTAAAGAATTTGGGGTTTTGAAAAACGAAAACCCAAATCAAGGTTCATTCATAATCGAGGAACTTACAGATTTAGTCGAAGAGGCAGTTCTCGACGAATTCCTTGCTTTATCGAGACGCGGAGGAGTTTTGGGAGCCATGGAAACTCAATATCAACGTTCCAAGATTCAGGAACAATCACTTTATTATGAATCTCTTAAAGAAAGCGGTGAATACCCAATTATCGGCGTCAATACGTTCATCAATGAAAATCCTATAAACTACTACGATAATATGAAGATTACACGAGCTTCGATAGAAGAAAAAGAAGAACGTTTGCAACAAGTTGCTGAATTCAAAGAACGGCACAAAGATAAAAAACAAGAAGCACTGGACCGAGTTCGAAATGTTGCTCTTTCGAAAGGAAATATATTCGAAGAATTGCTAAATGCAGTTGAGTATTGCACTATGGGCGAAATCACCCATCTCCTCTATCAGATTGGTGGAAAATATCGCAGGGGTATGTAATGAGCCAAACTCCAATTGAATTTTTGAGTCGAGAAAAACTTCTCGACCTACTTAAAATTTACGCAAAGAATTGGCTCGCTCATGATGGTTGCTGGTTCCTTGCAATTGAAGAAAAATTAGGAATGGATAAAGCAATTGAATTCGATCGCAAGGCTTGGGAGCAATTTACCCAAATTGAAGCAAAAAGAATTAAAAATTTTTTGGAATTACCCGAAAATCCTGGCTTGGAAGGTTTAAAAAAGTGCCTTTCTTATCGTTTATATTCCACAATTAATGAACAATTCAGCGAGTTCGAAAACGATAAGACTCTGGTCCATTATGTTCGAAACTGCCGAGTACAAGAAGCACGAAGACGAAAAGGTTTGCCCGATTTTCCCTGTCAATCGGTTGGAATTGTCGAATATTCACTTTTTGCTAAAACTATTGACCCAAGGATAGAAACTACTTCTATTTCCTGTCCACCAAACAAAACAAATCCTAACTATTATTGTATTTGGAGGTTTAAATTAATAGAATAAAAAATGGAAAGATTTAAAAGTCGCATCAACATGAAATCCCCTGAATTCAAAGCCAATTATGAAAATTCGTTAAACTTGGTCAATCAATTACGCGAGCGATTGGAATTGGTCAAGCAAGGGGGTCCACCAAAAGCACGCGAAAAGCATCTTAGTCGTGGGAAATTGCTGCCTCGAGAACGCATAAAAAAGTTGTGCGACCCCAACACTCCCTTCCTTGAACTTTCGCCTCTTGCTGCTTGGGATATGTACGACAACGAAGCCCCATGCGCAGGAATTATCACAGGAATTGGCGTAGTTAAAGGACGAGAATGTATGATTGTTGCAAACGATGCTACTGTTAAAGGCGGAACATATTTTCCAATGACTATAAAAAAACACGTTCGAGCCCAAGAAATAGCAATCCAAAATCGACTTCCCTGCATTTATCTTGTGGATTCAGGTGGAATTTTTTTGCCTTATCAATCTGAAACTTTCCCCGATAAAGAACATTTTGGACGAATTTTTTATAACCAGGCTCGTATGTCCGCAATGAATATTCCACAAATTGCGGTTGTTATGGGTTCGTGCACTGCTGGTGGTGCTTATGTCCCTGCAATGAGCGACGAAACAATAATGGTCCGAAATCAGGCAACAATTTTTATTGGTGGTCCACCGTTGGTAAAAGCTGCGACTGGAGAAGTTGTCACCGACGAAGAACTCGGCGGAGCCGATGTTCATTGTAAAATATCCGGGGTTTCAGACCACTACGCTCTCAATGATGAACACGCTCTTCAGATTGCTAGAAACATAGTCGAAAACCTTGGCAAAGAAGAGAAATTTGATATCGGACAAGAAGAACCAGAAGACCCTTACTACGACCCCACCGAAATTTATGGAATAATTCCCAAAAATATACGAACTCCATTTGATATTCGGGAAATTATCGCTCGAATTGTTGATGGAAGTCGAATCCAAGAATTCAAAGAACAATATGGAACAACACTTGTCACTTGTTTTGCAAGAATTATGGGCTACCCAGTTGGAATTCTTGCTAACAATGGAGTTTTGTTCTCAGAATCAAGCCTAAAAGGTGCCCACTTTATTGAACTTTGCACAATTCGCAAAATCCCCTTAATATTTCTACAAAATATTACTGGTTTCATTGTTGGGAAAAAATACGAACACGGCGGAATTGCAAAAGATGGTGCCAAACTTGTTCATGCAGTAGCAAACGCCGATGTCCCAAAGTTTACAGTTATTGTCGGTGGCTCCTATGGAGCCGGGAACTATGCAATGTGTGGGCGAGGCTACAATCCTCGTTTACTTTGGATGTGGCCACACGGCAGAATTTCTGTAATGGGAGGGGAACAAGCAGCCGATGTACTTGCAACAGTCAAAATCAAACAACTTGAAGCACAAGGAAAAACACTTACCGAAGAAGAAATCCGCGCTATCCGTGAACCTATAATAAAAAAATACGAAGATGAAGCAAGCCCATATTATAGTACCGCTCGGCTTTGGGACGACGGAATTATCGACCCCTTGGACACTCGTAATGCTCTTGCTTTGGGTATTTCAATGGCTTTGAATGCACCAATCCCCGACCAAAAGTATGGAGTTTTTAGAATGTAGGTGTCAATATAGGAACAAACAAGTTTTATCGACAAAACGCAATTAAATTTTAATGTCTAAAAAACCTTTTGAAATTTGCTCCTGAGCCTGTGCTTGAGCTTGCTGTGGATTTGGTAAATTTGCAGAAATTAATTGCATTAGTTGGGATTGTAAGGAATTTGGAGAAACACCCAAAGCCTGACGTAGCATCTCGCTTTGAATCTGGAATTGAGTGTTTACACTTGTTTGTTCCGATTGGTTCTGTGCATCAATTGGTTGCAACATTTTATCTCCTAACGATTAAAATTTATGGACGAAATTAATAAAATTTATTTAAAAAGCAAATGTATTAAAAAATCACTAATTTCAGGCGATTTTCGACTTATAGTTTTTTCGGGGAAAAATATGTTTAGAAATTTCCTTATTTTTTCATTGGTTTTGGCTTTTAATTTGTCTCAACTTTGTTCTTCGGATACTCTTTTCCCAAGGTATAGAAATTTTTTTGCCAATCCCACTGCTTTAAATGAACTCAAGAACTATCAAATTGTTGGGATAATTGTTGACGAAAAAAACGACTCTTTGGAGTTTGTTATTCATAAAATACTCCCCGATACTCTTCGTTTACAAATTCGTTTTGGAACTCAATATGCTATTACTGTCATAACAGGAAACACTGGTTGGATTGTCGACCCAACCAAGGGAATGTTGCAACCACGCGAACTACACCCCGAGGAAATATCCCGAATGTCATCGAACATTCTTTCTCTTTTTTCTTTTTTCGACCCAAATATTTTTGACAATGTTAAATCAACTGATTTGGCAAGTCTCGATACATCATATATTTCTTTTCAAATCATTAATTCAAACAACGACACTACAACTTATTTTTTTAACAAAGTGAATTTTTCTGATATATTCAAAGTTGTTAAATTTTATCTCTCCCCCCATACTTTTAAAATTATCCCAAAATTCTTCTTTAATTTCAAAGGATTTTCTATTCCAAGAGTAATTGAGGTTATTGCAAATAATTCCCGAAAAACCATTTTAAGTATTGTTAACATAAATATTAATACTGATATAGACTCAAACTTGTTTAACTTTAAAAAATGATTTTTTAACTTTGTTTTTTTGAATTTTGAAATAAATAAGAGGCAAGTATGAAAGTAGATGTAGTAATGCCCAAGATGGGCGAATCCTTGCAAGAAGGAACAATCCTTCGCTGGTTGAAAAAAGTTGGCGACCGAGTTGAGCGAGACGAAATGATTTTAGAAATTTCAACTGATAAAGTCGATACCGAAGTTCCTTCGCCTGTTGCTGGTGTTATTGTTGAAATTCTTGCCAACGAAAATCAAACAATTCCCGTTGGTGCTGTGATTGCAAGAATTGAAACAGAAGAAAGTTTAGCCCAATCTCCACAAGAAGAACCACCTAAGAGTCAAATTCCGGAAAGCGAAATTCTCTCAGAAACTGATATTGTTGAAAGCAAAGAGCATGAAACTATAGAACGAAAATCACAACAAGTTGCTGAAACTGGCAACATTGTAGATGTAGTTATGCCCAAAATGGGTGAATCTTTGCAAGAAGGAACAATCCTTCGCTGGTTGAAAAAAGTCGGGGACCGAGTTGAGCGAGACGAAATGATTTTGGAAATCTCTACCGATAAAGTCGATACCGAAGTTCCTTCCCCTGTTGCTGGTGTTATTGTTGAAATTCTTGCCAACGAAAATCAAACAGTCCCTGTTGGTGCTGTAATTGCTCGAATTTCAACATCAGAAACAAGTAATGTTTCCACTACAATACCCAAGGTAGAATCTCCAAAACATAGCGAACCTCTTGCGGAGCCACCTGTTCTCACTAAAGAGGCTGAAACAAAACCAGTTGAACAAGAAACTAAAAGCCGGGAAGGGAAGCACTTCTTCTCGCCGCTTGTTCGTTCCATTGCGAAACAAGAAGGAATTACCGAAGAGGAATTGCTTTCGATTCAGGGAACCGGGATAGATGGTCGTGTAACTAAAAACGACTTGCTTGCTTACATTGAGAAAAAGAAAAGTAAAGCCCCGGCTCCAACAGCGGAAAGAGTTCCTTCCACTCCTGTTATTAAAGAAAGAACGCAAGAAGCCCCAGCAGTAACTGCACCAACTCCTCAAATATCAACTTTTGGACCCGATGTTGAAATCATTCCAATGGACCGCGTGCGCCAGATAATTGCTCAACATATGGTATATTCAAAACAAACATCTGCACATGTTACAAGTGTTCACGAAGCCAATGTAACTGGCATTGTTCGATTTCGCGAAAAATTCAAAGCCGAGTTCGAAAAACGCGAAGGCTTCAAGTTAACTTTCACACCATTTTTCGCTCGTGGGGCTGTCGAAGCTATTCGCGCCTATCCCCGAGTAAATGTTAGCGTTGATGGAACAAACATTATCCAGCACAAGCGAATACATCTTGGAATCGCAACTGCATTGGAAGATGGTAATTTGATTGTCCCAGTTGTAAAAAATGCCGATGCTTTAAGTCTTACCGGTCTTGCTCGTGCAATTTACGACCTTTCAACTCGTGCTCGAACCAAGAAATTAAATCCAGACGACATTCAAGGTGGAACTTTTACATTAACAAACGTCGGTACCTTTGGAACACTTTTCGGAACCCCAGTTATAAACCAGCCACAAACTGCAATTCTTGGTGTTGGAGCTATTCAAAAGCGACCAGTCGTTCGAACCATCGACGGAGAAGATGTAATTGTTATCCGTTATATGGCTTATGTCTCGCTTACTTATGACCATCGTGTCATCGATGGAATGTTGGCTGGATTATACCTTTCAGAATTGGTTCGCTGGCTCGAATCTCAAAATGAAAAAACATTGGAAATATAATGCAAAAATCCTATTAGTTTTAATACTCAACAAGTATATTTTTTGAATAAAATGAGATCGGAAGAGCACCCCGAATAAATTGTGTTTTGCGGGAGGAAGAATTAAAAGTTTCACTTTACCATTGTAATTCTTTTGAATTAATGGAAGAACTTATTAATTTATTCCCCGAAGGAATCTTTGATATGGTTTTTGCTGATACACCATATTTTGCTATTGGAAGCTAACTTGTTATGTTGGCAAAAAATAGCCAAAGTGGATAAGGGTGATTGGGATAAATCGAAAGTGATTGAAGAAAATCATAAATTGAATCCTTTGTGACTTTCAAAATGTCAAAAAAATGCTACCTTCTGGGTTCCCTGAACGCACCATATAATTTACTCCGTTGGTTTCAGCCTGCAACAATTGGGAATGAAAATACTTAATGATATTTCTTGGGAAAGACCTAATCCACCACCAAATATTACCTTCCGCTATTTCACTCATTCGACAGAACCCATTATTTAGCAGTAAAAAATCATTATTCCAAACATTATTTCAATTACGAGGAAATGAAAAAATTAAACCAGGGAAAACAAATGAAAAATGTTTGGACAATTTAGGCGCTCAATGGAGACGAGAAAAAATTCAGTAAACATCCAAATCAAAAGCCACTTCAATTACTTAAAAGAATCATTTTCGCTTGCACAAAAAAGGAGACATTGTCTTTGACCCCTTTTCTGGAAGTTCTACAACTGGTATTGCTGCAATAAAGTGAAATAGGCTTTTTGTTGGATGCGAACTTGAAAAAGAATACATCGAATTATCAGTTGATTTTCTTGAAGAATGTTTAAAGAAGGTTAAAATAATATCATTTTTTCCTTTTTAAGATAACCTATGGAATAAAAGTGGAGTCTAAAACACTAACAGTATTAAACCTTGAAAAAAATAACCCTTTAGATTTAAATAATAATGTCTATTGAAATCATTTAAATAATCTTCTTCTTTATTCGAGAATTTCAAAAATGAGATAAAAGTTGCTTCAAAATACAGTTGAAACAAGATATTCTAATATTCTTCAAATTTTTTAAAATGGAATGGGCAAAAACAACTTTGGAGAAAATTGTGGATTTATTGAAATTGAATCAACTTTGGCGCTTGCAATTAGTTCTTTACCACTAAACACATCCGTTTGAAAGTGAACAAAAAACCCTCCTACTCGTCGATAATCTGAATAAACTGTTTCTGTTTCAATCTTTTGCCCTTGAACCATCCTTTCGTTACGAACGCCAAGATTAAGATATGTATTTTTGTCTACAAAAACATCCGAAACGGTTTTGTCAGGATATTCCAATCTGAATTTGTAAGCATCTTTGCCTTGAAACTTTGCTTTAGAAAACCCAGTCAACTTTGCCCCATTCTCTTTCAATAACATTAAATCGGAACGGAAGTAATTCAATTGTGCTTCGAAATTACTCAATAATTGTTTGCGGGAATCATTTGGCATTGGTGTAAATGTACCATTTAGTATTGCAAAAGCAGTATCGGGTAGTAAAACGGTTACAAGATTCTGTCCACTTAAAGAAACATCTGTTCGCATTGTCATTGGTCTAATTAAAAAAATCTTTATTGGAATTTCCATTCCCATTGTTTTGACATTTACACCAATATAAGCGGAACGCAATTCATTAAAATTCTTTGTTCCGCCGTGAACCTCAATGCTTTTATTAAGCACAATATCGCTGTTTTCTTGGCAAGAAACAAAACCAAAAAACAACAAAACAAGCCAAATCTTTTTCATAATCAAATCATTCTTTCTTAAACAAATCATCACTGATTGGTTCATTCACCTTAATTTCTTTTACATTAATTTCAGCACTTTTTTGCGAATCAATAAAAATTTCAATTTTTTTTGGAAAAGGTATATTACTTACAACTACGTAATCTTTATAAACCATTTCTATTAATTGTTCCTGCCCATTTTGGTTGGACTTCAAGGCAAGTTTGGTAAGATTTAAATTATTTTTATCGACCCAAAAATCTCCCGCAAATTGCTCTTGACTCTCGGGACTACTTGCTTCAACCTGAATATGATAGCAACTAACATTGTCGATTTTTTCAATTCCAACAATTTTGAATTTCTCCTTTTCTTTTTCGTATAATTCAACAGGCATATTTAAATTGCCAAAACTGGTCTGATTAAGAACTTGAGCACGATACATATCGATTTGGTCAATAGGGATTTCTGTTGTCATTCCATTTTGTACCATCCAGCCTTCAGTTGGAGAAATAACAATAGAAGAGTTTTGTCCCATAAAATCTGATTCAAAGCGAATATATTCTCCTTTTCGCCAAAATTTGTTTAGCATATCAATTCCCATAGTATTAACATTGAACTCTTGGAAAATGGTCTTTACTTTTGAAGTGTCTAAATTTGCTTCTTGTTTTTTCAAGAAATTAAGTATAATTTCTTCGTCAGTTTGAGCCAAGGTGGAAAAAGAATACAAAAGAGAGCAAAATATCCAAAAAAACCAAAATGGTTTAAACATAGAACCCCCAAATATTAGAAATTATTTATTAAAGAAATTTTTGTAAAGAATTCCTCGACTTCGCGTTTTGTCAATCCCAGTTCAAGCATTTCTTCGAAGGAAGGAAGTTTGTATTGAATCATGTTTTTTAAAATTTTTAATTCAAGAGCAGAAAAAGTGATAGCTTTCAACCTGTAATCTTCGAATGCTTCGTAAGCAATAGGACAGGTTTCTTTAACTATCTCAGCGATGATTTTTGCGTATTCACGAATTTCGAACTGGGCTGTTGGGTGCAATCGAAGTTCAAGGAAATGAAAAAGATTGTGTAAATCTATTTTCCAATACCATTCTGTGTAAGTCGAAAGTGGCAAATTTATACGAGCAAGTTCACGAGCAATCTCATTCGAAAGGTATTTATTGTATTTTTCGTAAAGTAGTTGCTGGGTCTTCTGCAAATCTTCAATAAACTCATTTGCTGTTTCAAAAGGAATAGGTTCTTCGTCCCTGCCTTGTTTGTTGGTTTTGCTTTGTTTTCTTACATCCTCGGGGGTGGGCAAATAAAACTCATCGGGCATAATCGAATATCTTCCAGAATACTCATTAACATTCGCTGTGCGGTGCCTAATCCATTGCCGAGCAACAAAAATTGGCAACTTGATGTGGAATTTATATTCGACCATCTCGAAAGGCGAAGTGTGGCGATGTCGCATCAGATAGCGAATCAAATTCCTATCTTCGTTGACAGATTTTGTTCCCTTCCCATAAGAAACACGAGCAGATTGAACAATCGAGGTATCATCGCCCATTATGTCAATAAGACGAACGAAGCCTTTGTCCAAACACTTAAATTCTTTTCCTATTAAATCTTCTCGTCCCAAATTTTTTATAAAATAAAATTCAAAATTACCAAATATTAATTAAAATAAATAGCGGAATGGAAAACCAAACAAAGCATTAATATAGCAATCACAAAGATTCGCTTGAATTCTTATTATTAAAAACGTCTTGGTATTTTGAATTTAAGCGAATAATTTGCAATTCGGCTTCGTCAAGAATTTTTCGCAATTGGAAAGCAAGTTCCATTCCTTCTTCATATAATTTTAAGGCATCGTTTAGCGAAACATTGCTTTGGTCGAGCAAGTTAACAATTTCTTGCAATCTCTTCAATTTGCTTTCAAATGTATCATCCATACGCTGCCTCTTTAATGTCGATTAAAACTTTCCGTTCTTTTAAATAATTTAAAATAAATTCAAAAAGTGATTTATTGCGTGCAAGAATTTCGGGTGGAATAATTCCTTTCTGCTCAATTTTGCCTTTTGTCAAAAGATTTGCTACAGCGCAAGCAACAAATCCTGTTGTTCTTCCCATCGAGTAATCACCATTTGCTTTATCGGTTTTATCAAAAATTTCATAAGTCAAACATTTTTTCTCTTGGGAATAAACCAATTCAACTCTCATCACAGTAAATTCATTATCTTCTGATGTAAGTTTCCACTTTGGCAACAACAATTTACTTGTTAAATTAAGAGGAATTGCATCTCCATCTTCCGTTTTAACTGGTAGAGAGTTTAAAAACCCACATTCTTTCAAAAAAAGGATTTTTTCTGCATAACCAGGATACCGCAATGTTTTTTCTTTCAAGTTTGGAATATCGGTTGTAAACAACAAAGTTCTAAGACCATCGGTTAAAAATGCTTCAAGGGTTCCAATTCCCTTAAAATTAATATGCTCAATCTCGGTCAATGGCTCGGAATAAACAATTTTGCCGTTTTGCTTATATCTGGCAGTTCTAATGTATTCTTCTAATACATCACTTGGTGAAAAGGGCGCCTTATATTCAAAAGGCAAAGTTCTTTCGTATGGTAAACCACCAACATAGATTGTTGCAGAGGAAAATTTTTCTACAAAAGAATGATTACCAATAATCATATTGCTTAACCCTGGGGCAATTCCGCAATCAACAATACAAGATACGCCATTTGATTTAGCAAGGTCGTCCAATTCAAAAGGATTTTCTGGGAAAAATGCTATATCGACGATATTTTTTCGGAGCTCTATCAAAGTTTTTAAAGTCTGAAATCCAAGAAAGCCAGGAACCGCAGAAACAACCAAATCAAAATCGGAAACAATTGATGAAATAAAATAATTATCCGAAACATCACCCTCAATACATCTAATCGAAGGAAAGTGCTTTAAAATTTCGAAATTTTCTTTTCGTAAATCAACAACAGAAACTTCATTGGATTTAGCAAGGTCTTTGGCAATTGTCTTTCCAACAAGGCCACAACCTAGTAACAAAATTTTTGCCATTTTTCACTTTAAAAATATTTGTTTAAATTAGAAATTAATAAACTTTGCTCAAACGAAAGTATCGATGAATAAGTTTTTTATACTGTTATTTATTTTTTTTATTCCTGCTTGTTCAAAAGAACAACAAACCAAAATTCCTGAAGAATTAAAATTGAAACTTGAACAGATTCCCGACCAAACTGCAACAGAAATTACGGTTGAGTTTATTGATTCTTCTAAAATAAAAGCCAAACTGTGGGCAAAATTAGCTAAGGTATTTTTTTCGCGTAACGAAACTGAACTATCCGATAGTATTCGAGTTGAGTTCTATTCGACAAACACTGGCAAACGACAAAGTGTATTAACTTGCGACAGTGCAAAAATAAACGATATTACAAAGGATATGTATGCATATGGCAAGGTTATAGTTGTTGCCGATAGCCCACGAAAAATCTTAAGAACTATATTTCTCGAATGGAGAAACAAGCCTCAAAAGCTCTACTCAAATGAGTATATTGAAATTGTTACTCCCGAGGAGGAAATAAGCGGATATGGGTTCGAATCTGATGTGAATTTGAGTAATTATAAAATATTTAAAGTCAGGGGAATAAAAAAATGAAACCAATGCTTATTGCTGCAAATTGGAAGATGAATAAAACCCCAAGTCAATCTCTGCTTTTCGCTAAAGAATTACTGAAATGGGTAGAGGAAAGAACTCCTAAAAGCCAAATCCTTATTTGTCCACCTTATATAAACATTCCTTATCTTCTTGAAATTTTGCAGAAAAGTAAGATCAATCTTGGGGCGCAAAATTGTCATTACGAGAAAGAAGGAGCCTTCACGGGCGAGACTTCTCCCGAAATGCTTTCTTCAGCGGGCTGCGAATATGTTATCATTGGTCATTCCGAAAGAAGAACCTACTTTTGCGAAGACGATGAAATAATAAATAAAAAGATTAAAAGTGCACTAAAATTTGGGTTGAAGCCAATTTTTTGTATCGGCGAAAACTTAATTGATCGAAAAAGGCTACTTACAAATAATGTTTTGGAAAGGCAAATTCGAATTGGTTTAGAAGAAATTTCGAGTAACAACCTAAATAGAATTGTTATAGCCTATGAACCTGTTTGGGCTATTGGGACTGGCATTTCTGCTACAAATGAACAAATAAAGGATGCACACGATTATATTCGAAATTTACTTTTACAAATTTTTGGCAATGCTGGAAAAGAAGTTATGATACTATATGGCGGAAGTCTTAATTCAAAAAATGCCGAGGAAATATTTTCGCTCGAAAATGTTAACGGAGGTTTGATTGGGAAAGCCTCGCTTGATATTGAGGAATTTACAAGAATAATAGATATTTCGGAAAAAATACTTCTGGAATAATGATACAAATTAATTTCCCGAACTTTATTAGTTTTATTCGCTTAGCCGTTTCGCCTATTTTTTACTTATTTTTCACTTCCCAAAATACCGAGTTGGTAAATCTTTCGTGCTGGCTATTTATTCTCTCGGCAATAACAGACACAATCGATGGGTGGGCCGCTCGGAAGTTTGGAATCGTTACGCGATGGGGAGAATTCCTGGATCCACTTGCAGACAAGGCCTTAACTACATTTGCTTTTATAGCATTTGTTCAAAAAGGCATATTTCCACTTTGGATGGTTTTAATTATTATTATTAGAGATGTAATTTCAACCTGGTTGCGAATTGTTGGATTAGTAAAGCAAAGCCCCCTGCAAACTTCTTTAAGTGCAAAAATCAAAACAACTTTTCAAATGTTATTCATATCATATGTATTAATTCTTGTTTATCTGAAAAACAATTTTGCACCTTCAATTCTAAATCCCACGGCGATTGATAACCTTATTTATTCAACATTTACTTACCTTTTAGCATTAATTATTACTTTTATGGCATTGTATTCATTGACCGGATATGTTGTCAGATACGGAAATTTTATAAAAAAAGTTAAAAAAAGTTGAAAAAATCGAAAAAAATTGAAAAAAACTATTGACAATTAGCAAAAAAATTTATATTTTGCATTTGCTCAAAAAACATAACCTATGAATTTATTGTGTAAAAACAAGTTAAGCACTTTTTTATTAGACTTTTACGTTTTTATCAACGAGTTAAGCAAGAATGCATTTAAAAGGCAGATTGAAACAGCAAATCATATATGTCGAATATAAATAATGGCGATTAGAAGTACTAATCGCCAGAGTATGTTAAACTAAAATGAGGTGAAGCATGGCTTTAAACAAACAGCAATTGGTTTCGGACGTTGCAAAGCGCGCCGGAATCAAGAAACTCGATGCAGAAAAGGCTGTAAATGCAACCTTCGCAGCAATTACCGATGAACTCGCAAAGGGTGGAAAAGTTACTCTCGTTGGCTTTGGAACTTTCTCGGTTATCGAGAAAAAAGAACGAACTGGCATTAATCCGCGTGACCCGAAGAAAACTATTAAGATTCCTGCCAGGAAATCTCCAAAGTTCAAACCTGGCAAGACTCTGCGCGACAAAGTGAACACCAACACTGGCGGAAAGAAAAAAGGCAAAAAGTAAAAACCGAAGAATTTTTGCCTCGGGGCTACTGCCTCTTCATTTGTTGTTGCGACCGTTCACCCCGAGGCTTTTTTTAAAAATCCTCTCCCAAAAGCCTTCCCCCTTATTTTTTCTTTATTATTATTCAATAATTTAATTTTCTTAATTTTGCAAGAATTTAATCATTTATGTTATGCAAGAAGGTAAACTTTCGAAACCATATCTTATATCTGCCGAAGATTTAACTATTGACGATGTAAATTTAATTTTTGAACAAACCCGCTTTTACGAAAGATACTCTTCCAACGGCCAAAACTTCAATGAGTTGCAAAATTTTACTGTTGCCCTTGCTTTTTTCGAACCATCAACACGAACTAGAATATCATTTGAACTTGCAGCCAAAAGGCTTGGTGCCAAAACCTTTCTATTTCTTTCGGCTTCGAGTAGTCTTACAAAAGGCGAATCTCTTTTGGATACATTAAAAACGCTCGAAGCAATGGATGTTCAAATATTTGTCGTTCGCCATTCTGCCAGTGGAGTCCCAGCATTGTTACAAAGAAATACCAGTAAAATAATTATTAACGCAGGGGATGGAAAACACGAACATCCAACCCAAGCTCTATTGGACGCTTATACAATACAAAAACATTTTGGCTATATAAAAGGTTTAAACATTGCTATTGTAGGGGACATCCTTCATAGCCGTGTAGCTCGGTCGAACATTATTTTGTTGAAAAAACTTGGTGCGAATATCGCAATCTCGGGACCGGGGACTTTGCTTCCTCGTCAACTTGATTTTTGGAATATACTTTTGTTAAAAAATATCGATGAAGCAATCGACTGGGCAGATGTTGTTATGCTACTTCGATTACAAAACGAACGTATGGATTCTGGGCTCGTTCCTTCGCTTTCTGAATTTTCTTCTAACTTTGGTTTAACTATCGACAGAATTAGCCGTAAGCCCGAACTCGTAGTGTTGCATCCTGGACCAGTTAATTATGGAATCGAACTACAATACGAAGTTACATCTTATCCAAATGTTTTAATCGAAACACAAGTCAATCATGGTGTTTTCATTCGTATGGCTTTGCTTTCTTTGTTAGCCAAATCGTATGAGTCAGAATGAAATAAAAGCAAAAAAGCAATGGACAATTCTCGAAATAATAAATTGGGGAACAAAATACCTTCCCGCAAAAGGAACAGAATCTCCGCGCTTAACTATTGAATTAATTTTATCAAAGATACTATCCTCTTCTCGCATTGAGTTATATCTTGATTACGAAAAGCCATTAACACAGGCTGAACTTTCCGAACTAAAAATTGCCTTAAAAAGAATAACTGCTGGGGAACCATTGCAATATGTGCTCGAAGAAACCCAATTTTTAAAACATAAAATAAAACTAACCAAAAAAGTTTTCATACCTCGTCCCGAAACTGAAATTTTAGTCGCAACTGTTTTCGAAAATTTCAAAGAATTTCAGCAAAAGCCATTCAACATAATTGATATTGGATGCGGAAGCGGAGCAATTTCTATCGCTCTTGCAATTTTCTTTCCACACTCCACAATCACAGCGGTCGATATCGACCCTTTTGCGATTGAACAAACAAATGAAAATGCTCAACTTCTAAATCTTCATAACATAAATTGCTTTCAAATGGATATTTTAAGAACAACACCGAAAGGAAAGTTCGATATCATTGTTTCAAATCCTCCATATATTCCGTTAAATGAATATCGAGTATTACCTATTCAAGTTCTAAAAGAACCACAAGTTGCTTTAACTGATGGAGCCGATGGATTAACTTTTTACAAGCGATTCGCCGAAATTTTCCCAACAATTCTTTCTTCCAATGGTTCCTTTTTCTTAGAGGTGGGTTGGAATCAAGCTGAAATCGTTTGTTCGATTTTCAGAGAAAAAGGATTCGACGTGGAAACAAAAAAAGATTTTCAAAAAATTAAAAGAATTATTTATTCCATTCGTTACTAAAATACTAATAATTTTATGCAAGTATATGAAAGCAAATGAGGTTCGACAATCATTTTTAGACTTTTTCGCCTCGAAGGACCACAAAATTGTTCCAAGTAGTCCAGTTATTCCGCAAGGAGATCCAACTTTGTTATTTACAAATGCTGGTATGAACCAATTTAAAGATGTATTCCTTGGCATTGGCACTCGCGAATATAAACGAGCTGCAGATACACAAAAATGTATACGAGTAAGTGGCAAACACAACGATTTAGAGGAAGTAGGTGTTGACACATATCATCATTCTTTTTTTGAGATGTTGGGGAATTGGAGTTTCGGCGACTACTATAAAGCCGAAGCAATTGAATGGGCTTTTGAACTATTAACAAAAGTTTGGGGCTTACCCAAAGACCGTTTGTTTGCAACAGTTTTTCGAACCGACGACGAGGCTTTTGAAATTTGGAAAAAATTTCTTTTAGAAAGTAGAATATTCCGATTCGACGAAAAGGACAATTTTTGGGAAATGGGTGAAGTTGGACCCTGTGGGCCATGCAGTGAAATACATTTTGACCGAACACCAGATAAATCTGGGGCAAACTTAGTTAATGCTGGCGACCCAAGAGTTATTGAAATTTGGAATCTTGTTTTTATTCAATACAATAGAAACGAAGATGGAACACTTATCGAATTACCATCCAAGCATATCGATACAGGTATGGGACTGGAAAGAATTACAGCAGTTTTGCAAAACAAATTTTCAAATTACGATACAGACTTGTTCCTACCTATAATAAATAAAATCGAAGACCTATCAGGATTGAAATATCCAGAAGAAGCAAATAATCCAGTTGGTATTGCAATGAGAGTTTTAGCCGACCATATCAGGACGCTTTCATTTGCAATTGCCGACGGCGTTTACCCCAGCAACGAAGGACGAGGTTATGTTCTTCGGCGTATTTTACGTAGGGCTTCTCGCTTTAGTAAAAAACTTGGCTTTAAAGAACCTGTAATTTATAAACTCGTACCAACTTTGGTTTCTATAATGGGAGATTTCTTTACCGAATTGAAAACCGCCCAGAACACAATTGAACTTTATATTAAAACAGAAGAAGAAAACTTCATTCAAACTCTTGAGCGAGGAATCGAAAGGTTCGAAGAGATCGTTGAAGCACAAAAAAGGAACAATTCAAATATTATTCCTGGTGATTCTGCTTTTCTTTTGTACGACACTTTTGGTTTTCCTTTAGATTTAACCCAGTTGATGGCAAAAGAAATTGGCTTTTCGGTCGATGTCGAAACTTTTAACCTTAAAATGGAAGAGAGAAAGCAACAAAGCCGGCAATCTGCTAAATTTACTACATTTGACATTTTTAAAATTTCTGATGACGTATCAACCATTTTCACAGGTTATGATGAACTCGAAACTCAAGCTAAAATCTTGTTTGTGGAAGAAAATAAAGTTGTTTTCGAGCGTTCACCATTCTATGTAGAAAGTGGTGGTCAAGTTTCTGATACAGGTGAAATTATTTTCGAAAACCACACCTTTAAAGTGCAAGAACTTGGAAAAATTGGAAATTCCGTTGTTCACATTTTAGATAAACCTTTTCCAAACGCATTGGGTGACTTTGCGATATTGCGTGTAGACCGTCTTCGCCGGCTCGATACGATGAGGAACCATTCTGCTACTCATCTACTTCACGAAGCTCTTTTTAGAGTTTTGGGTAACCACGTTCGCCAGGCTGGTTCACTCGTTGCTCCCGAGTACCTTCGTTTCGATTTTAATCATTTTTCCAAAGTAGAACCAGAACAATTAAAAGAAATAGAAGCTCT
This sequence comes from Ignavibacteria bacterium, assembly GCA_037440445.1. Classification (GTDB taxonomy): domain Bacteria; phylum Bacteroidota; class Ignavibacteria; order Kapaibacteriales; family UBA2268; genus Naka2016. The sequence goes on from JBBIUA010000009.1 coordinate 41,681, forward strand.
TGTTAACGAAAAGATTTTCGAATCCTTACCGATTAAAACTGAAATTATGACACTCGAAGAAGCTAGAACAAAAACAAAAGCAAAGATGTTTTTTGGAGAAAAATATGGTGAAATTGTACGTGTTGTTTCAATTGGAGATTTCTCTGCTGAACTTTGCGGTGGAACGCACGCCAAAAACACTAACGAGATAGGAATTTTTAAAATTATCTCCGAACAATCTATTGCTTCTGGTATCCGAAGAATAGAAGCAGTAACTGGTCGGGGAGTTTACAAATTTATTTTAAATCTTGATTCAGAAATTTTAAAATTGAAAACTAAAACTTTTGAGTTGGTAGAGTATATAAAGAAACTACAAAAAGATTTAAAGAAAATTGAATCTGATAAAATAAAGAAAGAATTATCCAATTGGGTTGCGCAATCTAAATCTATTAATTCTATTCGATATATTGTCAAAGAAGTAGATGTTGAAAACATTGATGAACTTCGCAATATTGCCGAAGACGTCAGAAATGCATTTGGAAAAAATGGAATCTCTTTCCTTTTCTTACCAAAGGACGATAAACTATACATTGCTTGTTCTGTTACCGATGATTTAACCAATATTTATCCAGCAGGTGTTTTGGTTAACGATGTTGCACAAAAATTCGGTGGTAGAGGTGGAGGTAAAAAGCACCTTGCTACTGCTGGAACTAAACTTAATCAGAATTACAAACAATTGTTAAATGATTTAGATAATATTATATACTCCATATTAAGTAAATAAACATAAGAAAGGTTGAAATGTGGAAAAGTTGTTTTTAAAAACCTCTATTATTTTACAAACTAAAAAATTAGAAGTATGAATTTTTAGTTATGCTTTGTGTAGAACTTTTTGAAAAATTGTAAAAAAAATGTTCCACATTTTGCTTTTTAACAAATTTTCGACAAGAATTAACAAATTATTAACAAGAAAAAATGCAGATATTAACAAGAAATTAACATAAAATTTACAATGGTTAGCATTTTGGATTTACTTCAAAGAAAGGTTGTGTTGTTCGATGGTGGTATGGGGACCGAACTTTATCGACGTGGGATTTTCATTAACAGATGTTTCGAAGAAACCAACATTTCGCAACCAGAATTAGTAAAAGAAATTCACAATGATTATATAAAGGCTGGAGCAGAAGTTATCGAAACAAATACTTTTGGTGCAAACAGGTTTAAATTGAAACGATTTAATTTATCGGACAAACTTTATGATATAGTAAGAAAAGGAGCAGAAATTGCACGAGAAGTAGCTGGTAGCGAAGTCCTTGTTGCTGGTTCAATTGGACCACTTGGAGTACAAATTGAACCATTGGGACCAATTGCAAGGGAAGAAGCACAGGAGTATTTTCAAGAGGTAATAAAACCGTTGCTCGATGGAGGGGTGGATTTATTAATATTCGAAACATTTATTAATATTGATGAACTAAGACAAGCAGTAAAAGCAGCAAAGAAAATAACTAACTTACCTGTTATTGCTCAAATTACAATAGACGAGGATGGAAATACATTGACTGGGACTAAGCCAGAAACGACAATCGAAGAACTGGAGTCTATTGGAGCCGATATTATTGGAGTTAACTGTACAGTAGGACCGCAAGTAATGTTGAATTGGTTGGAAAGCGTGCGTAGTTTGACTGGATTACCAATATCAATTATGCCAAATGCAGGAAAGCCAAAAAATGTAGATGGAAGGAATATTTACCTTGCTTCGCCAGAGTATTTTGCAGAATATACGAAGTTGATGGTTCAAGCAGGAGCCAATATTGTTGGTGGTTGCTGCGGAACTGGACCCGAGCACATTAAACGGATGGCTTCAGCGATTTCAGCATTAAGTCCAAAAGTAAAAATACAGAAGATTGAGAAAATTGAAGTTAAAGAGGAACATAGAGTAAAACCAATAGAGAGAAAAGATAAATCCAGATTGGCACGGAGATTAGTGGATGGTAAGTTTGTTAAGTTTGTAGAGTTGCTTTCCCCCAGAGGAGTCGATGCGGCAAAGGAAATAAATAAAGCACGAGAACTATTCTATAACGGAATAGATGTAATAAATATACCAGATGGGCCCAGGGCTAGTGCAAGAATGAGTGCCTTGGCTTTGGCTGTTAAAATACAAAGGGAAGTTGGTATAGAAACAGTTTTACATTTTGTTTGCCGAGACCGAAATGTTATTGGTATTCAGTCCGACTTGCTTGGTGCTTATGCGTTAGGAATAAAAAATATTCTTGCAATTACAGGCGACCCACCAAAACTTGGCAATTATCCAGATGCTACAGCAGTTTTTGATGTGGACTCAATTGGATTGGTAAATATTTTGAATAGACTTAATAATGGTTTAGACATTGCTGGATATCCTATTGGCGAACCAACCGGCTTTTTCATTGGAGTAGGAGCGAATCCTGTTGCTTTTAATTTAGAAGAGGAACTGCGTCGTTTGTATTGGAAAGTTGACGCAGGAGCCGAATTTATTGTAACGCAACCAGTTTTCGACATAAGAAAATTCATAGATTTTCTCAAACGAATTGAACACTATCGTTTACCTGTGATTGCAGGCATTTGGCCGCTTACTTCATTGAGAAATGCTGAATTTATGAATAACGAAGTGCCTGGGGTTTCAATCCCAGAAAAAATAATTGAACGAATGAGAAAAGTTGTTGATTCTAAAGAAAGAAGTCTGGAGGAAGGAATAAGAATTGCTCAAGAAATTTTACTCGAAATTGCAGATAGAATCAATGGTGTGCAAGTTTCCGCTCCTTTTGGTCGGATTGATTTAGTTCTTCAAACCCTCGAAGTTATAGATTAGTTCCCAGAAATGGAAAAGATTATAATTTTCGACGACAATTGTGGAATTTGCAATTTTGCTATCAATTTCGTAAAAACAAAGTCAGTTGGCAAGGAAATAGTTTATATACAGAATTCATATCTTCCAAACAATGATTTTAACTTCCTTTTGGATTCGAATGATATCAAGAAATTAGCAAATGAAACTGTGATATATATCGACAAATATGGATTTTATACTAAAATTAAGGCGGTAGCAAAAATTTTAATAGAAATGAAATTCCCATATTGGTTGTTTGGAAAAATATTAAATAAAACTCTTTTAATTATTCTTTTAAATCCTCTTTACGATTTTGTAGCACGAAATAGAAGCAAAATTTCCCGCGTCTTTGGATTAGAAAGGTGTAAAGTGAACGAGACCCTTTAATTCATTTACTTTTATTATTTTTTTGAACGAAGTGTAAACACCGAGCAGAATTGCTTTAAGTCTTTTGTTAAGCCACAAGACTACTTTTTTGTTAATCTGATGAACAAGCAATGGAATTAAATAACTAAACTTTGAACAGTAAAAGCAATTGCATAAATTCATCGATTGCGATTAAAGATTTTATTAAATAGACAAAAGAGTTTGGTTCTTTTACTGAAAAAGTAAAAAGAAGTATAAAATCCATAGACTTAATTTTGAATAATTTCAAGACCAGAGTTGAGTGGAAATAGCAACTAAGTCGTTTATTAAGCGTGAATTAACATTAAAGGAACAAGACAATAAAATTACCTACTTATTTTACAAAACAAAATAACTCAAGTTTAAAAAATATTATTAACAAAGAAATTCTTGTCTGTATTTCAAGTGTTGCATTTTGTCGGTCATTTAATTATTTCAGTTTAAATGAAATAAGCCAAAGCAAAATTTAAAGTTAGTTTAAAATATTTTTTCGTATGGATTTTATGAGATTAATTGTGAAAAGAATTGATATTTTTGAATGTCAAAAGAATTGAAAATTTAGATTGATAAATGAATTTAAAAGGAATTACTGAAAGAACAATGAATTAGATAATAAAATTAATAGATGTTAGCAATGGGAGATGGAGAGGATGAATACAAGTAGAAGAAACATAGATCAAAAAGTGGAAAACAAAGGAGTTGACAGAAGCGAACCGATTTATCCAATTGGTGTAGTTTCGCGTTTGTTGGGAATTAGCGTATACACACTGCGGATGTACGAGCGCGAAGGGTTGATATTGACCCAAAGAGGAACAAATCAAAAGAATAGGCTTTATTCAATTTCGGATATCGAGAGGATGGAATGTATTCGGGATGCTATTACAAATAGAAAATATTCTATCCCAGCAATCAAAGCCATACTTTCTCTTATTCCTTGCTGGAAAGTTATCAATTGTAACGAATCCGATAGATTAAATTGTCTGGCGTACGCCACAACTGGTTCACCTTGTTGGACATTTCGCCACCAAGGGAATATTTGCGAATCGAAGGATTGCCGAAAGTGTCCAGTTTATTTAAATTTTACAAGTTGCGAAGAGATCAAAAACTTTTTTAAATAAAATTAGGAAGGAGAATGGAAAAAATTACAAGAAGAAAGTTTTTGGAAATAAGTGGGGCAACATTTGCTGGTGCAACAATTGTTGCTTCGAGCAACAGAGCAATAGAAAGCGCAATTTTAGACAACGAAAATAAAAAAGGGTTAGTAAAAATACCATCCTATTGTTCTATATGCTTCTGGAAGTGTGGATTAATAGGATATGTTAAAGATGGCAAACTTTGGAAACTCGAAGGGAATCCGCTCGACCCATTAAGCAAAGGTAGGCTTTGTCCGCGGGGTAATGGTGGAGTTGGACAACATTACGACCCCGACCGATTAAAGGCTCCACTTGTTCGTGTTGGTTCTCCTGGAGAAGAGAAATGGAAAATATCAACCTGGGACGAAGCATTAAATTACTCTGCTCGTAAGTTAATAGAAATAAAAGAAAAATATGGGCCGCAATCGATAGCGGTGTTCAGTCATGGTCCCGGGGGTGCTTTCTTAAAACATACGATGCGTGCTTTCGGTGTGAAAAACTTTACAGCACCATCTTTTGCCCAGTGTCGTGGTCCACGCGAAGTAGCATTTGAACTTACTTATGGTGAAATTATAGGTTCCCCCGAAAGAACTGATATCGGTAATTCAAGATGTTTTGCCCTGATTGGTTCCCACCTGGGAGAAAATATGCACAATACTCAAGTTCAAGAATTTGCAAAAGCAATTGCTAAAGGTGCAACCATCATAGTTGTCGACCCAAGATTTTCGATTGCTGCAAGCAAGGCTAAATATTATTTGCCAATTAAACCTGGGACCGATACAGCATTGTTGCTTGCTTGGATTAATGTTTTGATTGAAGAAAATCTTTTCGACAAAGATTTTGTTGAAACATATACTTTTGGTTTCGACCAATTAAAAGAATACATTAAACCGTATACCCCTGAATGGGCATTTACGGAAACAGGAATACAACCAGAATTAATTCGCGAAACAGTCCGAGAATTGGCTCGCAACAAGCCAGCCTCGTTTGTTCATCCAGGACGGCACGTTAATTGGTATGGGAACGATGTTCAAAGATTAAGGGCTGTAGCGATAATTAATGCGCTTCTTGGGAATTGGAACCATCGGGGGGCATTTTTCAAACCGGTTAAAATGGATATTCCCAAATATCCATATCCTCCATATCCAGACGTTGATTATGATGTTGTTTACAATCCAGATAACCAATATCCATTTGCTGGTGAAGAAGAAGGACTTACTAACGGGGTTCGTTCTGCAACAATTACTGGGAAACCTTATCCAATAAAGGCTTGGGTAGTTTACGGGACCAACTTGATTCAAACTTTGCCCAATCCTTCCGAAACAATTGAAGCCATTAAAAAACTTGAATTTTTGCTTGTAATTGATGTAATCCAAAGCGAAATTGCTATGTGGGCTGATGTTGTTTTGCCTGAATCTATATACCTTGAAAGATACGATGAATTGAATATATCGCCCTTTAAAGTACCATTTGTTGGAATTAGGCAGCCCGTTGTTCCGCCACCGCACGACCAAAAAGATGGTTGGTGGATTGCCCGGAAACTTGCTGTAAAACTTGGACTTGAGCAATACTATCCTTGGAAACATATTGAACAATACTTGAAATTTCGAGTTGAATCTGCTGGATTATCTTACGAGCAATTAAAAAAGGATGGTGTGATAGTTGGCAAAGAAAAACCAATTTTCGTCGAGGATGGGTTAAATTTGGAATTTTCATTTACACCAACACAAAAGATTGAACTTTATTCTACACAACTTGCAGAAAAAGGTCTTCCACCTTTCCCTGTGTATGAGCGACCACCTGAACCCCCACCGGGGTATTTCCGACTTCTTTTTGGAAGGTCCCCTGTCCATACTTTTAGTATGACTCAATCAAATCCGATATTAATGGATATGGTCGATGAAAATGAAGTTTGGGTAAATAGCGACGTAGCATCAACATTTGGTTTGAATAATGGGGAATATGTAAGATTAATGAATCAAGATGGAGTTGTTAGTAATAAAGTAAAAGTAAGACTAACACAACGAATAAGGCCTGATTGTGTTTTTATGTTACATGGTTTTGGTCACACATCGAAAAGACTTAAGCGCGCCTATTTAAAAGGAACAAGCGATTCTGAATTAATAACAAGATACGATATTGACCCAATTATGGGTGCAACTGGTATGAATAATAATTTTGTTACATTTGTGAGGGAGTAAAAAATGGCTCGGTATGCAATGGTTATTGATACTGTGAAATGTGTGGGATGTATGGATTGCGTTGTTGCATGCAAAACAGAAAACAATGTTCCCGAAGGGTTTAATCGTGATTGGATTGCCTATGAAACAATTGGGAAATATCCTACTTTGCATATGGAAATTCGTTCAGAACGATGTAACCACTGTGATAATCCACCTTGTGTATATACTTGCCCAACTGGGGCAAGCCATATTTCCGAAATTGGTGGAATTGTGCTTGTTGACTACGATAAATGTATTGGTTGTAAAGCCTGTATAGCCGCATGTCCTTATGATGCAAGGTTTATTCATCCAGATGGTTACGCAACGAAATGTACTTTTTGCGAACATCGTGTAGTTCAAGGTCTCGACCCTGCTTGTGTTTCAACTTGTCCAACACATTGTATGTATTTTGGAGATTTAGATGACCCAAATAGTCAGGTTTCTAAATTGCTGCAATCACGCAAATATCATGTTCTGCAGCCCGAAACGGGAACAAAGCCGCAAATTTATTATTTAATTTAAACTGGAGGCGAATATGAACGAACTCGTTATAACCAGGCACAACGAAATGATTGACCCACATTTGAGTATATGGGGATGGGAAATTCCTGTGTATCTTTTTCTTGGTGGTCTTGTTGCTGGAATGATGATTATTTCTGGTTATTTTATTTTAACTGGAAGAACAAAAAACACCTTGTGTTCATGTTTTCGGATTCCCATTATTGGTATTGTTGCAATCTCTTTAGGTATGTTGGCTTTATTCCTCGACCTTGAACATAAACTTTATGTATGGAATTTGTATCTAAACTTTAAATGGGAATCTCCAATGTCTTGGGGAGCGTGGATATTGCTAATAATTTACCCTATTCTTTTCCTTGGATTATTAATTAGAATTCCTGAAGAGGTTGGGAAAAAATTCCCCAAAATTAATTCCTTGTCTATAAAATTAAGGGAAAAGACGCAATTCGTCAAATTCCTTGGAGCATTAAGTATGATTTTTGGTGGCTTGTTAGGGGCTTACACAGCAGTTCTATTGAGCGCTTTTTCCGCAAGACCAGCGTGGAATAGTCCTATGCTTTGGACCTTGTTCCTTGCATCGGGACTTTCGAGCGCCGCAGCGCTTGTACATTTAATTGGAAAAGATCCAACCGAAAGACATCTACTTGCAAAAGCCGACAACAGCTTTTTAATTGCTGAATTAATAATAATTGTTTTGATGATTATTGGATTTGTTTCCTCGAGCCAAGTCCATATCGATGCAGCCAAATTGTTTCTCTCGGGTCCGTTTGCTGCAACTTTCTGGGTTTTTGTGGTTTTTTTGGGAATTGTCATTCCGTTTATTATTCAAATTTTATCTGTTAATAATAAAATTCCACATACAAATATAGCACCTTTGCTAGTTATGCTTGGTGGCTTGATTTTAAGGTTTATTGTTGTTTATGCTGGACAATATAGTCATTGGCATCGCAATTTCTTTATCGGTTATTAATAAATGGGAGAATTATGGAAGAGGAAATGAAAATTGAAAATGGGAAAGAGAAAGCGTTCCATCGGGAATATTTTCCCGAAAAGCCTTATTGGAACCCGTATTTTGCTGGTATTGGTTTAGGTCTTGTTTCGCTTTCTGCGTTCGTTATTATGGGCAGAGGTCTTGGTGCATCTGGGGCTATATCCACGATAGTTGCTACTGGAGTGGCAACAATTGCACCGGCGCATGCAAGTGGGAATGAATTTTATCAAAATTACTTGTCTACTCAAGAGAATCCCTTGAAAGATTGGTTAGTTTTCGAAGTTCTTGGTGTTCTTGTAGGGGGCTTCGTTTCGGGTCTCTTTGCTGGACGTGTGAAAATAAAAATTGAGAAAGGGGAACGAATTTCAAATGCAACACGATTGGTTTTTGCTGTGATTGGAGGAATGCTTATGGGCTTTGGAGCTAAACTTGCTGGGGGTTGCACAAGTGGGCAAGCCCTTACCGGCGGCGCCCTGTTGAACTTAGGTAGTTGGTTGTTTATGCTTTCTGTTTTTGCTGGTGGTTATTTGATTGCATATTTTTTTAGGAGGTTGTGGATATGATAGCACCTTTTTATAAATTTGGACTTTTTGGTGAAGAATTAAGCTTAATTATTGCATTTATTATTGGAATTGGTTTTGGGTTTTTCCTCGAGCGTGCTGGATTTGGTTCCGCTCGAAAACTAGCGGCACAATTTTATTTCTACGATATGACTGTTTTTAAAGTTATGTTCACTGCTATTGTCACGGCTATGCTTGGGGTTTATTTCCTTGGTGTTTTTGGCTTGCTCGATGTAAATTTGATTTACTATACACCAACTTATATTGTACCCCAAATCGTAGGAGGCTTTCTTTTAGGTTTTGGTTTTATTCTTGGGGGATATTGCCCTGGAACTTCTGTGGTTTCTACTTCCGTAGGTAGAATCGATGGATTGTTTTTTCTTTTAGGTGTATTCCTTGGAATTCTATTTTATGGTGAAGTCTATCCATTAATTTCAGATTTTGTTCATTCCACAGCGATGGGTAAGCAAACTCTTTACGGAGTGTTGCATATACCTTATGGTGTTGTAGTTTTTATTGTGGTTGTAATTGCTGTTGGAGGATTTGCTGGTGCTTCGTATTTAGAAAAGGTTTTTCAAAAGAAGTTTTTTGGAGGTGCAAAATGAGATGTCCAGTTATGAACATCAACCAAAGATTAGGATTATTTGCAATTTTGCTTGGTATTTTGGCTCTGTTCACAAAGGACCCAACGAAAGCATCGATGGGTAGAATAGACCCTAATAAGTTGCTACTTGAAACTCATTCCACTTCGAGGTTCATTGAACCATTCGATTTAGCCGAAAAAATTATTTCTGGTACCCAATATTTTATATTAGTAGACCTGAGGAGTGAGAAGGAATACGAACAAGGCACTATTCCTTTTGCAATTAATCTTTCTGTAAAGGATTTAATGGCTGGGGCATTACAAAGAAACCAACAAATTGTTTTATTTTCCGATGACGATACCAAAAGTTTGAATGCTTGGCTTGCTTTGAAGTCTTTAGATTATAAAAATGTGTTTATTTTGAAAGGTGGGTATAAAGGTTGGGTTGATAACGTTCTATTCCCAAAAATTCCTGCAGAAGTTTCGCAGAACGAAAAAGAAAAGTACGAGAAAATAAAACAAGTTAGTCTTTATTTTGGAGGGAAGCCTTTGTTGGTATCCGAAGGAAAAACTCTTGAGATTCAATCTCCAGTAACTTCCTCGGTGAATACTCAATTGCCGAAACCTTCGGTTACTTCACCCAAACCAGCGGGAAAAGCAAAACCCAAACGAGAAGGTTGTTAGTTCTTTGAAATCTGCTCCGAGTCGTTTGCCCTAAGGGTATTTGTGCCTATGGGCGACGACCGATGGGTTTGAATGGAAACGTTCAAGCCTCCCGAGGCAATTGCCGAATTGGAAAGGAGTTATTTTGTAATCTTATCCCCTTGTCTTTTCGGCAAGGGATTTTTATTAAAGCATATGAGCAAGGGTGAACAAAAAATTTTGGTTTTTTTAGCAGCCCTATGGGCAACTATCGAAGTTTCGCTGGGAACTATACTTTCGCTTTCGAAAGTTCCCTTTCGTGGTTTTTTCCTTGCAATGATTTCCTGTTTTTTCCTAATAGTTGCTCGAAATATTATTAACAAGCCAAGGTCGAGTGTCTATCTTGCATCGATTGTTGCAATTGTGAAATTAATTTTTTCAATTGGGGCTGGTGGTTTTAATTCGGCTGTTGCAATTTTTCTCGAAGGTGTGATTGCCGAAATTGTCTTATCGTTAATTGGATTTAATATTTTTTCATCGGCTATTGCTGGTGGCGGAATTGTTCTTTATCCTTTTTGCCACAGTTTACTAACTCAAACAATAATATTTGGGGTTGATATTTTCAAAATCTACAATAAGATACTTTCAGAATTTCAAATTTTGGTTGGAAAATCAGCAAATTTTACAATTGTTGAAATAATTGCATTTTTTGCGTTTGTTTATTTTCTTTTCGGTTTAATGGTTGGAGCGTTTTCTTTTGTTTTTTCGAAAAAGATAATTTTTCCTATTTTAACATCTAAAAATTCCGATGAATTTGGAAAAAGTTAAAATTTTAATAATACTTTCTCTTTCAGTTGTTGCACTTTTTCTCAATAATCTGTGGCTTTATTTGATTTTAAATTTACTTATTCTGCTTTTGTTTTCCACAAAAGAGCGAAACAAACTTTCATATTTAAGAAAACCAAAGTTCTTGCTATCAATTGCCTTAATTACTACCACTCCTTTGTTCTTTGCGTATTTACAGGCAAATAATTTTTTTGAAACAGTGCTTTTAGTTGCGAAAATGCTAATGCGTGCATTCCTTGTTTTGCAATTGATGGGAATATTATTTAACAAAATCAAAACGGATAGGATTGTTCATTTTCTGAGCAAAAAATTTCCGAATTTTGAAGAAAATTTAAATTCAACAATCGAGGTTATGGCGCTATTCAAACAAACGCTTTACGAAAATAAATCAAATTTTCTCAATAAATTATTTTGGAAAAAATTTGTTAAAAAACCGGGAACCTCGTTAAAAAATTTGTTTATCCGAGCTTGGGATGTTTATTCAAAAAATGAAAATGTTAAGAATTAACCTTATTTTTGGCGAAAAAGGAAGTGGCAAAACAACTTTTGTAAAAAAGTTAGTTGAAGAGATTTTTTCGAATGGCAAAAATGTAATAGGAGTTTATTCTGAATACGAAAAAAGATTACCAAGCGGACAAGCGTATTTCGCTGTGCTCGTTCCGACTTTCGAAAAGCACTTGCTTTGTCACACAGAAAAAATCAATACCTCGAATTTAGATGATTGGAGATTTGATTATCCCTTGTTTAAATATTTCTACTCCTACATTCTTGCTAATATTACAAAGGCAGATGCTGTTGTAATCGATGAAATTGGCTTGCTTGAAACTTTGGGAAAAGGATGGCATCCAACGATTGATTTTATCCTGTCAAATTTCCAAGGCGAAATGTATTTAACTGGCAGAAACGATAGATTAGAATATTATTACGAAAAATTTATAGAAAACCAGTTCCCGCATTTATTGGTGGTAAGAACTATTTAGTTTAATAAGCAATATTTAAAATTTCGTAAATATCGTTGAAGTCAAGATTTTTTATGTTCCCAATCGTTCGGATTGAATTTGCTTGGAGAATAATCTCTACTATCCTTGGTATATCGTTTTTGCTAATATTAAGTTCGCGTAATGAGATTGGTGCGCCCCAGGAGCAATACTTTTCTTTTAGCGATTGGACAGCAGATTCCACATTATTTTTTCCAAAAATGTTTTTTGCCCATCGAAGGAATTGAGGCTCGTTTAATGGATGTATGTATTTAATCCAAGCAGGGAAAACCACTGCAAGACCAGCCCCGTGGGCAACCTCAGGGCGGAAAGCACTAATTCCATGTTCAATTGTGTGGCAAGCCCAATCGCCCCCGTAGAGCCCTGCACCCGAAAATCCATTCAATGCCAAAACTGCCGACCAAGCTAACGCTGAGCGAGATGAGTAGTCTTCTGAGTTTTCTTTTAGTTTATCTACATTTTTAAAAATATTTAACATCAAAGTTTCATCGAGCGAAAGGGTTGGTTCTTCGTCTTTCCCTTGGAAATAAAACTCCATTATGTGAGAAAGAGCATCTATAGCTCCGTAAACAGTTTGTTCCCAAGGTAAAGAATACTGAATGGTTGGGTCTATTATTGATACTTTTGGGAATAGTGATGCTCCTTCGATATTCCACTTCTTGTTTTCTGCTTCGTTTGTCAAAACAGCATAGGGATCCATTTCCGAGCATGTGGCTGATATTGTCAGGACAGTGAAGATAGGTAAAGCCTTTTCGATTTTGACTTTGCGTTCGAAAGCATCCCATAAATTGTCGAGAAAAACTCCTGCGGCAATAGATTTTGCTTCGTCGATCACTGAACCTCCACCAACGGCAAGTATTCCTTCAAGTTTGTTCTCTCGAACAATTTTTATTCCTTCGTTTGCGTGCGAAAGCACAGGATTTGGACGACCCCCCCAGTGTTCTATCCATTCAATTCCATTTTCTTTCAAAGATTTGGAGACTTGCTCGTAAACACCGTTTCTCTTTATAGAACCACCACCAGCAAGGAGAAGAACTTTCTTTAGTCCAAATTTATTTATTTCAAAACCTATTTTGGGAATAGTTCCTTTCCCAAAAATTACTTTTGTCGAGTTGTAGAAGACGAAGTTTTGCATTTTTATTACCCTTTTATTTTTAACAATTCCCTTGTTACCGAAACAAGAGCTTCTTTATATTTTTCAATGCTGTCCTCTTCGACTGGGGTTTGAACTTCGTTTGCAATTTGCAATCCTTCGGGGGTGATTTTGCAAAGATAAAGCGAAAGAACGACCTGGTTATCAATCCTCTTTAATTCCCCGGCGATGTAGTATTCGATTTCAAAATCAATTAAGGCACGAATCTCTTCGGGCGTAGGAGTATTGTAATTTTCTGGCTCATAAAGGTTAAAGAATGCATAAATAGAATCCCGAGTTGCATTATCAAGCACAACAAAATCTGGGCTTCGTCGAGCAACTTCGAAAATAGTTTCGATTGCAAAAAAAGAACTTAGTTGCTTGTCTTTGAAGATTATCCATTTTGAAGTTGAATCATCTTCGATATAATTTATACTTCCAATCGTTAAAGTTGGGGCTGGTTTTACATTGAATGAACCGTCCAATTCTCGATACACATCTGGATTATCGATTAACAAGGCAAAGGCTCTTTGGCAAGCTGAAAGCAAAGCAGGGTCGAGCAAAGGAATATCCTTTTCTTTCTGATAGTAACGAATTATGCTGTAACCTTTACTGGTACGGACAGAACTGTCTGAAAAATTGTAACCTGCAAAATCCACACGCAAAAGATTGGCAAATCGATTTATTTTAATAATTAAAGCCAAATCTGCTTTAAGTTCCTTGCCAATGTTTGCAGGGGTGGGTTCAATCTTTCTATAAGTCAGAGTCTTTGCAATGGAATCTCTGGTATCAAAAGGAATAATTTGATAATTTCCGGCAAATCGGACAGCCAGATTCATCGCTGCTTCGACTTTTAAGGGCGATATTCCTTTAACGCTTTCGCCAAATTGAATTTCCGAGATTAAGATTTTTTTAAAAGTTGAATCGGTTTGTCCTAATGCAAGTTGAAGGGGAAGAAAAAAACACAATATTTTAAAAAGGAATTTCATATTTGTTGGTTTCCAATTGATTTTATGAGTTTCATAAATTCGTCGTAAGCAAGGCAATTTACAACATCTTTTGGTTCTAGCCATCCTTTTCGTGCGAAATTCACACCATAGAAAACATCAACCAGGCTGTTGAAATCATGCGAATCTGGATTTATTGATATTTTTACTCCTTTTTCTTTAGCATACATAAGATTTTCCCAAGGTAAATCCAAACGATAGGGGTTGGCATTTAGTTCGATTATCTTTCCATAATCAGCAGCAGCATCGATTATTTCTTTGATATCAACTTCGTGACTTTCACGAGCAAGTAAAAGCCGACCAGTTGGATGCCCAAGAATATGCATGTATGGACTCATAATCGCATAGATAACTCTTCGAGTCATTTCCTTTTTCGACATTTTAAAATGAGAATGAACCGATGCTACAACAAGGTCGAATTGTTTTAAAATATTTTCACTGTAATCTAGACTTCCATCGGGAAGTATATCCGATTCGATACCTTTTAGAATTTTTATCCCTATGTTTTTATTATTTAGTTCATCAATTTCTTTGTGTTGCAACAAAACTCGCTCGGGTTCAAGTCCATTTGCATAACGAGCAGTTTGGCTATGGTCACAAATTGCAACATATTCGAAGCCTAAATTTTTTGCAGCGATTGCCATTTGCTCGATTGTGTTGAACCCATCGCTCCAATTAGTATGAATATGAACCATTCCTTTCAAATCTTTTTCTGAAACCAACTGAGGAATCTCTCCTTTCTTGGCTTTTTCGATTGCAATGGGTTTTTCTCGAAGTTCTGGCGGGATATATTGTAATGTAAGCAATTCAAAAATTTGATTTTCGCTCTGCAATTCGATGTTTGTTAAAGGAAATTCAAAAAAATCAAATTTGCTTTTGGTTTGTTCTTCGAAATGTTCGGAAAAGGTATTTAAATATTCTTGATTCGAAGAAAGGTTATGTAGTTGCCAATAATAATTTTGTTTATTCGAGAAATGGATAGTAACTTTTATTTCGTCGTCGGTTTCGAATCGAATTTGATTATTTTCAATCGAAATAGGATATTTTGCTCTAAAATTATTGATTATTGGTTCAGGATTTTCGCAAGATACCAAGAATTCAACCGAGGAGACTACTTCAGAATATCGTCGGATTTCCCTAACAACAGAGAATTGGTTAACTTGGGTTATTGTTCGAAGTTGGGATGCAATGTCTTCTGCTACTTGAAAACAAGCAAACAACTGCTTTTTCCCTTTCCAAGCCTTTAAGTGCTGAATACTATTGAACAGAATTTCTTGAGTTTTTGCAGAAAATCCTTTAATTTTCTCGACCTTACCTTCAAGGCAAGCCTTTTCTAAATCTTCAATAGTTCGAATACCAAGTTGTTCGTAGAGTTGCTTTGTTTTTTTGGGTCCAATTCCAGGAATTTTTGTTATTTTAATAAGTTCTTCTGGAACTTCTGCAATTAGTTTTTCGTAAAACGAGATTTTGCCTGTTTGAACATACTCGGTTATTTTTTTTACAAGAGCTTCACCGAATCCCTTTATTTCACTTAACTTACCGTTTCGAACCAATTCAACGACATCGAGTTGGAGAGATTCGATGATGTCGGCAGCATTCGAGTAGGCATTAGCCTTAAAGATGTTTTCGCCTTTTATTTGCAAAAGGATTGAAGCGTTTCGAAGTAATTTAACCAGTTTCTTATCGTACATAGAATAGATTAAACAAAAGCCGAAAAACCTGTAATATCTTCACCAAGAATTAGAGTATGTATATCGTGAGTTCCTTCATAAGTTTTCACAGATTCAAGGTTTGCCATATGCCGCATAACAGGATATTCATCCAAGATTCCATTTGCACCGTGGATTTCGCGAGCAATTCTGGCGCATTGAAGAGCAATATCAACATTGTTCCTTTTTGCCAAGGAAACCTGTTGGAAACGGGCACGGTCTTCGTCTTTAAGTCGACCAAGTCGGTATGCAATAAGTTGGGCTTTTGTTATTTCTGTCAACATCCAAACAAGTTTTTCTTGAATAATTTGGAATGCACCAATTGGCTTACCAAATTGAATACGGGTTTTTGCGTAATTCAATGCCGATTCAAAAACAGCCAAAGCCGAACCAATTGCGCCCCAGGCAATTCCATATCGAGCTTGGGTTAAGCAACTCAAAGGTCCTTTCAATCCAGTAACATCAAGATGATTTTCTTCTGGAACCTCGACATCTTCAAGTATCAATTCCGATGTGACCGAGGCTCTTAACGAATGTTTGCCTTTCATCTCAATTGCTTTGAAACCTTTCATGTCTTTTTCAACTATAAAACCGTTGACAACTCCGTCGAGTTTTGCCCAAACAATCGCAATATCGGCAATGTTTCCGTTTGTAATCCACATTTTAGTGCCATTCAAAACGTACCCTCCGTCAATTTGACGAGAAGTGGTTACCATTCCACCAGGATTGCTTCCATAGTCGGGTTCAGTTAATCCGAAACAGCCGATAACATCACCTTTGGCAAGTTTCGGTAACCACTTTCTTCGGGCTGTTTCTTTCCCATATCGATAAATTGGATAAATTACAAGCGAATTCTGAACCGAGGCGAAAGAACGAATCGCAGAATCCCCACGCTCCAATTCTAACATTGCTAATCCGTAAGTTGTGTAATTTGCTCCAGCCCCACCGTATTCAGAAGGAAGTGTTATTCCAAACAAGCCAAGTTCAGCCATACGTGGGATTAGGTGCATAGGGAAAGTTCCTTCTCGATAATGCTTTTCAATAATTGGGATTACTTCTTTATTTACAAAGTCACGAACTGTTTCGCGAATCAATCTTTCTTCTTCTGAAAATAATTCGTCGAGGTTATAGTAATCAAAAACATTTGAAAGCATTGAAAATCCTATATAAAATAAATTATTATAGTCGTCTAAATTCCATTTTTTATTTTATTGCTTAGTTCCCTTTGCCCTTATTCCCTTTCTTTTAAGTCATTGTTAAATGATTATTTGTTTTTTTTCGTTAATTTTGTTTTTTATTTGCATTTAAATAAGGAAGGAAATGGCACAACAAGTAAAAAAACGAACACCAAGTAAGAAAAAGAAGCCCTCTTTTGATTGGAACTTCCCAATTGAGAAAAAAAATTGGGTATGGTTTGGAATAGGAATTGGCGTTATTATTCTCGGCTATATTCTTTTGACCACTGGGATTACAGAAGGCCCCGCCTTGCCCCAGGGTAAATGGAATAATCCTTTTGTTATTTATGTTGCTCCTGTTCTTTTAGTTATTGGATATTGTGTTTTAATTCCTTTTGCAATTTTGAAAACTTTTAAAGAGAAGCACTAATTTAGATGAAAACCAAATGTGGATATATTGCGTTTGTAGGCGTTCCTAATGTTGGGAAGTCCACCCTTTTAAATTCATTAGTTGGGACAAAATTAAGTATTGTAACGCCAAAGCCTCAAACCACAAGGAAACGGGTTATCGGAGTTCGAACCGACGATGATTCACAAATGATTTTCCTCGATACTCCTGGAATCGTTGAACCGCGGTATGAACTCCATCGTGTGATGATGCAATATGTTGATTATGCAATAGCCGAAGCCGATATTATCGGCTATATGATTGATGTTTCAATCCACAAAAACCCAGATACCTCGATAGATGAAGAAGTGAAAGAAAAACTTGAGACATTCAAAAAGCATTTGATTTTAATTCTAAATAAAATTGATTTGCTCGAAGATAGCAAACTTGTGTTGCCATTAATTGATGATTACAACAAGTTAGGACTATTCGAAGAATTTGTTCCCATTTCCGCAACCAAACTTGCAGGAATAGACGAACTTATAAAAGTATTTAAGCAGTATCTTCCAGAAGGTGAATTCCTTTACGAGGCAGATATTTTAAGTACACAAACGGAAAGATTTTTTGTTTCGGAGTTAATAAGGGAAAAACTTTTTACAATGTATAAAGACGAAGTTCCTTACTCAACCGAAGTTCAAATTTTGGAATTTAAAGAAAGGGAAAAGGGTAAATGGTATATCTCGGCTGAAATAATTGTGGATAAAGAGACACAAAAGCCGATAATTATTGGTGCTGGTGGTTCTCGAATTAAGAAACTTGGGGAACAAACCCGAAAAGAAATTGAGGTGCATCTTGGTGTTCCTGTTTACTTGGAACTTTTTGTTAAAGTTCGGAAAAATTGGAGAAATAACAAGAATATGCTAAAATATTTTGGTTATTAATTATGGGTGATTTATGGATGAAGTTGTAAAGTCGTCCAGCCTGATAAACCAAGAAGCTCAGGTAGGCGATATGGTTCAACTGGTAACCTTTGAACTTGCTAACGAGCACTTTGGTATTGATATTTTAAAAGTTCAAGAAATTACTCCAATGACTAAAATAACCCGAGTTCCAAATGCTCCCCACTATGTGGAAGGGGTTATTAATCTGCGAGGTAAAGTTATTCCTGTTGTAGACTTAAGAAAAATTTTATCTCTTGAACCTGGCACCTATGGTTCGCATTCTCGTATTATTGTAATTCATATCGAAAACAAAATTATTGGGATTTTGGTCGACCGAATGAATGAAGTTCTTTGGGTTAACAAAAATATGATAGAAACCAATCCGATACAAACAGATTCAAAAGTTGGAGAGCATTACATTATTGGAATAGTTAATTTGCCCGATAGGCTTGTGATACTTCTTGATTTGTATAAAGTATTCAATATTTCAGTGCAATCGAACTGAAATTTAATTTTTTTCTGAAAAATTTTAAAAAATTTGGAACTTTTTTGACTTTTATGTGTCTATTACTGTGTAGAAGTTGCAAGATTTTAAAAAGTTATGGAGAGGCAGGGTATAAAGTCGTTGAAACTTGCAATGGAAGTAGTTTTTCTGCTTCTGTTGCTCATTTCTTGCGACCCCTGCAAGTATGATGATGTTTTTTCTCTTCCCGAAGGTGATATATATTTTACTGCATTGCCTATTAATTCAAATGAACCTGGAATTTTTCAATTCGACTTAACGCAAAAAAACCCTCAGTTTTTGGTTGAAAATGGAATACTTTTTTCCCCGCCTTCAAGGAACAAAAAGATTGTTTTCCTTCGGAATTATTCAAGTGGTTCGCAGGATATTGTTCTTTCGAACATTGATGGCAGCCAGCAAAGGATTATTGCTGGAGATTACCATTGGTATTCGCGTGATTTTGCAATAATTTCGAGCAATGGCACCTCGATAGCTATCGGTGCTAATGGCAACGAGTTATGGCTGGTTAGAAACGAGATTGAATTTTTTAAATTGAGTAATTCTTTTTGTAAAAAAACTTTGCCTTCGTTTTCGCCCGATGGTAGCAAAATTGCTTTTATTGAAGGAAAAGATTTATATACTTCCCCACAGTTCTTAGTAATTTATTACTGCCAAACAACACCACCAATAAAACTGAATTCTAAAAAATTGCCTGGTCAAATCAATGAAATTTTCGGCGAACCTACAATTTCGTGGAGCGAAGATGGAGTCTTCGTTTATGCTTGTATTTCCAACGAAGGGAATTACGATATGATTTATTCTACAAGTTACGAGGGTGATTTCGAAAAAACAGTTGAAATTGATTTAATTGGAACTATTGAGGTTATTCCCACTAATTCTTTTGATAAGTATTATATTACAGGTCGAGAAGGTTCGATTTGGCATGTAAATCTTGCAGATGTTGTTAGCAGATATCAATTAATATCCTCTGGGGCTGGTTTTTCATACAATATGTTCCCGCAAATAAATCCCGCTGGAACAAAGATTTTATATACACGATATTACAAAGACGATTTAAATTTGTTTCATGGTTCATTAGAAATAGTAGATTTAACAAATTTGAAAGATAAAACCATTAAACCAACAATCATTAGTAACAATGTTTATAGGGCATTTTGGAATAGATTTAAAAGATAATGAAAAACTTTGACTTTATTGGAAATTTAACAGACTTTGAACTTTGCCAAGCTTTGGCAAACAAAAAGGAAATTGCTGAGCAAGCCTTTACTGAAATCTACAACCGATATAGTCACCAACTTTTTGCTTTTATATTAAGAATTTTAGAAAATCGAACAGATGCAAAGGATGTCTTTCAAGAAACGTTTTTGAAATTCTACTCGAGTTGCGTAAATGGTAATAAGGTCACAAATATTTTACCTTTGTTGCTGAGAATTGCACGTAACTTATGTTTGAACAGGTTTAGAGACCGAAAATTAATTGTTCCATTTGAAGAAAACCGAACAATTGTTTTGAACGAAGAATTGGAAAGAAACGAAACTTCGCAACTTGTTGCAAAAGCCTTGTCGTTACTTGACTTTTCCATACGCGAGATTTTTGTTTTGCATCACTACCAAAATCTAACATTTACAGAAATTTCTGAAATTACTGGGGAATCGCTTGCAACAGTGAAATCGCGTTACTACAGAGCAAAGGAAAAACTACGTGATTATTTGGTCCCATTTTTAAAAAGTGAAAAATAACAATGAGGATAGATAAAATGGACTACTCAAAATTAATTGACCTTTATCTGGAAGGGGAATTAAACACAATAGAAAAGGATTTGCTTTTTGCCGAACTTTCCCGGAACCCAGAACTTCGGGAATATTTCGACCAGCAAATCCAATTCAACCAACTTTTCCAGAAGGATTTTCAAACAATTTCGCCACCGATTGAAGCGACGAATTACATTTTTTCGAGTTTGAATTTTAAGATACCAAATGAAAACTTCCCACATCCACACAATTTTCCTACTACATTTTTCTTGAAATTTAAACAGATGTTGCTTAAGTTTTTACCCTTTATTACTTCCGGTGTCATCGGAGGTTTAGTCTCTTTTGTTTTAATTTGGTTTTTTATTCCAAGAGAAAGACCGTCGGCCCCAGTCCAGAGTCAAAACTATACCTTTACGCAGGAAA
The DNA here is from genome assembly GCA_037440445.1 of Ignavibacteria bacterium. Classification (GTDB taxonomy): domain Bacteria; phylum Bacteroidota; class Ignavibacteria; order Kapaibacteriales; family UBA2268; genus Naka2016. The sequence continues at coordinate 62,474 of JBBIUA010000009.1, forward strand.
ATTTACCTGCTACACATTCGAATGAAATACCTAAAATTGTTGCTGGCGAAAGCAAACAAAATGCAAATGGAATTCAAAATCTTGAAAGTATTATCCAGTCTGCATTTGAAAGGTGGTTCAACCAATATTTTGCTAAAAGTTATCCAGACAATATAATGCAAAACGATACAATTCCTAATTCCAATACATTAAGTGTTACCGAAAATTCAAGTATCCGTAATTTATCGACAGAAAAAGACCTGTGGACATTAAATCCGAATTTAATCCCAAAGGCAAAACATATTCCCATCTTTTCAAATAATAGCAATGTATACCAAATATCTGACAGAAGCGATTTCCTTTTAAACCAATTAGGAAAAATTTCGCTCTCGTTCCGTGGATATATGATGAAGTCCGACCCCGAGGTTAATGTAAATGTGAACCAGACAAGTCTATTGAATAATGCTGGAGTGGGTATTGGTTACCAGTTTGCTGAAAACAGTTCAATTGGTTTCGAAGTCGGTCAGGAAAAGTTTGCCCAAAAATTCACTTTAGTAAAGAACGAAGATAAGTCGTTTTACAAGCAGAATCCGTTGCTTTGGTGGTATGGAATTTACTACCAGCAAGCTTTCAGTCAGTTGTTTAGTATGGAAGCATTAAAGCCTCTTGCAAAGTTGTTTATAGGAGGGACACCAGCCGGGCCCCTTCTGCGTGGCTCTGTAGGCTTGCAATATACACCCGACCGAAGAGTTTCTTTGTTCCTTGGTTGGGAAGGTTCAATCCTTTGGTACAAAGTTCAGAACAATATGTATCAGACTAAAAAGAATGGTATAACCTATGGAGTTAGTGTTAGGTACTGATTAAATATGGCAAAATTTAGATTCTATAAATTACTTTTCCTGCTTTTAGGATTGCTTTTGGGGTGTCAGTGTATTCCAAGTCTTGATACCGAGCAAGAAATTACACCTTCACAATATTCAAAGGTAATGGTAGTAAATTGTTCTCCGCAATTTGAAAAGTTAAAAGTATTTGCTGGCGATTATCTTCTACATAGTGCCTTGTATTATGGAATGGAAGAAGGTTTTCGATATTCCAATATTCCCCCCGGCGTTGTGAACTTTATTGTTCTGTATAAATCCGATTCAACACTATATAATGGAATGGTTAGTTTACGAAAGGCTTTTCCCTATACTTTTTTAATTTATCAACTTCAAAAACGGATACAAGTCTATTTGTCGTATGATACTTTAAGTTCCTATTCATCCACAAACACTTATTTTCGATTTATAAATGTTGCAAACAATTCTCCTTCGTCACTTGTTTTCCAAATAGAGCATCAATATCCTTTAGCCTTAAGTCTTGGGTTTAGGAATCATACGAAGTATTTCACTACTTATCCCGAGCGATATAATATTACAATAAAAGATGCTGAAAAAGATAGTGTACTTATCGGAATTAGAAATTATTATTTTATGCAAGGTAAAGGGTATTCAATTATTCTTCGGGGTGATTTTAAAGCGTCTTCGACAATTGCAGAACCTTCTGTTCTTATTATTCAGCATAATTTTGATGAAATTTTTCCCAAGGAAATAAAATAATAATCGTTTTTTTTCAATATCTTTTTGGTTAAATAATTTTAATTTTGAGGTTAGTTATAAATAGGAGGTAAAAATGTTTTGGACACCAGAACTTGCAGCCTATCTCGAAGATGCTCCATTCCCAGCAACAAAGGAAGAGCTAATTGATTATGCTAATCGCACTGGGTGCCCGCAGCAAGTTATAGATAACCTAATGGAAATCGAGGACGAAGATGCTTTGATTATGGGAATTGAAGACCTGTGGCCCGAGTACGAAGAAATGAGTTCCGAGGATTACTTTTACAACGACGACGAGGAAGAGCAATACGCTTAACCAAATTTATCGAAAGACTGCCTCTTGCTTTTCTATTCGGGGCAGTCTTTTTATTTTGCAAAATTGTTTTTCCTTGAAAATTGATAATGTTATTAAGAAAAATTTCTTCCCTTTTTATTTCGTTAGTCATAACTTTATTAACTCTTTCCGCTTCGGGGAGTAATAATAATGGGTTGTTTCCTTCATTTTATAATCCTGACCTTTATGAAATAAATAAAGTATTATTTTTGGGGAACAAGTTTGCTTCCGATGAAAAACTACTTGGACTAATTTCCTCAAAACCAACAAAAAAAAGCATTCCACATCGAGTACTTTTTTTCTATTATAATCATATTATCCGAAATCGCTCCGCCCCCGATTTGTTAAAATCTTCATTGAAAACTATTGTTCTTTCGCTTTCTAACGAGGTTTCATTCTTCAAAGAAGTGATTGCCGAAAACGATAGACAAACAATTTTTCAATATTATTACCAAAATGGTTTCCACGATGTTGAAGTAAATTATCGTTTCTATCCTGATTCAATAAAAAAACTCAATGTTCTTGAATTTACAATTAACGAAGGGAATCAATACATAGTTGAATATATATCGATAAAAGGGTTGGAATCTCTACCCCCACAATTGAACAATGAAGTTTTTAAGAATAGCAATATTTTTCTTAAGCAGCCATTTTCCGAAGAGATTTTAGCCCAAGAACTTACAAGAATTAGAGTTCTTTTACGCAATAATGGTTATTTCTTTGCAGAATTTTATCAACCAAAAGTAATTATTGATACACTGCATAAAATTGATTCGATTTTTGTTGAATTTAAAATTGATAAGCCTTATAAAATTGGTAAAATCAATTTTATTGATAGCGTTGGTAATCAAAAACGTGTTGGGTATAATGTAAAATTTAATAATCTGGACATTAAGCCAGGTGATATATTTAGCCAGCAAAAAGTGTTGAGCTCCGAATTGAATTTGTATTCACTTGGTGCTTTCGAACTTGTTCGGATAGATACAACAAGCGTTTTTGAACCTTTTACAGATTCTACACTCAATCTAGGTGTTTATCTGCGATATCGCAAACTTCGTGATTATGGTATTGGATTGTTTACTAATAGAACCACAGCCGAAAAAGCTATTAATATTGGAATGGAACTTAATTATTCGGATAGAAATATTTTTGGTGGGGCACAATCGGCAAGTTTTTTCCTTCGGGCTTTTGGAATTGATATCAGCCGTGTTTTATTCGAAAGAAAGTCTTTAGAATATGAATTTCAAACCGGTTTGAATTTCCTTCAACCTTTGCTTTGGATAATTGGTAATACTCGAGTAGGGCTTTCGAGTTCGATTTTATATTCTCAAAGGAAAGTCTTTGGTTCGTTACAATTGAATACTTTTACCTTCCCATTGAAGTTTTCCTCTCGGTTACCAATGTGGACCTATTTTAATTTCATCGATGTAAATTTTTATTTCGAAAGACAGGTGCCGAAGAATTTTGCTACCGCTTCGAGCAGTTTTTTCAAAGATGCTAAAACATTTAACGATTCTCTCCGTATTCAACAATCGGTTGCAATTTTTGGTAATCTTGATAGATATATTAACACTTATCATCCGATTTTTACCACTTCAATTTTTGGAATGAATTTTACTGGAGATTCTCGCGACAACCCGTTAATTCCAAGACGAGGCAGATTGACTAACGTTAGTTTCGATGGATATTTCTTTTTTGGGATGGCAAAGTATTATAGGGTAAACTTCACATCCCGTTGGTTCTTCCCATTAAATGATTTTTTAGTATTAGGGACTCGTTTACAAGGTGGTTATATTTATTGGTTTGATAAGCAAAATAGTTTCGTACCTTTCGAAAGACATTTCTTTTCTGGCGGTGCGAATAGTGTACGTGGTTGGACTTCCAGGCAGCTTCGTTATTTTAAAGGAGTTCGTATTGATACAAGTAGCAGTACACTTGTGAACAGTTTCCTGCGTGACTTTGTTGGTAATTCAACAATCTTGGAAGGCTCAGTCGAAGCTCGTTTCCGTCTTGGTTCAATTTCCTATGTTGGTAAAACATTATCCGATATCCTTGAACTTTTAACATTTACATTGTTTTTCGATTTTGGTAATGCTTATCAATGGTTAATTCAAAACGAAAATGGCGATTATTATGTGAATTATAACTTAGGAGATTATATTCGTGGTTTAGCCGCAGCAACAGGATTTGGTGTTGGATTCATTACTCCAGTCGGTCCTCTATTTCTAGACTTGGGGTTCCCTGTTTATGACCCGAATAAAGAAAAGAGACCTTTTGCGAAACCGGTCTTTCATATTCGCTTAGGATATGCTTTTTAGATGAAAGGTATCCCGACAATAATTATTATCTACTTCAAGTTTGTTCATTTCCCTCACAGTAGAAAAGTAAAGCGTTGTTTTTCTTAATTTTGTTTTTTTATTAATTAGAATGAAGAACTTTTCTTTTGTTTTAATTGTATTTCTTTTGGGAATAAATTCAGTCTTGACTAATCAATTCGACACATTAGTTTATAATGCTTTGCCCCAATTTATTTCCGACGAGATGCAATATTACAATTTGAATTTAAAAGTTGGAAAAAAATCAAGTTCCGGTTATTTTGTTGGGTTTGATTTTATTTCTTTGAAAAATGCATATTTATTCCAAAATTTGGATATCGATAGGATAGATTTTTTTTCGAACGACACACTTGTCTTTTCATCGAACAACGCATCGGACACAGGATTTATCTGGCTAATAAAAAAAGCAAAATACATTTGGTACGATACATTAAGATTTTCCGAAAGTAGGAAGACAAAAAAGATTGAACATTCGGAAGTTTTTCGAGGATACAAATATCTTAATCCAAATAAAATTAGGATAAAGAGTAATGATTCAACCTTAACAATTAATAGTTTCAATACTTCCTTGCTGATTTTCAGAAATAAGGTGTTCCTTTCTTTTATTCCTTTTGTAAACAAGGCTATTATTGTTCGAAAGAAATTTGTAAAATAAACCAGAAGCAAAATGAGAAACAAAAAAATTGTAGAGTGTGTTCCGAACTTTTCCGAAGGTAGAAACGAAGAAATTATTAATGCAATTGCTGAAGCGATTCGACGAACCTCAGGGTGCACTTTGTTAGATGTAGACCCCGGAAAATCCACTAACCGTACTGTATACACATTTGTTGGTGAACCAAAGGCAGTTATCGATGGTGCTTTAAACGCCGCAAAAGTGGCACGAAAGTTAATTGATATGAGAAAACATAAAGGGGAGCATCCACGAATTGGTGCCCTGGATGTTTGCCCGTTTGTTCCTGTGGCAAATGTTACAATGGAAGAATGTGTTGAGTGTGCTAAAGAATTTGCTCGTCGAGCTGCGGAGGAATTAGCCATCCCTGTTTATCTTTACGAGTATGCCCAGCCATTGGAATATCGAAAGAAGTTGTCTCAAATTCGCGAAGGAGAATATGAGGGATTATCCGAAAAAATTAAAAAGGCCGAATGGAAACCCGATTTTGGTCCAGCTGAATTCATACCCGAATGGGGAGCCACTGTTGCCGGAGCCCGGAACTTTTTGATAGCCTATAATGTGAACATCTTAGGTACAAAAGAGCAGGCTCATCGGATAGCCTTGAACATTCGCGAAGCAGGCAGAGGACCAAATGAACCTGGAATTTTTAAAGAAGTTAGAGCAATTGGATGGTGGGTTGAGGAATATAATATGGCTCAGGTATCCATTAATTTGACCAATTACAAAGTTACGCCCCCACACATTGTATTCGAAGAAATCAAAAAACAGGCTGCTGAATTAAAAGTTGGTGTTGTTGGTTCCGAACTTGTTGGGTTGATACCATTGGAAGCAATGCTAATGGCTGCGGAATATTATATACAAAAAGAGAACTTATTTGTTCTTGAAGAGGATCAAAAAATTAAATTAGTAGTCGATAGACTTGGGTTAAATTCTATTTCACCTTTTGTCCCAAAGAAGAAGATTATTGAATATATGATTGAAGAAGAGCCAAACGAACCTTTGGCCAGTAGCACTGTTCGGGAATTTATCCAGAAGATTGCAGCTCGAACTCCAGCACCTGGTGGTGGTTCTGCTTCGGCCGCAATTGCCGCAATTGGTTCTGCCCTCGGTTGTATGGTGGCTCAACTTATCTATGGAGTTAGGAAATTTGAACATTTAGCCGATGAACTCAGAAAAATTATTCCACACCTGTATTTTTCGACGAAAGAATTAATATCGCTTATTGACCAAGATGCTTTGGCTTTCAACGAATATATGGATGCAATGCGATTGCCCAAAAATACACCAGAAGAAATTGAACTCCGAAAAAAAGCAATGCAAGATGGATTAAAAAAGGCAATAAACGTTCCTTTAACAACAATGCGAATTGCCGATTCTTGTTGGCAAGCAATGAAAGGAGTTGCCGAGATTGGTAACATTGCATCCTATTCTGATATCGAAGTTGGTGCAAAAGCACTTGAAACTGGAATTTGGGGAGCATATAGAAATGTACTGATTAATTTGCCTTCTATTGAAGACCAAGAATTTGTTAATAATGTTAAAATTCAGACAGAAGAAATTGTTGCCCGAGCCAAAGAGAGTTTAAATACAATCCTGGATATTATTAGCAAAAGAGTGAATAAATAGTTTAATCAACTTGATTCTATTTGTAAAGAAACAAGCATTTGTTTCGTTAAAAGATATGATTATAGATATTGATTTTTAATAAACAGGGTTTACCCCCGTTTATTTAAAAACTTAGAAAATAAAAATGAAAAAGGAAGACAAAACTATTATGCCTAAAACATTTAAGGTAATACCAACTTTTGCCATTTCCGAAATCTTAAGTTTGCCAGTTGCAAATACTATAGCGTTTGGTGGTGTCGAGATAGGCAACATAAATGCAAGCGACGAGGAGATGGTTGCAGGAATCATCAATTTGATAGGAGGAATTCCCAGGGCTTTACTTAAAGAGGCTATGATAGGAAGGAATGTCGAAGCTACTGCTGTATTCGAAGAAAATTCAGTAGTTGCTACTACAATGGGGCAAATCAAGAGAATCAAAATTGGAAATGGAAGATGTGAAAATCCTACAAGTTCAGAGGCAAGGTAATCCGAAAGTCCAGTTCTTTCAAACCCATCTGCTATTGCGAAACCTCCTCCAAAAAGCAGAATAATCTCCCAAGGGATTTTGGTAAAATCTTTTATTGTAAGAATTTTTGAGGTTGGTTTTTGAAATTTGTCCGGAAATGCAAATAACAATAAAGCAGAAAAAATTGCGATTGTTGCATCGTCGACGTATGCTTCTAACCCAAGCAAGTTAGTCCAGCCAAGTATTTTAAAACCACCTAAGTCAATCGTGCTTCGAAATAACCATAAAAAGCAAGTGAAAAGAAAAATTATTAAAACAATCCATTCAGAAGTAGAAATTTTTTTTGTTCCTTCAATTATAAAATAAGAGTCGTCAACAACATATTTTGGCAATTTCTTCAAAAACAAAATTCTAATCAGAAAGTATTCAACTAAAAGAAGAGAAAAAGAAATTGGTAAGCCAATTTCGAGCCATCGAGCAAAAGTGATTTCAGGCAAATTGGGGAAATTCATCTGGTAGATTTTATGAAATACTAAATTTGGAGGTGTACCAATTAATGTAGAAATCCCTCCAATCGAACAAGAGTAAGCCACGGCAAAAAGCAAGGCTTTGGTGAATTGAGCATGATCTTTTGAATTTAGCTTGTTAGATGCTTGATTTGAAATTGAAATTGCAATTGGGAGCATTATTAAAGCTGTTGCAGTATTTGAAATAAACATAGATAAGAGCCAAGGCGATACAGCAAAGGCAAAAAGTATTCCGTCCTTGGAACGACCTAATATTTTCAACAAAGAAAAAGCGATTCGGCGGTGAAGTCCAACCTTTTCAATTGCAATCGAAATAATGAACCCACCTAAAAAGAGGAAAATAGTTGAATTAAAATAGTTAACAGCGGTTTCGTTCGACTTTGCTATTTGAAGAAGTGGAAAAAGAACCAAGGGAAGCAAAGAAGTTATACCTATAGGTAAAGCCTCGGTTAACCACAAAAAAGCCATAAAAATAATAACTGCGAACATATTTGAAACACTTGGTTTGGAGGGAATAAGGGGAAAGAAAATTAGTAAGAAAAAAAACACAATAGCAATCAACAACCCTATGGGTTTCATTATTCGTTTCCTAAGAAAATACTTTTTAACCTTTCAAGTTCTTTTAGATAGTTTTCTGCTATAGTTCGTGCAATTCGTTTATTTTTTTCAGATTTCAAAGGACCATCAATTTTATCAATATCTTCGAGTTTGATATAATCGCATTCATAATCATCTATATCGCCAATGTTAGTAGATTTCATTATTGGAATTATTCCGAAATATAGGTATTCAAGAAGCTTTGTGGGAAAAGCAACGCGATTTACAATTGTATCGTCGCGTAAAACAAATCCGAAATGAGAAATTTGGTAAAACGGTGGTAATTCTTCATGTCCCAATTTTAGAATAAAAATTTTATTTCCAAGAGGAAGTTTGTATTTTTCAACCAGATTTATCATTTCTTCTGGCTTTAGGGTTAATATGAAAAATTTAATATTATCTTTTTTGGCAAATAGATTGGAAATTGTTTCCAATGTTAATTCAATTTTTTGCCATATTTCTGTACTTCCAGAATAGATAAATACCAAATCGTTTTCATTGATATTATATTTTTTCTTGATTGATTCAACTTTTGGTGTGGGATCTATTTGAAATATTGAAAAATTGCAAGTTGGAATAACCAATCTTATTTTTGATTTTGTTCCAGGATATTTTTGAAGAAAGTAATTTTCAAATTTTTTTGAAACGAAAACTAAAATATCCGAAAAATTAACGATGTGTTTTTCAATCCAATTGTAAATTATAGGTGTTAACTTTTCCCCTTTGTATTTAAGTTCTTCGGGAAACACTCCATGTAATTCCAAGCAAACTTTTGCTTTCTTTTTAAGGAAAAGAAAATGGGGAAAAATTCTTGCCCCTTGGAAGATTGAATGAATGTAAATTTTTTTTGCATTTTTCAAATATTTTAAAATCTTAAAAAAATGTATGAAGTAATTTAATTTAATTGCAGTAGTTTTGTTTGAATATGAATATTCTTTATTACGAAATGACCTTAAATAATGTATTTGTAGGTAGATTTTAGTTTTTTCAGAAAAAACATTGTCGATTTCTTGAACACGGGAAACAAAACCATCAATAGTCGTAGTTGTAGAAGGATGAATGCCTATAAAAAGGATATCCGATTCGTTCTTCAATTTTCTAACCTAATTCTTTTTCTAATAAATTTTGTTCTGCCAATTTGAATTTCACCAATGTAATCTCCGCGGGGCTGGGGTTTCCCACGGTCGTCACGTCCGTTCCAGTAATATCTATAATAACCAGGTGGTTGGACGGAATTAACAATGGTTGCAATAAGTATTGCCTTTTCAGAATAAATTGCAACTTTTACTTCGGTTTCTACATCTAATTCGTATTCAAGAAGCGGCGATAAATCTTCAACTAATCCAAGAATTGAGCCGATTGTCGAAAAAGGCACTTTAAGGCCATAGGGTCTATATGTTTGCAAAAAAGGTATAGATTGCGATTGTATTAAGTCATATTGGTGTAGTGTGATTTCTTGTGGGGATGGAAGAAAAAGTTCTGGTGAAATTTGCATGTTCTTTCGAGCAATTTCTTGTTCGGAAAGCCCCGCAAGTTTCTTTTGGCGAAGAACTTCTTTTTCAACGGCTTTCATATCGGCATAAAACCGAGCCGATGGTGGAATTTTTAATCGTTTAGCTCGGAGATAATTGCTGTCTTGTTCGGCTTTAAAACGAAGAAGAGATGGTCCAGGAATTATTATTGTATCTTCTGGAGTTTGTCTAACTGCAAAGTTTGAAGATTGTAACGATTGACACAAGGTTGGGGTTAAAACAATCTGATTAATAAGATAAATAAAAAGAATTAAACAAACTATATCTGCAATTTTAGTTTTCAATAAAATGAAAAATCTTGTTTAAAAATACAAATTTAATCAAATAATTATTTACACAAGTTGATATTATTAACTCTTTATTTGTAAACAAAGTATGGGGAAGTGTTGATAATAATAATACTTTCTTGCAATATAAATTAGAAATAGTCGTAAAAACTTTTTTATTGTTCTTGTCTTGGATTCTTTGTTTCTTTCTGTATGTTATTATGTTTTAAAAAATTACTAAATTTGTAGTCTCTAAAGTTGTATACAATGGTAAAAAAAGAGGTTGAAGTAATTAATCCAGCGGGGATGCATACCCGACCAGCAGCCGAGGTCGTTAAGGTTGCATCCCGATTTAAGTCAAAAATATTTCTTGAAGTTGACGGCTTTTCAGTTAACGCAAAAAGTATAGTAGGATTAATGGGGTTGCCCGCTGTTCAAGGAACGCGTGTTAAAATTGTTGCCGAAGGAATCGACGAAGAAGAGGCGGTTGAATCAATAGCCAAGCTTTTCGAAAGCGGTTTCGATGAGATTTAGTTTCTTAAAGGCTTCCAATGAGTCGCATAAAAAAAAATAAAGGCGAACTTGTTCTTAATGGAATACCATCTTCTGTTGGATATGCTTTTGGCAAAGCTTTCGTTATTAAAAAATCTACTTTTAACTCAAAAAGAAATGGTTTGCAAAGGACTCCACCAGAAGAATTACAAAGATATTTGAATACAATCGATGAATACGAAAACCAAATAGAAAATTACCTTGTGATAGTTGAAAAGGAGAAAAACCCTGCTGTTTCAATTTTGGATTCTGTTCGTTTGATACTTCGCGACCCAATTCTAAAAGATGAAATAAAAGAGAAAATTGAAGAAGGATATTCGGCTGAAAATGCAGTTGAATTGGTTTTTAATAAATATAAGAACACAATACTCAATATTAAAAACAAGTTATTTCGAGAAAGAGCATACGAACTCGACCAAATAAAAAATCAAATTATTGAAATACTGCAAACAAAAAAACTTTTTGCTACAGTCCCCGAAAAATCTATAATAGTAGCAAATAGCCTTTCACCCGATCAAGTAGTTTTTTTTAAAAACAAACAAATTGCAGGAATAATTACCGAAGTTGGTGGAATTACAACACATTCTTCAATTCTGGCTCGTTCTTTCGGTATACCTGAAGTTATTGGAATTGGGAATGCAACAGAAATTGTATCGACAGGCGATGATGTGATTATTGATGGATATAAAGGAGTAATCGTTGTAAATCCCTCGAAACGAACGCTTAGAGAGTTTGAATTAAAAGTAAAGCAAGAAAGTGATTTCAAAAAGAGTCTCGGGAAACTAATCAATCTTCCCACTCAAACGAAAGATGGAAAATCTTTACAACTTCAAGTAAACCTTAATACAAAAGAAGAGTTCGAAAACCCAATAATTTACCATTCCGATGGTCTTGGACTTGTTCGAACTGAACACCTTATTCCAATTTTAGGCAATAAGAATTTAAATTTTGAAAGTTTCGAAGAGTTGCAATTCGAGATTTACAACGAAATTGCTGTCAAAATGTATCCTAAAACCGTAATTTTTCGAGCATTTGATATCGGAGCCGATAAATTCCCTAGCTTTTTCAACTTTTCCGAAACCAATCCAATGCTTGGATTTCGTGGAATTAGGCTTTTACTTGGAAAACCTGAATTCTTCAAAGCACAAATTAGAGCATTTTTAAAAGCTTCCGTTCACGGCAATGTAAAAATTATGTTGCCAATGATTACTACTTTGCAAGAAATTAAAGAAAGTTTGAAGTTGGTTGATGAATGCAAAAGAGAATTGAACGAAAAGGGATTAGAATTTAACCAAGAGTTGGAATTTGGTGTAATGATTGAAACCCCTGCAGCCGCTTTGATTGTAGATTCAATTTCAAAATACGTGGATTTTATTAGCATTGGTACAAATGATTTAACCCAGTATACTGTTGTTGCAGATAGAGACAATAATTTTGTTAGCAAGTATTTTGAACCATTCCACCCTGCTGTTTTACGGTTGATGAAGTTTATAATCGACAAAGCAAAAAAACGAGGTGTTAAGGTAGGAATATGTGGAGAATTAGCCTCGCACCCATCTGCAACTGCAATGTTAATTGGGCTCAACTTTGATTCGATTAGTGTTTCGCCGACGAACTTTCTTCAGGTAAAGAAGTGGATTTCGGAGATTGAATACGAAAAAGCAAGGAAAAAAGTGGCAAAAGTATTGAAAATGGAAACCAATCTTGATGTTCGAAAATATTTGGAAATAGATTAAGAAAAAGATGAATATAATAGTCATAATTCCAACATATAACGAGGCAGAAAACATTGAAAGTTTAATTTCAAAAGTACTTTCTGTTTATCCAGGAATTAATGTATTGGTTGTCGACGATAATTCTCCCGATGGCACTGCAAACATTGTTAAAAAGATTATGGAAAAGGAGCCAAGGGTACATCTAATTCAAAGAAAAGGGAAATTGGGGCTTGGCACTGCCTATATTGAAGGTTTTAAGTATGCTCTTATCAAAGGCTTTGATGCAATTTTCGAAATGGATGCTGATTTTTCTCACAACCCTGAAGATATTCCTCGCTTTATCGAAGCTTTACAAGATGCAGACTTGGTAATTGGTTCTCGTTATCTTACCGGCGTCAACGTTATCAACTGGCCTCTTCAAAGGCTTATTTTAAGTTATTTTGCTAATCTTTACACAAGAAAAATTACTGGAATGCCAGTTCGCGATGCAACAGGCGGATTCAAATGCTTTCGAGCAGAGGCTCTAAAGCAAATCAACTTGGATAAAATTAAGACGAATGGCTATGGTTTCCAAATTGAGATGAACTTTCGTATGTGGGCAAAAGGTTTTAGAATCAAGGAAATTCCGATTATTTTTGTCGACCGAAGAAACGGGGTTTCGAAGATGAATAAAAAGATTATCATCGAAGCAGTTTTCCTTGTTTGGAAATTGAAATTCTGCAAAATTTTTAAATGCCTTTAATTCGAAATGCCTAAAGGAATTGAACTTTCTATCCTTATTGTAAATTACAACGTCAAAGATTTCCTTTCACAGTGCCTAAATTCTGTATTTAAATCGAATGTTAATTTTAAATACGAAGTAATTGTTGTCGACAACAATTCCAGCGATGGTTCTGCGGATTTTATCGAAAGGTTTTTCCCTTCGGTTAAAGTTATTCGGCTTGATGAAAACCGAGGCTTTGGGTTTGCGAATAATCTTGCTTTTGAACACTCCGTTGGAAAATATCTTTTGCTTTTGAATCCAGATACTATTCTGCAAGAGAATACTCTGCAAGTAATGTATGATTTTATGGAAAGTTCCACAAATGTTGGTATTTCTGGGTGCAAGGTTTTGAATGCGGACGGAAGTTTGCAACTGGCTTGCCGACGTGGGTTGCCAACGCCTTGGGTTGCTTTTACAAAATTATTTGGCTTACAAACTCTTTTCCCTCGAAGCAAACTGTTTGGTAGATATAATCTAACATATTTGAACCCAGACGAGGTTTCTTTTGTCGATGCTATTAGTGGTTCATTTATGTTTGTTCGCCGAAATGTTTTCGAACAACTGAATGGTTTCGATTTGGATTTCTTTATGTATGGCGAGGACATAGATTTTTGTTATCGTGCACAAAAAATGGGTTGGAAGATTGCTTATGTCCCATCTACATCAATCATCCATTATAAAGGTCAAAGCACAAAGCGAAGTTCGATTGACGAAACATATTATTTTTTCAAATCAATGGAAATTTTTACGAAAAAGCATCTTTCGGGTTCTCGCCTTTTTCTTGCTTTCATTCATTTGGGGATCCTATTTCGCCAATTAATTTCGAAAATTTCAAGATACCAAACTGAATTATTGTTCATTTTAATTGATTTGATTGCAGTAAACATATCGCTTGCATTAGCCAGTTGGGTTCGTTTTGGTTCAATTTTTAGTTTCCCAGACTATGCCTATCCAATAGTTTTTATTGCATTATCTTTGGTTGTTTTCTTTTCTCTGCTTGCCGTTGGTGAATATTTTGAAAATGGTCACAGCGTTTGGCGGGTTTCCTTTGGCTTGCTTGTTGCTTTTTTTATTTTATCTTCTTTGACATATTTTTTCAAGGAATATGCATTTAGCCGGGGAGTTCTACTTTTGACCATTGGTTTTACACTTGTTTTCTTTAATTTGACCCGAATTATTTACAATCTTAAAACAAAAATTAATGGAACTTTTGCCCCAAGACGAATTGCTTTCCTTGGCGACAACTTTGTTACTCAAACAATTATCGAGGAATTAGAAAAAAATCAAAACTCCAACACAGAAGTAGTTGGTCTGATTACGACAAGTCCTAATCAAGTTCAATCATCTATTCCCATACTTGGAAATTATAAAGAACTTCCAGTTGTAATTAAAACCAACAGAATAACGGAGATAGTTGTAACCGACGAGGATGTTTCGAGAATCGAATTGATGAAAATTCTTCATAGAAATTATCATTTAAATGTAAGGTTGTATTATGCTCAAATTTACGATGATTTTTTGGCTTCGCAAATAATTAGAGAACTTACAAATGCAAACCCCTCCTGGGAAAATTATAATTTAACAAGACTACGATATCGTCTATTCAAGCGACTTTTCGATATCATTTTGGTTATATGGTTTTTATCAATTGGTTTTCCCTTCTTATTTTTGTTTTTTGACAAGAAGAAAAGGAATTTGTTGAACTTTTTGAAAATTCTTTTTGGGAAAATGACTTTTGTCGGACTTGACAAAGAGTATCGTGAGTTTTATGAGAAGGTGCCCTTGATTAGTATTTCAGAGGCAAATATGGGAACTTTTCTTACCTCCAGAACAAAGGAAAAATTGAATCACTTTTATATTAAAGGGTACACACCTCTGCTCGATTTAGAGATTTTATATAAATATAGAAGAGGGAAAAATGGGTAAAACACCACCAAAATATTTGTTGGATTTCGAAAAGCCAATTTACGAGCTTGAGCAAAAGATGGAAGAAATGAAAACGATGAGCGAGGTTATAAATATCGACGATGAAATTGCAACATTACAAGCAAAAATCAACTACCTAAAGGTTCAAATTTATAATCAACTAACAAGGTGGCAAAGAGTTCAAATTGCTCGGCATCCAGAACGCCCTTTAACTATGGATTATATCAATAATATTTTTGCCGATTTTGTTGAACTTCATGGGGACCGGTGTGTCCGCGATGACCCTGCAATTGTTGGGGGCATTGCTCGATTTAATGGCAAATCTGTACTGGTTGTTGGACATCAGAAAGGACGTGACACCAAAAGCAATTTGTATCGTAATTTTGGTATGCCAAATCCAGAAGGTTATCGCAAGGCTCATCGTCTTTTTCTACTTGCCGAAAAGTTTCGTAAGCCAATAATTACCTTCCTTGATACTCCAGGAGCATATCCCGGAATGGAGGCAGAAGAGCGTGGTCAAGCCGAGGCGATTGCTCGGAATTTGTTCTTGATGGCAAGGCTCCGAGTTCCTATTATTGTCGTAATAATTGGCGAAGGAGCAAGCGGCGGTGCAATTGGAATTGGCGTTGGCGATAGAATTTTGATGTTGGAAAATGCTTGGTACAGTGTTATTTCTCCTGAATCCTGTTCCAGTATTCTTTGGCGAAGTTGGGATTTCAAAGAGCAAGCCGCCGAAGCTTTGAAACTTACAGCAAAAGATTTGTTCGAACTAAAAGTTATCGATAGAATTGTTCCTGAACCTCTTGGCGGAGCCCACAAAGACCATAAAGCAATGTTCCAAATTATGAAAGATGTTCTGACCGAAGAACTTAACCAACTACTTAATATTGACCCGGACGAACTCGTTCGTATGAGAAAAGAAAAATTCTATCGTATGGGAGTTTGGAAGGAACTATGATTAAAAATATTAACAACTGGCTGAGAAAATGTACTCTTTGGATGGAAAGTTTTTCCCATACTCGATATGCACTTTGGGCATTGTTCGGATTTGCCTTTGCAGAAGCCTCTTTCTTCCCAATACCTCCGGATGTGTTGTTGATTGCGATTGCTCTTGTCGATCCAAAACGTTCTTTTGTTTCTGCATTTTGGTGTACTTTAGGCTCTGCTCTTGGTGGTGTGTTTGGTTACCTTATAGGGCATTATTTAATGGAGTTAATAGGATTTAAAATCATTAATTTCTATCATTTCGAAGATGCTTGGGCAAAAGTGGTTGCTACCTTTAAAAGTGATGTTGGCTATTGGTTCCTTGCTGGTGCAGCTTTTACACCAATTCCATTTAAGGTTGCTACAATAGCAGCAGGAGCAACAAACCAAGCTTTTATACCTTTTTTAATAATATCAATTTTGGGCAGAGGGTTGCGTTTCTTTCTTGTTGGGGCTTTGTTTTTTTTTATTGGCCCACCAGTGAAATCCTTCATTGATAAATATTTCGAAAAATTAACTTTTGCTTTTATCCTTCTTCTCTTTGGTGGCTTTTTTGTTTTGAAATATCTCCTTTAATCTTGTGGCAAGAATTGTTTATATCTTCAAAGGTGGATATCCTTGGGATGGTAGACTCGAAAAAATTTGTAATTCGTTCGCACGCGCTGGTCATAAAGTTCTTGTTGTTGCACGTTGGAGACCCGATGAAAAAAAGTTCGAGAAATTTTGCAATTTTGATGTTTTCAGAGTAGGTTATCGAACTCACCATTCTTTTTCAATTCCTTTTCCAAATAATCCTGTTTGGATTTCTGGATTGAGAGAAATATTTAGTGATTTTATACCCGAACTTGTTATTGTTCGCGATTTTTTCCTTGTTTCTGCTGCTCGAAAAGCTTTGAAAAGCAAGAGAATTCCAATAATTATGGATATGGCAGAACATTACCCTGCTGCTATTCGTCATTGGAAGAAATACAATAGCAATATGCTTTTCCGGTTTGTTTCGCACAATATTAAACTTCCAGACAAGTGGGAGAAAAAGAATGTTGCACTTTCCGATGGAATTATCACTGTTTGTGAAGAACAAAAATTTCGATTGGTTAACGAATATGGTTTCCCAAAAAATAAAATTGAAATAATTTACAACACGCCAGATTTGAAAATGTTCGAGCAAGTAAAAAAAACACCCAAAGAGAAATTTCGAAAATTTGGTCATCATGGTTTTCACACAAGCGAAAAATCCATTGCTGAATTTCTTGAAATATTTGTTAAATCAGCAAATAAAAGCTTTGAATTTATTATTGCTGGCGACGGTGATTGCATCCCCGAATTAAAACAAATTGTCGAACGCTACGAAGCAAAAAATGTAATTTTTACTGGGAAGTACAATTTTGTTGATTTACCTAAAATATTGCAAAAGATTGATATTGGCGTGATTCCATATCCACCGAATGAATTCAACAACTTTACCCTACATAATAAAGTATTTGATTTCCTTGCATGTGGAATACCTATTCTTGTTTCAGATGCGATACCTTTAAAAAAACTTGTCGAGGAATACAAATGTGGTGTTTCAATACCGATTGAAGAGAAACATTTGGTTAATTTTTTTGAAGAAATAGACGACTATGATTGGAACTATATGGGACAAAATGCTTTTCTTTTAGCAAGGGGAAAATATAATTGGGCGGTCGACGAAAAGAATTTATTAGAGTTTATACAAAAATTTTTGCAATGATAAATTTTATTTCAAATACTATTCAAGTTCATATTGCAAGTGAAAATCCCACTACAGGCAATTTCCTGTTTTTAGCATTGAAACGTTCAAAAAGCAATCCAATTTATCCCGGAATCTGGCAAGCAATCACAGGGACTATTGAAGGTGATGAAACTGCAATCGACTGTGCTTTGCGTGAGGTAGAAGAGGAAACAGGGCTGATTGTAAAAGAGATTTGGACAATTCCCTTTGTTGGAAGTTATTTCGACCCTTATCAGAACTCAATTTGTGCAATCCCAGTTTTTGGTGCTCTTGTGGAATTCAAAGATGTTGTGAAAATTTCCCCTGAACACGAAGATTACAAATGGCTAACTCTTCAAGAATTTATAGAATTCGTGCCGTTACCAACACATAAAATTGGCGCCCAATATTTTTGGGACTATATTTTGCGATTTCCTAATCGTGAAATGTTTAGGTTCCAAAGAAAATAAACTATTTCCGAGGCATTTCTCTGAATAGTCGTTTAATGTGTTGTTCGGTTACACCTAGGTCGCGGGCAATTTCTTTGAACGATTTTTGTGAATTCGCCCGAATGTATTTCATAATGAACCTATCCAATCGGGCAAGTTTAGGAATATAAATCGACAAGCCAGCACAATTCTTCATCAATGACCGAACAGTTTCAATTCCACACGACATTGCAACAAGTTTCAAATCCTCTGTTAAATCTTCGACTTCTAATTTGGAGTAGATATCATTTTTAGATTCCATAATTATACCTATTTTTATTTTAAAATTTTTTTATATATTTGTATTTGTAAGAAATACATAATTTTTATGTATTTCTTACGACAAAATTAAGTAAAAAATACAAAACATACAAGTGAAAAATTTAAATAAAGAAATTGGCGAAAGAATCAGATTCATCAGAAGCATATTTAACGAAGGTGGAAAACTTTCGGCGAGCCAATTTGCACATCTTTTGAACGAAACAGTACATAAAATTCTTAATTATGAGAGTGGTCGTGTTGCAGTACCTCCTTCTTTTTTATTAAATCTTTACGAACGTGGAATCAATCCAATTTTTATCCTTTCGGGCGAAGGTAGTATTTTTGCTCCCACTCGTGTTGGTGATGAACTAAGGCGGAAAATCGAGGATAAACTTCCGAAAAAATATAAAGAAAAAGCAACTAAATCCGAAAAATATCAAAATATTGAGCCCACTCCAAATGCATTACCAACGAATATTCCAATTTCCGAAGCAAAAATTGATGAACTTATTGAGTTGGCTCGCTCTTATACCGTTGCCGCTGGGGATATTATGAAAATTTTAAGTTTGACCAAAAAGAATGGATGATTTCAAAAAAGAAGAATTAATAAAAAGATTAAAGAAATTGATATTTAGTGCTCATTTCAGGGGTAATATTGATGACGAAATCGTTGCCTTACAGCAAAATTTGAGAGCCAAAGGTATTGACCTAGATGAAATTATGGAAGAAACTTGGAAGAAATTTGATAACTTTTTATTTGTTTACTCTCAGAATAATGTAATTCAAACAAAACTCCAGGAGATTGATTTTTCCTCTTTTGAATTTATATCATTTACAGAAGAGAATCAGAGAGAACAAATTATTCAACAGGCAAAATTGATTCCATTCACTATAAAGGGAGATTCTATGGTGGACGCAGGGCTTGAAGATGGCGACATAGTTTTAGTTGAAAAGGCCGATTTTGTAGATAATTCAATCTATTGATGGGAATTGTTTTGTCAAAAAAGTTGAAAAGAATGAAAATGGCTATTGGCTACACTCCCAAAACCAAGAATACAAATCCATTTTTATTCCCTTAGAATTAAAGATGGAATTTATTGGAAAGGTAAAGTTTGTTCTAAAAAAGATTGAATAAATTATTTATTGCTCAAGAAGGCAAAAGCCTTTGCTTTAAGTTCCTCAAGAACCAGTTTTTCAATAGTTTTAGCAATACCATCTGGGTTTAAACCTAAAAGAGAATGTAATTCTTCCTGGCTTCCGTGCTCAATAAATTTGTCTGGGATGCCTAAAATTTTCAATTTGTTTTTGAAATTGTTTTGAACCATAAATTCAGCAATGGCGCTACCGAATCCACCGATGATTGTTCCATCTTCAATTGTTACAACGACTTGGTGCTCCTGAAGAATTTGCCAAAGAAGTTCGTTATCAAGTGGTTTTATGAATCGAGCATTAACAATAGTGGGGGAAATATCTCTTTGAATCAACAAATCGCGGGCGAGAATTGCATTCGATACCATTTTCCCGACTGCAAGAATAGCGATATCTTTGCCTTGGGCGAGAAGTTCCCATTTTCCTAATGGGATTGGTTCAAAGCCTTTTATTTCTTCGCCAGTTCCTTTCCCGCGTGGATAACGGATGGAAACAGGACCCGGGTAGTCATAAATTGCAGAGTACAGTAAATTTCGTAGTTCTTGCTCGTTCTTGGGTGCAGTGACAATCATATTGGGAATAAGCCGCATATATGCTAAATCTAATGTGCCATGGTGTGTTGGACCATCTTCGCCTACCAAACCAGCACGGTCGAGGGCAAATATGACGTGGAGTTTTTGCAGAGCACAATCGTGTATTGTATGGTCAAATGCTCTTTGTAAAAATGTTGAATAAATAGCGCAGACGGGAATTAGCCCTTCTGTAGCCATTCCCGATGCAAAGGTTACAGCGTGTCCTTCTGCAATTCCAACATCAAATACTCTTTGAGGAAACTTTTCTGCAACGGGAAGCAAACCGGTTCCGCTCAACATTGCGGCGGAAATTGCTACTATCCTTTCGTCTTTTTCCATCAATTCTTGCATTGCTTTGCCAAAAACATCGGAATACGTTGGAGCAACTTTTTTAATGTCAACTTTTTCAATAGATTGTGTTTCTTTTTTACCTTTTTTACTGATTGCGTGCAACTTTGTTGAATCTATTTCGGCTGGTGGATAACCTTTGCCTTTTTCTGTCATAATATGTAATAAAATCGGACCTTTTAAGTTTTTAATTTGATTAAGGATTTTAACAAGTTTCAAAACATTGTGTCCATTGATTGGACCAAAGTAGTTAAATCCAAATGCTTCGAAAAGCATACCAGGAGTTATAATTGATTTCAAACCACCTTCTAAACGGCTTAAGTAATCCTTTAATCTGTCTCCAAATTTAGGGAAAATATCGGTTGCATTCCAAATTTTATCACGAATAGAAGATACTGTCCTTTTCGAGAAGATTTCACTAAAATAAGAAGAGATAGCAGAAACATTTGGATCTATAGAAATTCCATTATCATTAAAAACTACTATTATGTCTTTTTTCTGGTAACCGCAGTTGTTCATCGCTTCGAAAGCCAAGCCACCAGTGAGTGCACCATCGCCTATGACGGCAACGACTTTGAATTTTTCGTTCAAAAGATCGCGTGCAGCGGCAATCCCCAAAGCAGCGGAGATACTTGTGCTTGCATGACCTGCACCGAATGCATCGTATGGGCTTTCTTCTCGTTTTAAAAAGCCACTTATTCCTCCAAGTTGTCGAATTGTAGGTAACAAATCCCGGCGTCCTGTTAATACCTTATGGGGATAACCCTGATGCCCAGTATCCCAAACGATTTTATCATATGGTGTATCGAACACGTAATGGAGGACAACTGCAAGTTCGATTACACCAAGGTTGGCACCAAAATGACCACCAACAGTTGTAACAACATCTATGATGTATTGTCGCAGTTCGTTGCAAATAGTATTTAGATTTTCAGGTTTAAGTTGGCGTAAGTCGGAAGGACTATTGATCTTAAAAAGATTTGGATATTTGCCTTTATTTATTTCCACTTCCTAAATCTCATCTTTAAAATGATTTAGACAAAAATATTTTAAAAAAATTGTATAGGTTATTGCTAATTATTTTGAAGATGTGGGCAACTTCATAAAAATTTATTCTATTTTGAGTATTTACGTAAGACGTTCAATAAAGCCAAGAAATCTTTTGGATATGGAGCGATGAATTGCTGAATTTCCTGGGTTCTTGGATGTTTTATTTCGAGAGAATATGAATGTAAAGTTAATCGTGATATGATTGGTTTCTCTACGTCTCCTTTTTTTAAATTGTATCTTTTTTTGATATGAGAAAGGAAGAAAGCGTCGCTTGTTCCGTAAATTTCATCCACAATCAGGGGGTTCCCAATAGCAGAGCAATGAACGCGAATTTGATGGTGACGACCAGTTACCAGATTGCACTCTAAAAGCGTTGCAATTGAGAATCGTTCGAGAACTCTAACGATTGTTAATGCTTCTTTCCCTCGGGCAGAAGGAATTGTACGCCCAGGATTCGAAGGGTCTGTTCGTAAGGGAATATCAATTTCAAACTCATCTTCGGCAATCCAACCAGAAACAATTGCATGATAGATTTTTTTGACTTCTTGTGATTCGAATTGGCGGTTCAATTCTTTATGGCTTTCTGGGTTGCGAGCAAAGACCATTATTCCACTTGTTTCTTTGTCCAATCGATGGACAACCCAGATCCTCCCAAACTTTTCTTCCAATAGAGCACGAAGGTTCGGCAAGGTTTTATCGAATCTATCGGGTATCGAAAGCACTCCAGAGGCTTTGTTTACTACTACAATATCCTCGTCATACGAAATTATCTCGTATAATTTATTATACCTCATAGTTTAATTCGTCTGATGCAGATAAGTATGTGTTTTTCATTAACATAGCAATTGTCATAGGTCCGACTCCTCCTGGTACAGGAGTTATTGCAGAGGCAAGAGGTTCAACATCATCAAAATCAACATCCCCCACTATTTTGTAACCTTTTGGCGCATTTGGTTCTTCAATTCTGTTTATTCCGACATCAATTATCACCACCCCTTCTTTTACAAAATCTCGCGTAATAAATTTTGGTTTTCCAATTGCAGCAATAATAATATCTGCAATTCTTGTAAATTTTTTTAAGTCGGAAGCCCCAGTATGGCAAATTGTAACAATGGCGTTTGCTTTTGGATTCTTTTGATAAAGAAGGTTGGCAACAGGTTTCCCTACGATATTACTTCGACCAACAACAACAACATGTTTCCCACTTGTATTTATTTGATAATAGTTAAGCAGTTCAAGAATTCCAGCAGGAGTGCAAGGTTTGAATCCTGGCAAGCCAATAACTAATCTTCCGAGGTTTTCTGGATGGAAACCATCCACATCTTTCGAGGGTTTTATTGCTAAAGTAACTTTTAGTTCATTGATATGTTTGGGCAAAGGCAACTGAACAAGAATGCCGTGTATTCGGTTATCGGAATTCCATCGATTTACAAGGTCGAGTACATCTTGTTCACTTGTCGTTTCGGGGAGATGTTCCACAATTGAAAAGAATCCAAGGTCTTCGCATGCTTTCCTTTTCGAAGCAACATAAGTTTTGGAAGCGGGATTGTCGCCAACCAATAGCAATGCAATTCCAGGTGTTATTCCCTTTTTTTCTTTTAATTGCTTCGTTCTTTCTTTAAGTTCACTGAGTAATGCTTGCGAAACTTTTTTCCCATCAATAATTTCTGCCATATTCCTTCTGTTTTGTAATCTCAAATTTATACATTAATCCTAAAGAAATAATATTTACTTTTCCAATATTATAATCCAAACAGGTTGCAAAATTACCGAAAGAAGCGAGAATACCAAAAGTAAATTTATAATTCTTATCCGAAACGATTACATTTTTTACCATAGAACCGTAGGGGTCGCCATTGTATCCGAGTTCAGGATTTTTACGGAAAAAGTCATCGGAGTAATCATCAGGTGTTCCGTTATCGTCAAGCCACATTAAACCTAATTGGTGTTGAACAGTAATAGGCAAATAGAATGTGAAGTCGGTATTAATATTCACCTTTTCATAACTAAAACCAGAGTAGAATAAAAAATTTTTCGAAATTTTTTTGCTCAAATGAATATTTGCGTTGAAAAAGTTTGCATTTGCATTGAGTTCAGCATTTGTGACGCCAATTGTGTTTCTTAAGTTTGTTCCTTGATATGCAATTTGTACAGCAAAATCCAACCAAGGTTGAGGGAAATATTGCGAAATCGAATGACTTATTCCAAACCCCCAGAAAGCAAACTTGCCAATATTTTTTCCCAAATCGATTGGCGGGATAAAACGAAGTGTTAGTTCAGTTCCATACAGAGAACCAATATCTAACTGTGGTATTCCTGCCAGAATCCAACTCATATTAAGTCCAGCAGGCAATTCAAATAGTTCTGGAAAGTTTTCGATAGATTTATAAATTGTATCCTTTAATGTTGGAGGGAGTATACCAAAGATTTGATTTTCATCCATTAATGAACGAATAGTATCGTGGGGAATATTTAAATATTTTTTGCCTTGACCTAAAATTGTTGGTGCTTTTTCTGGTGGTTTTATTTTTCCTTTTGTAACACCATCGTACATTAGTAATTGGAAGGCGAAGTAAATCAAACCAGCAGTATCTTCAACAGTGGGGGGATAGGTTTTAAAATTCACAAATTTAGATAGCCTAGAAAGCAAATCTGTAGTATTATTTGGGTCATAGGGTTGAAAAGGAAGTGAAGGAACATATTCCTTTTTGTTGTTAGGCACGATACCAAACATACTATTCAAACTAAGTTTAATGTAAAAATTGTCCATTCCTTTTGGAATATAGGCGCTCGAAAAAAAACGTGAATTTGCTGTTGAATTTACAACCTCAACAAGTGGTTGAAGATAAGGAACCCCGTTCAACTTGAAAATATCTTTGCTTAAAGAACGGGCAAGCAATATTGTCCATTGGTTCGCATGGGGATAGTTGTAAACTGCGGAAGCATTTTGAAGTGAGAAAATTATAACAACACAATATGAAAATAATTTTTTTAACATTGCTCACCTCATTTTAATAGTTTTTTCTTTATTATAACATAAAATGGCAGCGCAACAATTATAATAGCAAAGATATAAATCAAATTCAGAATAATTTTAAAGGCTAAACCGAGCATAGCAAAAAAAGAGTAAAAAATCAATAATGATATACCTATAGAAATAATAAATGCAAGTAATTTTTTTAGCAATTCCATAAATCAATCTCCTTAAAATATCTATTAAATTAACAAAATTTTAATAATTGGACTTTGGAATTAATTTTACATTATCTGCACCAAAAATTGAATAAAGTCTGAAAATATTTTCTTCATTTATTGCGAAATTTAAGTTATCGGAAACGTATGCTTTGCGAAAGCCATTATAAACCAAGAAGAAAAGAACTTTGGTCGAAGAATCAGGGGAATTGCAAAGTTGCGAAAATTCCAGCAATTGTTCTTTTGCTCTTTCTTTTTCCTTTATGTAAATATGAATTGCATCAATTAATTTCTTTAATGCAAGTTCGATTGGATAAATTTCTGAAACAAAAATTTTGAGGGCGTCTTCTTTAACTTCAGCTTTCCCAATGACTAAAAGAATTTGGTCTTTTTCGAGGAATGGATAAAATTGTGTATATGCGTCGCTCCAAACAACAATTTCTGCTTTCCCAAAAAAGTCTTCGATTTCGCCAAATGCAAATTTCTGTTTGTTCCTATCGATTTTAATATCAACTTCCGAAAGAATTCCAAAAATTTTAACTACGCTTCCGTTTTGGATTGAATCGGTCTCGCCTAAATTCATTGGTGTTAAGTCCTTTACTATGTTTTTATATCGGTCAAGAGGGTGACCACTTAGGTAAAAGTTTAAAAATTCCTTTTCTTTTTGCAATCGCTTTCGGAAGCTCCATTCCTCTACATCTGGTAATTTTGGTTCGACAATAAATTTTTCTTCATCTCCGAGTTCTTCAAACAAAGAGGAATCGCTATTATTTGTTGTGCCTTGCAATTTCCTCGAAAATTCCAAAGCGGTATCAATAGCAGCAAAAAGAGATGCTCGGCGACTATTTTCAATCTTATCGAAAGCTCCGGTGCAAACAAGAGCCTCGAGCACTTTTCTATTTATTATTTTAGGGTCTGTTCGTGAAACGAAATTGAAGAAAGAAGAAAATGGTTTGCTTTTTCGAGCAGTAACAATGGTTTCTTCTACTCGTTCACTAACATTCTTAATTCCTGCCAAACCAAAAATAATAGTTTTGCTGTCGATTGCTATGAACTTACTAAATGAACGATTTACATCAGGGGGTAAAACTTCTATTCCAAAACTCTTTGCTTCCTCTATCAACTTTGGGATTTGTTTAGTATTATTGATTTCGGCATTAAGATTTGCCGCAATAAATTCAGCGGTGTAGTGGGCTTTGAGCCAGGCAGTTTGATAGGCGAGAATAGCATATGCAAGCGAATGAGATTTGTTAAAGCCATAATTTGCAAATTTTTCAATTAAATCAAATATTTCTTCGGCGAGTTTTTTATCGATACCATTATTTTTGTAAGCTCCTTCAATAAATTCTGGTTTCATTTTTGTCATAACATCTTGTTTCTTTTTTCCCATTGCTCGTCGTAATATGTCGGCTTGTGCTAAGGTAAAACCTGCAATATCTCTCGCTAATTGCATAACTTGCTCCTGGTAGACAATTATTCCATAAGTATCTTTAAGAGACTTTTCCATCAAAGGATGTAGATATTCTATCTTTTTCCTTCCGAATTTTCTGTCTATGTATTCAGGAATATTTTGTAATGGACCAGGCCGATACAATGCATTCATATCGCTTAATTCGAGAAGATTTGTTGGTTTAAGTTGACGCAAGTATTCTTGCATTCCGCTCGATTCAAACTGGAATACTCCGAGCGTTTTGCCTTGTCCAAATAGTTCGAATGTTTTCTGGTCGTCAAATTCGATTTTATCGATGTCTATTTTAATTCCATAGTTTTTCTCGATAGCATTTAACGTTTCGTCGATTATGGATAGTGTACGTAATCCAAGAAAGTCCATTTTCACAAGACCGGCACTTTCTAAGTCGTTCATTCCATATTGAGTTACAATTTCAACTTTGTCGTTACCTTCGACCTTTTGAGCATAAAGTGGAACATAATCGCTAACATCGCCAGGGGCAATAACCACTCCAGCAGCGTGAACAGAAGTATGGCGGTACAAGCCTTCCAAAAGTAAAGAATATTCGATTAGTTTTTTATATTGTGGGTCATCTGTTTGGCTGAGTTCCACTAAATCTGGAAGTTTTAAAGCCTCGTTCAAGGGGGTCACTTTGCCAAGAACCACTGGTATTTTCGCTGTAATTTTATTTATCTCTTGGTGATGAAATCCCAAAATTCTTCCAACATCTTTCAAAACAGCCCTCGAAGATAGCTTCCCGAAAGTAATTATTTGTGCAACCGAGCTTTCGCCATACTTCCGTTTTACATATTCTATGACCTTGTCCCTTTTGTCATCCGAAAAATCAATGTCGATGTCTGGCATCGATACCCGCTCAGGGTTTAAGAATCTTTCGAAAAGTAAACCATATTTCAAAGGGTCGATGTTCGTTATTCCAAGAGCATATGCAACAATACTACCTGCCGCCGAACCTCTCCCTGGACCTACCCGCAAACCCATCTGCCGAGCTTCGTTGACGAAATCTGCTACAATTAAAAAGTAACCAGAAAAATTCATTCTACAAATTATATCAAGTTCGTATTCTGCTCTTTGTCGTACTTCTTCGGTAATTTCTTTGTATCTTTCAGCCAATCCTTGGTATGTTTTTTCGCGAAGATACTCGTCGAGATTTTTTGCGTTAGATTCTTTGGGTATCTTGAATTCGGGCATATGAATTTTTTGCTCAATGTTTAATTCGCATTGTTCTGCAATCTCAATTGTATTTTTTATCGAGTTTGGAAATTCTTTGAACAATTGAACCATCTCTTCGGTTGATTTGTAATAAAGTTGGTCCGAACGATATCGTAAGTTATTTATGTCTATATTCTGGGCTCCCTCGCTTGCCGATTTTATATTCAAATAAACATTGTGTGCAAGCGCGTGTTCCTTTTTTATATAATGAACATCATTTGTCGCAACAAGTTCAATTTCCAGTTCACGAGCAATTTCCGGAGCCCATTTCAGAATTGCTTCGTCTTCGGGTAACCCGTGGTTTTGTATTTCGATGTAAAAATCGGAACCAAATAGGTCTTTGTACCAGGTTGCTTCTTTTTTTGCTTTGTCAATATCTCCATTAATAATATGTGCATTTATAACTCCATTTAAACAACCAGAGCAAGCGATTAGCCCTTTGTGATATTTTTCAAGCAGTTCCTTATCTATTCGAGGTTTGTAATAATACCCTTCCAAATGTGCAAATGTTGTCAATTTCATTAAGTTGCGATAGCCTTCATTATTCTTTGCCAATAACAGCAGATGGTAATAATTCTTCTTCTTAGTCTTTCCTGAAGTTTTGTCGAAACGGCTACCAGTTGCCATATAGGCTTCGAAACCAATTATCGGTTTCAAACCTGCTTTTTTTGCTTTGTTATAAAATTCCATTGC
>JBBIUA010000010.1:0-78656 GCA_037440445.1 Ignavibacteria bacterium
AATCAAGAAAAAAATTTATCCTTTACTTGTCAACCAAAAAACGTAGATAAAGCAAATTGTGAAGGTAAATTAATAAAAATCGGAATTCTAAATTAATTAAGTCGAACAATTTAAAGAAGATGCGATGAAGATTGCCAAAGAAATTTGCCTTCAACCCTAAAAGATATAATTTCAATTTATGAAAAGAAAGCTTGCCAGTTGTTCAAGCAAAGGTATTGACGTTCATTAGAACATTGCTTTACGCACCCAATGAAGAACGGTATAAAGTTATATTACACGAATTATTACACCTTAGGTATCCAAACCAAGGAGAAATGTTTAAACTGATGTTTAGTATTTATTATAAGAATATTGTGGGGTATCATTCATAAAAAAAATGGAAACCTATATATTTTTGAAAACAAAATATATTAATATAAATATACATTTGATGAAAAATAAGAAAATCATCTATGATTTTTTTCATATAAAACTCCAAATAGAATTGTGAAAATTCTCTTGGACTAATTCGACAAAGGGAACATCTTACAGCCTAATTAAATCAATTTTTTAAACTCTTCTTAAATTTGAAAATACAAAAAACAACAAAAATTTTACAAAATCAGTTAATGATTTGATTACAATTTTTTTTCTTATTTTTGTATTTTGTTATTTAGTTAAATAATTAATTTAGAGGTTTAAATGGATACGGATACAAAAGTTCTTACGTTTTTTGACCGATATTTAACCCTTTGGATTTTTCTAACGATGTTAATTGGTGTTTTGATTGGATATTTCTTTCCCCCTATATCCAATTTTTGGAACTCATTAAGCAGCGGAACAACAAACATACCAATAGCAATTGGCTTAATTCTTATGATGTACCCACCACTCGCAAAAGTAAAATACGAAGAATTACCTGTTGTTTTTAGCAATCTTAAACTACTTACGATATCTTTAATTCAAAACTGGATTGTTGGACCAATTGTTATGTTCCTTCTTTCAATGATTTTCTTGCCCGACAAACCTGAAATGGCTTATGGAGTGATACTTGTTGGGCTTGCCCGTTGCATAGCGATGGTACTTGTTTGGAACGACCTCGCCCGGGGTGATTCTGAATTAGCAACTGGCCTTGTTGCATTTAATGCATTATTTCAAGTATTGACTTATTCCATATATGCATACGTTTTTATTACAATACTTCCACCCATATTTGGAATGAAATCACAAATCGTACAAATTTCCATTACAGAAGTTGCCTCAAGTGTTCTAATTTATTTAGGAATTCCATTTTTACTTGGTTTTCTCACCCGTTCAATTTTAGTAAAAGTAAAAAACAAAGAATGGTACCATAAACAATTTATCCCAAGAATAAGTATTCTTACACCAGTTGCTTTGTTGTTCACAATTTTCGTTATGTTTTCATTAAAAGGTGAAAAAATAATTTACTTACCATTGGATGTAATTCGTGTGGCTATCCCATACATATTCTACTTTTTTATAATGTTTTTTATCACATTTTTCTTTTTAAATAGAAAAGGGTTTTCTTATTCGCAGTCAACCGCAGTGTCTTTTACAGCAGCAAGCAATGA
The DNA here is from genome assembly GCA_037440445.1 of Ignavibacteria bacterium. Lineage (GTDB taxonomy): Bacteria > Bacteroidota > Ignavibacteria > Kapaibacteriales > UBA2268 > Naka2016. The sequence goes on from JBBIUA010000010.1 coordinate 1,572, forward strand.
TTTTGAACTCGCAATAGCAGTTTCTATAGCGGTATTTGGAATTAACTCCCCTGCAGCATTTGCAACAGTTATCGGACCATTAGTCGAAGTACCTATTTTGATTTCCCTTGTGAATTTCGCTCTGAAATATCAATATAAATTTGAACCAATTACATCAAAATGAATAATTTTAAAGAATCAAGGGAGTGAATTATGGATATTGACCCAATTGAAGTTATGAAAAAAACCAAAAGTTTCGCAATCTTTGGCGCTTCGGCAAACGAAAACTCCTATGGTTACAAATTGGTCAAAAATTTGTCGGAAGTCGGTTACGAGATTTTTCCAATAAACCCCAAATATCAATTTATCAATGAAATAAAATGCTATCCCAACCTGAAGGAACTCAACCAAATGGCAGAAAATATCGTATTTGCTCTTTCCCCAGCAAACAGTGTAAAAATACTCGAAACAACTGATATTCCGCCTGAATGTTATGTTTGGTTTCCACCCGAGTGCTGGAACGAGGAAGTCATTAATCTTGCAAAACAAAAGAATTTAAAAATCATTCACGACCATTGCCCAATTGGAACTTTTTTGAAACTACATAATTTATCGCAACAAAATAAGGAATTAAAATGAAATTCATCAAATCGATTTCAAATATTGTCGTTGTAATTATCACTGTTTTCCTATTCGGAAACTTAATAACCATCGAAGCCCAAGATTCAACTAAAACCTCTGCGTCTAAACCCAAAGTTACTTTTATTGAACTTGGTTCGGTAAATTGTATTCCATGCAGAAAAATGCAGCCAATTATGAAGTCGATCGAAAAAAGGTATGGAAGTCAAATTAAAGTGCTATTTTACGATGTATGGAATCCTGAACAAAAGGAGTATGCAAAAAAATACAAAATAAGAGTTATTCCAACCCAAGTTTTTCTCGATGAAAATGGTAATGAATTTTTCCGGCACGAAGGATTTTTCCCAGAAGAAGAAATTGATAAGATTTTGCAAAAACGTGGATTAAAACCAAAATCTTGAGTATAAAATGTTTGATAACTTGTTTGATAACCTTTACTACGCTGTTAACGAAATTTCTTTGTTGTCAATTTTGGCATCATTTGTTTGGGGAATACTGAGTATTTTACTTTCACCTTGTCACTTGTCGAGCATTGCATTAATAGTTAGCTATATAAGTGCTAAAGCAATAACATCTTTAAAAAAGACTTTCATTGTTTCTTCAATTTTTTCCATTGGTTCCTTATTTACAATTGCAATAATTGGAATTATTACTACTCTACTTGGCAGACTTATGGGTGATATCGGGCCTTTAGGAAATTATTTGGTAGCAATTATATTTATAATTGTAGGATTATATCTGATGGATATTATAAGACTTGACTGGACAGGTATTAGAATTTCTCAAACAAAGCGAATATCACTGTGGACACCCTTGCTTTTAGGTTTCCTATATGGATTTGCTCTTGGTCCCTGCACTTTTGCCTATATGGCACCAGTGCTTGGTGCTGTTTTTCAAACATCGCAAACGAACCTAAGTTTTTCAATTGGTTTACTTTTATCGTTTGCAATTGGAAATAGTTTAATTATTATAATCATAGGAACTTTAACAGGAAAAGTTCAATCTTATTTGCAGTGGTCTCAAAAAACTAAAGTTGTTAATTGGATCAAAAAGGGTTCAGGATTACTAATTGTCTTTGCGGGTTTATATTTAATTTTAAACCAAATCGGATGGATAAATATTTCAATACTTTAATTAATGTAGCACTTTACGAAAGCGTATAGAACTAAATACAAAAAATGCAATTCCAAAACAAAGCAACAAAATTATTTGGAGCCAAAGTTCATTAATTCCGTTCCCTTTTAATACTATGCCACGAAGTATCTCTAAGAAATATCGCAAAGGAATAAGATAAGTTATCGGTTGAATTATTTTGGGCATATTTTCTATAGGGAAAACAAAACCAGAAAGATAAATCATTGGTACAATAATTCCAAAAACAGAAACTATCATTGCTTGCTGTTGAGACTTGGAAATTGTTGAAATAAATAATCCGATTCCCAGATTAGAAAATGCAAACAAAAATCCAGTAGAAAATAATAGAATAGTGTTCCCTCTTATTTCAATACCAAACCAAAATCTCATAACAAAAATAACAAAAATAAAATCAATTAATCCAATCAACAAAAATGGAATTAATTTTCCAGCAACAATTTGATGCGGTTTCAAAGGAGAAACAAGAATTTGTTCTATTGTTCCGTTTTCCTTTTCGCGCACAATTGCCATTGCTGTCAATGGTATCGCAATTATCAAAAGAAGCAAAGCTACAATACCTGGTAAAAGAAAACGACGAGTTATCGTTTCAGGATTATACCAAACGCGAATTTCTGGAGTTATTCCACCAATAGGAAAAAAATTATCAAACCTCATTAATTCATCTGAAATTAATTGCTTTTGAAATCCAGATGTAACATTTAAAATATAACCCAGTACAATTGAAGATTTATTCCCATTTGAACCATCTAAAATAACCTGTACTTTTGGCTTATTTTTTTTAAATATTTCTTGTTCAAAATTTGATGGTATCACAATACCAATGATGCAATCACCAGATGAAATTCCTTTCTCGATTTCTTTATAATTTTTACAAAATTTTGATACTTTGAAATAACCATTAGATTGTAAGGAACTAATATATCTACGGCTTAACGAAGAATTGTCGTAATCTAAAATATACGTATCTACAGTCTTAACATCCATATTTGCAGCATAGCCAAGAAGTATTAATTGAATTATTGGAGCCACAAATACGACTGCAACCATTTTCCTGTCGCGTCGAAATTGTATTAATTCCTTGATTACAAACCAAAATATTTTCTTCATAATCGGATTAAAACTCTTTTTTTATAAAGAACAACACTTAAAAGAACAAAAAAGCTACCATAAATCAATAGGTAGAGATAATTTTCCCATAATAATAAGAAGCCAGTGCCTTTCAAAAGTAGATTGCGAATAATTGAAAGAAAAAATTTTGCTGGAGTAAGATTGGTAATTAACTGTATAACAAAAGGCATGCTTTCAATTGGGAAAATAAATCCCGAAAGCAGCATTGATGGTAATACAGAAATAATTACAACCAGAAGAAACGCAACAAGTTGATTATCAGAAACAACCGAAACAAAGATTCCAATGCTCACAGCAGAATAAATGTATAAAATAATTGCCAAAAGAAGAAGAACCAAATTCCCTTTTAATGGAACTCCAAAAATCAAATTTCCAAGGATAACAACAAGAATTGAATTAACAAATGCTAAAAACAAATAAGGTATTACTTTTCCAATTACAAATTCTATTGGCTTAATGGGTGCAATGAAAATTTGCTCAATTGTGTTCCTTTCTTTTTCACGCACAATCGACAAAGAAACTGTAATAGCACCAGTTAAAATGATAATAATTCCTATCAGACCAGGAACTAAAAACCTACTCGATTTAAGTTCAGGGTTGTACCAAAACCTTGGTTCAAGTTCAAAAGGCAAATCTATTGCTTTAGTTGTTATACCATTACTAAGCTCGCTCAATAATTTCATGGAATAAGTATTAGCAACAAAATTTGAATAGTTGTAAATGACACTTGAGGTGTTACCATTTACACCATCTATCAAAAATTGTATTCTAACTGATTCGCCACGGGTTAACTTTTTAGTAAAATTATAAGGGAAAACTATTACCAATTGGGCCTTTCCTTCTTGCAATATTTTTTTTGCTTCGGAATAATTGTTTAAATAAGTAACTAAATCAAAATATTCAGATTGGGTTAAAGAATTTACAAAAAGTCTTGTTTCCTTAGTTTTATCAAAATCCAGAACAGCAAGTCGAATATGCTTAACATCAAGGTTAATAGCATACCCAAAAATGATTAATAAAAATAAAGGAAAAGCAAATACGACAAAAAGCATCCTTGTTTCTCGTTTCAAATGGCGAATCTCTTTCTTTGCTACTGCCAATACTATTTGCCAATTAAGCATTTCTACTAGAGATATAATTAACAAACACATCTTCAAGCGAAGGTTTGATTTTTCGTAACGAAAGAATCTTCGTTTGTAATTTTTCAGATAAAATTTTTCTAAAATCTTCTGTTGAAACCAATTTCATTTTACAATAACAATGAAGTTTGTTGCCAAACAACGTAAATTCGGCAAAATCGAATTTTTTTCCCGCTAAATAATAATTAAATTCTGGAGAACCAAAATCTACTTCAAAAATCGGATAATCTTCGAATATCTTTTTAAGCTGGGTGGGACTACCCTTTGCAATAATCTTTCCTTGATGAATAAACGAAATCGAATTGCAATATTCTGCTTCTTCTAAAAAGTGAGTGGTAACAAAAACAGAAACTCCATTTCGCGAAAGTTCTTGAATAACTTCCCAAAAATTTCTTCGCGAAACTGGGTCGGCGCCGGAGGTTGGTTCATCAAGGAAAACAATTGTGGGTTCGTGCATCAAAGTAATCCCCAATGCAAGTCTTTGTTTTATACCAGTAGGCAGTTCATTTGTCAGGAGACTTTCGTAATCCTTCAAGCCAAAATTCTCGTATAGCCACGTTTTGGTTGAATTGATTTTTTTCGTACTCAATCCATAAATTCGACCAAAAAAATTAATGTTTTCTTCAACAGTTAAGTCATTGTAAAGAGAAAACTTTTGGGACATATAACCGATTTTTTCTTTTACCTTTTGTGGATATTTTACAACATCAATACCATCAACAAAAATTTTACCTTTCGAAGGGGATATTAATCCAGTCAACATTTTGATTGTGGTGGTTTTTCCTGCCCCGTTAGCTCCAAGAAATCCAAATATTTCGCCTTTATTAACCTTTACCTCGACATTGTCAACTGCAATAAAATTTCCAAATCGCTTCGTTAAACCTTCGACATCAATTGCAAGCATTGAACCTATGAACTAATTAGATTAAAAAATACATTTTCTAAACTTGGTGAAATCCTGTTAATCTCTATATTGCCTAACTCTAACTCATGGATTGATGATATAAATTCATCTATGTTTACCTCATTCCTTGGTAAAACTAAATTTATTCTATCTCCAAATAACTGAATTTCAAACTTGATTTTGGCCAAATTTTTAACACTTATGGGGTCTAATCCATAAATTTCAATTACTTCATAATGAGCACTGAATTCCTTAATCAGATTAATTGGAGTGTCGCAAGCAAGTAGTTTCCCTTCGTTAAGCAAAGCAACTCTGTGGAATCTTTCGGCTTCATCTAAGTATGGTGTAGAAAACAAAATAGTTTTTCCCCTTCGCACTAAATCGCTGAGCAAAAACCAGAACTCTCGTCTGGAAATCGGGTCGACCCCTGTTGTGGGTTCATCAAGCAACAAAATCTCCGGCTCGTAAACCAAGCAGCAAATCAAAGCCAGTTTCTGTTTCATACCCCCAGAAAGATTCGAAACCAATGTGTTTTGGAAGTTTTCGAGATTTGCAAAACTAATTAAAAAATTATACTTTTTATTAAAATCCTTTACACCATGAATCTCTGCAAAGAATTCCAAATTTTCTTTTACAGTTAAATCAATATAATGTGAAAAATTTTGAGAAAGGTAGCCAATCTTTTTTTTTATTTCCTCGTAATTTTTCCTAATATCATTACCGAAGATTTCAATTTTGCCACTGCTTGGCCCAATAAGACCAGCAATTTGTCTTAGTAAAGTAGACTTTCCCGAACCATCGGGACCAGCAATTCCAAGTATTTCCCCTTTGTTAACAGTCAAATTAATTTCAAAATTTGCAAAATGACCATTAAATTTTTTTGATAAATTTTCTACAAAGACTATTGGTCTATTTACCATTTATCATATCAATTACTTTTTTAAAACGAATATTGCATCTGCTGGCATCCCAGGTTTCAGTTCTTCATTGGGATTGGGAATTTTTATCTTTACAGCAAACACTAATGTTACCCTTTCATCTTTGGTTTGGACATTTTTGGGAGTGAATTCTGCTTGGTTAGAAATAAACGCAACATCCCCAGAATATTTTTTTTGTGGATAAGAATCGATTGTAATTTCAACCTTTTGTCCAAGTTTTATTTTACCCAAATCCGATTCGGGTATATAAACAATCATTTCAACTGTATCAAGTTTTCCTAATTTAAAAAGTGGAGAACCAAAGCCTACAAATTCTCCGACTTCGACAAACTTACTTAGAATAGTTCCACTTGAAGGGGCAACAATAAAGCAATCGGAGAAATTCTTTTTGGCAAGATTGGTCGCTGCTACTGCTTTCTGAAAATTTGCTTCTGCCTGCAAAATTTCCTCGGCACGAAACATATTCTTTATTCTCTTTAGATTCTCTTCTGCTTGTCGGAGTCGTGAGTTGGCAATCTTCATCTGCAATTCTGCATCTTCAAATTGCTTTTGACTAAAAGAGTTAACAGACTTCAGTTCTAAAGCCCTTTCATAATTAACCTTTGCAATTTTAAAGCTTTCTTCTGCCTGGTGGTAATTTTCTTCTGCTTGGAGAATGTCTTCCGTTCGGGCACCTTTATGCATAATATCAACCTGAAGCCTTGCAGATTTTTCAGCAGATTCGGCTTGTTGCAATTGATACCTAAAACTTTCGCTGTCTAAAATAAGCAAAGTATCCCCTTGATTGACTTTATCCCCTTCGTCCTTGCGGATTTCAACAACTTGAGAAGCAACTTTGGACTTAATAAAAATCTCGGTTGCTTCAATAATTCCAGAAACTTCAATAACGTTCTTATCACTATTTCTACTACAACAGAGTAAAAATAAATTTGCAAGAACCACAAATGCTTTTTTCATATGCATCTTCAAAATAAAGCAAAAATAATAAAAAGAAATTTTCGTAATTTTGAATTAATTGGGTCCCGTAGTTCAGCAGGATAGAACAGCAGTTTCCTAAACTGCGTGTCGGGGGTTCGAGTCCCTCCGGGACCACAAAATAATTAATTTAATTTCAATGAATCTATGGTTTTTTCTCTGGTTTTTGAAATTTTGAAATGAAAAATCTTTTGGACACTTCATATATTTGTTTCAACGAAGGTGAGTTTTTTGAAAATATTTTTTCCAAGGAAAATTTAAGAATTGAACGTATCGTGTCTTTTGGACACAATAGTCCTGAAGGGTTTTGGTATGACCAAGACGAGTGGGAATGGGTTGTCCTGCTTCAAGGAGCCGCAAAACTCAAGTTTTACAATGGAAATAAAGAAGTAGAATTAAAAGTTGGAGATGCAATTTTAATTGAACCACACGAAAAACACCGTGTAGAGTGGACAACTCCCGAAAGTATAACAATCTGGTTAGCAGTTTTTTTTAAGTAAAATTATTCAATTAAACCAGGAAGCAATTTTTTAACAATAATTGGGACTGCTTCCATTACTTTGTCCTCGGGTTTAAAAATATCTCGGGCTTGGTAATCGGGATATGCCAATTTGGTATTAACATCGTAAATATAAGCATTGATTAATATTCTTTCAGCTTTTCGATTAAATGTACCACTAATAACTGCATTCGCATTTAACATTTTGACTGCTTTCCACATATCTGTTGGATATTGTGGATTTGTTGGGTCAAGATTAAATTGACTAACCAGTAAATCAATAGAATCAGAAGGAATAATAATAAAATGTTTTTGGGTAGAATCAAATTGCTTAAGTAAATTAGCAACGCTATCCTGAAGTTTGTAACTTAAAATGTTCAAAGTCAAATCACCATCCATATTTTGAAATGGCAGAACAGCAATTCTAATTTGAGAAAACAGATTGATAGAGGCAAAGAACAACCAAATTAAAAAAAAGGGAAAAAATCTTTTCATCCCCCGCCCTCCATATTTATAAATCAAATAGGATTTTTTTGAAGGTATTCTTTTACTTCAAGAAATGAAGAACGAATTTTTTCTTCCATTTGTGCAGCATTTTCCCAATTTTTTTCTTTAGCATATCCCATTAGTTCAATTCCAAGTTGGGCTATATGGTCTAAACCAAATTGGAAGCAAGAACCTTTCAAAGTGTGAGCAAAACGATACAAATCTTCACTGTTTTTGGCCTCAATGAGATTTTTAAATTGGGTATCAATGTCATTAAGCCAATTATCGACGAACTCAGGAAGAAGTTCTCTAACAAAAGGGTCATCCGATAACTTCATTTTACCTCCAAAATTAAACAAACATGGTGGAATTGCCTAGATGAAAGGATTATAAGCCGAATTCTGTCTGCACCAGCGAATTGGTGGAGGCAGTCATTTATCTAGGAGCATTGTTGCCAATGCCCTCAAGCGGTCTACCCGGAAGCACAAACTCGAAAGAGTTTACCGATGGAACAACTCGGCTGGGCATAGCCCAATGCTTCCTTATTTGACCTTGCTCCGCCCGGGGTTTGCCAAGCCACTTCGGTCACCCGAAGTGCTGGTGGGCTCTTACCCCACCGTTTCACCATCGCCTCCATGTCGCTTGCCACTTGGCAAGCCGGATTGGCAGTCTGTTCTCTGTGGCACTTTCCGTCAGCTCGCCACAATGTGTGGCTCGCTGCCTTCCTGTTAGGAAGCGGGCTGTTCCGTGGAGTTCGGACTTTCCTCAAGAGCAAATGCTCTTGCGACTGCCCATCCTTCCATCAAAGAGCAATTCCACTAAGCAAAATTAGAAAAATTATAATATATATTCACTATCTATTTCAAGGTCCTCTGGATACAATATCCTTCCACAATTTTCACACGTATATAATTTATCCAAATTGTTTCGAATCTCGACAATTTTTTGGGGTGGAATATGACTAAAACATCCAGTACAACTATTTTTCTTTACCTTTACGATTGCATCCTTATGAGTTCCTCGAATCCTTTGGTAAATTTCAAGATTGTGTTTATCCAATTTTTCGATAATTTTTTCCCTTGCTGCGCGAATTTCATTCAACTCTTCGTTCTGATTTGTTGCGATTAACTCGTAATCACGTTCAAGGTCCTGGAGCTCCTTCCAAACTTCGTCTACTTCTTTTTTCTGTTGTTCAAGAACATTTACTAAATTTTCCTCCTTAATATTTGTCTGTTGCAATTCTTGCGATATTCTATTATATTCCGAACGCGCAAACTCAATTTCTCGCGTTATAGCATCGAATTCCTTATTATTGCGAACCAAAAATTGTTGTTTGGAAAGTTTTTCTTCCCGAGCTTTTAGTTCTTCGAGGGCTTTTTTTGATTTAACAATAAATTCCCGAACTTCTTCGAGAACTTTTTGTGTTTCCTTAACATACGAATCGAGTTCCTGATATTTTTCCTTCTGCTTTTTAATTCGTTCAGGAAGATCGCCAAATTCATCTTCAAGGTCATCTTGCCTGCGATCCACTAAAGAAAGTGCAACAAGATATTGCAATGGATACTTCATTATTTTTCCTTTGATTTATCTAACAATTCTTTTTTCTGTAATTCATTATAATTTTTATCTGCGAAATATTTTATAGGATTTGTATAAGTAGTTGAAACGAAGAAAAGTAACTCACTATTAAAGGCTTCTTCAAAAAGAGTTTTCATTGATTCAGCTACAAAGTATTCCATTTCCCAATGTCCAGGGTCAACCAGCATCATCTTTCCATTATATTTATGAAAATTATGGTACGAGATATCAGCAGTAATAAATGCATCAACATTCCTTTGGAAAGCAAGTTCGGCGAAAGACATTCCACTACCGGCAACAATTGCTACTTTTTTTATTCTTTCAACCCTACCTTCGCACCAACGCAATGGAGAAAGAGTGATTTGTGCAATCCGGGATAAAAAATCAACTTTTTCAATAGAAGGATTATATTCACCAACCACACCAAACCCAAAGTTTTCTATTTTTGAATTTTTTTCAAGAAAATCATTAATTTTCAAACCTATTTTGGAGCCAAAAATCCAACTTGTTCCCTTTCTATAGGCATCAAAATTGGTATGGCAAACAATTAAAGAAATAGAATTGCGGATTAATTCTTGAACAAGGAAGCCGACTCTTTCACTGCTTTCAATCTTTAACAAAGGATAGTAAATTAAGGGATGGAATGAAACAATTAAGTCTGCTTGTTTTTCCTTTGCTTCTTTGATTACTTCTTGAGTAAGTTCATAACAAATTAATACTCTTTCTACTTTTTGCCCATCAATTCTTACTTGTATTCCTAATCTATCATCTTCAATTCCTGCTTCGAAAGGTAAAATAATTTGTATCTTATCAACAAACTCTTCAATTGTCATTAAAATTTCATAAAAAAAGCATTCAAAATTAGCAAAAATTTTCGAAACTTACAATTTATTATAAGTCTTTCGTTTCTAACTCTGGGTAATTGATTATATTTATGAATAACGAAAGATATTCATTTACTAAAAAACTAATTTTGAGTGTTTTAATTATCGGAACGCTTTTCAATAAATCTTTTGCTTGGGTTGATGTTTCACACAATGAGTATGGTTTTCAATTCGATTCAAATATTGTGTTTGATAGTCCAAGGCCTTTGATATCACAAGAAATTTCTTCGAATAAATCAAAATTTTGGGGGTTAAGTTTAATTCTATCAAACAACGGCTTTGGTGTTGGCGCATTTTATGAACAATTTATTGCTCGAACTTCATCGATTTTTGCCAATCTATATATCTCCGGAGCAAGAAATACCGACGAATTTGAATATTACGACCCTTGGACTGGTGAAATATTTATTCCAGGTAAAATTAATAGAATTTACATTTTCCCTTTAACAGTCGGCATAAATCAGTATTTGTTTACAGAATTATTCAATACAAACTTCACTCCATATTTAAATATTGGAATTGGGCCAACTTTTATTCTTACTACCCCTTACGAAAAAGAATTCTTTAGCTCGTTTGGTTCTTCCAACTTATATGTTCGGCTTGGTATTTTTGTTGGAACAGGAGTTAACATCCCAGTAACCGACCAATCCTACATTGGAATTTCCGCCCGACAATACTGGATTCCTTTCGGAGGCAAGGGTTTAGAAAGCATAAGAGATAAACCAATTTCTGATTTCGGAGGATTTTTCCTTGGTTTGAACTTTGGAATAAAAATTTAAATACAATTTTAGTCAAGTAATTTTCCTCTCAGAAAGATTACTTTGAATCTCTTGAAATAGAAATTTTTTTAATCTATCCATTTCTGTTTTGCGGGTTTCAGATAAATTTATAAATGGTTTTCCAACAATTACTTCAATTGTACCGGTAGAAAAGAAGAAACTTCCACGAGGAAGAATATCACGAGCTCCAATAATTGTAACTGGAACAATTTGCTTCCCACTTTTGATAGCGAGATACAATGCACCTCGTTTAAAATCCCCCAAGGTACCATCCTTCGAGCGAGTACCTTCGGGAAATATCAAAACTGAAATTTCCTGTTGGATTAACTTAAGAGCTTCCTCGAGGCTTTTTCGAGCAGACCCAATTTCTTCCCTTTCGATACCAATAAAATCTGAATATTTTAAATACCACCCAAAAATTGGAATCTTTTCTAATTCCTTCTTGTACATAATTCTCAATCGATTTGGAATCGCAACAAAAACCGCTGGGATATCGAAATAACTTGAATGATTAGCAACAAAAACATATGATTTTGAAACTTCAATATTTTCTATTCCCTTTACAGAAACTTTAATACCCGAACAAAATAAGATGCGTTTTGCCCACTGTCGATAATGAAATAAAGTTCTGTACCAACGAGGAAACAAAAAAGTACCAAAAATTGCCAAAATTGAATCTATTGTTGTAACAAGCAAAACAAGAAAAAGTCGAATTGGGAAAGTAACAAAATCAACAATTTTTTTTATTTTCGATGCTTGCAAACTGTTTCGCATATTTCAACAATAGAAGGGTCAACAATGCGGTAGTATCTTAAAAGTCCCGCTGGACGACAAGCAAGAATTCCAGCCTCTTGCATTATCTTTATTTGTTTGGAAACATTTGCCTGCATCAAACCGGTAGCATTAATAATATCGGTAACACATTTTTCACCATCAAGTAATGTTCGTAAAATTTTCAACCGTGATATTTCAGACAAAACCTTAAAAAGATTTGAAAGCCTTTGTAGGTCTTCATCAGTAAAAATCTTTTTTTCACCCATCGATAAACCAAATTAACCTATTCAAAAATACGAAATTAAAAAAATTTAGCGTTTAATAATTTTAAATTCCACTCTTCGGTTTAACTGCCTACCTTCATCAGTTTCGTTAGTTGCAACGGGGAATTGTTCACCATAGCCGATAACCTTTAACCTTTTTGGTGCAATTCCATTTGAAATTAGATAATTAGCAACAGATTCAGCACGTAATCTTGATAAATTTAAATTATAAATATGAGAACCTACACTATCTGTATGCCCAGAAATTTCAACTTCAATATTTGGATGCTCTTTTAAAAATTTGACAATGCGATTTAATTCAGCAAAAGATTCTTCGAGAAGCTTGTAATCGTTGTACTCGAAAAAAATATTATTAAGTCTTATACTTTCACCAACTTCAACTGGAACAAGGAATAAATCGCGTTGAATTTCTTGATAACGCAAATCTGTTCTTATATCAATATTTTCATTAATCGACAAAAAACTATCCGCTTGGGCAAGAAAGCCATATTTTGCACCACCAGGTATAACAATTTTATATTCACCTGTGACGGGATTAGATTCAGTTATTCCAATGACTTTGCCTTCGGGCAAGGTTTCATATTGAATTTTAGCTCTCAATGGTTGATTATTCTTTTTATTTAAAACTTTCCCAGAAACGATTACCACTGATTTTGGTGCTAAGGACTTGGGAAGAAGCACTCTGAAGATATCTTCCTTTCCATATGAATTTTTTGTAGAAACAAAATAAGCATATTCGCCCGAAGCGGGGATTGTAAAATAAGCGTCCCAACCTTCGGAATTTACAAGTTTTCCCAAGTTTACTGGTTTAGACCATTTTTGCCAAGAGGAATCCAATCGACGAGACATAAAAATATCCAATCCGCCGTATCCTGGATAACCAGCAGAGGCAAAAAACAATGTTTCATCGTCATAAGCCAGGAAAGGCGAAGTTTCATCGTCAGCAGTATTTATAATTGGTCCCAAGTTTAGAGGTTTCGAAAACTTACCGTTTTCCTGTAGAAAACTAACATAAAGGTCCATTCCTCCATAAGAATTTTCATCTTCAAACGAAAGTAGCATAACTTTTCCATTAAAAGCAAGAAAGTAAGCAGTTCTTTCGTTAATGTTGTTAAAACCCTCTATTACTATTTCCTGAGGGAAATCCCAATCTTTACCATTATATTTAGCAATAGAAACCCCTTTTTTAAGAGAACCATCGGGTAAATATACATTACCTAAAATTAGTGACCTACCATCGGGAGTGGTTCCGAACGCAAAATTATGCATTTCGTTGTTTATTGGTGGTGGTAATATATATGGAGGAGTGAATTGACCATTTGAATCAATATCAGAGTACCAAATATCCTGCTTTTTGCTGGAACCAAAATTGGCAGGATGCCCGTGCCGAGTAAAATACAATCTTTTTCCATCAGGAGTAATAATTGGGGCAAGTTCTTGGTATTCCGAATTAATATTATGTCCAAGATTTTCAGCAGGGTGCATTTCATAAGGTGGGATAAAAACTTCGTTAATTTGTACTTCATACTTACTTTCGTCAAATTCTGAAATTCCAACAGCATCAACTTGAAGAAATTCAGTAAGATAGTCAGTTCTAAAAAAAATTTTAATGGATTTGACTTTGAATGATGTTCTCTCAATCAAATGTTTGAATAATAACCCTTTCCTCGAAGAAATAACAAAATTGTTGTTTAAATATACAAGGTACTTTTTATCTTTTTCATCAAAAAGATAAATTTCTTTAATACAATTATCCGAGTTATTCAAGTTGATTATAATCGATTTCACAGGTTGTGGTTTTGAAAAACCTAAATGTATGAATTCACCATCTTTAGATTTTAAGTACCTTGGCGTCCAAGCGCAAGGCGAAAATCCAAAATTTGGCTTTATACTTGGTTCGCCAAGAGCTTGCTCTATGGAATACTGTATTATTCCCAACTCGGAAGAATATCCAAGAACACTCGATGCCCATTGAATTTGAGAATTAGCACTAAAACTTAAAAAAAACAACAAAATAAAAATGATAAATTTATCAACCATAAAGTTTGTTATATAAAGTCTTTAAAGTATTTAATAAACGAACATTATGCACTCTTATATAGTCTATGCGATAATTAAGTAATAATGAATGTAAAAGGGCAGTTGGAACATCGCGTTCCAAGGGATTTTCTATATTCAAAGTTTTTCCAATAAAGGATTTTCTTGAAATACCCAACATAAGTGGAACGCCAAGGTCGTAGAAGCGCTCAAAATTACGAAGCAATTCCCAGTTATGTTCAACGGTTTTCCCAAAGCCTATCCCAACATCGGCAATAATATTTTTAACCCCAAAACTTTTAGCAATATGAATTTTTTCTTCCAAAAATTTGAATATTTCTTCAACAACATTATCGTATTGAGGGTTTAATTGCATAGTCTTCGGTGTTCCTTGCATATGCATAACAATTAAAGAGCAATCGTGCTTTGCAGCAAGTTCAGCCAGTCGAATATCATTTTGCAATCCGCTGACGTCGTTAATAATAGAAGCCCCCAAAGCAACAGCCTTTTCCGCAACTTCATATTTCATTGTATCTATCGATATAACTGCGTTTGGAATTTCTTTTTTTAGTCCCTCGATTACCGGAAGCACTCTTCGAATTTCTTCTTCTACCGAAACTGCTTCTGAACCTGGGCGTGTACTTTCTCCACCAATATCAATAATGTCCGCTCCATCTCTAAGTAATTGAATTCCCCAAGCAATTCCAACCTTTGGCTCTACAAACATTCCACCATCGGAAAATGAATCAGGTGTTACATTTAATATTCCAACAATTTTTGGGAACATAACTTTCACCAAGAAAAAAGCAAAATTATCAAAAACTCAGTTGAAACTAAAATTTAAGAAAATATTTCTTGGTAATCCCTTAAATTAAAACCCGAAAATCTTATTAAAATAATCAAATGCCTTGATTATTCTACTACCATACCAAGAAAAGTAATCACCCCGAACAAACAGTATCTCGCTTTTCGGAAAAATTTCTTTGAATTCCTGTATATGTTTTACAGAAAATGGATAAGGTTCAGATGAAAGTAAAACGAAATCTGGATTCAAAGAGCAAAGTAAATCTTTTTCAACTTTGGGATATCTTTCAGGCTCTTCCTTCAAATTGACTCCAATATTATTAAAACCACAAATTTCGAGCATAGAGTTTATAAAAGTATTTGAACCCACAACCATAAAAGGTCTTCGCCAAATAAAGTAGATGACTTTTTGCCCTCTCAATCTACTCTTATCCACTTTCGATACAAAATCAGACTTCTTTCGAAGGATATTGTTTATTATTTTTTGTGCTTCAAAACTCGCTCCAGTAACCTCACCAACTTCAGCTATCATTTTTAAAGCTCCATCGAAATTGTTAACAATAGAAACCCAAACTGGTACAAACTCTCTTAGAATATCGATATCCTCTTTAGTATTTTCTTCTTTGTTACCAATTACTAAGTCAGGTTTCAACGAACGAATAAAATCGATATCTAGTTTTTTTGTCCCACCAATCTTTGGAAGATTTGAAACAAACTCTTTAGGTTCAACACAATATCGTGTAACACCAACAATTTTATCCTTCAAACCTAAGTCGAAAAGAAGTTCAGTTATTGAAGGAACTAAAGAGACAATTCTTTCAGGAAACTTGGAAAGTTCTATTTCTTCTCCAATATTGTCGATAAATTTCATATACAAAAAAACAAAATAAATCAAATTGAAAGTGAATAAATTCGTTTCTAATAAAACTAAATATTAAATAATTATGGCAAACGAGAAAAATAAAGAAAAAATTTTAGAAAATATTGAAGAAACGAACATCTCTATCCCTATAATTTTATCTATTCTACCATTACGGGATATTGTAATATTCCCCTATATGATTTACCCCATACTTATAGGTCGAGCAAGTTCAATTCAGGCTATTTCAGAAGCAATGGAGAAAGACAAGTTCATTTTCCTTACCGCTCAAAAAGATCCGACCATCGAAGATCCCGATTTCGAGGATATTTATGAATATGGTACTACAGCTAAAATCCTGCAAGTTGTGAAATTACCAAATAATCTACTAAAAGTTTTAATCGAAGGACTTTATCATTCGAAAATAGTTAAGCCATTAAAAAAAGCAGAATATCTTTTAGCCGAGATTGCTCCTGTTGAAACCCAATTTGATGAAAACGACCAAGAATTAATTGCATTGGTTCGCCGAGCAAGCGAACTCTTTTACAATTATGTTCGTTCGCACAGACTTCTTTCTCCTGATATTTACACAGCATTCGAAAATATCAAAGACCCAATTAGAAAATTATTTTTCGCTTCAGTAAATATTCATGTTTCCGTTCCAGTTAAACAAAAAATTCTTGAAAAATCAAATTTAAAAGAGCAATATTTCGAGTTAAACTCAATTTTAACTTCTGAATTGGAGATATTAAAAATTGAAGAAGAAATAGATACAAAAGTTCAAAGTCAAATTCAAAAAACACAAAAGAAATATTACATACAAGAACAAATTCGAGCATTACAAAAAGAACTTGAAGAAGAAGAGGAATCACTTCCTGAAATCGCCCAACTCAAGGAAGCAATAGAAAAAGCAAATATGCCCGAGCACGCATATAAAAAAGCAATCGAAGAATTAGAGCGATTGAAAAAGACACCAACAATGTCCCCCGAATATTCTGTAAATCGAACATATTTGGAATGGCTTACTTCTTTGCCTTGGTCGACAAAAACAGAGGATAATTTTAGTATTGAACATGTTAAAAAAATCTTGGACGAAGACCATTATGATTTAGAGAAACCAAAAGAGCGAATCTTAGAATACATTGCTGTTTTAAATGTTGCAGGAAGTTTAAAGCGCCAGATTTTATGCTTTGTCGGACCACCAGGAGTTGGGAAAACCTCACTTGCTCGCTCGATAGCAAGAGCTTTGGGACGCAAATTTGTACGTTTCTCTTTAGGTGGAGTCCGCGACGAAGCCGAAATCCGAGGGCATCGCCGAACTTATGTTGGAGCAATGCCAGGTAAAATAATTCAAGCAATGAAAAAGGCTGGGACAATCAATCCTGTCATACTACTCGACGAAATCGATAAAATGTCGATGGACTTTCGTGGCGACCCTTCTGCGGCTCTATTGGAAGTGCTTGACCCTGAACAAAATGTTGCTTTCCAAGACCACTATATCGAAGTTGATTATGACCTTTCTAACGTGTTATTCATCACAACAGCAAATGTTAAGTACGAAATCCCACTCCCATTACTTGATAGGATGGAAATTATTGAACTTTCGAGCTATCTTGAACCAGAAAAGTTGGAAATAGCAAAAAGACACATCATTCCAAAAATTAAAGAAGAATTTGGAATTGAGGAATTAAATATAGAAATTAACGATGAAGCAATTTTAAAAATTATTCGAGAGTATACACGCGAATCCGGGGTTCGTAACCTTGAAAGAGAACTGGCTTCCGTCTTCAGAAAAACTATAAAAGAAATAATCTTAGAATTTGAAAACAAAAATGGGTCGAGTGGGGAAACATCATACAATACTGCGTTGCGCGAAAATCCAAAATTCAAAAGATTTATTAAAAGAAAAAAATTTGTAATCGACGAAAAAAAAGTCGAGGAGTATTTAAAAGTTCCAAAATTCAAATTCAAAAAAGAAAATCTGGAGCCGAAGGTTGGTGTTGCAATAGGTTTGGCATGGACAATCGTCGGCGGAGATATTATGCCAATCGAAGTATCAATTATGCCTGGGCAAGAACGACTTACTTTAACAGGTCAACTGGGCGAAGTTATGAAAGAATCTGCTAAAGCGGCACTTTCATTCATTCGCTCAAACTATAAAGATTTAAAAGTACCCAAAAACTTTTTCCAAAGGAAAGAAATCCATATTCATTTCCCTGAAGGAGCCATTCCCAAAGACGGTCCTTCGGCTGGTATAACAATTGCAACAGCCTTGTTATCCGCAGCAAGCGGAATTCCTGTTCGCGGAGATGTTGCAATGACAGGTGAAATTACTCTTCGTGGAAATATTCTACCAATTGGTGGTTTGAATGAAAAACTCCTTGCCGCAAAAAGGTCCGATATCAATACCGTTATTATTCCAAAAGATAATGAGCCCGACCTTGCAGAAGTTAATGAGTTTGTTAAAAAGGACTTAAAGATTATCTTTGTGAAACATTTTACCGAAGCTATTCCTTATGTTTTTGTTGATTGGGACAAAGCAAAAAATTCAAGCGAAACAAAGACAAAAAATAAATGAAAAGTTTGAAAGAAAAAATTGAAAAACTTGAAAGAGAATTTTCAGAAAATCTCTTCAAAGACTTTCAAGAGGAATTTATCGCTGCTTTAAACAATGGCTTAATTCGAGCCGCTGAACAGGACAATAATGGAAATTGGAATGTAAATGTCTGGGTGAAAAAAGGGATACTTCTTCTATTCAAATTCGGAACTCTTTCAGATTATTCTAATGAGAAATTTTCATATTTCGACAAAAATACATTGCCGTTAAAGTCTTTTTCAATGAACAATCGGGTTAGAATCGTTCCCGGCGGAACTTCAATCAGAACGGGATGTTACATCGCGCCTGGTGTAATTATTATGCCACCAAGTTATGTAAATATCGGTGCTTTCGTAGACGAAGACAGTCTTCTTGACTCCCATACCCTTGTTGGGTCTTGTGCTCAAATTGGCAAGCGAGTGCATTTAAGCGCCTCTGCACAAATTGGCGGAGTATTAGAACCAATAGGTGCTCGCCCGGTAATTATCGAGGACGATGTTTTCATTGGTGGAAACTGTGGAATTTACGAGGGAGTGCTTGTTCGAAAGAAAGCAGTAATCGCATCCGGCGTAATTCTAACTTCTTCGACCAAAGTTTACGACCTTGTAAACGGAAAAATAATTCAAGCAAGTGAAAATTCTCCACTCGAAATTCCACCATGTGCAGTTGTAGTTGCTGGTTCAAGAAAAATTAAAGGAGAGTTTGGCGAAATTCATGGGATTTCCATTTATACACCAATTATCGTTAAATACCGAGACGAAAAAACAGATGCAAAATCTACTCTGGAAAATTTATTAAGGTAATTCTCATGGAACATCAAAAAAAAGCGTTAATAATACTATCAACAACAAACATAATTGTGTCGATTATCTTCTTTATTTCATTTTTGTTCTCCAATAATTCTTTCTTTTTGATAGTTTCTTTGGTTAACATCTTTGCTTTTATTTTTGCCTTGTATTTAATAAGAAAGTTAAACATTTCAAAACAAAGAAATGAATAAAGACAAAGTAATTCCAAAGTTAAGAGAAGATATTGTCTTTCAAATCGTTGAAAATGGCAACAAAAAGAGCATTTTACTTTACGATAAAAGCCAGATTGCAAACCAACCTTTATTGTTCCCAGAAGAATTTGCCTCCATACTTCAATTTTTCGATGGAAGAACAACATTGGCTCAACTCGAAAAAATAGTTGCGCAAAATTACGCTGGCAATATCGATGAATTTCTCTCCTATTTCTTAAAATTAATTGATGATTTGAATTTACTATGCTACCTTGAAACTCCATATTTCTTTAAAGTCCGAGACGACTTTATTGCCTATATGAACTCACCAACAAGGCCTCCGGTGTGCGTGGGTTACTCGTATCCAAAAGATATGGCTGAAGCAGAAAATTATTTTAAAAATATTTTGTCAAAATCATTAATCAACACAACAAACCAAAACATTCGAGCACTTATTGTTCCACACATAGATTTTGCAATTGGCGAACCTGCTCATCAAGTCTATGCTTCTGCCTACTATTCAATTTCGCAAAACAATTACGACGCTTTCATTATTTTGGGGACTTCTCACTATGGCAATTCCGATTACTTTATGTTCACAAACAAAGATTTTGAAACTCCATTTGGAATTGCAAGAATTGACAAAGAATTTATCCGAGAACTTTCTGACTTTCTACCATACGAAATCACCATTGACGAGCAAGCTCATCGTTTCGAACATTCTGTTGAATTCGCAACAGTTTTCCTTCGTTTCCTTTTCAGAGATCCACATTTAAAATTTATCCCAATACTTGTTGGTCCTTTTAATGAGTTCATTTATCAGAATAAATTGCCCAGGAGTGAAGAAAGAATTCAGTCATTGTTTGACATTTTAACAATGAAAGCATTCGAATACTACAAAAATCCATTATTTGTAGCAAGTGTAGATTTTGCTCACGTTGGACGCAAATTCAACGACCCATTTGATGCTATGGAACAGATAGAAGAAATTCAATCATTCGATAAAAAACTTATAAAACATATTGAAAATTGCAGTCCAGATGACTTTTTCAAAGAGGAAATTAATGTTAAGGACAGATACAAAATTTGTGGACTTTCTCCAATTTATTCCCTTCTTTCGATAGTTAAACCACAAAAGGGGAAGCTCCTTGCTTACAATTATTGGGACGATTCTGCAAATAAATCAATTGTATCCTTCGCCAGTTTTTGCTTCGAACCTTAAGAACTTAGACTTTTAATAAATGCAAAATAGTTCTTACTAACATACATTCCACAATTCCAGATTCAATTTCTATCCCTCTTTTATTTTTTTAATGATAACTTTGGATAAAATAAACCTAAACCCCCGTGAAGGCGAAAATCGTCTCAATTTCTTGGTCGAAATATTTATCAAAATTTTTAAAAAGTCTACTTTAGAATCCCTATACCTTAGTTATTTATTTTTTTCGAGAAACTACTACCAAAATAACCATTAAAATCTGTTCTTTGAAATTGATTGTAAATAGGAATTGTTAAAATTTTCAATTACTTTATATTTTACTTTCACATTTTGTTAAACTTTTGAACGAATTATTGTAGAATTAACAGATCTTATTAAACTAACATAATATTTCGAACTATTTACTTCGTTTTGGCAAAGTAAAATGGAAGGTAGTGCCTGAATTTGGTTTGCTTTCGAACCAAAGCCTACCACCATTTATTTTTACTAATTCTTTAACGATACTTAATCCCAATCCTGTCCCAATTTCATTGTTTGTTCCAGGGGTTGTGTAAACAAAATCGAGTTGCAATAGCTTATCCTGAACTTCATAAGGAATACCCACACCATTATCTTGAACTGAAATTTGTTCAAATTTCTCGCCGTTTTCCTCGATTGTCTTCGAATAAATTCTAACTACACCACCCTCATTTGTAAATTTTATCGCATTTGAAACCAAGTTTCGTGAAATTGTATAAGTAGAATTCGAGTCAGCAAAGACAATCACTGAATCGTCGATTCGGGATAATAAAACTATATGCTTTTTTTGGGCAGAGTTTTGAAAAAAAGATACTGCCGAGTCTACAACAAATTTCAAGTTCAGTTCAACAGGATTGAACTGCGTCGATTTAGTTTGTGTCCTTGCCCAAATTAGTAATTCTTCGAGCAAATCGGCAAGTTTAGTTGAACTGGTTTGAATTGCAAAAATGAAGTCTCGCATTTCTTCAGTTTTCAACTCGTCGAACGAACGAACAAACTCATCACTTAAACTTTTAATGCCATAAATTGGGTTTTTCAAATCGTGTACGATAATGGAAAAGAATCGGTCCTTTGTTGCATTCAACTCGCTAAGCTCTTTGTTTTTTTGATTCAACTCATTATTAATTCTTTCCAGTTCTTTACTTTTAAAAATTAGCTCCTTTTGTATTTTTTCAAGATGCTCTTGATATTTCACTTGTTCAGTAATATCGTAGAAGACAACAAGAAAAGAATCGAGAATTCCAAATACAAAGGGGACAGAAGAAACAGAATAAATTGTTTGTTCATTTTTAGTTCGAATCTGGATTTGGCTTTTAGTTTTTCCATCTGGTTTCAAAATAGCATCGAAGATTCTTGATAATTCATCATTCGAAAAGTACTTTGTTAAGTTCGAAAATGGAACAACTTCGGTTGTGAAAATTTCTCCAAATGTATACTTCGCAATCTGGTTTGAAAAGATAATCTGTTCATTGTGAACGACAAAAGCCGGAAGGGGTAAATGTTCAACAATTTCACGGTATTGTTTTTCGCTGGATTTTAAAGCTTCTTCGGCTTTGACTTGTGCAGTAATATCACCTCCAATAACCACAAGCCCCCTCCTTGAACCATCTATATTGTAGGCTGGAACTTTAATTACATCAAAAATTCTTATGTATCCGTCCTTTGTTTTTACAGATTCTCGGAATCGACTTGCTTTACCATTTTCCCAAGTAGTTTTATCGGAGGCAATACAAGTTTCGAATGCCTCTCTATAAAATTCATCATACTCTATCAATTCCAAATCTGTTTTACCTATTACTTCCTTGCCAATTAAATTGAAAATTTCGAGCATTGAACGATTAGAATAAACCCAGAGGCCTTTTGGGTCCTTGATTGCAACCCCAAAAGGAAGAGCATCTAACATCGAAAAGATGAAATTCCATGTTTGTTTTAATTCCTCTTCCTTTCGCTTCTTATCGGTAATATCAATTCCAACCGACAAAACTTCGACTAAGTTACCATTATTGTCATAGATGGGAGTATTTTTCCATGCAATCCATACCTTTGTCCCATCCTTCTTAATATTTTCGTTTTCGTTTTGTTCAAATTTTATTGGGTCTTGGAGTACTTCTTTAATTAATAATTCAAGGTTCCTTTCAGTCGAACTTTCAATTTTCGGGACAATAGTTCCAATTACATTCTTACCAATAAGTTCATCGCGAGAATAACCAAAAAAGTTCAAACCAAATTGATTCATATATAAAATATTTCCAGAAAGGTCCATATTTAAAATAATGCTGTTTGCATTTTCGAGCAAATTTTCATAGCGAGATGCAGTTTCTTGATATTTCTTCTGCAAATTAACAATCTCAGTAATATTCTGAAAAGAACCCCATGCACGAAGAACAAAACCATTTTCAACTATCCCAAAAAGAGAGTTCCGAACATATATGTTATTTCCATTTCTATCTTGAACTACAGTTACAAAACCATCAAGAGAATAATTGTTTTCAATAAACCTGCGAAGAAGTTCGGCTTTTGTGGGATTATCAAGGCTGATGATTTTAGAAATTGGTGTACCTTTTGCTGATTCAATGCTTTCAAAACCGTAGAATTTTGCGAATGTCAAATTACAATCTGCTAAATATGCATACCTATAAATCAAATCAATTTGTTGTTCGATTGGTAAAGAAATAGGTAAAGGTTGCGGAGATTCGAAACACCAAATAGCATCTGTTGAAAGTTCTATATAGGTTTTATATTTTTCTTCGTTCTTCTTCAAAAGATTTTGATAATTCTTTAATTCGGTTAAATCAACAAAAATGTGAATAAAAGTATCAACTTCATAAAAACTTGCGCCAAATCCAGAACAAATGTGTCTTATATTACGGATTTCCCCACTTGGAACCGAAATATCGAACTCGCTAATTATTCTGTTAGCACCATTTTCGAGCTTTCGCATAGCATCCTTGCACGTTTCGAATGTTTCTTTCGAAATGAAATCAAAAACGGTTTGACCAACTATATCAGTATCTGTAGCAAGCCCAAACAAACGAACAAATTCATTGTTGAACGACAATATTTTTCCATTAGAATCTGTAATCAAAATTCCAACAGGAGAGTATTGAAAAAGAGCATCCAAAGTTTTTCTTTTTTTATCAACTTCTTCAAGCAATTCTTTCAATTGCAAAGCCTTCTTCTTCGTAGTGTTTAGATACAAAAGAAGAGAAATAGTAGTAATTGCAAACAACAAAAATATTAGAAAAGTTAGGGCAAACAAATCATTTAAATTTAAATGGAAAATATTTAAAGCTGTATCTCGCAAAAATTGTAAACAAATTATTGTTACCATATATCGTTCATAAGTTGTACTCGATATATTCTGACACTTTCGAAAAGAACAATTCCGCCCGCCACAGCCACATTTAAAGAGTGTTTCACACCGAACATTGGAATTTCTATAGCATCGTCGCACATGTTTAAAATCTCGTCTTCGATTCCTACAAGTTCATTGCCTAAAACAATAACTAATGGGAAGTCGTCTTTTTCGATCGATGTGTATTTTCTTTTTCTATCCGTTATTTCCAAAGCAAAAATTCTATTTCCTTCCGAACGAAGAACATTTATAGCCTCCTTAGTATTTGCAAAGTAACGCCACGGGACAGTTTGCACTGCCCCAAGAGCCGTTTTTTCAATTTCTTTTCTTGGGGGATGCGGAGTAAACCCAGAAAGAATCAATTCTCGAGCAAGTGCGGCATCACAAGTTCGGAAGAGAGAGCCAACATTGTACAAACTCCTAACATTATGGAGAAGCAAAGAAATAGGATGCCTAACTACACTTTTTACTTCATCGACCGAAAGTCTTTGGGCTAAAATTTCAGTATGTAACAACCTTCGCATATAAATTTTCTAACTTAATAAATTTAAATGTATTAACATTATTTTTTGAACGAAAAATTAGAAAATAAATACCGCTTGATAAATTTTTAACATCAATTTCCATCCTTAAAATATTTGATGGTATTGGAGAGTTAAAGTATTCTTTGCCAAGAAAATCAACGAGTGTAAGATAATAATTTTCATTGAAGAGTATGGAGCGATTTATTGCCAAAATATTTTCGTAAAACTCAATTGTAAATTCAAAGGCTTCTGAATTTGAATCAACAGATGAAACATTTACATAAATACTATCGGACATATCAGATTCGCATCCATTAGGAGGAATTATTTTGACAGAGTAGTATCCATTTTTTGTAGGTTTCAAAATCCTACCAGTGGCTCCTTGAATAGGATTCCCATTGAAATACCATTGGTTCCAACTGGGATAGTTGGACACAAGTTGACCATCAGGAAGTTGCTGGATCAATGGCTTTGCAGGAGTAGGCAGAATTGTCACATTTAAAAACGCAGAATCTTTGCAACCTGCAACATTGGTTTGGATAAGTTTTAAAGTTCCATTCGAGGAGTCGTACCAAGTAACCTTGATTTTATTTTCATTTAACAAGTTATTCGAAAAGCCATTCTTAATTACCCAATTATTAAATATGTTATCAGTTGAATCAGTCCAATATTCATACTCTCGATGGGAACAAACGGTATTGGCTCCAAATATCTTAACAATAGGATTATCATAAATTGTAAGGTTGGTACTAAATGGTTCAGAAATATAATGAACGTTAGTAGCACGAACTCTAACTTTGTATTTTGCACTCCCTGGCAAACTCGTTGGTAGTTTACAAAGTATTTCTCCAGCAGTTGTCGATTTTACCCTTCCAAGTTCATACGAAGGATTGAATGAACCGTCAGGTTTCGAAAGTTCAGCAATAAACTCATTACCTTGGTAAAATGGACAACCTGCAGTTTCGTAACTCAAAGTAAAGGTTCCAACTTTGCAAAACTTTGTATTAGACAAATTAGTTATTTTAACAATATTAGACCTTTGATTCTTAATACTTTCTATAGCACCAATATCGGGATTAAACTCATCATCTGCCGAAACCGGTCTTAGATTACCAAACAAATCAATTTTAGGAGCAATCGACTTCAATGCATTTCCAATTGCAGGACTGCAGGTATCCAGATCAAAGTTCTCCGCTAAAAGGTTAACAAACATCGGTTCATCGGGATATATTTTTTCACCAAGTTTGAGAATTGCTTTGTCCCTATAAAAGCCTGTAGGGAATTTAAAAATAATTGAGTGATCAATTTCTAAAGTATCATAAGCATCCCCAATAATAGCAATCGAAGAATCTTGGCAATAAAAAATTGAGTTATAAATTTTGGCATTAAATCTCCCCAATAAATAGTAACTAAAGAACTTATTTTGCGATATGATTGTTGAATTTATAAAAACTGGTTTCATTAGAATTCCTAAGTCCGAATAAATAACAACTTCGGAGGAGTTATTCCAATAAATCAAACAATTTGTGAGATTTGAATAAGACCGCCAGTTATAAATTCCGCCTGGATTATTTTTACGAATAATACAATTCATCAGTTCCAAAGTAGTATTATTCGAATAAATCCCTGCACCGAAATATTTTGCTTTATTGTTTTCAATTAAGCAGTTCTCAATCTTTACTATACCAGAGTTATAGCAATAAATTCCACCTCCATAGGCCCAAGCCTCATTGTTTTTAATTTTAAGGTTACGAAGAGTGGGAGAACTACTGTAACGAATTGTAAAACCTGCGCCACTTTCCATTTCGTAATTGACGCCATTTTGTATTGTAAACCCTTCTATTAATGTTGCGTTTGTTTCTCCATTTTCAATTGTTACAACGCTCTGACCATTCTTTTGCCCATCAATAATAGTGCTATCGGAGCCCTTCAAACCTATTAAAGAAACATCGATGCCACGAAAAACAATATTTTCGAAATATGTTCCAGGTAATACTAATAGAGTATCGTAATACCAAGCAATGTCCAATCCCTTTTGAATTGTTTTAAAAGGAGATTCTTTCGTGCCATTGTTACTATCATCACCAGTCGGCGAAATATAATATGTTTTTCCAATATAAATTATTATCTTACGTGGACTCGGTAGTGTTAAAAAGTTGGGATTCGTAGCAACAACACGCAAAAGATAATTTTTACCCAAAGGGGTTGTATCGGGAATCACGCAGTTTACCGAAGTGTCTGAAGTTGCCGAAATAGAACCTACTACAGTTGGTGCGGAAAAATCCCCATCTTTATTTGAAAGTTCAACTCGGAAGATGTTCCCAACTTGAAATATCCCAGAAGTAAATATTCTTGTAGTGAAACTTTCTCCTGGTTTAAATGCATTTCCCGAGAACTCGAACGATGTAATTGTTTGCGACAGAAGAAACACAGGCAAAAGAAAAGCAAGTAAAGAAATCATAATATTTTTCATAAAACCACCTTTATTTTAAAAATTAATTTTTTCACAACTCGTCAAAACAATTTAATAAATCCACATAAAATGGAAACTCAAATTGACACATTAAATGAAATAAAAGCATTGAAATATATACCCGATTTCAATGAATCTGCAGTAACAATCATAGAACTTTTAAATAATTCAATGAACTTATTGTTAGTAACTCATACAAATCCCGATGGCGATGCAATAGGTTCGTGTTTAGCTTTATTGCATTACCTTAAGCAAAAAAATAAAAATACGACTCTAATTCTCCAAAGTCCAATACCTACAAATTTACGATTTCTAAATGGAATAGAAAAAGTAAAATTTATTAATAACCAAAACAACTATAAAATACCCCAGGAACTCGATACTATTGTTGTTCTTGATTTAAATGATATTTCTCGTCTTAAAGTACTTCACGAAGAAATTCTAAAAAGCAAAGCAAAAAAAGTTGTTATTGACCACCACCAAGAGCCGAAAGATTTTGCAGATTTTTATCTTATTGACACAACTGCAAGTTCAACTGGTGAGATTCTATTTAAACTTCTTCGACAAGACAAAAACATTAAATGGACACTTGAGATATGCGAGAATCTGTATGTAGCAATTATGACTGACACTGGAAATTTCCGTTTCGAAAGGACAGACGGCGAAGTTCACAGAATAGTTGCTGAACTAATTGATAATGGTGTAGACCCAGTTAAGCTTTACAATGAAGTTTATAATAAGTTGCCTTTCAATGCAGCCAAATTGATGGGTTTGGGGTACAGCAAATTGGAAAGTTATTTCAATGGCAAATTGGTAATAATGCCAATTAAACACCAAGACTTTGTTCAAACAAATTCCTGCGAAGAAGACACCGAAGAATTCGTTGAATCTTTGCTTTCTATCGACGGTGTCATTATGAGCATCTTGATAATGGAGATTATTGAAAGAAACGAAATAAGAGTTTCAATTCGTTCTAAAGGTAATTATTCTGCTCGTGCTCTTGCTTTAAATTTTGGTGGTGGTGGACATATTAACGCTGCAGGTTGCCGTTTTCCTAATGCTGATCTCGAGAGAACAAAACAAAAACTAATCGAAAAAGCAAGGGAAATATTAGTCTGATTTTTCAAAATCCATCAATTTGACAAAATCTTCGAAACTTTGTCGTTTCCGAATTAATTTCACACTATCTCCATGAACTAAAATTTCAGCTGGCAATGGTCTGCCATTATAATTCGAAGCCATCGAAAATCCATAAGCACCAGCATCAAGGATAATGACAATATCTCCTTCTTCGACTTCGGGTAGTGGAACATTTTTCCCTAAAATATCGGAATTCTCACAAATTTGACCACAGATTTGGGCCATTTGCACAACTCCATCCTTCCCGTAAATTTTTATCCTATGAATCGCTCCATATAACGCTGGACGAATTAACATATTCATTCCAGCATCCAACCCAACAAATTTCTTATATCCCCTTTTGATTCCAGTTACGCGGGAGAGTACGTACCCAGCATTCCCTATCAAATACCGACCAGGTTCAATTTTTAACTCGGGTTTACCT
The DNA here is from genome assembly GCA_037440445.1 of Ignavibacteria bacterium. GTDB lineage: Bacteria > Bacteroidota > Ignavibacteria > Kapaibacteriales > UBA2268 > Naka2016. The sequence goes on from JBBIUA010000010.1 coordinate 30,162, forward strand.
AAATCAAATTTATCACAATATTCAAAGAAAACTTCAGAGATTAATCGAGCGGTGGTTTCAATATCCAATTCAACATCTTCATCGCTATATGGGATACCAAATCCACCACCAATATCGATATATTCCGGTTTTATTTCAAGGTCGCTAAAAATTCTTCCAGAAATCCTAATCAATTTTTCCAGTACTTCGGCAAAATAATATGGTTCAAGAATGTTAGAACCAGTCATAATGTGAACACCAAAACGTTTTACCCCATCCTTTTTTGCAGCAAAATATGCTTGTTTAAGCAATTCATAAGGGACACCAAATTTTGCATCTGCTCCTCCAGTTGTAATTCCTTCGAAACCTCCCTTGCCAATTCCCGGATTTACCCTAAATGATGCAAAATCTGGACTGCATACCTTAATTAATCTATTGTAAGAAGATATATCATCCAGGTTGATTCTGACTTTACAACTCGATACATATTTTAAGTCGTCAAAGCTTTCATAATTTCCTGTATAAACAATGTCATCGGGCTTAAAACCCGCAAGCAAAGCCAAACGTAATTCAAATGGGGATGAGCAGTCTACACCGGCACCTAAATTTTTTATAATTCTTAGAATTTGTAAATTGGAATTTGCTTTTACCGAATAATGAATCTTGAAATTTTCGAAAAACTTTGAAAAAGCATAAAAAATTTTCTTATAATTAGTTTCGATTAAATTTTGGTCGTAAACATACAACGGTGTTCCGTATTCATCAACAAGTGATTTTATGTCAACTTTACCGATGAACTTCATTATACTTCCTCAAAAATCTTTCTATCAAAATGATTTTCAAAAAATTCTCTATGAAGTAATTTAATTGTTTTTTCAAGGTCGGTCTGATTAACCACAAAACTGAAATTTATATCGGAAGCTCCCATACTAACCATAATAATCTTAATATTTCTCAGAGCATTAAAAATACGGGAAGCAGTAGTTGTTGAATCTTTCAGCCCCTCCCCAACTACACTAACAATTGAACAATCTTTCAAGATTTCCAATGAAGAAATATTCGAAAGTTCTTTTACAATTTTTTCAAGATGAGTCTTATCGTCGATTGTCAATGAAACACTAATTTCAGAGGTAGAAACCAAATCGACAGAAGTTCGGTATTTATTGAATATGTCGAAGACTTGAGCAAGATATCCATAAACTCCAAGCATTCTATTGGATATAATATTTACCACAGTTATATTCTTTCTAAAGGCAATAGCCTTTACAATTTTTTTTCTCGAAGAGCGAAAAGTAATCAAGGTTCCTTGGGATTCTGGTTTGAATGAATTCAAAACATAGACAGGGATTTTTTTTGCAACGGCTGGGAAAATTGTTTTAGGGTGCAGAACTTTTGCACCAAAAAAAGCCAATTCAGATGCTTCATCGTAGGATACTTCCTTGATTAATTTTGCATTAGGAACAACTTTGGGGTCGGCTGTTAAAATACCATCAACATCAGTCCAAATCTCTAAAACCTTTGCATTCAAAATCGAAGCAATTACAGAAGCAGAATAATCGGAGCCACCTCTACCAAGAGTTGTTGTTTCGTTATCTTTATTTGAACCTACAAACCCACCAGTTATCCAAAATCGACTATTTTTATACTTGGAAAATGAGTTCAAAAGGCTTTTCTTAGTATCTACAAAATCAACTTCAGCACAAGTAAAGTTCGAATCTGTTTTTATTATTTTTCTTGGGTCGAAATAGACAATTTCCAAACCTTTTGAAAGAAAAAATGAATAAATCAAGTACGATGAAAGCAATTCTCCAAAACTTAAAATATAATCCACAGAACGATTCGTAACCTCGCCCAAAATGCTTAATGCCTTGGCAAAAAGTAATAATTCTTCTTTTTTGGAGTATAAAAAGTCCTTGATTTGTTGTTCTATACCAAGTTCTTTCGCAGCCTTCTGATGTCTATCAAAAATATTCTCAATCAAATAATTTGTTTGTTCGGAATTTCTTTGTTTAATAGATTCGGCTAATCTTATCAACGAGTCGGTTACACTTGAAAATGCGGAAACGACTATAAATGTAGGATTTGTCTTTTTAGAAATAATCGAAAAAACATTTAATATTGCAGATGCATTTTGAACAGAAGTTCCACCAAATTTTGAAACTACCATTTAACCTGTTAATTACTATTTATAATCCAATTTCATTCGAAACTTCTTTCATCCCATCTATTGTCAGTTGAATTAGTTCATCAAGGGAAATTCCAAGCATATCAGCCCCTTTTTGAATTATTTCTCGATTGGCACCGGCGGCAAAAGCCTTCTCCTTCCATTTCTTTTTTACCGACCTTACTTCAACATCTTTTATGCTTTTTGAAGGTCGAACCAATGCCACTGCTGTAATTAAACCAGTAAGTTCATCTATTGCGTATAAATATTTTTCCATTAAAGTTTCTGGCTCAACATCTGTGCAAGTCCCCCACCCATGGGAAAGAATTGCACGAATCAAAGATGGCTCCCAACCATGTTCTTCGAGTATCTGTTTTGTCATTTGGCAATGTTTTTCGGGATACATTTCATAGTCCAGGTCGTGAACTAAACCAACTATCCCCCAAATTTCTTCATTTTCACCAAGTTTTCGGGCAATATAACGCATAACACCTTCAACGGCTTTCGCATGCTTAATTAAAGATTCACTTTTGTTATACTCTAAAAGTAATTCCAATGCTTCTTCGCGAGTAGGGATTTTCCCATTCATTTTCTACTCCAGATAAGTGTAACCATATAAGCCAGAACGATAGTTTGAAAGGAATTCTTTACCTTCTTGTGGCGAAATTTTTCCTTCCTTCACGGCAGCAGTAACCCAGGTTTCAATTGTTCTCACAAGCCTTTTTGCGTCGTACTGAACATAATCCAATACTTCTGCAACTGTCTCACCATCAATTACTTGTACTATTTTATAACTATCTTCCTCGACTACAATGTGGACCGCATTTGTGTCGCCAAAAAGATTGTGTAAATCGCCAAGAATTTCTTGATAGGCTCCTACAAGAAAAACCCCAATATAATAGGGTTCATTAGGTCGAAGTTCATGCAAAGGAAGATAATGTGAAAAGTTTTTCAGCCCGATAAAATTTTCTATTTTTCCATCTGAATCGCAAGTTATATCATGAATTGTAGCAAATCTCGTTGGTCTTTCATTCAATCTATGTATAGGTACAATTGGAAAAATTTGGTCGATAGCCCAGGAATCGGGTAAGGATTGGAAAAGGGAAAAATTACAGAAATATTTATCTGCAAGCATGCGAGAAAGTGGTCTCAATTCGTCGGGCATATGTTTCATTTCAGAAGCAATACGGAAAACTTCGCTTGCTAAAGTCCAGAACAACTTTTCTACTTTCGCCCGAGTCTGCAAATCAAGCAATCCAAGACTAAACAAATCCAACGAATCTTCGCGAATTTGTTGGGCATCGTGCCATGTTTCGAGCAAATTTATAGAATTTACATTATCAAGCAAATTGTAAAGTTCTTTCACATTTTCGTGGTCATTTTCAGTAATTTCGTCATTTTCGTAATCCCAACTTGGGTGCGAAGTTGTTTCCAAAACATCGAAAACTAAAATGGAATGATGTGCAGTCAAAGAACGCCCAGATTCAGTAACAATGTTTGGATGCGGTAAATTATTCTTATCACAAGCATCTTTTATCATATAAACAGCATCATCGACATATTCCTTAATTGTATAATTAATACTACTTGGACTGAACGAACGTGTTCCATCATAATCAACACCTAACCCGCCACCGATATCAACAAATTCAATACCGCAATCCATTTTACGAAGTTGAACATAGAATTGTGAACATTCACGCAGTGCATTTTTTATCATTCGAATATTAGTTACTTGGCTACCTATATGGAAATGTATCAATTTAAAAGCATCGGCAAGTTTATGTGATTTAATCAATTCCACAGCAGAAATAAGTTCGCTCGCGGTCAAACCAAATTTACTTTTATCTCCACCTGAATCCTCCCACTTTCCACTACCTTGTGTTGAAAGTTTAATTCTAATGCCAATATTTGGTTTGATTTTCAACCTTTTAGCAATAGAAATTAGCAATTTCAATTCATTTAATTTTTCCACAACAACAAATACTTTGCGACCCATTTTCTGAGCTAATAGAGCAAGCTCGATGAAGCTTTCATCCTTATACCCATTGCAAATTATTAATGCATCGGGAGAGCTTGTAACTGCAAGCACAACGTGAAGTTCGGGCTTCGACCCAGCCTCTAATCCAATGTTATATTTTTTCCCATAACGCATTATTTCTTCAACAACTGGGCGAACTTGATTTACCTTAATTGGATATACGTTAAAATATTTACCTTTAAAGCCATACTCGCGAGAAGCATCTTCGAAGCATCTGGTTATTGTTTCAATTCTATCGTCAAGAATATCAGGAAAACGAATCAGAACAGGAAGTGAAACATCTCGCAAAATGAGTTCATCTACAACTTCCTTTAAATCAATTTTAACACCATTCTTGGATGGAGTAACTACAAGATTTCCCTTTTCATTTATATCAAAGTAATTTTGTCCCCAGCCCCGAATGTTGTATAATTCGATTGAATCTTCAACTCTCCATCTTCTCATTTTTCAATACCTTAGAAATTAAAAACTTACAAAAATAATAAAAACGATGTAAATTATTAATCTTTCCAAACAAACTCAAATAGAAAGGATGATAAAGTTACCAATAGACCTGTGTAGCCAAACATCAATAAATTGTCCTTTAGAATTAAACTTAAGTCCTTTCCAACAATTGAAAGGTGCGTTGCCTCCACACCAACCATAAGCAAAGGTATCAAAATTGGAACGGAAAGTATTGGAAAGATTGCTCCTTTGACATTGGCTTTAGAAATAATGGCACCAATAATTGTTGAGGAACCTGCTATTCCAATTCCAGAATTAATAATACTCAAAACAAAAAGATGAAAAAATTCGATTCTGACTTTATCGAAAAAAACATAAAACATCAAAATTGTTGTAAGATTAATTAAAATTGAAACAAATAAGTTGAAAAGAAACTTGCCAAAGAAAACGTTATAAGGAGTAGAAATCAGTTTCAATAGCAATATTGTTCCTTTTTCTTCCTCGCTGACAAAAGTTCGACCCATTCCTGTCATCGAAGCAAAAAAAATCACAATCCAAATCAAACCAGCATAAATGTTGCTTTGAATTAACTCAGTTGGAACGCTGAAATTAATTATTGTCGTAGAAATTAAAGTAAAAAGAAGTGAAATAGTAATTGTATACCGATTTCGAAACTCAATTTGTAAATCCTTATATGCAATAGCAAGGAAACCGTTCAATTGTCATTAAAGTATTTAAAGAAGGAATTAAACGAACCAATCCCTTGTGTATTGTCTTTTATCAACATATTTGACTTTGGCACGAGCAAGACGGGGATCGACCATTTCAAGTTCGACGAAATGACGCTCTAAATGACCATTAACTTCATAATAACGATATCCAATGATTCCAGCCTTGATAAGTTTTCTAACAATCTCCCAAAATTTCCTTTGTTCAGCCTCGTTCAACTTCAACCAACTGAAGGAATTACTGTCGCCCAAATCGAAAAGGCTATCTACAGCATCCATTACGTTATTTATATCCACAGAATCAGATTTGGTTCCAACTTCTCTATTATCCAATTTGAAATTAGTTGCAATATTGAGCTCTTTTAATGTGTTAAATTTTACTTCGTTCGATAAGTTAATTTCCATTTCCAACACAATTACACACTATTTTTATCGACAAAAGTAATATTTTCTTTAATTAAAAAACTACCTTTTCTCGAAATCTTTCATCCAAACTTCAAGTAATTTTTTACTTTCGTTTCCTACAAGATAATTCATCAAAATATTTTCTACAGTCTTATTATAATCAACAATTTTTTCGTTTTTACGGGCAATTACAACGATATCAGGCAATTTATGACCACCATATTTTTTATAAAAACTCTCGGGAATCAATGCACCAATAATGCTTGAAAAGGGAATACGAGAGTAATGCTTATGAAAAGAATTCCAGTATTTTCGAATTTTTACTATATCGAAACCTAAATTCCTTAAAACAAATTTATACTTCTTTTTGTCCCAGAAATCAAGATGGTTTGCCCAATTAGCTTCTTGAGAACCAAAAATATGCCGCCCAAGTTGGAACTTGTAGTGACGAGAAGAGAAAATATACAACAATGCACAAGTAAAAAAATCTGGCGTTTGAATATGAAGAATACCACCGACTTTGAGCCAAGTTCTCCAACGAACAAGCAATTTCAAAGATTCTGCACGATTAAAATGTTCAAAAAGATGATGTAAACGAATTTCATCTAATGAATTCTCAGGAAACTCAAGTGTCCTAATATCAGCATACATATCGGCTTTGACATCCATCACAGTATGTTCGCTTGGAGGTAAGTCGATATTAACGTAACCTTCAAGATATTTATTCCCGCATCCAAGATGAATTTTCATTTTTCCTCCATATTGTAAAAACCAATTTTTTTGAAAATATCAATAAATCTCCGCTCGTAGGTGTGTTCACGAATTGCACGTTTAAACCCATGATAAGCTATCTCTTTTCGCAAAGATTCATTCGAAAGATAATATTTAACCTTTGCCAGAAGGTCATCAGGGCTGTCGAAAACTGAAATCTCTTTTTCTGGTAAAAAATAATCAGAAATGTTTTCGACATTTTCTGTCAACAGAAATCCACCAGAACCTGGAATTTCAAAAATTCTTCCTTTTATTTGCTTTCCAAATCTATGAATTGTAGCAGAAATGTTCTGTGGTAACCTTAGTAGGTTTTGAAATCTGATTTTTTGGTCACATCTTCTCGTTAAAAATATACTTGCTAAACTTCTTAATTTGAAACCACCAGAAGCACGGCTGAAATTTAAGTTAATTCTTGAACTACGAAAGACATTCAACATCTCATCAAAAGTTATTCGCCCATTTTCCCAACCCCTCCCAAAGCAAGAGATTTTCATTCCGTTTATTTTCAAGTGTTCAACAAATTTTGCCCTATTGCTATGATTTTGTCCAACAAATGTAAGTTCGTAGTTATACTTAATATTATCAAAATCAAAATCCGTTGGAATTTGGTAAAGGAAATGATTAAATCCCCATTGGGTTTGTATGACATTATATATCCCATACTTGTGATACTTGCGAATAGCATTTTGGTCGGTTGTTGAAACAAAAGAAAAATAAGGAGCCCAAAAGCGAGAGAAATTATAAAATCTCCAATGGTCGTCTGCAAACCAGTTAAATGTCGTTATTTTTAAGTCATTTTTAATATGCAACAACACTTCCTTAAGAAACTCATCATTGAAAAGAAAGAAAAAAACCAAATCGGGCTTAAAATTTTCAATATATTCTAAAAGTTTTCGATTCATCCCTTTTTGCCCAAGTTCTCTGTAGTAAACATCAAAAGGAAAATGGAGAACTGTATGTTTTCCATTTTCCATTTTGAAAAGAGTGTCGTAAAAATTATAATACTCGAAACTCAAACCACGAGTGGGTACACCGTATTCGTATTTTAACCCACAAAAAAGGATTTTCATAATCAAAAAAACACAAAATTAACATTTAGTAGTTTATTAAACATTCTTGCTTTCAAGAAATTCATTGGCTTGAAGAGAAGTAGGAATAAATTAAATATCAAAAAGCTTTGTTGAAATATCTTTCTGAAAGAAATATTTATTTAATGGAACTCGAAAGGAAAAGATAAAGGAATTTTCAAGAAGTCTTTCGAATTCAGCTTTGTAATCGATTTTGGTTTTGTTAGAATTATCAATTTGATAAACTTTTTGGCCTAATTCAGAAAGAGTTTCAATTTCCGATTTAAGAGATTGTATTGAACGATTAAGGGGGAACTTATTGAAAGCAAGTTCCAAATAATCCTTCGCTTCATTAAAGTTTTTGGATTGGATGAGGGATTTTATTAAAAAGAAATAAAGAAGAGGGAATTCCCCAAAAGTTTGAATTCCCTCAATACAAAGTTGAATTACTTTTTTGTAATTTTGGTTATCGAATTCTTTGCTAATCTGTTCAACAAGTGCAACAGGGTCTAAATTAGAAACCATTTTAATTGCGTTTTCCAAAAAGTCGAAGCAAGAATAAGAACAGGTTAATAAAATCAAGATAGAGAGATAAGGCACCAAGGATTGCAAATCTACTTATGGCTACATTATCGTCGCTAAGTTGGTAAAACATTTCTTTAATTTTTTGAGTATCGTAAGCAGTTAACCCAACAAAAACAAAAACACCTATTAAAGAAATTGCAAAATCGAGAGCAGAACTACCAATAAAAATATTTATAATAGTTGCAAGAATAATTCCAATTAAACCCATAAAGAGGAAACTTCCAAAGCTTGTCAAATCGCGCTTAGTTGTATATCCATAAAAACTCATAGCAGCAAAAAGTGCAGCGGTTGTAAAGAAAACATTTTGAATTGTTACAGCAGCATAAACTAAAAAAATTAAAGACAATGTCAAGCCATTTAAAAAAGAATATATGACGAAAAGAAGCCCAGCGGTGGAAACACTTATTGACATAATACGACTAGAAAGGAAAACTACTAAGCCAATTTGAGCAAGGAACAAAAAAATCAACATAGTAGTGTTTAAGGCAAAATACTCAGCTAATGAACTCGAGGCAGCAAAAACTGCTGTTAAACCAGAAATTGCAAGTCCCCCAACCATCCAAGCGTAAGTCTTTTGAATAAAAGATTGCAATGCAAGCGCAACAGATGGATTATTGTAAGAAGACATTGATTTTTTCATATCCCTCACATATATTTATTAAAAGTTAGAGACGAAAATCAAAAAAAATATATTTTTAAGTATCGATATGAACAATCCAGTTATAAGTATCTTTGATCATTCCATGTTGCAATCCAGTAAGTGTGTCGTACATTTTTTGTGCAATAGGACCAATTTGATTATTATTAATTATCATCTCATAATCACGATAATACAATTTACCAACTGGAGAGATTGTTGCGGCTGTTCCAGTTCCAAAGACTTCCTGTAAAGTTCCACGTTCGTAAGCTTCGAGAACCTCTTGAATCTTTATTGAGCGTTCCTGAACTTTAATACCCATTTCACGAGCAAGTGTAAGGACAGAATCACGCGTTACACCTTGAAGTATTGAACCTTGAGATAATGGAGGCGTAATCAAAATATCATCAATCACAAACATGATATTCATAGCACCAACTTCATCAACGAACTCATGTTGAATTCCATCAAGCCAAAGAACCTGCGAAAATCCTTTTTCTTTTGCACGTTTCCCCGCATAAAGCGATGCAGCATAATTTGCTGCAGTTTTAGCCATTCCCAAACCTCCACGAATTGCACGAACAAATTCATCTTCAATTAATATTTTGACGGGGTTTAATCCCTCGGGATAATAAGAAGCAACAGGAGAAGTAATAATAATAAAAGTATATTCTTCAGAAGGGTGGACGCCCAGAAAACAACTGCTACCAAAACAAACTGGCCTAATATACAATGATTCACCTTTTACTTTTGGTACGAACTTATGATCGAGTTTAATAAGTTCAATAATTGCATCAGCAAATTTTTTTTCGTCAAAAGCGGGAATACAAAGACGTTCAGCAGAAGTTTGCATCCGTCGGGCATTCATTTCAGGTCGAAACAGATTTACTCCCCCATTGACATCATAATAGGCTTTTAATCCTTCGAAAATAGTTTGACCATAATGCAATGTCATCATCGAGGGTTCATAGCAAATTGGACCATAAGGAATAATTTTTCCATCGTCCCATTGTCCATTCCTGAAGTAACTTATAAACATATGGTCTGAAAAAAAACGACCAAAACCTAAATTATTCCAATCAATTGAATCATAACGAGTTACAGTGGATTTTTCAATACTTATACCCATTTTTTCACCATTTGAAAGTTTTAGAAAAATTAATTTTAACAAATTTTTTACATTTAAAGAAACCAGAATTAATATTGTAATAATAATGTGTATAAATAAAATCGAAAATTTGCAGCAAACATATATAAAATCATAAAATCTAAAAATTATTTAAAAACAATTACAACATCAATTTTAACAACCTAAATACAAAAGCTCCATTTACCATTGAAATTCAACCATTTCCAGAAAATTTTTTATTAAATTGCATTTTGCGAACTTCGTCTTAAAGAAGTTTTAATGATTATTAACAAAATAAGGAAAAAACTATGTCAACAGAGGGTTTCAATCCGTTTAAGATGGCACAACAGCAATTCGATGCTGTTGCCAGAAAACTAAATTTAGACCAAGCAACCTGCGATTTACTTCGATTTCCAGAGCGCGAATACCAATTCAATATCCCAATTCGAATGGACAACGGAACTTATAAGGTCTTTCGTGGTTTTCGGGTTCAACACAATGATGCGCGTGGGCCAGCAAAAGGTGGAATTCGCTTCCACCCACAAGAAACAATTGACACAGTGCGTGCTCTTGCAATGTGGATGACGTGGAAAACAGCAGTAGTAGATATCCCTTTGGGTGGAGGGAAAGGCGGTGTTGTTTGTGACCCACATGAACTTACTCTTCATGAACAAGAGCATATCTGCCGTGGTTGGGTTCGTCAGATTGTTAGGAATGTTGGTCCCTTACAAGATGTTCCCGCTCCCGATGTAATGACGACTAGCCAACATATGATTTGGATGCTCGACGAGTATGAAAAGTTAACCGGCTACAAGGCTCCAGGATTTATCACTGGTAAACCACTCGGTTTAGGCGGCTCCTTAGGTAGAACCGAAGCAACGGGATATGGAGTGATGTTTACAGTTCGGGAAGCTTTGAAGTTCTTAGGAATTGACATTAAAAATACCACTGCTTCTTTCCAAGGTTTTGGAAATGTTAGTCAGTATGCTCTTGACCTTTATACTCAAATGGGCGGTACTGCAATTGCTGTATCCACTTGGGACCCAAAAGAAAAAAGAGCCATTACTTTCAGAAAGAAAGATGGAATAAAGTTCCAAGAACTAATCGGAATAACAAACAAATTTGGCGAAATTGATAAGGAAAAAGCAAAAGAATTAGGCTATGAAATTCTTGACGGAACAGCCTGGATTGAGCAAGAAGTCGACATTTTGGTCCCTGCTGCGCTCGAAAATCAAATTAATAAAGACACTGTCCAATTAATAAAACCTTCTGTTAAACTTATTGCCGAAGGAGCAAATGGGCCAACCACACCCGAAGCAGATGAAGTTCTAAAGGCAAAGAAAATCCATGTCATTCCAGACTTCCTTTGCAATGCTGGTGGAGTAACTTGCTCCTACTTCGAGCAAGTTCAATCGAATATGAATTACTACTGGACCAAAGAAGAAGTATTGTCGAAACTCGACCAAAAAATGACAAGTGCATACCATTCCGTTCTCGATTCAGCAAACAAACGAAATGAATATATGCGCGATGCCGCATATATGATTGCAATAACTCGAGTGGCAGAAGCTGTTAAAATGAGAGGTTGGGTTTAATTACTAGTTTCCATTTAAAATACCCACCCTTTCTGGGGTGGGTTTTCTATTTTTTAAATCTTTAATGGTTGCGATTCAAGTAGAATTTGCCACTTTACTTCTGTTGAGAAACTACGATAAATTACTTTCTTGTTAGGTATCTTCAACCCATATTGAGGAGAATAATAACTATCCTCAATTTCTATGTTGGAATCCGGAAAGATAATACAAATTTCAACATTATTATTTCTTAAATAAACAAAGTTACTGTGTATCGAAGCCTCGACACTTGGATAAAGGTTTATGGTTATTAGCTTTTCGCCATATAATTCTAACTGTTCGACAAATTCTAATCGATTTAATTCAAAAAGTATTTGGCGGCGACAAGGTTTACCATATGCAAAATGTTCCGCAATTATTTTCTTTTCATCAAGCAAAACTAATCGTGATTGTGTCCTATGTTTGTAAATCCAAAACAAATCATCGGCATTTGTTGTCTTCCATAAATTTTGTTCAGTTTTGTTCCAGACAATTGTACTATGCATCAGAACAGAACGAAACTTGTTTCTTTCTTCTATTGAACAAGTATAGCAAAATGTTCCTGAATCAACAACAAAATCTTTACCAAAAACAAACAAGGTAAAAGAAAGCTGGTCGTTATGGGAATGTCCACCCTTCCCGTTCTGCCCTATATCGCCACACCGAAATGTAAAATAGTAGTAGGAAGATTTAGCAATGCATAATCCAAAATTCTGATAATAAAGTATTTTTGGTAAAACATAAATTTTTTCTTTTGGTAAACTTAATCTGGTATAATTTGTTTTTGCAAAAAAGATTCTTGACTTTCCTGATTCGAAATCATTTCCAGAAACTAAATTTACTAAGTGAAAAAAATGTTGCCTTTTCAATACATTATCGTAACATTCATTGTAATGCTCAAAAGAATCGAAGAAGAAATTCAAACGAAGGAAATAACCACTGTCGGTATCTCCTATTTGTTCAATTTCTTCATTTGGTTTTCTTAGTGCATATGAAAACTCGACTATTTTCCTGACAAGATTTTGGAATTCATCAGGAAAAATAATTTGTAAATTTTCTTTGTCTATTTGAAATTTTTGTGAATTCGATTTTCTAAGTTTTCTTGAAAAATTCCATCCATTTACTTCATAGTCCAATAAAGATTCAACTTTTTTCTTATTCAAACTTAAAAGTAACAACAAAGAAAAGAACAACATTTCAGCAGTTTGAAAATGATAATAAGTTGAGCATTCGAAATTTCCACCATCGGGAAAAAATTGATATAAAGTTTCTTGGACTAATTCTTGCAAAGAAAAAGCAAGAATTTGCGATGTAAAATTGGATTGGGGTAAATAAGCACCAGAAAAAACCAAAGCAGAAATATTCGCAAAATAATGATTTCCCCGAAGACCTTCGGACCATTCAAGATTGTTCAAAAGAAAAAGAATGTGCCTGTAAATGCTTTCGAGAAAGAGAGTTTTAAAAATTGAGTCAAATACAATATTACAACTACAAAACAAATCATAAGATACCAGCCAGTTAACCAGCCTAATACCAACATCCATTGACGAACGCCATTGAACTGTGTAACCAACGGGGTTTGTTGCAATAAAATTTAAAATTTGATTTTCAAATTCATTCAAACAACTAATAGCAAATTCAGGTTCAGTTTCTTGAAAAAGTCTAAAGGCATAAACTAAAATTGGCAAATACTGCATCCTACCCAATTCCCAAGGGTATTTGATATCGTTACCAATTGCTATTCTAATTTCTTTATAAAATTTGGGGAACCAAGTAAAGGAAGTTACTGGATTCGACCAAAAATCTATTATTTTATAATTCTGTTGCTCTAAATCTTCAAGAATAATTTTTGCAAAAGGTTGCCAAAAATCGGGAAGTCTATCAATTATTACCTTTGGCGAAAATTTTGAATTCCAAGAAACCCAGCCAGTTCCAAGTAAATTAAAATTATGTTCAATTATCTGCTTTGCGATTCTCCGAATTTTATCTTTGTTTTCTTCCAAAAAACTAGTATCTTGAATAGCAAAATATCCTGTTTCTATATCTGTAAACCATTCGGGAATTTTCGAAAAGATTATCTCCCCAAGTATTTTTTCACGTTTTTTATTGTTTCGTTTATATAGAATCCTACTTGCAATTTTTTGAATTGCAATGCGTAATGGTAACCGTCTTAATTTCCAAATTTCACCAAAATCGAACATCTATCGATAAAGCAAGTACTTTGAACGAATTTTAAGGAAATCATTTAAACCCCTGTTCAAGTATGATTTGAATGAGTCTTCATCATTCTGAAGAAGGTAATCAAATAACTTATCAGTACCAGTAACTTTTTTAAACATATTCACAGCAGAAGACTTTAAATTTTTTTCCTGAAATAACTCTGGAAAATTTTTCTTCAATTCAAAAAGTAATATCATACCATAAGAGTATAGTTTTATATCTTTATTTTTATCGAACATAACCAAAAACCCTTTATCGGTATGTTTCAAATTGTGGAAATTCGATTTGTTATCAATTTTACGAAATTCTACTCCATCGAATTTTAAATTCAATAGCACTTTTTTAATTTTATTAAAATTTACTTTTGGGATAGAAATATACTGAAAAGGCATATTACTCCCAATGCCAAGATAAATAAGTTTCAATTCCCCAATGACTCCAAACATTGCCAGGCCACGAATTGAGTTTGGCGAAGTAACATTAGGAGATGTTGCAACCCATTCCAATCCAGTATCTTCCCAGTTCATATTTCGCTTCCAATTTTCCATTCTCACGACTGTAAGTTTGCATTTTTTAGGGGTACTATTCATCCCCAACCAACCCTCTTCGTTCATCATTATTGCAAGTTCGCCAATAGTACACCCGTGAATATAAGGAATGGGAACTATTCCTACAAACGAGGTTTTATCTAACTCCAATACATTTCCATCGACTAAATTTCCCCCCAAAGGGTTAGGTCTATCCAGAATCACTACTGGAAGTCCGGCTTCGGAAGCTGCTAACATTACATAGAATAAAGTGCTAATAAATGTATATGAGCGAATCCCTATATCTTGCAAATCGACAACAATAATATCAATTAAAGACAATCGATAAGGAGTAGGTTTTCGATTGTTCCCATAAAGCGAGAAAACAGGAACGCCATATAAACTATCGTCGGGTACATATTTCCCTGCCGGAATAGTTGCATAAAACCCATGTTCAGGTGTGAAAATTGCTTTTAATGTAAAATTTGGATTGTTAATAAAATATTCAACTGTCAATTTTTGCTCGGAACTTCTACTTGCAGAGTTTGTTAAAAGCCCAATTCTTTTACCTAAAAGAATATCATAATTATTTTGTATTAGAACATCAATTCCAAGAAGAAGTTTACCATTTTTCGAAGAATTAGCTAAAGCGAAAAATATTGAGAAAAAACAACAACAAATAATTATAAAAAACTTTCGAAAATGCATTCGATTTTCAACATTTAAAAAATTCAAATTTAAGAAACTAACGGGAATAGGGAGTTTGAAGGTACTTTCGGGCTTGTTCGTGGGAATCTCGAAAATTCTTCCAAGATAGAACTTTTTGATATTGCATTATTGCATATTTTCTTTTACCTTGAAGGTCGAAAATTTTGCCTATTTTCAAATTCAAATATATCATAAATGCCGAAGGTCCTTCCTTATCGAGTTTTCTGGACAATTCATCGCATTTATAAAAATACGATAATGCTTCTTCGTACTGTTCTTTCTCCATCAGAGCACTACCAATATAATACAATGCCTCCCGAGCAGTTAGTAAATCATAACCAGGTTTCTTTTGGATAAACCAATCCAAAATCTTTTTCCAATGTTCATACCATTCTTCAAGATAATACAAAGATACTAAACAACGTCCAAGATAACGCTGAAAAACAGGATTATTTGGATAACGGTCAACAAGGTCGCGAGCAATTTCAATCGCGGACAAAAAGTCTTTTTCGAAATCATAAAAGATTTGCAACAAAACAAACTTGGCTTCAGTCGAGGCATATCGGGCATACTTGCTCGAAGCCTGCAATTGCAAAATTCCAAGTTTTTTGTCACCTTTATGAACAAAAAGCATCAAAGGTTTAATTACTGGATATTGCTCCGGTAAAACCTTGGCAAAGTAATTATAAATCCCAGTTCCAAGCATAATGTCGTAATTATTTGGTGCAATTTCAAGACATTTTAATAGAATTTTGTAAGCAGCATAACCGTCGGTTGCTGCACGGAACCAATTCTCGCGAACTACAAAAAATCTTCCCCGATATCCCAAAGCCCCACCTTTAAAAAACAAGGCGCTTAGTTCAAATTCATTTGTATCAAGTATTTTATCGCAAAGGTCAATTACTTTTTGAATCTTGTCGAGAAACGATAAGTCATAATCGCGAGAATTACGATAAACTGCAATTTTCCACCAATCCACCATTGCATTCAAAAAATAACCCGCAGGAAGCCCAGGATACCGATTAATAACCTCGCGAAAGCAATCCTCCGCTTTATCGAACTCCAGGTTATAAATATAGTCGCTACCAAGCCTAACAAGGCTGTCGGCATCAGTCCTCATCGAAGGCCACTGGCTTTGGGATTTATAATGAAGGAATAGGAAAATAAATATTAATATGAGGAACCTCAGGTAATTATCTTTAAAGAACTTAAGCAATTTGGACATTTTGCTCCATCCTTTTCAACTTTGTAATTGACCTTTGTAAAATATCTTTGACGTTCAACAACGAGAAAATTACAAATGGGACAGTAAGTATTTTCCACATCAGGAATGTCTGTATTTCCTATGTAAACAAAATTTAATCCATAAGATTTTGCAATTTCGCGAGCACGAATCAATGTGGAATATGGGGTGGGTGGTTTGTTTGTCATTTTGTAGTGTGGATAAAATCTGCTAAAGTGCAATGGAATATCTTTTGAAACTGAAGAAATAAATTTTGAAATTTGCTCAAAACATATATCAGTGTCATTTTCACCTGGAATAACTAAATTAATGACCTCAATATGAATTCCCATTGAAAACACTCGCTCAATATTTTCAAGAACTGGTTTTAAATGTCCCCCAGTAATCTTTAAATATTTTTGATCGTCAAAAAATTTTAAATCAATATTTATTGCATCAAGAAGATTTTCCTCTTGAACAATTTTTAGCATTTCTGGTGTGAAGTATCCGTTAGAAACGAAAATATGGAATAAATTCTTTGTATTGTCATTACGCCGACAAATGTTTATGATATCCCTAGCATATTCAAAAAATATTGTCGGTTCGGAATATGTGTAGGATATCCCATCTACTTTGTATCCTTCTGCGATTTTAACTATTTCAATAGGAGAAACTACTCTACTATTCAATAAATTTTCAGGTTTAAGTTTAATTGATTGCGAAAGGTAACTATTTTGGCAGTTAGCACATTTAAAATTGCAACCAGGAGTTCCAAAAGAAAGTACCCTAGTTTTTGGTTTAAAATGAAAAAAAGGTTTTTTTTCTATTGGATCAATCGCAACGCCGTCGACTTTGCCATAAGTATAGGAAAAAAGTTTACCTCCTTTATTGAAGCGAACCCTGCATATACCACCATATCCATCTTTAATTTTGCAATAATGACTGCAGAGATAGCATTTAACAGTATTATCATCTACTTTTTCATAAAGATTAGCTTCAACCATCACAAAATACTACAATAAATCCAAAGTTTTCATATCAGATTCAAAGTTCGAAGGTTTAATCTTGATTAACCAACCCTCGCCATACGGGTCTTGCAAAGCAATATCTGGATTTTTTAAAACAGCGTTGTTAACTTCCACAACTGTTCCACTTAAAGGAGAAAGAATGGCTTGAGTTCTTAGATCGGAAGAGAAAATCTGAAAGTAAACACTTCCCTGTCTTACTTCGTCCCCAACCGAGGGTAAATAAATTGTTTGAATCTTACCGAAAGAAAACAAAAGGGCTCTTTCTACCCCAAGAACAACAAGACCCTCGTCGTTCATCATCATCCAAGAGTATTGCCCAACCCCTTTAATGTTGCTAATAATTTCATTCTGGAAAGGCACTTTAATGTTGTTTGGAACAAGAGACTGAACAAGAGCTGCCGCACGCTCGATCACACGCCGAAGTTCCTCACGGGTAAAAGGTTTAGCAATATAATCGAATGCTCCTAATTGCATTGCTTGTAAAGCAGTATTTATCGTGGCATAGCCAGTAATCATAATAACCAAAATTTTTTTATCAAATTCTTTAACTTTTCGTAAAAACTCTAAACCATCCATTTCGGGCATCATTAGATCGGTTAAAATTATTTGTGGATGAATATTTTTCATTGATTCCAAAGCCTCGACAGCGGAAAGAGCAGTGTGAATTTCGAGGTTTTCTTCTTTCTTAAGTAATCTTTTTATACTATCCAGAACAATTTGCTCATCATCAACTACAATTATTTTAACTTTTTCATTTTTCATTTATATGATTAATTTTGTGAAACTTCTTGTTCGAAAAATGCAGGTAAAACTATTTTAAATACTGCCCCACCCGATGGAGCCGTATCAACTTCAATTGTTCCATGATGTCGTTCAACAATTCCCCACGATACTGCAAGCCCCAGACCGCTTGTACTTTTTGTAGAAAAAAACGGCTCGAAAATTTTGTCCATTAGATTTTCGGGGATTCCTGGTCCAGTATCTTCAACTGAAATAATACATTTCTTTTGTTGACGGTAATATTCACTCGATATAGTAATACTACCCTTGTGTTTCATAGCTTCTGCTGCGTTAATCAAAAAGTTTAAAATAACTTGTTGGATTTGCTTAGAATCGGCTTTAATTTTTGGTATCTTTTCATCTAAGTAAACCTTGAATTCAATATCTTTAAATTGTGGCAATCGATGAACCAAATCAAGAGCCTGCTTAATAATTACATTTGGGTCGACAGTTTCAAAGCGTGGGGTATATTGTTTTGCAAAATCAAGTAAATTGCGAACAATATCTCTGCATCGAAGTGTTTCCCTGATTATAACTTTTATATCCTCTTGAAGTGGGTCATCGTTTTCAAGTTCTTCTGAGATACTTTCAGCAAAGGACAAAATACCTGTCAAAGGATTATTAATTTCGTGCGCAACTCCAGCAGCAAGTTTACCCAAGGCAGCAAGTTTCTCACTTTGAATCAACTTTTCCATTAGTTGGATTTCGTTGGTTGCATCCCTACCAATCGTGCAAGTTCCTATAATCTTTCCACTATAATCTGTCAAAGGAAACCGAAGCATACGAAAATGATGTTCTTCACCATTAATATTAATGGATTCGTCGTACATACGAGGTTTCCCAGTACGCAAAACTTCGGAATCGTGTAATCTAACAGTCTTGGCAATATTCGAAGGAAGCACTTCCTCGGGAGTTTTCCCGATAAAATCCTCGGGTTTTAAATTGAAGGCTTTAGCAATTACAGGATTTACTAAAATATATTGACCATTTAAATTTTTCATACTTATCCAATCCTGGGCATTATTAATAAAACTTTTCAACTTTTGCTCAAGACTTTCTACCTCTCTTTTCAAGTAAACTAATTCAGTAATTCTATGCCAATTCGAAAGAATGTATCGAACATTACCTTTTGAATCAAAAATTGGGGCACGAGTGACTTCCCAATAGGTTTCGTTTGGTGGGGGGGTTGTATGAATCATAATATGTGGTTTTTTTGTTTCGCAGATGTAACTAATAATTTCTAGTAATCCATTTTTGTCGCAATTTATTTCGGCAATTTCAAGAACTTGGTAACATTTTTGTCCAATTATTTTACTTTCTTCAGTTCCAATAAATTCGCAAAATGCTTTGTTTGCTCTAGTTATTGTTTGGTCTAAACTCATTACTACTGTTAAATCCTGAAAACTATCGAAAATGGATTTCAAGAAGAAATTATCATCTTCTACAATTCTTTCAAGAGTTTCAAGTGTATGGATCTTTTTGTCAAGTTCTTCGTAAGCAAACATTAAATCCCAGAAAATGTGGGCTATAGTATGCTCAATAAGTTTAATCTCTGGATTTAGTTCTTCTTTCAATTTCTTAACAAAGGCATCGTCTCCGGTAAGTTCAATTACAACTTCAATTCCCGGAAGTTCTAATGCTTTACGATAATCCTCGAATACCATTAAACCAAGTTCTTTTGCATAAAGGGCTCCTTCGGCATTTGGGTTAATATCGACTACGGCAATGACTTCTATGTTTAATTCTTTGATATGTCTCTCTTGAATGAGTTTTAGAATAGCATAACAGCCTTTTCCACCACCAATAATTATCGCTTTCATTGTTTTGCCTTTTCCATTTCATTAACATTATTCAAAGGGAATTCTTTATCGAGCATCTCGGAATAATCTTCGATAAACTCATCCAGGCTTCCATAATATGAAATTGGCTTTATCGTAAAATGAAGAAGTATTTTCGACAATTTTATTGGAATATAAGGATATAACTTTGCTAAATTCATAATTCGATAATTATAAAAAGCCGAAGCATCCTCTGGTGTTAAACTATTTTTTACTTCCGTTGGAAATTCATTTCCTTTGATAACTTGGTCGAATGTCTTTAGTCCTTTTGCTACTGCATACGAAACAATGTTACCACAACTCCAGAGGTCAAAATCCGAGACATCCTGCATCAAATCAAAATCAATCCATCGATAATTTCCAGTTTCTGTCTCGACAATAATGTGGTCGTTGCGAATATCACCATGACAAAATTTATTTTTATGTAAAAACTGAATGGCTTTAAATGAATCGAGTAGTTTCCACAAAATCTTTGGCAAATCTTCATAAAAATACTCATGATGAGTTTTCCTATCCAGCATCGGAATATATTGAAAAAAGGATTTACCTCGAATATAATCTATAATGCGTACGGCATTTCCCTTTTCATCGTAGCAAATAAAACCTTGCATAAATCGGTTATCGCCACGAACTAAATTTAAAACTTCACCTTCCTTTTGAGGGTTTCGATAGCAACGAATTCGCAAGAAACCAATATGAACATAGAATTCCTCGTGAAAAACCATTTTTAGTATTTTTTCGCTACCATCTTTCAAATCAACTGCACTAAAAACCCAATACTTAGGTTGGTCATCGATTCCAAATCTCGGCTCACGCATATTTCCACGAATAAGATAATCTCCACAATTCAACCGTATAATATCCCCTCGATTTATCCGCATCCAGTCTGTAGTATCGGTTACTATATTTATCTTATATGGGTTGACTTTCCACCCAAGATATTGCTGAATTTTTTCCGCCAAAATCTCTTTATTGTTTTCCATAGTTTAATTCACTAAAAACCAACTCTTGTTTATACTTTGGTAATTTTTTAACTACTTCTACATACGATTTTCTTATTAATTCATAAACAAAATCATTTGGGATATTGTCAACAAGTTCAACTGTCAACCAGTACTTTTTGTTTAAATGATAACCTGGTTGAATAAAATAATATTCGTCTTTTAATCGAATGGCTTCTTCTTGGGTTGCCTTCAAACTGACTTTCAATGGAACCGAAACTAAATCTACTAATAAAAACATCTTGTCCATAACTTTAAAGACGAGTGTCTCTTCGTCGAATGGGAAATTTTCTTCAACAAAAGGCAAACTAAAACAAAACTCACGAATATCCAACACATTCATTTTTTTCTTCTTACTGATAATTAAACAAAATTTTTAACTTGCATTTTTTATTGAAAACAAAACTCTGATGGTTATGCAAAATTCAATTTATCATTTTGGTGTCAAAAATCCAATTCAAATTCTGACAGATAAACCAAAAGAAGAGTTTACTCGCTCTGACTTTATTAAAATAATTAAACAAATGGAACTTGAAAGAATAACCCTCCATTATGTTGCAATTGACGGAAGATTAAGACAGATGCAAATTCCAATCCAAAGCATTTACCAAGTTGAAGCTATTTTATCCGACGGTGAAAGAGTTGATGGTTCTTCTTTATTCCAAGGTATTGTTCCAACAGGTAAATCCGACCTTTACGTTGTTCCCCTTTATAAAACTGCATTTATTAACCCATATGACAAAAAAAGTTTAGATTTTATTTGTCGATTTTTCGATAACGAGGGAAATCCAGCTGACTACACACCGGATAATATTTTACACAAAGCCCACCAACTTCTCATTAATACTACTGGATTTGATTTAAAAGCACTTGGTGAACTTGAATTCTATTTAATCTTTGACCAACCACGAAAAATGTATATGCTTCCAAAGCAAAGGGGATACCATGCAAGTCCACCTTTTGCAAAAACTACAGCAATCTTAAATGAAATCGCCTCTTCAATTGCCGAACTTACTGGGTCGGTTAAGTATTGTCACAACGAAGTTGGTTACATCGAAAGTCTTCAAAGCGAAATCCCTGAGTTAAATGGCAAAACCGCGGAACAACTTGAAATTGAATTTCAACTTTCTGATATTGAAGACATTGCAAATTATTTAGTCATTTCCACTTGGATAATTCGAAATGCAGCTTATCAAAACAACTGTATTGCTTCATTTTTTCCAAAAATTGAACCTGGACACGCTGGCAATGGTTTGCATTTTCATTTAGCACTAACATCTAATAACAAAAACATTATGGTCGATACTAACGGAGAACTTTCTAAAGAAGCCCTTATGCTCATTGGTGGGCTCTGTCATTATGCACCAAGCCTTACTGCCTTTGGCAATACAGTTATCGCATCTTATCTACGTTTAGTTCCAGGACAAGAGGCCCCAACAAAGGTCTGTTGGAGTTATTCTAACCGTCATTCACTAATCCGAATCCCTTTGGCTTGGAGCAAAACCAATAATCTTGCAATGAAAATCAATCCACAACAGAAAGAACCATTCCATTTTATTGAAAGTCGCCAAACCGTTGAGTTTCGAAGCCCAGATGGTAGTGCTTTCATACATCTTTTGCTCGCCGGGCTTGCTCTTGCAACTCAGTGGGGTTTGACAAATGGTGAACGCTCATTAGAAATTGCTCGAAAATATAATGTTTCGGAAGACCCTAATACCCTCCAAGAAAAAGACCTTGATACACTTAGCAGAAGTTGCGTCGAATCTGCTGAAAAACTCCTACTAAAACGGCACCATTACGAACGAGAAGGTATCTTCCCTAAAGAAGTTATCGATTATTATACTAACATTTTACTTGCCGAAAATGATAAGGACTTAAACCAAAGGTTGAATTCCTTACCCGAGGAGGAAAAAATAATAGAATCAAGAAGAATTATGCACAGAAATTTGCATCGATGTTAAATTTAGTTAAGGTTTATGAGGATTGTTGATTCTCCCTTCTCATTACTTTTCTTACTTTTAATTGCCTTAAGTGGAATTTTACTACTTTTCAAATTCGAAATTCTTCTTGGCAAACTTTCTTTAAATCCATATTCAGTAGTCCATCGAAAAAGATATTACCAATTATTCACAAGTATTTTTGTTCATTATGACTTAATTCACCTTTTATTCAACCTTCTTACTTTTTATTTCTTTGCCCCTCAACTTGAATTAACAATTGGAAGTATCCCGTTCGCTCTCCTTTTTTTAACTTCTGGAATAGTAGCTTCTTTGCCTTCTTTGATTAAATATCGTCATAATCCATATTATTATTCTCTTGGTGCCTCAGGAGCAATTTCTGGTGTTATTTTTAGTTACATTATGTTCTACCCAACTTCAAGAATTTATATCTTCTTTTTTCCCTTGGGAATACCATCTCCATTGTTCGCTCTTTTATACTTGTTCTATTGCATTTATGCTTCAAAAAAGGAATCGAATATTAACCACGAAGCACACTTTTGGGGAGCAGTTTGGGGATTAATTTTTACAATATTGTTTTTCCCAGATTCCTTATTAATTTTTCTCGATTGGATTAAAAGAATACTTTAGTCAAGTGATTGATTTTCGAAGAATTTGTTATACCACAAAGCCAAGTTTAATAAAGTAAAAATACGAAAGCCATATTTGCCTTTCCCTTCTCGATGTTGATTCAAAATAAAATTAACATATTCCATATTCAACAATTTTTTCAGCAAATTGGAATTATTCAAGGTAGCAAGAGTAAAATCAAACCATTGATTTTGAAGCCATTCGTTTATTGGTGCCCAAAAACCTTGTTTTTTTCTATAAATTATTTCGTGTGGCAAAATTCCTTCTACTGCTTTTTTCAAAAGATACTTTGTTGTTTTTCCATCTGGAACCTTAATTTTTGGAGGCAAAGACATAGTGAATTCCACAATTTGATGATCAAGAAATGGAACTCGTGCTTCGATACTATTTGCCATACCCATTTTATCAATCCTCATCAAAAGCAACTCCGCAAGCCTTTGTGAGATTTCCACAAAAGTAACCCATTTCAAAAAATCGAACTTACCTTCACTTAATACTAATGCTTCCTCAAATAAGTTCGAAATATATCTCCAAGGTTCTACGAATAAATAACTAAATTCTTTTTTAAACAAAAACTCCATTTCAACTGGGGGAAAAATTGAAATTCCACTCCAGTAATATTCTTCATTAAATGCACTTCTACGAATTAACTCAAGCGGCAAAAACTGTTGAAAATTCGAAAAAAGTGGTTTTGAACAAAAGTATACTAACCTTTTTATTCCTTTTGGTAATTTGTTGAAATTCTTCCAAATAGTTTCGTAAAATCTATAATCTCGAAGTAACCAGTTGTAACCAACAAATTGCTCGTCGCTTCCTTCGCCAACCTGAACTACAATTGTCCCAGAATCCCTTGTCAACTTACTTAAAAAAAATATTGGGATACAAACAGGATCGGCGTTTGGTTCATCTTCGTACCAAACGAGCTCTTGAATTACTTCAAAAGCATCTTTTTGGTCAATTAAGATTTCATGATGATTTGTCCGAAAAACCTCAACAACTTTTCTAGCATACTGCAACTCGTTGTACTTTTCAAGCTCTTTAAATCCTATAGTGAATGTATCTACTTGTCTATCCATCAGTTCCGCCATCAAAGCAACATTCAAGCTCGAATCTATACCTCCGCTTAGAAAAACTCCGAACGGAACATCGCTCATCATTCTATCTTTAATTGCTTTTCTCAAAAGTCGAATTATTTCGGTAGTTGCTTCTTCTTCGGAAATTCTATGATTAGGTCCTTTTACAAAGGGGTTCCAATATCTTTCAACAAATATTTCTGGATTGTCTTTCATTAAGACAAAATAATGTGCTGGAGGTATTTTCCTAATATTTTCAAACAAAGTGGAATTATTGGAACTTGCCCCAAAATTCAAGTAATCTGGTATTTCATATATATTAAGTTTTTTCGAAACAGAAGGATGCTCGAATATCGCTTTTATTTCCGAAGCAAAAATAAATTTTTCATTATCTAAATAATAGTACAAAGGTTTTTTGCCGATTCGGTCGCGAGCACCAAATAACAAATGTTTTGTTTCATCCCATAAAACAAAAGCAAACATTCCAGAAATTTTTTTGACAACATCAAGACCCCATTCTTTATATCCATAGAGAATAACTTCTGTATCAGTCCTTGAACGAAAACTATAACCTTTTTTCAACAACTTTTCGCGTAATTCAAGATAGTTGTATATCTCGCCATTAAAAACGATAGTAACAGAACCATCTGCAGTAGACATCGGTTGATTCCCTGCAGGAGATAAATCAATAATTGAAAGTCGTCGAAAAGCAAAACCACAATTATTGGAAGGTGATATCCATACACCGTCGCTATCAGGACCCCGGTGGGCAATCGAATTTGCCATTTTATTTAAAATGGGGAAACATACGTTCGACTTGTGACGACTTTCATTGAACGACAGAATACCAGCAATGCCACACATCAATTGTCACCCACGTACGGTAGCCGATGTGATTAGTTCTATCATTTCCTTTACTGCTTTTTCAAGTCCCACAAATGCAGCCCGAGAAATTATCGAATGACCAATGCTAAGTTCATCAATGAAATCGATTTTACTGATTGGAACAACATTTATATAATTCAATCCGTGTCCTGCAGCAACTTTTAAGCCATTTGATTTTGCATATTTAGCGGCTTCCTTTATTCTTCTTAATTCATTATTAATCTCTTTTTCCTTTTTCAAATTTGCGTACACCCCGGTATGAAGTTCAACAATATCGGCACCAGTTTTCA
Source organism: Ignavibacteria bacterium (assembly GCA_037440445.1). Taxonomy (GTDB): domain Bacteria; phylum Bacteroidota; class Ignavibacteria; order Kapaibacteriales; family UBA2268; genus Naka2016. The sequence continues at coordinate 55,885 of JBBIUA010000010.1, forward strand.
AAGCAGCATCAATCTGCTCAAACTCTGGTTCAATAAAAAAACTAACTTCAATTCCAGCATTATGCATAACCTTAACTAATTCTTCATACCTTGGAACATCCTTTGCAACATTTAAACCACCCTCTGTCGTAAGTTCCATTCTTTTCTCAGGTACTATTGTAACCATATCGGGTTTGATTTTCAATGCAATTTGAATTATTTCATCGACGGCAGCCATTTCAAGGTCAAGTTTTGTAGACACAACTCGACGAAGCAATTCGACATCTCTGTCTTGAATGTGACGACGGTCCTCTCGAAGATGGCAAACAATACCTCGGGCTCCAGCCAGTTCGCAAATTATTGCTGCGGCAACAGGGTCAGGTTCAGTTCCACCTCTTGCTTGTCGGATTGTTGCAATATGGTCAACATTAACATTAAGACTTATCATTTCAACACCAATATAAAATTCAAAATTAGTAAAAGTAGAGTTTATTTGGGGGTATAAAAAGCAATGGAAGATTATTCAATCAATGTGAACTTTCCAAATATTTCGTGATTTCTGTATGAAACCTTGAAGAAATAGATACCGGTAGGCAAATTTATTGGAAACTTATCGAAGTGAACTACTCTGGTCTTATTTACAATCGAAATATCATACGAATTTGAAGGCAATGCAATTTCCATAAAATCTGAATTAAAAATCTTCAATTCAACTTTTCCCTGTACTGGTGCTTCTTTTGGAACTGGGAAATTAATTTGGTCTCGCCTAATATTGCATGGGTTAGGAAAAACAAATTCTTTTGCGATTGTTTTGAAACCAAGAGTCAAAAATAAAGAATCGGCAATTAAATTTCGATTTCCCTTAAAAGAATAATATAGTTCTTTTGGGTAGAGCCGAATGTCATCGCCCAATGGATTCTCCGAAAGAATAATTGTGCATTCCCTAGATGAATCTTTTATTTGATTAATTGCTGATTGGGAATCAATGTTTGCAAGAAGAACTACAAGCGTGTCCCCAAGTGTCTCAAAATTGGATGCTGGAAAAGTGAACCGTAAAGGCATAATTTCCAGAGGTCTTAAATATTGGGTTGAAATTGTTGTTCCAGTGTAATTCAAATCTTTATAAAAATTAATTGAAGGAAATAATTCAGCATTTGGAAGAGAAAACGCACGAGTGTTGCTTCCAGAGTAATAGATGTAAGGTAAAAAATTTGCCAAAGCCTTTGAAAGAGAACTTTCAACAGATTTCAATGATAAATCTAAAGAAAGCAAAGCAGAGTTTCCTCTTCCTATGTTTCGCCAAAGTTCAACAATTGGAAAATCCCCAAAAATCAAATAAAGATATTGCAAAAAAATTGCATATCTATATCCAACATAGTATGTTTGGTCCGAAAGAACGTACTTTTGAAAATCGCTAAATAAACTTCTAACAAATTGTAAATAATCTTTTGTTTCGGGATGTAGTCGCCATTCCATAAATGTACTTGTCATTTCGTTAAAAGATGGGAAAAGCGGGTCGCCATAACCAAATTGAAATAAATGATGGAGTTCATGGGCCAATGTTATTTTTAAACCAAGGAATTCGGTTTCCCTATAAGTTGGTCTTTTAATCCCATTGGTAAAAAAAGTTGAATCAAATTGGCTAAAATTGTTATCAATTATAGAATAGCAAGCAAACTTATCATATATACCAGAAGTCTTTATTTGCAAATCTGGAACAGTCCATCCATAAGCAACTTCATCATAAAATCCATTTCCAATTTCCCAAAGATAAAAATCATAAGCATCTGAACCGCCTCGCCCGCTATCAGTTGGCGGAGCGTCGAAGCCCATTTGAGTATATGCCGAAAAGGCATAGTCCAAGTAAAAAAGGGCTGAATCGACATAATCGGGAATACCATTTTTGTCTTTATCTTGGGGAGGAACCCGATTCTCTCCTGTTGTGTCATAATGAACAACAAACAAACCAGAACTTGAAATAGCATAAGTTTGATTCTTTGGTCTTCCTGTTGAATCAAAATAAATTGTAGAAAGAACATTCTCGCTTAATTTTTTATTCTGCCGAATAGGAAAAGTCAAACACTTTGTTTCCTCTTGGGAAAGGATAGCATTTCCAACGAAAAAAATAAAAAAAGAAAAAAAGAAAAAGGATTTATAGGACATTGTAGAATGCCTATTTGAACATTTCTTTTATCATTCCCCAAGAACGGTAAAAGCCGTTGACTTTGTGCTCGACATTAACAATATTAGAATACAATGAACTACCATCCTTGAAAACTATCTTAATTCGGTAGGAATAAGAATTCGAGGAGACTTTTTCGCCTTCGGAATCCTTAAGAAATGCTTCTTGGTCTATGTATTTATATGTTGTTGGATAACCTTTAGCATAAATTGTTGCAATTTTTTTAAATGAACCGTTATTTACAGAGCGTTCAACTTCAAACAATAAAATATTTTTTTCGGTAGATGTTTTGAACTCGATAGTAATGTACTTCCCGTTAGAGGTTGCATTTAATTTTTCAATATACGTATCCACAGCAACAACAAAAGCAGTTGCGACAAAAAACAATAAACAAAGAAATAATTTCTTCATTTTATCAACTTTGTTAATAAACTAATTTACAAAAAAAATTAAACATGTAAACAAAAAAAATTAGTTACTGATTTAGTAAATTTGAAGTTACGAGGAAACGAAATGTTTAAAATAGTTTTACCAATTTTCGAAGGTCCTTTAGATTTATTACTTTACTTTATTAAAAGGGATGAAATAAATATTTACGACATTCCTATTGCTCGAATTACAGATGAATTTCTTAATTATATTAGATTAATGCAAAGTCTCGAAATAGAAATAGCGAGCGAGTTTCTGGTTATGGCTGCTACTTTAATGGAAATAAAAGCAAAAATGCTTCTTCCAAAAGAGATAAATACCCAACCAGAGGCAGATGTAGACCCAAGAAAGCAACTTGTGGATAGATTAATTGAATATCAGATTTTTAAGGAAGTAAGCCAATTTCTACATAAAAAAATTATAGAAAACCAATATTACTATTTCCGAGATTTATTCGAAAGCGAAATTCAAGAATTTTCCTCGAAATTGAAAACTTATCGACCAACAAATGTTATGGAACTTGCCAAAGCATTTTACAATTTAATTAACAAACAAAATGATTCCATTCGTGAAATTAAGTTAAACGAACTCAAAATTGAAGATGCAATAGAACATATAACAAGTTTAATGAAGAAAGAAAAGCAAATTTCATTTAAGAAAATTTGTAGTGGTCACTCTTTGCAATACAAAATTTTGTTTTTTGTTGCGGTCTTAGAGCTTGTAAAACAAAAAAAGATTTACGCATATCAATCGGACCTAGAACACGATATATTTCTTTTTTCAACATCAAACATAATGAACAATTAAGGTATGAACAATCATTTTTTTAAACTTGAAAAAGAAGAACAAAAACATATCATAGAAGTCCTTATTTTCTCTTCTGAAGAGCCTATTTCATTAGAAAAAATTGTCGATTTCATTGAAAACAATTTCAATAATGCAATATTTGAAATTGGAAATAATCAAAATTTTGACCTAAAAATTGAAAACTTTGATGAATATGTTCAATCACTTATCGAAGAAATAAAAGAAGATTTGCTTAAAACTCAAAGACCTTATAACATATATGAAGTTGCAGGAAGTTATACATTCGCAACGCTACCAGAATATGGAAAAATTTTGAGTTTGTTACCTTCGTTCAAAAATAAAAAACGATTAAGCAAGGCTATGCTCGAAACCCTGGCTATTATTGCATATCAGCAACCAATCACAAAACCCGAAATAGAAGAAATTCGTGGAACTAATTCAAGCGAAATTGTTAACTCTTTACTCGAAAAAGGATTGATTCAGGTGGTTGGACGCAAAGATTCACCTGGTAGACCCTTTCAGTTCGGTACCACTGTTGAATTTCTTAAACTATTTGGGTTAAATTCATTACAAGAATTACCAAATCTAATGGAAATTAAATCATTTATTGAGGAAAAGACAAAAACAGAAGACGTTACTTTGAAAATTGATTTTGAAATAAAAAACAACAATGAAATGGATTCGAATTCTACTCAATAATTTTTGCGTTACACACAACATTGAATGCATTTTCTACAAGTTCCTTACCAATACCTAAAATTGGGTCACCATGACCAGGGTAAATATCTTTAAAATCGAGACCACTTAACTTTTTTAATGTCTCGTAATAACTTAGTGTATATGTTTCTCTTTTTGAATGAATTTGTAAAGGCAAAAATTATTGAGTAATTACACCCTGGGATGGAACATAAAGACTTATCGAATCGGAAGAGTGACCAGGTGTATGCAAAATTATTCCCTCAGTATCGCCAACTCTTATTTTCATTCCATCATAAACTTGTATGTCAACTAAATCTCCAGAATTATATGCAAAAATTTTTGGGGAATATCTCGGTTTTAAAAATTTTAATCCACCTTTATGGTCGAAGTGCTCGTGTGTAATTATTATTTGAGCAACTTTTTTTTGTCCAACCCCAGTTGAAATCTTATCAATTTCAGTGATAGCAAAATCATCAATTCCAGCATCAATTAAAGTGTTTAAATCATCTAACTTATTCCAATCCCCAAGAATATAGTACATATTACAGGAATACTTTGTTGGATGTGTAGGCAATTTGAAAATCCTCATATTACCTTTTGATAAATATTTACATCGTTCGAAACAAGGCGAAATAATTTAGTTAGTTCGTTTGGAATCTTTTGGGTCTGTTCCATGGCTAAGTATCCTTCTGGAAGTAAGGAATCGTAAAACATTTGAAGGACACGCATTCTTTCATCGGGAGAGAAATGGAGAAGTACATTTTTGCAAACAATTGAAGCGAAGCCAGTATCAATTGGGTTGTAATCAAGCAAATTATGTTTGCGAAAAATAACCCTTTTCAATATCTCATCGATAATTTTATACCTATTTTCATCAACTTTTTGAAAATACTTCTGAAAATATTCATTGGGGATACGAACTAAATCCTGATAAGGATACTCACCTTTTGTTATGGTTTTTTCGTACTCACCTAATTCATCGATATCTGTAGCAACGATTTTAACTCTTTTAAAAGTAAAATAACCCAATTTTTCTGAAAGCAATATGGCCAAAGTAAAAGGTTCCTGCCCTAGAGCACAACCAGCACCCCAAATCTTTATTTCTGGGTTTGAAATAAAATCCTTGGAAAGCAAATCTGCTAAGCGTTCCAAAATAAAATAATCTCGAAAGAAAAACGAAAAAGCCATCGGCAAATAGTGATTTTGTTAAATTTGCAAATTACTTAAAACAAATAAAGTATTATGCTTCAAAGCCTTTACATAAAAAATTTCGCACTAATAGATGAAATTTCAATAGATTTCGAGGCAGGCTTAAACATTATCCTTGGTGAAACAGGGGCTGGCAAATCAATCATCATCGACGCCTTGATGACCACACTTGGAGAAAGAACTTCACCAGAATTAGTCAAAAGTGGCACAAACAAAGCAATTGTCGAAGCAATCTTTACAATAGACAACCCAGAACTTTTCAAATTGTTCCTGGATGAATTTGAGGAAGAAACTAAAGATACTTTGATACTCCGCCGGGAGATTTCTTCAAAAGGACAATCCCGATGTTTTGTCAACGATTCGCCTATGCCATTGAACAAAGTTAGAGAGATTGGAACTTATCTTGTTGATTTTCACGGTCAACATTCCCACCAACAATTGCTTTCGCCAAAATTCCAATTAAATTTAATTGATAGCCTTTCTGATACAAAAACATTATTAGAAATTTATTCAAAATTGAAAAGAGAACTCGAAGTTCAAATTGAAGAAATCCAAAACCTAAAAGATGACTTTAAAAAATATTCCCAAGACAAAGAAATCTTTGAATATGAACTGAATGAAATAATAAGGATAAATCCACAACCCAATGAACTTCAAAGAATTGAAAACGAACTAAAAAAACTTGAAAATTTTGAGTTATTAATAAACGGTCTCGAAGAAATTTACGAGAAACTTTACAAATCCAAAACTTCTGTTATCGACATACTTTCGTCAATCTCCAAGAAACTAAATACTTTGGCTCGCTACGACGAAACATTATTAACCTATTTGAATCAAATTGAAGGAATTATCGAAACTCTTTCAGAGATTTCAAAAGATATTTCAAAAAGGAACGAAGAAATTAATTTTGAACCTGAATACATTGAAAATCTTCGTCGTAGGATTTCCGATTTAAAATACCTTGAAAAAAAATATATTAGTTACGAAAACATATTTATTGAAAAAGAGAAGTTAGAAAAAATAATTCAAAGCACAAACAACACCGAAAAATTAATACAGGATAAGGAAAAAGAAATAATTAAGTTGAAAGAAGAAATATCAAAGGTGGCACAAGAACTTCACCAAAAACGACAAAAAGGTATTGCGATTTTAGTGAACAAAATCCCAGAGATACTCAACGAATTGGGAATGAAAAATATTATTTTTGAGGTCCAAACATATCAAGAAATTTCACCCAGTAATAATATTGAAGATTTATGCACAGAAATCAATAACCAATTTTTTAGACTCTTATCAAATGGAATTGATTCAGTTGAATTTTTAATAGCAACAAACCCCAACACTAAGCCAATGCCCTTGGAAAACATTGCCTCTGGCGGGGAACTTTCTCGGATTATGCTTGCTTTAAAAAGTATTTCAGCAGAGAAGCACAAATTCCCAACAATGATTTTCGATGAAATTGATGTCGGAATTAGCGGAAAAATTGCTTCTAAAACTGCTCAATTGATGAAAAAGTTGGCTTCGAACCATCAAGTAATTGCTATAACCCACCTTCCACAAATTGCTTCTGCTGGACAAAATACAATTTTGGTTGAAAAACTTTCTGGAGAAAACACAATTATCCGCGCAAGCAGATTGAACCAAGAACAAAAGATTGTTGAAATAGCCCGTTTATTAAGCGGAGAAAAAGTAACCGAATCCGCTCTTGAAAATGCTCGAAAGTTAATAGAAGAAACTAACAAATTAGAATAATGAAATTCGCCACTAAACCTAAATTCATTATTTTCTTACTCTTACTGAATCTTTTGCTAATCCAACATACAATTGGAAGACTAATTATCTACCCATTTGTAATCTTAAGTACATGGTTTCACGAAATTGGGCATAGTTTGGCTGCTTTATTGCTAGGTGGCGAAGTTGTCAAAATAGAGATTTTTTATGATGGCAGTGGTGTTGCCTACCATACTAATACAAGCATTTGGGGAAATTTTGGTAGAGCACTTGTTGCACTAAGTGGACCACTTTTCCCACCCATAGTTGGCTATTTTTTTATTTCAACTTCAACTACAAAGAAATTGTCCAAACTTATGATATTTATATTGTCTGTAACCATAATTTTCAGTGTTATATTCTGGGTAAGAAACTTTTTCGGGGTTTTCTTTCTGTTGCTTATATCCCTATTTTTAGTTTACACTACTTTAACGCAAAGAGAGACTTTTTTAGTTGTTGTTTCACGCATCATTGGAGTTCAAGCTTTTATTAGTGTGTATTTGAGTATTGGATATTTATTTTCAACAAGTGGAATTGTTAACCAATCTTCTTTCGCCTCCGATACAGAAATAGTTGCTCAAAATCTACTTTTACCAAATTGGTTTTGGGGAACTCTGATAATTGTTATTACTTTAATTTTACTTTATTTGGCACTTAAAAGCGTGTTAAAGAAAAATTAAACCACCTCCCCAATAATCCAATAGGTTACTTTTTCTTTCAATTCATCTATAACTTTATCTAAATTTTCCTTTGAAACAATTAATATCATTCCAATTCCAAGATTGAATACGCTTCGCATTTCTTCGTTTTCAATTTCTCCAACTTTTTGAATAAGTTTAAAAATAGGTGGTATTTCCCAGGATTCCCAGTCAATATGTAAAGTCAAATTTGGGGGTAATATTCTACGAGTATTTCCAAGTATTCCACCTCCAGTTATATGAGAAATTCCGTTAATCAAGGATTTTTGAACCAATGGATATACAATATTTAAGTAAGATTTATGGACTTTAAGTAGCTCCTCTCCAAGATAATTGGAAAGTTCAGGAACGTACTCATCTATTTTGAATTTATTTAGTAAAACATTCCTTGCAAGCGAGTAGCCATTAGTGTGTAATCCATTGGAAGCCAATCCAACTAAAACATCTCCTTTTTTTATATTTCGACCGTCGATAACCTTTTTCTTTTCTACAACTCCAACGATTGTACCAGACAAATCATATTCACCATTGGAATAAAACGAGGGCATTTCGGCGGTTTCCCCTCCAATTAAAGCACAATTGTTTTCGCGACATGCTTTTACCAAACCACTGACAACTAGGTAGGCAACATCAACATTCAACTTGCCAGTTGCAAAGTAATCAAGGAAGAATAGAGGTTTGGCTCCAGCGGTTAATATATCATTGACACAGTGGTTTACAAGGCACTGCCCAATCGTATCGTGTTTATTCATTAAAAATGCAATTTTTAGTTTGGTTCCAACTCCGTCAGTGCTCGAGATAAGGACAGGATGTTGGTATTCTTCGAATCTTCCATCGTAAAAACCTCCAAAAAGACCAAGGTCGCTTAAAACTTTTTCGTTGAAAGTTGAGCGAACAAGAGACCTAATTCTTTCAACTGTTTTTTCTCCTGCTTCAATATCCACACCGCTTTGCTTGTAAGTATAACCCATAGATTTATCCTTTATATTTTCCATTCATTTTAATTTGTTCAATTATTTTTGCAGTTCTTTCGGCTTTCAATACGAAAGAATCAAGTTTGGCTTCGATAACTTGCGGATAAGGATTGCCATCGGTTTCAATAGTTAAAAAGGGCAACGTTGTATCTCTTTCAATGAAATCGGGCAAATCATAATTTGGTTCATTCATTTTTCTTGCTTGAATTTTATTTACGACTCTCATTTCGGGAACACTTACTGCTTCGGCTAATCGTGTTGGCATACATCCAAAAGGTCCAACATTTACAACACCACAATACTTCTCCAAAATATCTTTTAAAGCAATACCCAAAGTTAAACCAGGTTCCCCTTTGTATTCAAGAGGAATTATATGTTTGCTATGGTTCAATATTGGTTCTATTAGAGTTTTTGAATATTCATAATAACCAGAGGTAGATAATATCTTTTTAATCCTATGTTCAGCAATTCGCATAAAAAGCACCCTTGTCCATCGTTCAAGCTTTTTGTGGAAGTCGCTTTCTGGCTCGAGAAGTTTTAGTTTCAAAAGGTAATCTACATAAAATATCCATTCGCTAATATATGCATCTTTAAGAACAAAACCTTTAGAAGCAAAATATCGATTAAGATATTTATGTGCAAAATGGTCCCTACGGACATAGATTTCACCAACAAGAGCAATATAACGTGACTTATTTATTGGTATTTTACTTGGTACTTTCTTCTGAATATTTTTTGCAAAATTTTTTAATCCCTTGTATATTTTTTTAGGATAAAATTCAAAATATTCTAAAAGTTTATTGTATTCATCCATAAAAATTTTCAAGCCTTCCTCGGGATCTAATGAGTTAGCCATAATACCACTACGAATATCATCTAGAACATCACTGGTAATAATTGCTTGAATTCCACGCAGAGCAAAATCACCTCCTAAACCTGCAAAACCATCTTCATTCATTAGAACTAAAGTAGCAACATCGGGTATTTTTTTATCTCTAATTAAATTTCTTATGAAAACAGGATATTGACCAAGACGACAATTTCCAGCTCCTTGGACAATAAAATATGCAATTTTTTGCTTCTTATCCCATATATTTTCAAGATAATTTAGCAGATGTCCAACCAACAATAATAGAGGAAGGCATTCTTTACCAGTTGCAACACTACGCGCTAATTTTAGAATTTCGGGGTCACTTTCGGGCATAGGTTTTGCATTAAACCCCAAACCTCGAAGTGCAGAAGCAAACAGTGGCGCAGCTAAATCTCCCATCGAAGGAATTAATACATCAATTTCCTTGCTACGAAGTGGAATTTTCCGTCCATCTGAACAAACAAAATAAGAGTCATCTCCAGAAAATTCTATTTCAGCAATCCTAAACTCTTGCCTTTCGACTTTAATTTGATTCCGAACAGCCCGATAATTTTCAACGATGTCCAAAAATGCATCAATACGGGTATTTATTCCAGCATCGGCAGTGTGTTGGTCTAATTCTAAAGTTAAAGAAGGTTTAGTACCAATAATTCGTCGAAACTGAGGAATCAACAATGAATCGGGACCACAAGAAAAATTGGTCAAATAAACAGGGAATAATTGTGCGTTATTGCGAATAACCTTTGCAGCTTTCAATATCTTTTTGCCTGCTTCCCAAAACTGACTTTCATCTAAGGTATAATTATCAACGGAAAGAAATTCATAAGGGATAATATAAATTCCACGACTGGCAAATTTTTGAGGGACACCCTTGTTTGTATAACTTGTAAAGGAGTTGTAGGGTCTTCCAACCAAAACAACAGCAAATTTATTTGGTTCACTTTGCAAAAATTCTAAAAACTTTTTACCTTCTTCTTTTACTTCGCTGTGGAATTTATTTTGCCAAAAAACTGCTTCCTCGAAAGCTTTAGTCGCTTTGGCTTCGTCCACCCCAAGTTGTTTTGCAATTTCTATAAATTTAGGCTTTTCAGCTTCGTATCCATTAGCAAAATTCAAATATTTTGTTAAAATTTTATCCTTTAGGTCATAATCCTTAAATGCTTGTTTTAAATAGAAAGGTTCTCCACTAACAAATACACAACTCGAATTAAAATCTAAACGTTGTGGGGTTTCTTCCTCAGTCCACATTTCGAAAATTTCCGGAAGAAAAATGATGTCGGGTTGCTTGTCTAAAAGATTTTGAAACATACAAAGTGAAATTTGGGCAGGGTAACAAAAACTTGTATATTCCCTATCAAAACCTCTGGGGTCAGGATAATCAGGCAAAATAACACGAAAGCCAATTTTAGAAAAGAAATTTGAAAACAAAGGTAATAGAGTAAATATATGATAAGATAAATTTAAACCAATCGTTCTTGTTTCATTTCCTTCTGGGAAAGAAATAGAAGAATTATTAAATAAAATTTCATTTCTTTTAGCCACAAAATCATATTCTTCAATAATAAAATGTTTGTTATACAATAGATTATAGAACTTATTACATGCCCCTCCAAAAGGAAACGTTTTTGCATTGACCACTATTCTATTAATCGAACAACGTAAATCGCATTTTTCTTTACCTCCCATACAAACAAACGGTGTTTTATACTCCACCTCTCTGGTGGCAAGTTCCTCCAACGAAAATTCTTGGGGTTCGAGAAGTCCGTGTTGAATTTTTTCTTTCACCTGCAAAGCAACTCCGAAAGCACCCATCAAACCAGGCTCGGGTGGAACTATTATTCTCTTTCCAAGCAAACCTGCCATTGCAATAGGAATGGCTTTGTTATAACAAACACCCCCTTGCATAAAAATAACTTCACCAACTTGACGGTTCCCCTTTACCCTATTGATGTAATTCAAACATATAGAATAAACAAGGCCTGCAATAATGTCTTCGCGACTTAGATTCTCATTTTGTGCAGTCTTAATATCGGAACTAATAAATGCTGCACATTGGTCACTGAAATTAGGAGGATTTTTAGCCCGAAGTGCTATCTCTTCAATCTCTTCGGTCTTTATACCAAATGATTCAAATGCAGATTCTTCGATAAATGAACCAGTACCAGCGGAACAGGCTTCATTCATTGCATAATCTGCTGGTACTTTATTAACAAGGTATGTGTATTTAGCATCCTGTCCTCCAATTTCAAAAATTGTGTCGACTTTTGGATCGAAATATAAAGCAGCAGTTGCATGAGCTATAATCTCGTTAAATATTCCACGAGTTAATGCATGTAATCCAGTAACTTGTCTCCCTGAACCAGTAGTCCCGAGCCCAATTATTTTAATCTTTTTATTGCCGATTTGCTTTGCAAATTCTGAATATACTTTCTTAGCAGCCCTAATTGGTTCACCGTGCGTATATAGATAAGAGGAGGCAAGAATTTTATTATCGTCGACTCGAATAATAACTCCTTTGGTCGTTGTTGAACCAACATCTAATCCAATAATACAAACATCACCATCTTTTGCCTCTCCGCGTTCGAAACTTTTGAATTCAACCAAATCTCGAAATTCGTAAATTGGTCGATGAAAAACGAAAGAACTTTCTTTTTCTTTAAATAAATTCGAAAAGTTAAACCCAAATGACTTATGATTTTGAAAACAATTAATTGCAGCACCAAGAGCTTCGAAATACGTTGCTTCTTTTGGAATAACAAATTCAAAATCCTTTTGAAGTAAATGCTTTATTAATAATTGATTCTTTGTAACCCCTCCAAGTAATAAGACTTTCCCTTTTGGAACTTTATAAAGTAATTCCTCAACTTTGTTAGCCATCATCAATGCAAGACCAGCGAGAACTTCTTCTTTTGGAATTCCTTTGTTTAAAGCGTGAGTACAATCCGATTTACAAAATACTGAACACCTTCCCGAAACTTTAAAAGGAGAAACATTATTTTGAAATTTCGATAAGTCTTCAATTCCTATATTCATTCGTTTGATTTGCTGAAGAAAAAACTCTCCAGTCCCCGAAGCACACTGATTACGGGTTACAATGTCCGTAATATTTCCTGTTTTATCAAGAATGTAAACAATAAAAGTTTCACTTCCTAAAGAGGCTATTGCTGATATACCATTTTTATTTGGATAAAGAAATTTAAATGCAATTTCAGTTGCCTCGGCTTCGGAGATATTGGGAAGGTTAATTATGTTCCTTATTTTTCTTCCAGTTACAACAACAGGAAAATTTTGTGGATTTAATAAACGAATTTGTTTTTCGAAAACTTCTCTTGGTAAACCATTGTGGTTAAAAGAATATACTTTACTAATTTCAAAATCTTTGGTAGAGTTCGAAACAAGTTCAACAAAAGTTATAGTTGAAGCACCAACACAAACACCAAAAAATTTATTCATAAAGAAATTACCACCAAAATTATCTTATAGGTTCCCAGTCGTTAGAAAATGATTTGTTAAATAGCATAACAAAAATGCCATTCAAAAGCCAACGAATAAGAATTCTAATGTACCCATACTTTCGATATCGCCGAGGTGATTCATAAACACAAATTTCATCGACAAAACGAATTTTACCAATTTTTGCCAATCTTCGGTACAAATCAAAATCTTCGCCGGCAGAAATCTTTGGATTATACCCACCAACCTTCCAAAAAAATTCTTTGCGAACTACTTGGCATTCGCCACGACCCATTCCCAAGCCAATTGTATTTAAAAATCGAACATAATTATTATGAAAAAAGTAAAACAATTTGTCCTTCCAATTTTCTTCGTCAGGAAAGCCACGAACCTTAAAAGCAAGTGCAATTTCTTTGGGATTGTTCTCTTCCCATTCCAAAATAAACGAAAACCATTTTTCAACATCCGAAGGAACTGTATCGCCATTGATAAAAACAAGAATATTGCCCGATGCAATCTCCGCACCACGATTCCTTCCTTCTGCTATCGTCTGCCGATAATGTGCTTTATGAACAACTACTTTGGAAGTGAACTTTTTCGCAATTTCAACTGTTTTATCTGTACTTCCTCCATCACTTATAATGAGTTCAGCAGAATATTTGTTTAAAATTGATGGCTTGTAATTAGATAAAACCCCAGGAAGTAATTTTTCTTCTTCAAAAACCGGTATTATAATACTTATTTTGGGATTAAAAAAGAAATTAAAATCTTTTTTGAATTTATCAACATGCTCAATCTCAACATAGTTTAAGATGGTTTTTCCTATTTCGTGGTGCATTTTGTACAAAGTCATACAAATAAAAAGCAAACTTAATAAAATTCAAGGAATTAAAAATTGATTGAACCAATTCGTATTGGGAATGGATATATTAAATAAAAACGAACAGGTTTACCAATTTCGATAGCAGGACTGGGCAGTTTAAAATAATTTAAAGATTGTTTTAGCCAGTTCCAAAAATTCCCTCCATCGGGAAGTAATTTAACTAAATCGTAGTCAAGAGCTATTATCAATTTTCTATTTCCCCAAACATATGATCTAACGGGTTCGGAAACCTCTGGATTACATTTTAAAGAACTATCGAGAGGATTGCAAAGATTTCTTACGGCATAACCCAATGAAATTTCCAACCAATTTGGTAAATATTTCCCAATGCTTTTAGGCAAAAGATTTTGAAGGTTAAAGCTAATCCAAAAAGTGTGGGCACTATAATCATCTATAAACATTGTCGAAGGTTTTCGGGAAAAGGAATTGAACCAGCGAGGTGGAAAATACATAAATTTTGGTGTAAAGTTCTGAAAAAAAGGCAAGAATGAATAACCAAGATAAAAAATTGTACCACTTATGTCAGCATAAAAGTCAGATGGTGAAAACCCCCAATCTTTTGCAAAACCATCCAAAATTTCGACATAAGCAGTATAGCCAAAACCTAATACAGTACCAATAATATTAGACCAATTATAGTCGAAGCCACATTCTATTAAGGATTGCGAAAGAACATACGATGAAAGGAAAGTCCCATAAAAATGCCCAATTTTATCTACATACAGTGCATATTCCCCATCTTCGGCAAAGTGGAAACTGCTTTTATTTTTCCAAATTGTTTGGGTTTGCCCGATATGTTGAAGAATAAAAACACCCGTATAGGCAGCAGAAAAAGTAATAATTGGAATTGGCTTGATTTTTGTTCTTTTTTGTATTTCAAAACCCGAAATGTGATAAAATGGCTTATCGGCTATTTTATATGTTAAGAAAGTGGTATCAATTTTGTTCTCCCAACTTTCCAGGGCAAAAAGTGAATAATTCGCCAAAATTAACATTAATAAAAAAAAGGACTTACGCCTTTGAATACCCATTTTTATGTAAATTAGATGTTCAGAAGAAGCAAAAATAAATTAAAAAATGGAAACAATTTCGGAAATATTGAAACAGACACGTGAAAAATTAAATTTATCCTTGAAGGAAGTTTCCGAAGCTACAAAAATTCGAGAATCAGTCTTGAATGCAATTGAAAACGGCATTTTTAGTTATTTGCCAAGCATCTATATGCAATCATTTATTAAAGAATATATCGATTTTCTTGGCCTTGATTACTCGGAACTTAAACCTCAACTCGATTCGATTTTCAAATCGAAAACAATTAATGCAAGAGAAAAAAATTCACAAGTCCTGCTTTCCGACCATCAAAGAAAAGTTCCATACACTTCGCAACAATTAAATAAAGTTCTTTACTTTGTTTATGCCGGACTATTTCTTTCAATTCTAGCAATAATTTATTTCTCTTTCTTTTATGAACCCGAGGAACTAAAACCACTTGAAACACTTAAAACAACCGACACTTTCTCCTTATCCCCATCAAGTGTTCCTCAAACAACAGTCAAACAAGGATTGTCGCAGGATAGTATCAAATTAGAGTTTCTTGCCACTGATACTGTGTGGATTAATATTGTCATTGATAATAGAGTAACAGAAAAGACAGTACTTTATCCGAATAATCGAAAAGTCTGGAAAGCCCAAAACTTTTTTAGATTCACTCTTGGAAATGCTGGGGGAATTATAATTCGCCGAAATGATGAACAATTACCTTCCTTAAGTAAAGAAAAAGTGGTAATTAAAAACATAATTGTTACCCGAGATAAATTCTACGTAGAAACAAGCCCAAGAAAAACTCTAAGGCAAATAGAATCAACAAAACCGATTATTATTACCCCCACAGAAATTAAAAGAGAAATTCCTATTTTAAAAGACACAAAAAAAACAATTATTCGGTAGATGCGCGCCACACAGGACTCGAACCTGTGACCCTCAGCTTAGAAGGCTGATGCTCTATCCAACTGAGCTAGTGGCGCAAATTTAAAATACAAAATTAAGGAATTTTTAAATTTTTTTAAAAAACTTTTGTTAAACAGGTTTTTAAATCAACTTTATAAGCAATTAAAAAGAAAATTTTTATTAATTTTGTAGTGGGTCAGGTCCTATGCTTTCAAGACAAGCCCAACCCCGCCAGGTCCGGAAGGAAGCAACGGTCAGCTTGGACTTGAAGAGCATAGTAAACTTGACCCTTTTTTTGTATTTATAAATTTTTTGTTAATTTGTTTTTTCAAATGTAACTTTTTTAATGAATCTTTGTCTTTATAAAAGATTATAAATATAATTATTTATGGAGGCTTTATGAAAAGGTTCTTTTCTTCTTTTGTTTTTGCATTATTTTTTTTCGCAAGCATTTTTGCTTTAGCAGATTCTCCTCGTAAAGTATTAATCGAAGAAGCAACAAACACCAGTTGTGGACCTTGTGCAGCGCAGAATCCTTCATTTCAACGATTCATACGAAATAATTTCAATGATGTAATCCCTTTAATTTATCATGCTTGGTGGCCAGGGTCTAATGACCCGATGTATCAAGAAAACATTCCAATGAATGAAGCAAGAATACGCTATTATGGAATTGAGCAACAAGGTGTTCCAAATGTTCGTGTCAATGGAAAAATAGCCCCTAAAACTGGAAACTGGTACGATGGTGCTGCTGGCGATACTGTAGCGATCAAAACTGAAGTTGACAAATATCGTGGAACAAATTCTCCAATTACATTGACTGTTGCCGAAACACGTAGTGGAACCCAATGCAGCGTAAGTGTAACAATTAACACAACTCAATCATTAGTTGGCAAAAAACTAAGAGTTGCAGTTGTTGAATATTTTATAAGTTATCCCACTCCTCCAGGTTCAAATGGAGAAAAAGAGTTTTATTGGGTTGCTCGTGCAATGCTCCCCGACCACAATGGAACAACATTGAATTTAGATGCAGGCTCCAATCAAACCTTTAATTTCACTTATACGATGAAATCCACCTGGAAAGCTCAACAAATTTATATTGTTGCTTTCATTCAAGACAATAATACAAAGGACGTTCTCCAAGCAGCACAAAATCTTAAAGTTGCAAAAGTTCAAGTTGCTGGTCCAAATCCATTCCTTACAATCCCAAGAAATGGTGAAGTAACCTACGCTTTTAATGTTACAAATCCAAATGATGAACTAATGCGGGTTGATATTGCATTAAATAATGGAGCAAGTTATATACCAGCAAATTGGAAAACTACTTTAAGCACAAACCAATTAGTGCTTCAACCAAATCAAACCCAAACTGTTAACGTAACATTAAAAAGTGGAAGCAAAGCAGAATTTGCAGTTGTTGCTGTGGACTTCGTTCCACGAGTTCAAACTCCATACGATCAATCCCTTGGTGCTTTTTATGCTTTAACTGAAGATACAAAATACGCTTTTTACACAATTTCTCCATCTTATACCTCAAGTTCAATTTTTGCTTATCAAGGAATACTGGCAAATACTAAATACTCGAATGATGCTGCCCTTTTACCCTTCGCTCTCGATATCTTAAGTAATTATTCGATGACCAATTTTGAACTTGCCGTCCTTGGATTTAATTATTGGATACGAGGTGTATTAGGCGGATATTATGTTGAAAGTTCTCCTTTATATGCATCATTGAATGCAATGATATCTGCTGGGAAAAGTCTGCTTTTAACTTCAGAAGTTGATCTTTCCTTTTCTTATGGGGCACAAGGTTCTCAAACCGCGCGAGACTTCTTTTCGAATAAGCTTTTCATCAATAAAGCACAAAACGCTGTTCTTAGGGTTACAACCGATCAAAGTGGAAATATTACAGGTGTTGTTTCGTATCCTGCCACTGGAGTTTCTGGTGACCCAATTGGTAATGGAATTAATTTAACAATGAATCAATATAATCAAACTTCGCATCCATATTACATTGTCTTCACAGATATCTTAAGTGTAACAAATCCAAACAAAGCAAAAGCATTCCTATACTACGACAACAATCCATCGGCAATTGGTGGAGTACGCGTCGAACACGATAATTACAGTCGATTGGTTTATCTTACTACAGGTTTCGAAGGAATTGCCAATCCAACTCAACGAAATAATTTTGTAAACAAAATAATCGATTGGTTGCTTTCCAAACCAACAGTTAAAATTGGACCACAAATTGCTTTAAGTTTAACATCTATTGATTTCCAAGAAGTTGTTGTTGGAACTACTGCAACGCAAACCTTTGATATAAACAATATTGGAGACGAGCCATTGATTATTAATGAACTCTATGTGGACCGAGATTTTGACCCCGATCAAGTTTTTAATATTCAAAATCCACCAACATTACCATTGACTATTCAACCTAATCAAAAATATACCGTAACGGTTTCCTTTTCTCCAAAAGATGAAGCAATGTCCTACACTTCTTCAGTAATAATCAAATCCAACGCAAAGAATTCTCCCGAAGAGATTGTTTCTCTCGATGGAATTGGTGTTGCTGGTAATGTTCCAATCATTGCATCAAGTAAATCTGAGGTTAATTTTGGCAGTGTTGCTGTTCAAAGCTCAAAAGTTAGTGATGTTGATATTACCAACAATGGTTTAGCCGATTTAGAAATAACAAGTATTCAATTAGTTAATAATCCAGATGTCTTTTCTATTATGGGAGCCCCCGAATTGCCGAAGACACTTGGACCTGGTGAATCTATTACAATTAGTATCCTTTTCACTCCTACTGAAGCAATAGAATATTCTGCATTGTTAAGAATTCAATCTAATGCATCGAATGAGCCAACATTAAATATTCCTCTTTCTGGAAAAGGAGAACAGGCAGGTTCAGTTGCCGAGGCTGAATTCCCAATCGGCGTTTATGTTTCAATATCGCCCTTCCCAGTATCGAATGAACTTACTTTGCTTGTTTCCTCGAAAAACGAAATTAACCAGGGAATGAACATTCAAATCTACGATTTGAAAGGAAATTTGGTTACCGATTTAGGTAATGCACTGCTTTCCAAAGGTACTTCGCAACTTAAATTTTCTGTGCTCGAATTACAAAATGGACGTTACAATTTGAAGTTGCAAATTGGTAAGGATGTTAAATTCATCCCGCTTATCATTGTTAAGTAAGTTCAAATCGAACCAAAATACAAGGTTGTCCCAAAAGTCTTCGGACGAGATGGGACAACCTTTTTATTTATACTTTTGTTAATGTTATGTGGAGGTTACTATGAGAAGGCATCATTTTACATTAAAATTGGTTATCCTTTTATCAATTGTTCT
The DNA here is from genome assembly GCA_037440445.1 of Ignavibacteria bacterium. Classification (GTDB taxonomy): domain Bacteria; phylum Bacteroidota; class Ignavibacteria; order Kapaibacteriales; family UBA2268; genus Naka2016. The sequence goes on from JBBIUA010000010.1 coordinate 75,143, forward strand.
TATTAATGGAATATTTACCACATTGTTTTCTGAGCAACCTAAGTACATACTTTTTGACAACTTAGAAAACCAGAGATTTGTCGATAGTGCCTATTGGCAATATCTTATAGACCCGCAATATATGCCCGATATTGCTCCTTATGTTATTCGAAAACCTTTTAACGACTTAACCTTGCAACAATATAACCTTACTGATTTTGATGTAGCAATTTTTCTACTCGGAGACAATCGGTTAAATACAAGAGTAGGTAATGCAAGCGTTTTAGATGCAATTAGGAAAATGATTGCTGCTGGGAAAAATTGCTTGATTATTGGAAGGAATGTTCTTTACTATGCATTTAATCCGTCAGGGGGAAACCTTAACCCTGAAGTACAAAAGTTTCTTTATGATACTTTAGGAATCGAATATCTAACAAGACTAAAAGTTTCGAAACAGAGTGGGAATGAGATAACCTATTGGAGTTTTAATATTCGCGGGGCTTTTGGAGACCCAGTCGGTCAGTCAATAATCAAGTGGTGTAACATAGGATTCAACCCACAACCTGGTATAACTTGGTGGCCCCTTGCAATATATTTGGAATTTGATGTTTTTAAATCGAGGGATCCGGAAAAATATCCACCAGTTGACCACTTCATTAGAACGAATAATGACTATCCCGATGACACCATTGTTGGAATCAGAACCGAACTTGGAACCTCGAGGCTTTGTTTTTGGACCATTGGCTTTGAAGCATTCGCTGGAGATATTCCTCGTGCTTACCAACTCTATCGGGCAATGACTTGGCTAAAAGGAAATATTGCCCCGGATGGAGCTACATACGATGTCGACCCAATAATAGTCGATTTTGGCGAAGTTGAACCAGGCAAATCCGACACAGTAGAACTTAAAATAATAAGCACTGGAAAACTTGACCTTCGACTTGAAGAAGTTGATTTTTGGGAAAATCCAGATGACGTTTTCGAAATAATTTCAGGGAAAATCACAAATCCTGTGATTCTTAAACGTGGCCAAACTTATTCCGTTAAAATCAAATTCACACCAAAAGAAAGAACATCCTATAGAGGTTCACTTTCGATAAAATCAAACGATATCTACCAAGAATATAGATACATCGAAATTTGGGGCACAGGCAAAGGAGTTCAAACAAAAGGTCCTATTTTAGAAACCAATTTCCCTGATTATACAATTGATTTCGGGAAGGTACCAAAACCAACAAGTAAAATCATTGAGTTGGTATTAAAAAACGTCGGAGACCAAACTTTGCAAGTATCAGAATTTGCAATTGATACTACTTACAAGGATTATAATCGTTTCGACTTTGCACAAACTCTCCAAACTCCAATCTATATTGAACCTGGGGACTCATTCAAAGTTAAAGTTCGATTTTCTGCAGCCACCGAGGAAGAAAGAATTTATTATGCAAGAATCCATGTTGTAACAAATGCAAAAGAAAATAATGAATTTTACATCGAACTCAAAGGTGAAATCGAAGGTTTCAAATCTGTCGAAGGAAACCAAGACGACAATAATATTCAAGTCTATAACAACTTGGACGCTCAATCCATAGAACTTCTCTTCCCTGAATATCGACCTGCTGACCCTCTTTTCATAATTATTATTAACAATCTGTCCCAACGAGTTTTCAATAAAATCGCTTTGCCTGATGAAATAGTAAACAATCGATTCAAAATTGATTTACAAAGCCTTCCATGCGGCCCCTACTATTTAATTGTGAGATTAAATAATAAACAACTTGTCTATCCATTTCTGGTAATTGGTAAGTGATTGAAAAAATCTGAATAAATAAGGAAGGGGCTTATATATTAAGCCCCTTATTTTTTCCAAATTTTAAAGTGATTAAAATTCAAGAGTCTCACCAAATTCCATTACTCTACAATTTTTTCCCAAAGCCTCGACTTTCTTTTTAAATTCAATCGGGTCGGCAGGAATTACTGGAAAAGTATTATAATGCATTGGAATTGTCAAAACTGGATTTACAAATTCAACAGCCTTAACCGCATCATCAATTCCCATTGTAAAATTGTCTCCAATAGGAACAAGGAATAAGTCAATTTTGTCAAGTTCACCAATAAGTTTCATATCAAGGAACAAACCAGTATCCCCAGTATGGTAAACCGTTTTGCCTCCCATTTTAATAACAACCCCTGCAGGTTCACCCATATACCTTCCATCAGGGGATGATGAACCGTGCTGAGCAATTGTAAACTTTAATCGACCAAAAGGAAAATTGTATGCACCACCAATATGCATATTATGAGCTTTGCAGCCATTTTCGGCAGCATAATTTGCAAGTTCGTTTACTGCTATTACAAGTGCATCGTTGTTTTTTGCAATAGTAAAAGCATCACCAAGATGATCTCCATGTGCATGTGTCAAAACAACAAAATTGACTTTAACATCATCAACTTTAATAGGGCAAGTAGGATTTCCTGTAATAAATGGGTCAATAATTAACTTGTAATTTCCATCATCAAGAATAAAAGTCGAATGACTAAGATAAGTGAGTTTCAACATTTTTTACTCCAAATTGTTCGACATAAAATTAAATTAACATTTTTCCATAAATTAGCAAAATTGTATTTGGAATATTCGATGAATTTGGAAGCCTATACAGATGGAACATCTCTTGGAAACCCTGGTCCTGGTGCTTTTTCTGTTATAATTAAGTTTGAGCAAAACGAAATTGTCCTCTCGCGTGGCTATCGTAAAACTACAAATAATCGAATGGAACTTCTCGCAGTGGTTGAAACTTTAAACTTTTGCAAAAACAATAATTTTAACTTTGTTAAAATTTATACAGATTCACAACTTATTTCTAAAGCAATAAACGAAGGATGGTTAAACCGATGGGTGCAAAATGGTTGGAAAACATCTTCAAAACAAGATGTTTTAAACATTGACTTATGGAAACAACTTCTGCATTTTATGAGATTTGTTAAATTTGAAATTGAATGGGTTCAGGGTCATTCGGGAAATGAGTTAAACGAAAAAGCAGACAAAATAGCCAAGAAAAAAGCAAAAGAAGATGCAATTGAAATAGATGTTATGTTCGAAAACAAAAATTTATCTTTCTTTAACCAATAAAATGGCAAAATTATGGAATCATTGACAAAAAAAATTAAAATAGGAATTGTTGGGGTTGGTCATCTTGGTGAAATTCACACAAAACTTCTCACAAATAATAACCTTGCAGAACTCATAGGAATTTATGACACAAATTCACAAAGAGCAAAAGAAATTTCTGAAAAGTATTATTGCAATATATTTGAAAGTCTAAATGAGGTAGCAAACCACACTAATGCAGTGGTAATTGCAACACCCACAATAACACACTTTGAAATCGCGAAATACTTTCTCCAAAATAATATTCATTGTTTCATTGAAAAACCTATAACTGCTCGTTATAAAGATGCATTAGAACTAATTGAGATTGCAAAACAAAAGAACTTAATAATTCAAGTTGGCCATGTAGAACGTTTTAATCCAGCAATA
>JBBIUA010000011.1:0-65380 GCA_037440445.1 Ignavibacteria bacterium
TTTCCATTTTTGCACCTGCCCTACCGTAATAGACACATAAAATTGAAAAAAGTCGCACCAAACCGTTGAAAATATTTGCCGTACTTTAAAAGCAATCTAAAGAGTATATAAATTTTGTTTATTAGACTAAATACCTTTATGTGAAAAGAGAGAAACTAAAAAGAATGGAGCAATGAAAAAAACGGGGAGGTATTCTCCCCGTTTTTCAAAATCAAAAGAATTCTTTGTAAGTTAGAAGTGGAAACTAAAGGTAAATAAAATTTATTGCAATTTTACATCGAACTTCCCCTCTGTAATATTTTTCACTACCCCTGGTTTGGCATCGGAAGTAGCTTTAAAATAAAATGTGCCAGAAGCAATTTTATTAGTTAGGTCTAATTTTGTAATATTAATTTTCCCTTCGGGTTCAGGGGTATTAGTATTTGTTCCATATGATTCATTTAAAGACGTTGAACTATTAGTAAAAGTAACAGTTCCTATACGAATTCCATTTTGGACCCCAACGCCTAAATCATATTCCCCAGCCCCCTGGATATTTGTTAACTGTAAAGTAATAACAATTACATCACTCCCCTTATATTGTGTTCCAACAATAACCAAGGTTTGGTTAATGTACTGACCAGCAGCCGGGGCAATTGGTGACCCAGGTATACTTGCGGACCAAGAAACTCCATCGATTTTGCAACTCATTGTACCAGCTCCACTTTGAGAATTACCGCCAGTTCCATCTTGATCATCGTCGGAAGCGGGATTATCGCTCTTGCTACAACTAAGAACAAAAATCGAAAGAAAGAGAAGAATTGCAACAGAAAAATTAATTTTTGTAAACATAAATACTCCTTTAATTTAATTGTTTAAAAAAATTAGTTTTTACTAAATTTCAATAATATTGCACGAAACTTGTTTTAAAATATGCTTAGTAAGACTGAAGATTATGTCAACGAGAGAAGTTGGTCAAATAATGATGAAACTTGAAAAGTTTCAAAAAATTGTAAAAATTTACTTAAAATTAAATCATAAACCTCCAAAAAGTGAAAAATTCTTGTGCAGAAGGCGGGAGTCGAACCCGCACGGGTTTTTAAGCCCACTGGATTTTGAGTCCAGCGCGTCTGCCAGTTCCGCCACTTCTGCTTTAGTGGGCGAAGAGAGACTCGAACTCCCGACCTCCTGCTTGTAAGGCAGGCGCTCTATACCACCTGAGCTATCCGCCCACTTCAAATCTCAAAATTAATGAAATTAATTGAAATTTCAAAGCCATATTCACTTTTTCTTTTGTGAAATGGATTTATGACTGGAGATTTTTTTTCATTTTTTTCTGAAAAATTATTTCCATTTTGATCACAACAATAATATCTAAAATTTTAGGATACTAAAACTATTTGTTAGTATCGCTAAATATTTTCGAAAATATAACGTTTCTATTTGTGGTTCTTTGAGAAAATGCTTTAAAAACACAAAAATAATTTAAAAAAATATTATTTTTGTTTTTTTATGGAGAGAAAATGTTAGAGACATATTTACCTTTACTTTTGATGGTTATTTTTGGTTTTGCTGTTGCATTCATTTTTATGATACTATCGAAATGGATGGGAGCCCGCAGAGTTACACGCGAAAAAATTACCACCTACGAAAGCGGAATGATTCCCTACCGAACAGCTCGTGAACGCTTTTCTGTTAAATTCTACTTGATTGCAATGAGTTTCATTGTATTCGACATTGAAGTTGTTTTTCTTTATCCATGGGCTGTAAGTTTTTCTTCTCTTTCTTCTGCCGGTTTTTGGGGTATGATAATTTTTGTTATTATTTTATTTGCTGGTTATTTTTATGAACTAAAGAAAGGAGGTTTGCAATGGGATTAGATAAATTGCTCGCCAAAGAGGGCTTTCTGACAACAACTGTCGAAGCCGTTTTAAAGTGGGCACAAAAAAATTCCGTCTGGCCTATGCCATTAGGAATTTCTTGCTGTGCAATCGAAATGATGGCATTTGCTTCGCCAAGATTCGATGTTGCTCGATTTGGCTCCGAAGTTTTCCGAATGACCCCACGACAATCGGATTTATTGATTGTTGCAGGTACCGTTACCTACAAAATGGCTTGGGTAGTTCGTAAAATTTACGACCAAATGCCCGACCCAAAGTGGGTCGTGTCGATGGGTGTTTGTGCTTCTACGGGGGGTATGTTCCGTAGCTATTCGGTGGTTCAAGGTATCGACCAATTTCTTCCTGTCGATGCATATGTATCTGGATGCCCGCCACGCCCAGAAGCTTTAATAAAAGCTTTGATGTTAATTCAGGAAAAAATTGAAAACAAACATAAACCTATTCTGTTTAACTTTGGAAAGAATGTTTCCCCAACACCACGACAAGAGGAATATTATTCTCCGATGACTGAAATTGTAATTTGAGATTTTGTGTATGAAAATTGCGATAGGTTCGGACCACGCAGGTTTTGATTTGAAAACGGATATAATCGATTTCTTAAAAAAATCGGGTTTCGAGGTAGTTGACTTTGGATGCCAAAGTGCAGACTCGTGCGATTATCCCGACTATGCTTTCCCACTTGCAATAGATGTTTCTAAAGGAAAATTTGATTTCGGTATCCTAATCTGTGGTAGTGGAATTGGTATGAGCATTGTTGCCAACAAAGTCTCGGGAATCAGAGCAGCAAATTGCTGCACAGTCGAAATGGCTCGACTTGCCCGAAAACATAACGATGCAAATATTTTGACATTTGGGGCACGATTGCTTTCACCCGATTTAGCAAAAGAAATTGTCATTGCCTTTTTAAATGAACCTTTCGAAGGCGGTCGTCATCAAAGACGCGTGAACAAAATACACTCATTAACAGAAAAAAAATATGAATTTTGAAGTAGATGTCCTTGCGTTCGGAGCGCACCCCGACGATGTTGAGATAGCTTGTGGTGGAACACTGGCTAAACTGGTTCACGAAGGCTATTCAGTTGCGGTTGTCGATATGACTTTAGGGGAAATGGGAACTCGTGGAACCCCCAAACATAGATTAGAGGAAGCAGAAAAAGCAAGACAAATTCTTGGAATCAAATTCCGCGAAAATCTGTTACTCAAGGATGGAAATCTTATCCCAACTGATGATTCAATTGGAAAAACCATAGTAATGTTAAGAAAATATCGACCTAAAATTGTTCTTTTCAGCCCGCAATTTGAACGACATCCCGACCACGAAGGATTGCATTCCATTATTAGAAAGTCTATGTTTTTAAGTGGATTGGTTAAGTACGAAACACAATGGGAAGGCGAAGACCAAAAGCCTTGGAGAATTCGAAAAATGTATTGCTATATGCAAAGTTACCCCTTCCCAAAAAATCCCGACTTTTTTGTTGACATCTCGGATTTCTACGAAATCAAAATCAAGGCAATAAAATGCTACGCTTCTCAAGTATTCGTCGAAGGGCTTTCAAATAGTAATGAACCTCAGACCCGAATTTCCCGACCTGAATTTTTTGAAGAACTTGAAGCTCGCGCCCGTTACTTTGGTTCTCTCGTGGGTTTCAAATATGCAGAACCTTTTTATTCCGTCGAACCAATTGGTTTGCAAAGTCTTTCAAAATTATTCTGATAAGCAAATTATTTGGGATAAAACAATCATCTGCCTTTTGGTATTCTTCGAAAGAACTTGTGTTTATTTTGCTACAACAGAATTTTCAACTATTTCCATCTCTTTTCCTCGAACAAATACCTTTTCAATCGAGTAAGTGTGTGGCAAATATATAAGATTCTCGAGGATATTTTCTACTGAATTATTATGATTATAAAATTTGAATAAATCATTTGGTTTTATTATAACAATATCAGCCTCTTTGTTTACCTCAAGGCTACCAATTTTATCTTCTAATTTTAAAATTTTTGCCCCACTCAATGTAGCCATCCAGAATGCTTCGGTACCAGTCAGGGATGGGGTTGGTCGATTGTCGTAAATCAAATTTACAATTTTCGAAGTTTCGATAGCATCGCGCATACAAGTAAACATCGAAAGCGAGTAACCTCCAGCAACATCAGTTCCAAGCCCAATTGGAATATTGTGGGACTGGTACCTTCGCAAAGGCATAAATCCGCTTTGAAGGAAAATATTGGAAGTGGGGCAATGTATGATATTCGATTTGCTTTCTTCAATTATTTGCAATTCTACATTCGAAAGATACAAACAATGCGCAAGTAAAGTTTTCTCGCCAAGTAGATTACTCTTTTTAAAAATATGGGTATTGGTTGGGACTCTGTGTTTCTCTTTTTCGAAAAGTGATTTGATGAATTTGATTTCACTTTGGTTTTCGGCAAGATGTGTTTGAATGAAGAAATCGCCCTCCTTTGCAACTTCTGCAGTTTTCTGAAGTAAACGCATCGTGCAAGTTGCTGCGAACCGAGGTGAGAAAATATACTGCAATAATCCACCATTTGCATTGTGCCATTTTTTTGCTAAGTCAACCGAATCTTTAATATTTCTTGCCATTAACGGGAGTTCCTCGGGATACCGCTTCATATCCCTATCCATCATAACTTTGCCAATGAAGGCACGTATGCCAATTTGGCGTGCAACTTGAAAAGCGATATCTGTTGCTTCCTTATGAACAGAACCATACGCTACAATTGTTGTAGTACCAAAGCGGAGGGCTTCGTTAAAGAAAAAGCGAGCTACTTGTTCTGCATATTCAATTTCTTTAAATTTAACCTCGAGTGGAAAAATATGATTTTTAAGCCAGGGTAAAAGTTCATTAGCATTTTTTGCAACACCAGGAAGTTGAGGAATGTGACTGTGCAAATCGACTAAACCAGGAATAATTAAATTTTCTGCTTCGGTTTCGCTGTCCTTGGGCTTCGAATTGGACTTACCTATGCTCGTAATTTTACCAGAAATTTGGTCGAATTCAACGAACCCATTCTGGATTAATTGAACTTCTTGGTTTGCTTTTGGGTTCAAAATATGTCCGTAAATGATACTCTTTCCCATTCAGCATCCCCATTTTTCAATTAACATTGGTTATTTTTGAAAATTATGTATAGCAAAATAAAAAATATTTTCATTTTTTCAATAATTATTTTAGGAACTCTTATTATTCTACTGTTTTCTGGTTCAATCTTTTTAAAATTCTATTCAAAAAAAAATGTTCCTATTCAAAAAAATTCCCAAACACTGGATTATTTCAATTTTAAAGTCAAAATCTACAACGCAGCGAATGCCGAAGGAATTGCTCGCCATACACAGAACTTTTTACGTAATTTTGACATCAAAGTCGAAGGTGTTCAAAACTACCCAACCCAAGAAGAATTAAGCAAAATAGTTGTTTCAAAAACCACTTTTCAATTTGGGCAATTCGTTGGAAAAATTCTCGGTATCGATGAAAATAATTTAGAATTTCAAGACTCATTAGGTAATTTCTGTTACATAATTTTGGGAAAGGATTATAAATTACTAAAACCTTTTAGGAATTAATTCGTCATATTTTGTTTGTCGAAAAAATGGGAAGGATTTTGACAAAAAAACAACAATCATCAAAAGAACTTGCTAAATGGTGTGCAAAAATTGCTTTGGACAAGATTACAAACGACATTCTTATAATCGAACTGAAGGAAATTGAAACCGCTCCGTCTGATTATTTCGTGCTTTGTTCTTGTGACTCCGATATTCAAATGCGAGCAATTGTTGAAGAAGTTGAACAAAGATGCAAAAAAGAAAGAATCCAGAAGCCAAGAGTGGAAGGATATAACTCATCATATTGGATTTTGTTGGATTTCTTTGATATAGTATTCCATATTTTCCATTACAATGCCCGCAAATTTTACAATATAGAAAGACTTTGGGGCGATGGGAATTTCTACAAAATTTCACAAACCGGAAGATTAGTTCCTATTCGAAACAAAACAAAATTCCTAACAGAAAGTAAAACCTTAGAAACTGCATAAGGAGATGTATGGTTCCAGATTTCATTTTGACAGAATTTGAAAATGCAATAAAAAAAATAGGGCTGAAAGATTGTTCGAAACTACGATTTGAAGCCCCCAAAAACCCCGACTTTGGCGATTACGCCACAAACATTGCAATGATTGTTGCAAAGGACCTGAAGAAGAATCCACGTGAAATCGCACAAAAAATTATCGAATTAGTTGACTTCGACAAACAAATCGTTGAACGAATAACTATCGATGGTCCTGGGTTTATAAATATCAAATTGTCAAACCTTTTCTTTGCGCAAGAACTCGAAAAAATGTACCAATTTGGTGAAGAATATGGTAAATCGTTTCTTGGAAAAGGTTTGCGCGCAAATGTTGAATATGTAAGTGCGAATCCAACTGGTTTGCTCCATCTTGGGCACGGACGCAATGCATGTATCGGCGATAGCATTGCCAATCTTTATTCCTGGCTCGGTTACGATGTAACAAGAGAATACTACTTCAACAATGCTGGCAAACAAATGACTAATCTTGCTCGTTCTATCTATGCCCGATACCGACATTTGCTCGGCGAGGAAGAATATCCTTTCCCAGAAGATGGTTATTTCGGTGAATATATCAAGGAAATTGCGAATGAATTAGTCCAAAAATATGGTAATAGTTTAGTTCCCGAAACAAATGAAAATCTTGAAATTTGCAAGAAATTTGGTGAGGAATGGTGCTTTAACAAGATACGAAAAACGCTTTCAAACTTGAACATATTCCACGATGTCTTTTACAACGAGGATAGCCTTTATCATAATGGTAAAATTGACGAAGTAATAAAAATTTTCCGAGAAAAAGAACTAGTCTACGAAAAGGATGGAGCCCTTTGGCTTTCTTTAACTAAACTTGGTTTAAAAGAAGACAGAGTAATTGTTAAATCAACTGGAGAACCAACTTATCGTTTACCCGATATTGCCTACCATCGAGAAAAATTCCTGCGTGGTTTCGACCTCATCATTGATATTTTTGGGGCAGACCATATTGCAACTGTACCTGATGTCCTTGCTGGTATTCGTGCACTTGGTTTCGACGACAAGAAAGTCAAAGTGGTCATTCATCAATTCGTAACTTTGATGGAAAACGGGGTTCAAGTTAAAATGTCGAAAAGAAGTGGACGAAGTTACACTTTAGATGAATTAATTGAAGAGGTCGGAGCCGATGTTGTTCGTTTCTTCTTTTTAATGCGTAGTGTTTCAACTCATCTTGAATTCGACTTAAATCTTGCACGAGAACACAGTGAAAAAAACCCAGTGTTTTATCTTCAATATGCTTATGCCCGGATTTGCTCAATTTTCGACACAGCAAAAGAAAGAAATATCACTTTCGACGAAAAAGCAAATACAGATTGCTTAAATTTGCCACAGGAAATAAATTTAATAAAAATACAAAGACTTTTCCCCGAAATTATTCAAACTTCTGCAGAGAAGTTTGAACCACAAATCCTTGCAGATTATTTAATCGACCTTGCAACAGCATTCCATTCATTCTACCACGACTGTAGAATCATTGGAAGCGACGAACCAATTCTTTCGGCTCGATTCAAACTTACGAAAGTTGCACAAAGAATTTTAAAAAATGGCTTAACAATACTTGGAGTTAACACTCCAGAAAGAATGTAGTCATTTCCTTATTTTAGCCGCTATAACCGAAATCTCGATTTTAGCATTTTTTGGAAGTTTCGAAACTTCAACTGTTTCTCGAGCAGGGAAATTGTCTTTAAAATATTCTGAATATATTTGATTGATTAGTGAAAAATCATTCATATCGGTAAGGTAGATAGTAACTTTTAAAACATTTTCAAGACTACTTTGGCTCGCTAATAAAATATTCCTTATATTTTCCATTACTTGACGAAATTGCAATTCAATATCGGGACTTAAAATTCCAGTTGAAGGTTCAATCCCGATTTGCCCCGAAACAAATACAAGTCCCCCGAACGAGACTGCTTGGCTATATGGACCAATTGGTGCTGGAGCAGAGCGGGTAAAGATTGCTTGCTTTTTGAAATGATAACCAAAACAGCCTGAAAAAAGAAGAAAAATTCCAACAAATAAAAGTATTTTTTTCATTTTTTTAAAATTATTTTAACTTCAAACTAAACAAATGGAATTTTTACTATTCTTGCTTCGGAAAGTTTCCCTCGGAATTCAATTTGAACTGTGTTTCCTTCGTTGGAATGTTCAATCTTTACATAGCCCAACCCAATTGGTTTTTCCAGCATTGGGGAAATATTTCCACTTGTTACATATCCTATTTCTTTACCATCAAAATAAATTTTGTAATTGTGGCGCGGAATAAAGCGAGTCTCTTCGCAAACAAATCCCACCAATCGCCTTTTTGGACCTTCTTCTTTAACTTTTGCAATGACTTCGGAACCATTAAATTCACCCTTTTCCAATTTTGTTATCCAGCCCAAGCCAGCCTCGATTGGATTTGTCGTTTTGTCTATATCATTCCCATAAAGGCAATAACCCTTTTCAAGTCGCAAAGTATCGCGGCAACCAAGTCCAACAGGTTCAATATTAAATTCCTTGCCACTATCAAAAATTGAGTCCCAAACTCGTTTTGCAACAGTAAAATCCCCACGAAAGTACAACTCGAAGCCTAATTCCCCAGTATATCCAGTTCTGGAAATTATCATATCGAAACCGGAGAGCCTTCCATTCTGAAATGTGTAGTATTTCATCTGGCTCAAATCGATATCGGTCAACTTTTGTAATACTTTAAGGGAATTTGGTCCTTGAACAGCAAGCAGGTTGATTTCGTCGCTTATGTTTTTGACCTCAATATTGAATGTGCGTGCATTTTCGCAACACCAATTGTAATCCTTTTCAATGTTGGCTGCATTGACAACAAACATAAACTTGTCCTCGGCTAAACGATAAACTAAAAGGTCGTCGACAATTCCACCATTTGGATAGCACATTGCTGAATATTGAACTTTTCCTGGATAAAGTTTGCTTGCATCATTTGTCGTTACTTTTTGAACAAAGGCAAGTGCGTCGGGACCAGTTATTTCGAATTCTCCCATATGAGAAACATCAAAAACTCCAACGCTTGTTCGAACTGCCTTATGCTCGAAAATAATACCATTTTTATACTGAATTGGCATTTCGAAGCCAGCGAATTCGACCATTTTGGCACCAAGTTCCTTATGAATTGGATTAAATATTGTTAACTTCATTTCAAAACCAAATTAATCAAAAAAGCAATTTAATAAGTAATGAACATTTCAATACGCTGTAATTTCTTTTTTCCAAAACCTTTAATTTTTAACAAATCTTCTTTGCTTCTCAATTTATTTTTCTTCCTAAATTCGATAATTTGTTGAGCTGTCTTTTCTCCAATTCCAGGCAATCGCATTAGTTCAACTCTTGATGCTGTGTTAATGTTGATTTTTAATGTATCCCCAGGTTTCAATTTTGTATAAATTGATACTTTCTCTAAATGACTTGCATAAGTAGTGTCGACTGGGTTGCCGAAGATATCTGTTCCTGTGTAGGTTCGACTTTCCTCTTTAGCCAACGAATCAATAATTTTGGCAATTAATTCTGCAGTATTTTCCCGATTTTCATTTAACGTGTTAAACTTGCGTATAGAACCAAGTAAAAGCCCAACAAATAACAAAATGACAAAAATTATTTCTTGTTTGGTAAAATATAAGTTGTTTCGAAAAAAAAATTGAATTTTTTCGAAAACTCTTAACATTGTTAATTAACTTATTTGGTATTAGTGGAATCTTTCGCTTTTTTGGAATGCTTTACTTTTGGTGGGTTAATTTTTGGATTTTTTGCCTCGGCATTAATAGTTTTTGATAATTCTTGATATAACTTCTTTTCCAACTGGTCAATTTCATTTTGCATTTTTTTCTCCAACTCTTCAATTTTTTTCCGTTCTTCTTGAATAACTTTTTGAACATCCTGTTTTGCTTTTAATTTAGCCTTTTCGATATCGATTCGGGCTTTTTCTTTTGCTAAAGCAATTTTTTTGCGAGCATCTTCCTTTGCGGCAGCAAGTTTCTTTCGCATCTCTACCTTTGCTTGCCGCAATTTCGCTGCTATTTCTTTTTGGACCTTTCTAATTTCAGACTGGGAAGAAACAATAGTTGAATCAGTTCGTACCTCTCTTTGTGGACTTTTTGCTTTCTTTTGTGTTTGTGCAAGCACTTGAGTTCCAACTGAAGTTGTAAGAAAGGAAACAAAAATCAAAAAGAAAGTAAGATTATTCATAATCTATCCTTTTTAATTTTTTAGAAATAGTGAAAATAAAAAAATTCATTTATTTTTCGTCGAGCAAAATTGATAAGATAACTAAAATTCAAACCAAATGTTAATCTATTCCCAATCTGTTCTCCTTCATAAAATTGATAAACAGGTAGTTCAAAATATGGCGATAAAGAAAACGACTCAACTTGATAGGTTATTCTGGGAATCAAATTGAACACACGTGAACCAGAATGCTGGTAAGTAGTATCGTTATATTTATCTTTGAAATGAAACTCACTTCGAAGTTCGGCAATAGCATTGAACTTATTTGAAAATCTCTTAGAAACTAAAAGTGAAGCAACGAAATTCGGACCAAACTGGAAATTTAAGGAATTTTCAAAATAATAATCGAAACGAGAAAAAAGAAGTAGATTCAAGTTTAGTTTCTGAAATGATTTTTGACCGAATCCCATAGCATATAAACCAAAAGAGCCATTAGATGGCTGAATAACAATTGGATGCTGGTCAATTTCTTTAAATTTCATCAATGGTAAACTCAATCCAGCACCAAAGTTCAAAATGAAATCGGAAGTTTCAGTCTCGTAGAAATTACGACGCAAACCAAAATAGGCATTAGAAAATCCATAACCTTTGGATTCGAAACCATATTGCCTAAGTGAACGGACAGAATAAGAAAGAGTAAAATCCAGCATCGTGTAGGAATCCAGACCATAGGATGCAAAAAGAGAAAATGAATGATTTTTAAATTTTGTTAAATCAGTACGATATATATCGTTGGTGTAAAGTCTGTCGGAATAAGCAAATTTGTAAGAAAAATCAATTCTTAAACGTTTACGTTCGTTAATACCAACTTCAGAACTGCCTAACCAGTGAAGGGGGGGAAGAAATTGCTGTCCCGATGAACAACATCCACATTGAGAAAATAAGTAACCTTTGGTAAAAGCAAAAAAAATGCACAATAAGAAATAAAAAAGGGGAAATATTTTTGACATAAATTTTCTTCTTTAAACTTAAACACCGAAGGTAATTTAAGAAAATTTAAATTTTCAACAAAAAAAATTCTGAATGAAATTACGAAAAAAAATTACATAATTTTGTATCGTCGAAAGGTTGTATGTTTAATTTTTTTTTGGGGTTTCTATGAAACGCGCCCTTGTTGCGGTAGTTTTGGCAATTGCATTTATTGCCACTAGCGTTATTGCTCAAACTCACACCGCTCAAACAAAAGAAGAAAAAGCGAAGCCAAAGATGGAAAAGAAAACCGAAGCAAAAGAAAAAAAAGAAACAAAGGAAATGAAGAAATCCGAAGCAAAAGAAAAAAAAGAAGCAAAGGAAATGAAGAAAACCGAAGCGAAAGAGACGAAAGAACCTAAGGAAATGAAGAAAGTGGAACACAAAGAGAAAAAAACTGAACCAAAAAAGAAATAAAAAAAATAATTTTTCAGAGATAATGCAAGGGGGTTATCCCCCTTGCATTTTTTTTAACCTTATCAACCTTTCCTAAATTTGTTATTAATAAATAAAGCAAATAATAGTCAATAAAAATTTATTTAAATTGCATATTTTTAAAATAGTTATTCCTATAGAGATATGAGAATTTCTTTGAATCTGCTTAAGCAATTTGTGGACTTACCTATGAGCCCAGAAGAGGTTGCAAAAGTATTAACTTCATTGGGTTTCGAAGTTGAAGAAACTTTCGACTTTTCTCAAAAATATAGAAATTTTGTTGTTGGAAGAATCGAATTTTGCGAAAAGATAACCGACAAACTTTCTCACTGCCGTGTTCACAGTGGAAGCGAATTGTTGGATGTTGTTTGCGGGGCACCAAATGTTTCTGTTGGTCAGAAAGTGGTTCTTGCTTTACCAAATGCTATTATCCCAAAAACAAACGCAAAAATCGAACCTGTAGTCATCCGAGGAATTCATTCAAACGGAATGATATGCAGCGAAGATGAATTAGAAATTGGCGATTGTTCAGATGAAATCCTTGTGCTTCCCGATGATGCACCAACTGGAATGTCTTTTGCACAATATTATGGTTTAGATGATGTTGTGTTTGAACTTGGAATTACCCCAAATCGCGGTGATTGCTTTAGTCACTTAGGAATAGCACGAGAACTTTCCGCTTATTTTGGTAACCAATTAAGAATTCCAGCAATTGAATTCGAAGAAGATACAACAAAAAATATTTCAAATTATGTTAAAGTTGAAGTTCTTGATAGTGATAAATGCCCACGATATACTGCAAGACTCATACTTGATGTAAATGTTGGTGAATCACCTCGGTGGTTAAAATCTAAACTTATTGCGTTGGGATTGCGTCCAATAAATTCGATTGTCGATGTAACAAATTATGTGATGATGGAGTTAGGGCAACCTCTCCATGCGTTTGATTTCGACAGAATATTGGGCAGAAAAATCGTTGTTCGAACGGCAAAAAATGGCGAGAAATTCACAACATTGGACGGAAAAGAAAGAGAATTGGAAAACACAATGCTCATGATTTGCGATGAAGAACGACCCGTTGCTATTGGTGGAGTGATGGGTGGCGAAAATAGTGAAATCACTAATGAAACCAAAAATGTACTCCTTGAATCTGCTTTCTTCAATCCTGCTTCCATTCGCCGAACTTCAAAGAAATTAGGACTCTCGAGTGAATCTTCTTTCCGTTTCGAGCGTGGAGTGGATTATGGCAACACAGTGTTTGCTTTAAATCGCGCTGCACAATTAATTTCTCTGCTGGCTGGTGGCAAAGTTGTTCAAAATTATATTGATATTTATCCAAAGGAACAACCGAAAAAATTTGTTTCTTTTAGGTTCGAAAGGGCAAAAAAAATAATTGGCATAGAAATAGATAATAATCGAATCCTAGAAATATTAAAAAATCTTGGTTTTAAACTAAGCGAACGAGATAATCAAAAGGCTATTTTCGAAGTTCCCACCCATCGTTTTGATGTTGAGCAAGAAATTGATTTAATTGAAGAAATAGCAAGATTTTATGGTTACGATAATATTCCCGAAGATAGAAGTTATTCAGTCACTTATTCAGGAGAAAAGAAAAAATCCCAACTCGATATTCCCGAAATACGTCAGGAAGTAAAAAATTACTTCGTTCATAATGGTTTTTTCGAAATACTCACACAAAATTTATACAATCCAAGCAAAGCTCGATATTTTTATAATGGTGAATTCATCGAAATCGAGAATCCATTGGGCGAAGAATATTCAATTGTTAGGCCCAGTATTATTCCATCATTGCTTGAAGTTGTTACATACAACATTAATGTTGGCAGAAAAGATTTCAGAGTTTTCGAAATTGGGAAAGAATTTCGAAAAAATAAAAATAAACAAAGTTTCATAGAAGGAATTGAAGAGAAAGATGTGCTTGCCTTTGCAATTTGTGGTTTGGCGCGCCCATTGCAATGGGGTGAACCAATTCGAAATGTTGATTTCTACGACATTAAAGGATTTTTTGAACACTTCCTTTCCACTTTTTCAATTGAGAATTTCATCATTGAACCAGCCCACGACACAAATGAAATATTTGGTAGCGAATATGCTATTGTAAAAATTGCCGGCGAAGTTGAAGGCGGGTTTGGTATTGTTTCGAAAAAAATCAAAAAACTCTTCGAATTGGAACAGGATGTTTATGTTGGGTATCTAAACTTGCTCAAAATATATTCCGCACCCCGAAAACTTACAAAATACAGAAAAATATCGCCTTTCCCAGTTGTTCGCCGTGACCTTGCCTTCATCGTCGACGACAACGTTCCTTCGAAAGACATTTTGGACTTAATCTGGAAAACTGGTGGAGAATGCTTAAGAAACGTTGTTATTTTCGATGTTTATAAAGGAAAAAATATAGGAGAAGGAAAGAAAAATTTGGCTTTTGCGCTTTATTTTAATTCTTATGATAAAACTTTGACTGAAGAAGAAGTAAATTTGTGGTTGCAACAAATCGTCGATGTTGTGAAGACTGAAAAAGGCGGCGAACTTCGTATATTTTGAAAAATAAATTTTTTGTGAATAAAATGGAACAAACCAATTTAGAAGAAAAAAAGCCTCTCCCAAGCCAAGCCATTCAGGTTGTTGTGGACAATATGTGGAATGCAATCCATGGCTTTGTTGAAAAGTACCGTAAACAAGTGGAGTTGAACCGTTCTTTGCACAACGAAAACACTGAATTACAAAATGAAATTGGCAACTTGAAGAGCAAAATCGAAGAGTTAGAAATTCAAATTCAGAATCAAAGCGAACTGATAAACCAGGAGTTAGTTGATAGTTACCAAAGCAAAATCGAAGAGTTAGAAAATGAAAACGTTAGACTAAAAAAATTAGTAGAGCAATACCAAAAAGAAAACGAATTTTACGAAGGAAGTCTTTTTGGTACAGCCTACGGCAAGGAAAAATTTAATGAAATTGAAAAGCAACTTGACCAAGCCCGCCAGGAAATTGAACAAAAAGACAACATCATAGAGAAATTAAACAAAGAAATAGAAACCAGCCAAGAAATAATTAAAGAATTAAATGAAAAAATTGAAATTTTTGCAAAGGAAAATGAAAAAATACAACAATTGAAAGAAAGAATCGAAGAGTTGCAGAAAGCCAACTTAGAATTACAACACCAAATCCTTCAATTGAAAGAGGAAAATAACGACTTGACAGTTCAGAATGCTTCTTTACAAAAAGCAAAGGAAGAATTCGAAAATTTGAAAATCAATATTGCTGAGTTGGAAAAAAATTTGGAAAAAACAGCTGTTTCAAAAATCGAAAGAGAGCGGGAAATCGAGCGACTGCTGGTTGAAATCAAAAATTTAAAAGATCGACTTGCTTTTAATGAAGAAAAAGAGAGGATGTTCTTCCAGTCGCTTCAAAATATATTCGAAGACGAAGTATTCCATGAATTTTTCCAAATTGAAATTCCTGAACCATCGTTTAGTAATATTCAAAAAATGATAAATCAAATTGCGGATAAGTCCAAAGAAATCTATTTCGATTACAATCGCCTTGTGAATGAAAATCAGAACTTACAAGCAATTATTGATGATTTAGAAAAAACAAGCAAAAGCAAAATAATAGAGTTAGAAGAGGAAATAGCATTTCATAAAAGTCGTATTGCTGGTTTAGAAAATGAACTCACACAAAAAGACAAAGAAAGATACGAATACAGCAAAACAATAAACGAAATTAAGGCTTCAAAAGAACAGGACTTGCTTCGATTAAACGAATTGAAAAATGAAAACGAAAAGTTGAAAGAAGAATTACAAATAATCCAAGTTGAACTAAACGAAAAGCAAAAAAGAATGACTGAAATCGTTGAGCAATTAACTATCTATAGAACTTCAATTGATGATTTAAATTCACAAATCGAACTTTTGAATGCCGAATTGTTGGAGTCCCAAAAAACTATTGACACTCTTAAAAAAGAAGTTCAAAATTTAACTGAAGATTTAAAGAAAAAAGAAGAGTCACTCAAAGAACTTATCCAATACAAAAACGAATTTTACAAATTGCAAAGCGAGGTTAATTCAATTCGACAAATCAATAAAGAACTTAAAGAATTGAACAAACAAATCAACGAAGAAAAAATCGAACTTCAAAGAAAAATTTTCACAATGAATAAGGAAAAGAACGAGTTAATGGATAAAATACTTCTTACAAGTCGGGAAAAAGAAAAAATTGAATTTCTATACAACGAAAAGATTTTAGAATTTAAAAAACTGAACGAAGAAAATTTGAAGTTGAAACTTTCGTTGGAAGAGAAAGAAAAGAACAAAGCTCTACTTGTAGATAAGATTGAAAATCTTCTTACTGAAATCGATAATATGATTGTTCAACAGGAAAAAAGATGAGAGCAACATTTGCTAAAATTCTAATCGACAATTTATATTCAAATTTTAAACAAATAAAAGCAATAGTTGAGGATGCCAAAATAATTGCAGTTGTTAAATCAAACGCATATGGACACGGAATAATTGAAGTTGCCCGATACTTACAGGAATTCGGTGTAGATTATCTTGCCGTGGCTTTCGTTAACGAAGGAATTGCGTTGCGGGAAGCAGGGATTAATATCCCGATTCTCGTTCTGGTTCCAGAAAACGACATATCCATTGAAGCATCAGTAGATTACAACCTTGATTATGCTGTTGAAAGCTACGAACTTGCATACAAACTTTCTGAATATTCTAAACTAAGTGGGAAAAAGGCAAAGGTACATTTCTATGTAGATACCGGAATGGGCCGGGACGGAATTGCCCACGAACAAGCAAAAGAAATCATAAAAAAATGTCTTGCATTACCAAATTTGGACTTTGTTGGTTTAATGTCTCATTTTGCAAGTTCAGAAAGCGACCAAAAGTATACTAATCATCAATTAGCCATTTTCAAAAACTTAGTTGAGGAACTTAAAGCCCAAGGAATTGAATTCCAAATGATTCACATTGCAAACAGTGGTGCTTTAATTAATTGCCCTGAATCCTTTTTCAGTGCTGTCAGACCCGGTATTGCCCTTTATGGTTATCTTCGAAATGGAAATGGATTTGACACTCGCTTTAAACCTGTGATGGAACTTTATTCCAAAGTTATTTCTATTCGCAAAATAAAAGCCGGGGAAAGCGTTGGCTATGGTAGGAATTTTATTGCTTCGACAAACACCACTATTGCAACTGTACCTATTGGTTACGGCGATGGATTGAAAAGGACACTTTCGGACGCCTTATACTGTTTAATTCGTGGGAAAAAATACAAAGTCGTTGGTGGAATTTGTATGGATGAGATTATGGTTGATGTTGGAACAGACGAAGTTAAAATTGGCGACGAAGTCGTATTAATCGGAGGTCAAGGAAATGAGTATATTTCTGGATTAGAATTAGCAGAAAAATCAAAAACAATTATTTACGAAATTTTAACTTCAATCTCCACCCGTGTTCCAAGAATTTTTATTAAAAACGGAAAATAAAATGGAAAAAACCGACTCCCAAGAAAAAAAGGAAAAGAAATATGGAACTTTATATATTGTTTCAACTCCAATAGGCAATGATGATGATATTACCGTTCGAGCATTAAAAGTGTTGAAATCGGTCGACATTGTAGTATGCGAGGAACCAAAAATTGGTGCAAGGACACTACACAAGTACAATCTTTCGCAGAAGATGGAATTGTTGAACGAGCAGAATGAACAAATCAAAACACCGCAACTTATTGAACTTTTGGAACGAGGCAAGAATTTGGCATTGATATGCGACGGTGGAACTCCCGTTTTTGCTGACCCTGGATTGCTTCTTGTTCAAAACTGTTTGAAAAAAGAAATCCCAATCAAAGTTATTCCTGGCGTTTCGAGTTTGATGACTGCAATAGTCCGAAGTGGTTTCCCAATCGACCAGTTTTTGTACGCTGGATTTTTAAGTAGAAAAAAAGAAGAAAGAATTCTCCAACTTCGCCGTTTGAGTACTGAAAACCGAACGGTAGTAATACTCGAGACTCCATACCGTCTTGTTCCACTTCTTGAAACCGCGGCACAAATAATGCCCAATCGTAGGGCATACATAGGTTGCAATTTAACCATGCCTTTCGAAACACATCATTACGGAACATTCAAAGAATTATACGAAAAATTTAAAAACACCAAATTCAAAGGTGAGTTTGTTGTTTGTTTCGATGGCTTATCATCTTTTTCATATGATGTTGAAGAACCCAAACCAAAAACTATCGCTAATAACATTAAAAGAAAAAGTTCAAAAGTAACGCAAAAACATCCTCTCAGAAAAAGAAAAGACAGAAGCAAAGAAAATAAAACTCCTAAAAAGAAGAAGTAGAATTGAACATTATCCCCCATTGTGACTGAAATTTGGTATGAATTGTGCATATTACATTTTTTCTTATTTTGCAAATGAATTTTGTCGAAAAAGCTATTAAATTGGTAAAAAATGGCAGGAGAAACTAGAAGAATTAGCCTTTCTTGGCTAATATTGTACATTTTATTTGTTTGTAAATTAAATGGGCAACCCTATGTTTCAAGTCCATCGTTTTGGTTATTTCCCGAAGGAACACCTAACGGTACTCGTTATCAGCCTATCTCATCCTACCAACAAAACTTCAGTGATTTCATAGTAAAATGGAAAACGAATTCAATCGCAGGCGATGTTCAAATTCTTATTGGCAACTTGATAAATGACCCAAAAATTGACTCTGATTTTCCATACGCACCAAATGAAATTGTTGCAGTAGTCGGTGGTAAAATAATTGTTGTCGACGGGAAAGGTTTTACCCATAAATCACAATCCTTTGGATTCCCCTACATAAAAAATGTGTCTGTTTTATTTGATTCTTTGTCCAACAGTTTTTACCCAAATCCAACATCAAGTTTATTGATAGGACTGGAAACCATTGAATTTGAAAACGTAAGAGATACCTTGCTTTATACATACATCGCAGGTTTTGACCACAGTGCGGACACAGTCGCTCTGATTAAAAGGCTTGTTCTTGATATGCGAGAATACAAACCAAATTTGTTTGGTTCGATAAAACCCTTTTTTGGTCGGCGATTTGGGAATAACTTTCTCGTTTATGCCACAATTAATACGATTCGACCCGAAGTTACCGATACTAACCCCTTGAAACCTACATTTTTGCGAGGATTAACAATTTTTCCCTCTAACAACGTAGTTTACACTTTTCCTATGCCCGACATTACTGATAATCCTAATTTTCGAGTGACACTTGGACCCGAAGTTTCATTCACTTCTCCATCACTATTCTACTCATCTGGAAACTTTTTTTGCGCTGTCTCCAATTATCCCAGCCTAAAAATTGATTGTAACATTCCAAGCATTATTTCTACACAAAAAACAAATGCCTCTAAATCCTATCTTTTATCATATGCTTTTATCAATGACCAGATAAGGCAAACTTTTCCACCTTTAGAACTTAATTCGATTTTGGATAATAATGGAATTAGGCCAAGAATAAAGCCAATCTTCGTAACTTTAAACAATTCATACAATACAGATTCAGTTTATATTCTTGTTTGCGAGGAATATTATGGATTAGATTCCTCAAACGGAATTTCCCGACTTCATCTCTTTGATGCAAATGGCAACGCTGTAACTCTACCAGGTGATTCTCTTTCTCCATCATTTACTGGCACATCAAATCATCTTTGGTCAATTGCTATTGGCAACGTTGATGGAAAATCTACCAATTCTTTTGAACCTTACTACCCAAACAACCCTGGCAACGAAATCGTAGCAACATTTAGTTCAAAATTCCGCTCCGTTGCAGGCAATAAACTATTTATCTTGCGTTACAATGCTGGAAATCCCATTCCAAAGATAAGTCCCCCCTATTCATTCTTGCGTCCGTTTGATACAATATGCACATTCAGCATAAGTGGTTGGGTTGCAGCCGTCAACGATTTGGATAGAGACCCAAGCGGGAAAGATGAGATTCTTCTTGTTAGTAATTCCCAACTAATGATATTAAGATTACGCGATTACAATTCATTTGAATTTAAAATTTCTAAACCTTTCGATACTCTTTACCAAAAAGACTTTCCTAACGAGACTATTTTCGATGCCTTGATTGCTGATGTCGACGGCGATGGTAAAAACGACATTGTTGTCCTCACTAACAACAATCTTTATTTGATTGGAAGCCCACTTCCGAAACTTATCGAAGTCCAATCGCCTAAATATATAGATAACTTCGTCGATGAATATTGTTTTGGCGATACAATTAGAATTGTTTTAAAATCGAAAACAAAAAGCTCCACAAGTGTCAATTTGAGATTTATTCCCCAAAATAACGGCACTTTGGATTACAATTCCTCGTTTATTCTGTCAAACAATATTCTAATCGAAAATAAATTAGTCGAAATTTCCATTCCTGCTGATTTTTCCTTATTGAACAAAAAAGGCTTGATTTACATCGAAAATGCACTTGATTCTACAGAAATTTTTGACTCTACTTCATTTATCAAAGTAAACGGTCCGGTGGTGATAGTCGACAGTTCCATTTTGCAACAAAAATACTTCTTAGACAATATATATATCAAATGTTCAACAACTTGTGTCGATTCTCTCACTTTACAATACCAGGACGAAGACAATTCCTGGAAAATAATCGAACAAAAACCTTTTCCAAACTTAAACGAAGAATTTTATTTAAACATACCCTGTAAGAAAATATTTAATTATTCCGACATTGAACTTTTAGGCAAAATCAACTTCCGTTTCATAGCTTCCGTAAAGGGATTAAAGGATACAACAAACCCATTTTCAATTCAAGTACAACCCTGGAATTTCCCAATTTATTATGATTCAGTTACTTCACTTTGCTGTTCAAAAATTTTCCGTTGGGAAGGTCTAAATTCGTGCGACACTTTAGAAATTCTACTTAACACTGGGACTAATTTTTCAACTATCGCTATCCTACCTGTGAACCAAAGTCAATTTGTTTTTGAACAAAAACGTAACCATCCCGACTTGGTTCATTTAAGATTTGTGTGCGAAAAAAATTGTATGGCAACCGATACATTGATTTATATTACCAAGCCATCAATAATTAATACTGTAGCACCAAATCCTTTTAATCCAAAAATTGAGCAACTTGAAATAAGCTACATCTTATCAAAAGATGCTAATGTAAAAGTCAAAATACTCGACCCAGCCTACAGACTTGTCAAAGAATTAATTAATTCTACTCCCCGACTGGCTGATACATACTATTGCGAATACTGGGACGGGAGAAATGCTGATGGTTCTTTAGTCGACCCCGGTCTCTATTATATCTACCTCGAACTTTCGGATGGAAATCAAGAAATTTTTCCTATATTCGTAAAATAATTATTATTAAAAGGCCTGGGAAAATGAGAATTCTTGTTGTCGAGGATGAAAAGAAACTTGCAAACTTTATTAAACACGGTTTGGAAGAAGAAAAATACATAGTTGAAATAGCAAATAACGGCGAGCAAGGATTGGAGATGGCAATGAATAATCAATACGACGCAATTTTGCTCGACGTAATGCTTCCTGGTCTCGATGGCTTTTCTATACTTCAAGAATTACGCAAAGCCGGTCTTAAAGTACCAATAATGATGTTAACTGCTCGAGGTGCAACCGAAGACAGAGTAATGGGCTTAGACATGGGCGCCGACGACTATTTACCGAAACCTTTTAGTTTCGAAGAATTGGCAGCACGACTACGTTCAATTCTAAGGCGTTCCGGACCCGAAAAAACAACCAAACTCCAATGTGGAGACTTAATTCTCGACACAGTGACCCATTTCGCTTACCGAGGTGGCAAAGAAATTGAACTGACTACTAAAGAATATGCGCTATTAGAATATCTTATGCGGAATAAAAACAGAATCGTTAGCCGTAGCAATATATTGCAACACGTTTGGCGTCACTCTTTCGACCCCGAGTCTAATATTATCGATGTTTACATCAAAAGACTACGGGAAAAAATTGAATACGACCCATCACAGCCACAATTAATACAAAGTATCCGAGGAGTGGGCTATAGAATTCGTGAAATTGATGAAAACAAATCCAATGACCAAAAATAACGATACATTCAAAAAACTTTTAAACGCAGTAGATAACTTTCTTCCTGAAATTCAAAACTCTTTTGATGACTACCAAAAAGCTTTTTTCCCCTCTCGTCCCCCAGAGTTCTTTTGTCTTGAACTTAACGGCGAGGCTGGTGAGCTTGCCAACGACGAAAAGAAACTTTGGAAAGGTAAAATGGTCGAAAAAGAACATATTGCCGACGAAGCTGCCGATGTTTTTATCGCACTAATGAATTATGCAAATGCTCGTCAAATAGACCTGAAATCTGCTCTATTGAAAAAACTTGAATTAATAGAGAAAACTCGGATTCAACTTGAAGAAAAAAACGAAAATTACTAACTAAAATCTTATTTCAAGAAGAAAAAGTTTAGCAAAAGAATTTAGGACTTTGGCTGGTCTATTTTTTTCAACTTGTTCCCTTCTATAATTACTGAAGCAAAGAAAATAATAATCATCAAAATTGAAAAGAAAAGAGCAAAAGCATCTAAGATAGTATATTTTTCACCAAACAGGGGAATTTCACCTGCTCCAAAAAAGAAAACCAATGTATTACCCAAAATGATAAATATTCGAGTTTCGGTGGGACCAAATCCAAAATATGAAATAGAAAAAACACCAATGATCAACGTTTTAATGTACACAAAAATTGACATAAGAAGATAACCAACCAAAGCAAGTAGAACAATATCTAATCGAGCATATGGAGAAAGGCCAACTCCTATTCCCACAAGTATCATACAAATCGAATCAAGTGTATGGTCAATAAAAAACCCATACCTTGGGCGTTCAATTTTTCTATATCGAGCAATATTGCCATCTAAACTATCACCAAACCAATTGATAAATAAACCAAGAGAAGCAGCCCAAAGCCATTCAGGATGATAAAAAGATAATGAGTATCCAATTCCAGTAATCAACGCACCAACAACGCCAAGAAGGGTAAGTAAATCAGGTGTAACCCAAGCAGGTAATCGACGAACAAGCCAATTTATTAATGGTTTTTCAATAAAAC
Organism: Ignavibacteria bacterium; assembly: GCA_037440445.1. Classification (GTDB taxonomy): domain Bacteria; phylum Bacteroidota; class Ignavibacteria; order Kapaibacteriales; family UBA2268; genus Naka2016. Next base: position 22,775 of record JBBIUA010000011.1, read on the forward strand.
TGAGAATTGTATTCGTTGCCCGAAAATGATTTTCTAATGATGTAAATTTCATAATAGTTCAAAAATACAAAGATAAGAAAAGTTGTAAAATTAGTATTCAAGAATTATTTCAACAGTTCTGGAATAAAATCTTCCCTCGGGAAGTTTATTGTCGAAAAGTAACTGGGACGCCCCAACACCTTGGATTAGTGCTGATTTCAAATCCAAAGTTCGAGCAAGTTCTACTGCTCTATTCTTTGAAAGTTCTATGTTGTATTCTTTTTCACCGATAATATCGGAATGCCCAATAAGAGTAATTTTCTTGGCTTTTTCCAACTTTGTCTTAATCTTCCTTAGAAACTCTCGTTGAATTGGATTGATTTTGCTTGAATTGAAATCGAAAAGAATCACATAAAACTTTTCAAGGGCATTATTTTCTTCTTCCAAAAAAATGTTATTAATCGTATCCCCAATAATTTCAACCTTTTTTGGTGTAAGTACCCTATTTACTTTCCTTTCGACTAACGGAAGAGTAGAATATTCAACAATGGTTGAATCCTTTGAATTGTAAAAAAAAGTCGCAGTTGCGATTATTTTTTCTGGAGGATTGCGTTTGTCTTTTAACAATTGATTAAGACAAATTTTAAAAGTATCGACTTTTGAAACTAAGTCAACGTTTGAAGAAGAAATTGTGGTATCGAAAAGTTGGAATTTGTAATCTCGTATATTTTCATTAGTAGTGATTATCCATAGAATAGTATCAGGAAAAATGTAGAAATCGTTTTGTTTAATAGAGACAGGAGACAGAATCTCAATTTGGTCAGATGCAATTTCAACGCGTTGGTTTTCTTGATTACCCTCAGGAATATTGGTATTCGAAGGAACCGAAGGCAAATTTCGGGCTTCAGTTTTAATTCGCATTGGGTCAATATCCCAAACCTTCGAAAGGTATTCAGCAATTTTTTGAGCACGTCTTTTCGAAAGTTCAAGATTGTTGTCCTCTTCGCCTATGTTCGAATTGCAACCAATTAGCCTAACTACTGCTTCGGGATTCTGACGCAATCTAAATCCTACAATGTTCAACAAATTCCAATAAACTTCAAGTGGGTTTTTGTTTAGCAACGAATCAAATCGAAAATCCGATGGATTACTAACAAGGTAATATCTTTTGTTGATTTCGTACGATCCATAATCGAAGAAAACATAATTCAGCAAAGGTATATGACTTTCGTATTCTGTCTTAATCAAGAAAGGATAACCATAATAAAATTTTCCATTGAAAACAAGTTGACAATTTATTCTTGGCTTGGTTGTGTCCGGCTTTGAAGGAACAGATTTTTCAACAACAATCTCCGAGGTTTCGAAATGTATCGAGTCAACCACTTTAGGGATAGGTGGTGCAATAGGTGGTTCGATTTTTTTAGTTTTTTTCAACATAATATTCAATTGGAATCCAAAAGAGAGAACGTCGGAAGTAAAATTGCTGGTCAAATTTGAAAAGCCAAATGAAAAGTGGGGCATAAATTTCACTTTAAATAGGTTGAAAAAAGAGGAAGGCAGTTCATAAGTAATACCAAAATCCAAAGTAAACAAAATTGGAAGTTTATTTCTTCCTTTTGTTAGGAATGAACCCATAGAACTTCTAATTCTTGGGATACTGTCTTTAAAATATCGAATTTCGTTATATGAAACATCTTTTGAATAATGTAAATTATAACCAAGAGTAAAACCAGAAAATAAATCAAAGTGGTTGAAAAGGGAGAAGTTCAAACTTAATGAAAGAAAAGGATGGATTTGATAATAATTAAAGTAATACTTTTTGTAAATCAAAAAATCTTTCGCAACTTTACTACTATCAAACAAATTTGAAAAATCTCTCTCCGAACTTAATTTTACTTGATGAAAATTAATCCCAATTTTACTTTGCAGAAATATTTTTTTTGTTAGAAGAAGATTATAGAAAGCACCAAAGTTGCCACTTAGATTCGTATTACTTCCAATGTAAGGAATTGAATCGTAAACAAAATCGAATTGTCGAAAATCCCCCTCGTGACGAACAAGGTCAAGACCAATAAAAACGCCAAAGTCTTTGCTTTTTAAATGAACTGAAAACAAAAGAAAAAAACAAACCACCAGAAAGACAAAAACTTTCTTCATAAAATAAATTAGCCACTAACAAAATGCTATTTTTCTTTAAGCAATTTAATGTAGTTTATTAGTCTTTCATTTTCAGGAGTTAAACCTTCGAAACGAATAACATAAGTACCCTTAGCCAAGTCTGCCATTTGCAAATAAAAATTATTTAAACCTAATTGATGCGGGCAATTTGAAATTTTTGCAACAAGAGTTCCATCCATGGCAAAAATGTAGGCATCAAGATTTGAAATACCTTGCGAAACCACATAAGACACAAATGTAAAGTAGTCGAAAGGATTGGGATACACATCAACATTTCGCATCCAATCCGGTCCGAAAAGCTCCATTGTTGTGGTTGCGTAGTTATTCCCTTTGCAAAGTTCAGGTAATTTACCATCAGGGTCAACTTTCAAAGCAAATTCAAGGAAGTAAATACTATCGGGAACAGTGTATAAAATATTTCCAGAACGAGATTCAAACAAATCCATTTTCGAAATTGTATCTCGATGAACCAATAAAGTATCTTTAAAATTTAAAATAGCATAAATATTGTAATCAATAGTGTTTGCAAAAGGAATTAAGCCGTTCGAAATTGTCCAGCGAAGTTCAACTTTATCACCTGACTTAACTTTGCGAACATTAGGTAGAAACGTTCTTACGTAAATATCATAGGAAGGTGCATCCAAAGAAGTAAAATCAGAATAAGTAAATGTTTCTTTCTTTGAAACTAATTTACTTCTGGGTCCGTTGTAATGAACAACAATATTTTTTACAAGGGTTTGGTCATCATACCAATTGGCGCAAACTTGCGGAGCAACTGCTACGAGCAATTTTATTATCTTCATCTCGCCAGGGACAATAATACCAGTAGAAATCTCATACAAATTTTCGTCAATCTTCGCAACATTCGTTTGACCTTCAACGACAGAAAAATATTTGCCCATAGAGAATTCCAATCTACAATCTTCGGCAATATCGCTTCCTGTATTCAGCAAATAGAAAGTTACTTCTATTATTTGAGTACCTTCTGTAAAAATAGTTTGAGTATTTTCGGGAACTTGCTTACCATCAACCGAAGTAATTCGTTTGAAATGAGTGATTTTAGGCCCAATACTGCTTAATTGCAGAGCTTTGTCCTTGACTTCAAACTCACCTATAGGTATGACATCGAAAAATAGGTTTTCCCCAGTAGTCAAGTTGAACTTATCGGGTAAATTTGAACTATTCACTTCAACTTGTTCAAGGACATAGAATTTGGTCATATCTTTAGGTGGAAAATTTTTAAAGTTCGAAAGGTCGATAATCTCGATTAAATTGTTTTTATCAAAGGTCCCAGGCAAAGTATTTTTCAAAGTGTCAAATTCCAAATACGAGATTTGTTTGTTCGACCATTTAATCTTTTCTAACCCACGAAAAGCACCTGTCCCTTGCACCTGAAATTTCTTTAAATCTGATTGGCCAAGAACAAATTTTTGATATTCCAACACAGTACCATCTGGTTTTCTCTTTGTAATACTAAACATTGCCGATGGAACTTTGTAAGAGAATTTTCCAACTTTTCTTCCTGAATAAGTAATAAAGTCTCCATTGGAAGCAAAATTAATTGAATACACACCAGATGAAAGAGAAGAGTCGATTTTGAAAAGGAATACAAAATAGGCACGACGACCAGGTTGCAATAGATTCAAAGCATTCCCAAGAGTTACGAGCATTTCTCCTTCTGGTTGGTTAAAACGCCAACCTGTACGTAAAGTACCAAAGTCATCACCACCTTGAATTATTTTTCCACTCGAAGGGTCAAATTTTGTTGGAACAAGAGGTCGTGGATAAACCACATAACTAAAAACTGCTTTTGTTTGAAATAATTCAAATGGAATAAAAGGAATGATTTGTAAGTTACATAAATTATTGTCTGTGCCATTATTCACCTCAATTCTAACTTCGATAAAAGAACCTATCAATTGTTTGGGATAACCTTTGAACTCGGGCTTATTTATTTCGACATTTGGAAGTAATGTAATTTCGGTCCTATTTACAACAGGGTCAACAATATTTGAAAAAGGTATGTTTGGTTGAATCAAGTTACAGGGGTCACGTCCACCAGTGTAAGTTGTAATTGTAATATCTCCGAGACCATAAGAAAGATGAAAAGGTTCAAAATTAATATCGAAAGAATGTGGCTCGTTCACATCCTCAATAGTATGAAGAATATAAGTTGTGTCGATACCATATCGAACACTCGTTGGTTGTACCTTTGAAGTTAATTTCAAATTTGAACCGACAGCAAAACCCGAAAGTGTATGAGAAGTTATAACCCAAGGCGAACCACCGAAAATTTCTTCGACTACAAGCCAGCCACCTTTGCTAATTTCAACGGAACCTTCTCGCCCTTGTCCTTCGTAAATTGCTTGGATTTCAATCCTGGTCTTGCCAAGCTTTTCGAACATATCGTCGCCGAAAGTCCCGTCTTCGCCTGGATACCAACCCGAAGTTACCATACCATAAATATCATCTTGAAAAGGTTCTTTAGGCCATTCTTTGTAATCTTCGCCATTACCCAACATAAAAGCATCGTGAAGGAAACCCGTTTGGGATTTAAACCTGTCCCCTCGGTCATCAATCCAGTCATCGATTCCATCAAAATTATCATCATCTAATGCAGGTGGGATAAGAATTTGCGGAATATATATATGATATTGAAATGGGTCTTCGAGAATTTCCACTTGATTCTTAGTATTTGGATTATCGAGCCATTTTTGGAAAGGTTTGCCATCAATTCTCACAATATTATCAATATCGTAAGTTCCATCTGCTTTTTTTGGTAAAGTTATCTTATATCCACCAATTCCTTTGGGAATATCATAAATAAGATAACCAAAAACACCATCGCCAAGTTTTTCTTCACCTTCAATTTTTTCCGATGGGTCGTTATAGTCAACATCATGCCCAGCATTCCTAATCCAGTAGTAAGAATACTCTGTCGAAGCGTCCATAGTAAATTTTAACAAAGCCTTGCCAAACATTGGCAAAGTTTCATAAGGGACAGTTCCAGTTGTATCTAAGATTTGAAATGTATTTGTAAGAAATTCAAATTGTAAGGGATTGGGTAAAGGTGCCCAGTAGGTATAGGTAGTTCGAACTGGCGAAATCCTTGTCTCGTTAAATATTGTTTTGTAAATAAGATTTGAGTATGGAGAATAACTTGGCGTTGGGCTGTTCATATCTATTTCCCTTCCACCAAGCGAGAGAACAGCGATAAATTCACGATGAGGTTGGGGAACAGTTCCAACACAATGGTCAGTAGGTTTAAGTTGGTATTTTTCTTTCAAAGTATCTATAAAGGTAAATCCTTCGTAATTGTGAATTTTTTGATAAATAAATTGTTTCCAAACTGGTTCACCATTTTTATCAGTTTCCATCCAGTATTTCCAATATGGGTTGTTTTTATCGGCTTTGGAAATATCTTTCGTATAAGGGTAGAACATACCAGGAACATCTTCATCAAGTTTTCCGAACACTTTCCCTACACCAGCGGAAAGTTTGACCAAATCGGGTGGATCTACCCAAATTTCATAATAGCAATATGGGTCGAAATATTCATAACCCACAACTTTCCCAATATCCCAGGTGACTTTCCAAACTCGAATTTTATCGCCAGGAGCCTCGATATCCACAATACCATCGCCATCGATATCCTTTGCTCTTATCCCATCGTGATTAATATCTTCGTAAAATAAAGTATCACCACTACGAAGATGTTCCCAAGGATTTATCCAATAGACCTCTGTTTCCTCAATAGTATATCCTTTTGGAAAGATTGAACTTGTGTCGAGCCATACATCCGGAAAACCATCGCTATCCATATCAAATTCAGGATTGTTCTTATCGTTGCTCCCCCTTAAAACATCAACATACTTCCCACCAGGAGTCTTTAATATTGGAATATTAATACTTTGGTCTGTCCAGTAAAATGGAACATCTTTAGGAATAAATTGAACATACTTGGTTTCTAATGCAGATGTTCTCTCTTTATTTTCAATAATGGTAAATACTTTAAATGGTTGAAAATCAAGGTAAAGAAAATTCTTCCAATTTAAGTCGGTATCGGCAATCAAGCGAGCAGAAAACATTAAATCTGCATAGTTCCTATATTTAACAAAGTACTCAACACCAGTGTTCCCGTTCAACTTAACTTCGCAATACGAAACGTAAACATAATTTGCCCAGGAAATATACTTGTCGACTTTTTCATGGATTTTGTCGTTGGGGTCTGGTGTTGATACCAAAAAAACTATGTCTTTTTCTTCGAAAGGTTGCAAGGATATATTAGAATATTGAATAGCATTTCCAGATAATAGCGAAACGGTAATTCCAGCGGCATTGGCATTAATAATTTTAAAGTAATCCCGAACCCATTCTGTTATAGAAAGATTATCGACTTTGCTGGAAGTCAGATTTCTTACCTTAATTCTTATTTCAAAAGTATCGATGCGGTCATAAGAAATAGCATTTTTACCAGCAATGATTTCAGTTGGTAACTCATTGTAAACCGAACGCGTCACATCAATCTGAGAGCAAAAAGCCGATAGAATTGCATTCAACGACCATTGCAACTGTCTACTTCCTTTGTTCAGTTCGTTCAATCCTCCAATAGTAGGAAGACCAGTATTAATAATTATCTTGCCTCCGTTCGCATTCTGTCCTCGAATGAGAAAAACAACTGGATTGTTCGTAGTTTTTTCGTATGCAATAACTTCGGCTTGCGAAAAGTTAATTTTGGGGAAATAAGAACCGTAAAGTTTATTATTTGTGCTAAACTTAGTAAATGCTAAAGGATGGTTAACATTCGAAAACACAACATCAATAGTATTTTCCTCGGAAGAAGTAAATATAGAGTTGGTAAAATCTACAGAACCAGAAGAAATATAGCCAAGGCGCTCGATGAAATACACAGCATTACCTTCTGCATAAATCGTTCCACCTCGAGCAAGAAATTCGTCAATTCGTTTCTTTATATTTGGATATGTTGAAAATATCTTATCGATATAGAATTTGTCATCTTCTCCGATTTTTCGAAAAGGTGGAATAATCAAAAGCCGAGTATTTCCTGAAATTCCAATACTATCGATATACTTTTCATTGGCAAAATAGTAAATATTATCGTAAAAGTTCAAATCGAATAAGTTCTTAAAATAAAATGAAGCCCAAGAAACAGTGGAGTTATTTTGTTTAAAACTACTTTGGAAAATACAAACCAACTGTGTATTATGTTTAAATTGTAAAGAAAAATGCTCGATATTTCTCCATTGGTAATTATCAAAAGTTGAGTAAGTAATTCCTGAATAGTCACGCGGCATAGCATCCGGGTAAACAAAAGCTCCGCGATTTTCTCCCTCCGCAATCCAATAAATAGAATATTCACCGAATTTCGGAAAAAGAACACTATCCATTGTCGAGTTGGTAAAGCGATAATCGACATAAGAGTATTGTATAGCAAATTTATAGGCTCGAAGAAAATCTTTTTGACTAGAATCAGTAGGAACTATACAATCAGTTGCAAATAATTTAAAAGAAAGAAAAAGAAGAAAAAAAATAGTTGTAAACTTAGGTTTCATTTTACCCTCCTTAAATAAACTAATGCAAATTAATAAAAAAAATAAATTAACAAAATTTATTTTTAAATTGTTATTTTTGTTTGATTATATTCCGGGAGTAAAGTATGAAAAGGGTTTATTTCCTTTTTATTATTTCAAGTGTAATCCTTTTATTATCTCAAACAAGTTTATTCAGTGAGGCTCCACGAAAGAATCAATCCAAAGATGCAGCAGTTTTGCTATCGGTGAAAGTTTCAGAAACTCCCCCAAAAATAACGGTAAATTGGCAAAAGCACTCACTTGCTTATATGTATGAAATACGCCGAAAAAATTTCGGAGATAGCTTCTTTCCAGCAAATCCGCTTGCAACTCTGGATTCGAGTAAAACAGAATACGAAGATACAAATGTTGAAATAGGAAAAGAATATGAATACGAAGTTAGAGCATATTATCAAGCACTTGTTGATGCTACTATTCAAAAGCAGGATGGTTCAATTGTGGACACAACACTCCTACTATATTTAATTGGCTTTGGATATGTTCATTCCGGTATAAATGTGCCTCCGCGACATTCTTTTGGAAAAGTTTTGGTTTTGGTAGACGAAACTTTGCAGTTCGATCTGGCTCCTGAATTAGACCAATATGTATCCGACCTTGTATCCGAAGGTTGGACGGTTATCGTAAAATATGTCCCTCGAGTTGAACAATTCAACAGCAGCAAAGTAAAACAAGTAAAGGATATTATCCTTGAAGAATACGGAAAAGACCCTGGAAACTTTTCCACGATTGTTTTAATTGGACGTGTTGCAGTTCCATATTCAGGTCAAATTGCTCCCGATGGACACAACAACCATGTGGGAGCCTGGCCCTGTGATATGTATTATGGAAGCATATACGAAACTTTTTGGACCGATTTTTCAGTCAATGTAACGCAAGCAAGTGAACAAAGAAATCACAATGTCCCAGGCGATGGTAAATTTGACCAAAGCACCCCTGGAAGCGAAATTTCATTCGCCGTTGGTAGAATAGATTTTTACAATATGCCAAAATTTACACAAGGGGAAGTTGCTTTATTAAAAGAATATTTAAACAAAAACCATCTGTATAGAACTGGGGCAATTTCTCCGCAGTGGCGTGGTTTAATCGACGATAATTTTGGTGCAAACCGCTATATAAATTCATTTGCATCAAGTGGTTATAGGAATTTTGCATCTTTACTCGGACCTGACAAAATCGTCGTTGCAGATTGGTTTACTACCTTAAAAACAGACGACTATCTTTGGGCATACGGCTGTGGAGGTGGAACTTTTACCAGCGCCAGTGGAGTTGGTACAACCGATAATTTTGTTGAAACCAATGTAAACGCTGTTTTTACAATGCTTTTTGGTTCATACTTTGGCGACTGGGATTCCCAAAATAATTTCATGCGTGCCTCTCTTGCTTCGAAACCTTCCATTCTAACTTGTAGTTGGGCTGGTTTTCCCCATTGGTACTTCCACAATATGAGTGCTAATTTACCAATTGGTTACTCTACCAAAGTAACCCAAAGCAATGTTACTAACTATCTGGGTGCAGCTTATTCTTACGATGGACAACGCTATTCCATTGTTGGACAAGGGCTAAACCAAGTTCATGTGGCTTTGATGGGCGACCCTACTCTAACTTTGTATTCCGCAACTGTCCCTCCTCCCAAAGCTTTATCTGTCATTCAACCAGAAGGCGATTTTGTTCATCTTTCTTGGCAATCACCCGAACAACCCGTAGATGGTTATTTCGTCTATCGTTCGCTTTCCCCAAATGGCGACTTTATGCCAATAAATCAATATCCAATAAATCAAACCTCTTTTGTCGACTCGACTTTGAACGAAGGTACAGTTTACTATATGGTTCGTTCGTATAAAATGATTGAAAACAACTCTGGAACATTTGGAATATTAAGTCGTGGGACTATCCAAAATGCAAAAATCACCGATGTTCAGGAAAACTTTGGACAAACCTTATTTCTGGTTTCTCCCAATCCTTTTGAAGAAGAATTTAATATTCGAATCTTCTTGCCTTTGAATGACTTTGTTAAAATTGTTCTTTTTGATTTTATGGGAAAAGAAATTCAAACAATTGTCAGTTCGTATCTTAATAGCGGAGAACACACAATTTCTGTTAGATTGGATAAAAACACAGGATATTCATATTCTGGCGGAATATACTTTTTGAAAATAATTTCATCCAAAAGAATTCAAACTTTCAAATTAATTAAAATCATCAAGTAAAAAGAATTTTAAATATTCAATTAACATTCTTTTGAAAAAGAAAAAGTAAAGAAAACTACTCGTATCGCAAAGCTTCTATTGGGTCGAGATTTGCGGCACGATAGGCTGGATATGTTCCAAAACCAATTCCAAGAACTGTGCAAATTATAATACTTAAAATAACCCAAGGAATTGGAAAAAACAAAGGAAGTTTAATTGCGTTGCCAAGAAAATACCCACCAAGAACTCCAAAAATAATACCAATGATTCCACCGATTTGACAAAGGGTAATTGCCTCGATAATGAATTGCCACAATATCCAACGTCGTTTAGCACCAACAGCCTTACGGATTCCAATCTCCCGAGTCCTTTCCTTTACAGCGACCAACATAATATTCATAATTCCAACACCTGCAGCAATTAATGCGAAACCACCAGAAATAAAACCAAAAATTGAAAGAAAGTTCACAAAACTTCCAAATTGCTCCGAAATTGTTTCGTTTGTTTCAACTTCGAAGGTGTTTGCTTCCCAGGGTTTCACATTTCGGATAACTCTCATATTCCCAATCACTTCGTCCATTGTTTCTTGAAGAAGCTCCTTACTAATTGCTCTAACAGAAATATGCAAAGATTCTTCCCAAGGCGATGCAAAATATTTTAAGAAATTTGTTATTGGAATTATTACCATATTATCCTTGCTTTGACCAAGCATTGCACCGCGGGTTTTCAGAATTCCAACGACCGTGTATTTCTGATTTTGTATTGAAATTTCTTTGCCTAAGGGATTAACATTCGGAAAGATTTTCACAACAACATCGTTTCCTATAATCGCAATGTTCCTGTTTAAATTAATATCTTCTTCTGTAAAACTTCTACCAAATTCTACATCAATTGAATTAGTAAGAAAAAAGATATTATCCGCTCCCACAAGGAAGACATCGGGGTCGGTAGAAAGATTTCCTGCATTGATTGTCATACCACTTGTAAAAGTATGGGCAGAAATCCAAGGAGTGGAATTAGTCATTTTTTGCAATTCTTTGTATTGGCGAAAAGTTATTGGCTTGCGTTTCCGATATTTATACCAAGTATTACCTGTTTGGATCGATGGAAGCCTTTGAATCCAAAAAGTAGTTTCACCAATATCTTCAAGTTGGGTCATAACCGCCTTTTCAAAGGAATTTATTAGCGTTCCAGCGACAATTAAAGCAAAGACACCTATTGCAATACTTAAAAGAGTAAGGAAAGTTCGAAGTTTATTTGTTCGAATAGAATCTATTGATTGAAAAATACTTTCGGAAAAATTCATAAAACCACCTACTCGTATCTTAATGATTCAATTGGATCAACTCTTGAAGCTCGCAGTGCAGGAAGAAATCCAGCAAGAATTCCAACAAAAATTGCAACCACCGAAGCATAAATAACAAAATCGACAGGCAAAAAAGGTTGTAAGAAAGCAGTCTCAGGTACTAATTTAGGAAGTAACTTTGCAACTGCAAAAACCAGAATTGAGCAAAAAACAATAGAAGTTATCGCCCCAGCAAAACAAAGAAAAGCCGCTTCGATAATAAATTGCAAAAGAATTGAACGATTTTTGGCTCCAACAGATTTTCTTATTCCTATCTCTTTGGTTCTTTCAGCAACCGAAACGAACATAATATTCATAATTCCAATTATTCCAACAATAAAGGAAAGAATGGTCATTCCAATACCGATTCCCCAAACGTAAAGACGAAATGTTGAGACTATTTCCTCGAAGGCTTTTGTTTCGTTAATGGAAAAATCATCTTCTTGCCAAGGCTTAAGATTTCTGATTGTTCGCATCAATCCTCGAGCTTCTTCGCGAACTTCGTCCATGCGGTCAATACTGCCAGCCTTAATACCAATAGAAATGCTACGCCTGTGTTCCCCGCCGAAAAGTTGCATAAAGTTTCCAATTGGGATATAAATTCTGTCGTCGATAAAGTCCAAAAGCATTGTTCCTTGACGTTTTACCACACCGATAACTTCAAACTTTTGACCTTTAATTTTAATTTCTTTGCCAACGGGATCCTCCTCGGGAAATAATGTTTTTGCAACTTTATAGCCAATTACAGCAACGGGGCGTGTTTCACGCTCATCCGCATAGGAAAAGAATCTACCTTTTTCGACATCGCCAGATGGAATTCTTCCAAAATCTGCAGATGTTCCAGCCACACTTAATCCAGAATAAAAGATATTGTTTGCTTTAACTTGTGCATTCCAAGTAGTTGCCAAAGGAACAGCAATTTCCGCAAGCGTAAGGTTAGAAATCAAATCACGGGCTTGCTGAAGGGTGATCTCCTTTCGGTTACGAACCTCTTTCCAACGCTTTCCACCTGACCAATCCCATTTATCGATATAAAGCATATCTTCGCCAATCAGATTAATCGAATCCTGCAATGCTTTATCTAAACCAGAGATTGCCCAACCCATCAATACAACAAATGAAATGCCGATTACAACTCCAAGAGTAGCAAGAAATGCTCTCAACTTGTTTGCCCAAATCGATTCTGCCGATATTCTTATGCTTTCTTCGATTTCAGTAATCAACTTTATCATTACTCATTAACTCCTTCGAAAACAACCCTATGATGGTTCAATTCATCGGATTCAATCAAACCATCGCGAAGGCGAACTATTCTCTGTGCATGAAGTGCGATATCCCTTTCGTGAGTAACAAGAACAATAGTATTACCTTCGTGCCACAGTCGATGGAAAATCTTCATAATGTCCTCACCACTTTTAGAGTCGAGATTTCCAGTTGGTTCATCGGCAAGAATAATCGAAGGACTTGTTACAAGGGCTCGGGCAATAGCTACTTTCTGCCTTTGACCACCCGAAAGTTCGTTTGGTTTATGCGAAATCCTATCTGCCATTCCAACTGCTTCCAAAGATTTAAGAGCACGCTCTAATCGAATTGATTTGGGAACTCCAGAATAAATCAAAGGTAGTTCAACATTTTTCAATGCACTTGCCCGAGGTAAAAGATTAAACATCTGGAACACAAATCCAATTTCTTTGTTACGAATTTCAGCAAGTTCGTTGTCATCAAATTCACTTACGTTTATTCCCTTTAAATAATATTCTCCACCTGTTGGGGTATCCAAACATCCAATGATATTCATTAAAGTGGACTTCCCCGAACCCGATGGTCCCATTATTGCAACATATTCGTTGGGATATATCTGTAAATTTATATCACGAAGAGCGAAAACTTGTTCAAAACCAACTTGGTAAACCCTTGAAATATGTCGTAAATCTATTAACGGTTGACCATCCTTTGAAATATTTTTCCCATTCATGTCAGTTATCTATTTTTTTACAAAACGAGATTTTGTTGTATCAACTTTAATGGGAGAGCCATCTTTAAGCAACTTGCTAATAGCCATAAAACTTCCAGAAATAACCTCATCGCCTTCTTTTAACCCCTCGATGATTTCAATATATCCTTTATCGCTTATTCCAGTTTTCACCTTAACCATTTTCGCCTTGCCTTTATCATTAAGAAAAACCACAGAAGGTGGGGCTTTGACTTTTTCTTTATCTTTTTCTTCTACTTTTTGAATTTCCCCAGAACTAACATCAGTTGCAGAAGATTTCCCTTCCTCGAACCTAACTGTTACAGCCTGCAATGGAACACTTAGCACATTTGGACGAATATTTGTTCGAATTTCAGTATTACAACTCATACCCGGACGCAGCCTTCTATCAGGATTTAGGAAGCGAACCTTTACTTTGAAATTTGTTACTTCATCTTGAGTTCCTAATTTACTCGTTAATGCACTATGTCCAGTTTCAACCACAACACCTTTGAAAATTTCATCGGGAAGAGCATCGACTTCTATATCGGCCGTATCTCCAACTTTAACATTTATAATGTCGTTTTCATCGACTTCGACGATAGCATTCATAACAGACAAATCGGCAATTTGCATAATTTCGGTTCCAGCCATTTGAGCAGTTCCAACGACTTTTTCGCCTTTTTCCACCGAAAGTGAAGTTACAATACCATTTATCGGCGAAACAATGGTAGTCCTTTCGTAACTTTTCTGCATCTGCTTATAGGCAGCAAGTGCCTGTTGGTATCGCGAAAGGCTTGCATTGTAGTTTGCAACTGCTCTGTCGTAATTTGCTTTAGCGAGTTCAAACTCTTGCTTCGAAGCAAATTCTTTCTTATAAAGTTCAGTAATCCTTCGCAATTCACTTTCCGAACGAACTTTTTCGGCAAGCATTACTTCGGTTTCCAGTTTTGCAGCATCAGCGGCGGATTTAAATTGCTCAAGTTGTGTTTCGAAAATGTCGGGTTTTATCCGAACAAGCAATTGTCCGGCTCGGACAGTATCACCTTCGCGAACACCAAGATAAATAATTTCACCACTGGTTTCCGATGAAATCTTTACGCTGGTTTCTGGTTGTATTTTCCCTACTGCAGAAACAGTTTGTACAATTGTTCGGCGTTCCACCTTTGCAGTTGTCACTTTAATAACTTCATCTTTATTGCCTGAAACAAATGAGACAACAATAAGGATGACCACTATTAATATAATCCCAAAGACAATCAATCTTTTCTTTTTCGATTTTTTCTTAGCCATAGATTACCCCTTATTTGTTTTCCTGTTCACTACTAACATCATCTTTGCACAAATTTTGGAAGGATTCCAAATCATCTACTTTAAACAAAGCAGTCTTTGCAACAATATCTTGAATATTTTGCCGGTTTCGACTCAATATCAAAAAGAAACCTAAAAACAACACAATGCCCCAAACTGAATTAATTGTATAAATGAAAGACAAACCCGTTAAAACCCAAAGAATATTCAGAACACCACTTGAATTTTTCACAATATACCTTACCCACAACTCATTTGGCGTTGCCTTTTCTCCGCTCGATTTGGCAATAACTAAACCAAGAATATATTTGCCTAACGAAACCCCAACAAATCCTTCGGATAAGAAGTACAAAAACGTAATAATCGAAGGAATAACCAAATTAAATGCATTATTCCTGAAGAACTCCTCCTGGATTAGTTTAATGGCTTCACGGTCTGTTCCAGCAGCCCTAAATTCTTGAATTAACTCACCATATGCACTTAAAAAACCATTAAATTTGTAAATAACAAGAACAATAACACTAATCAACAGGAAATCCACAAACGCAGCAAGAAAGCGTTTGCCAAATTTTGCTCGAAGTTCCAGCGATTGCTCGTTTGTAAAGTCACTTTTTAAATTCCACAATTTCTGTTTTTCTTCTTCCGGAAGATTTTCGAAGCACTTTTTACAAATTGTTGGCGTGGCAAAATAGTAAGTGGAAGGATAGTCGTTACCACATTTTTCACAAATCATATTAAACCTTTATTTTTTTGTTAATAATCCAAGTGAATAAAGCAATTCTTTTTGAACAAGAAAATACCCATAGGTTGCATTAATCTGATTAATTTGTGCATTTATTAACAAGTTGTTTGCAAGCAAATAATCAGTAACACTGGCTGAACCCACACGATAACGTTCAGTAGCACTTTCGAAGTTCTTCTGGGCAGCTTCGAACGACTTTTGGCTCGCTTTTAATTGCTTTTCTGCAGCTTCCAAATTGTTGATCGCTTGAATAATTTGGGATTTAACATTTTGTTCAAGTTGTAATTTTTGCATTTCCAGTTGAACTATTTGAGACTTAGCGAGTTCAATTTGGTAGTTGGATTTAAAATTTTCGAAAATTGGAACACGCAAAGAAAGACCAACGTATGACCTTCCCAGTTCAGAAAACTTGTTGAATTCATTGTTTGCCCAAGACCAACCACCATAGGCAGAAAGAGTAGGAAAATACCCAGAACGAGCAACAACTAAATTTGCTTTGGCGGAAGCAATTTTTTGTTCCATAGAAACCATATCGTATCTTTGTGAAATAGCCTTTTGGAAGGTTTTGTCTAATTCTCCATATTCTTGACGAAAACGGGAAATTTCATCCTCGGAAAAACTCGATGGAATATCGTTGCCCAAAACTTCGAAATCTAAAGTTGGTTCTAAGCCCATTGCAGTCAGCAAAATAGCTTTTGCATTTTTCAAATCGTTCTCTGCTTGGATAATTTGAGTTTCTTTGTTTGCCAAATCTGCTTCTTGGGTCAAGACATTTGTTATAGAGGTAACACCTGCTTCGAACAAAGCTCGAACTCGCTCAAGTTCTTTTTTCCCGAGTTCATAATCCTGCCGCCTTGCTTCAAGAATTTTAGAAATCCTCAAAACATTAATGTATGCACGATAAACATTGATTTCTATATCCTCAATTGTTTGAGAATAGGAAGAGAACGCAGAATTCAGTCGTTCCTTTGCACTATTATACTGCGCCTCTCGGTTGAAACCATCGAATAGATTATATCCCAAAGAAAGCGACATATTGTATGAATTCGGTTCAATTTTACCAACAACAATAGTTTGTCCGCCAATGTTGATTTTCTGACCACTTTCAACATTAAGTTGCCGTGTATAACCCATATTGAACGATGCCGAAGGGAGAAAATTCCCAAATGCAGAAGTAAGTTCCGCCCCTGCTGTTGAAATACTCGATTCTGCAATTTTCACATTTGGGTTCTTTTCCCGCGCAATTTTAAGACAATCTTCAAGTGAATAAACTTTTGGGTAGCCCTTTTCTTGAGCAAAAACAAATTGAAATAAAAGCAAAAAAACCAGAATAAAACCTCTCATTTTCTATCCTTGCAAAAGCTCAAAACAAAAATACGCATAACTTAATAAAAAGTTACAAAAAAATGAAAGATCTTCAAAAGAATAAATCTGAACTATGTTGATGAAAACATTTAAAGAAATATTTAATAAATTTTTTTAAATTGAGAAAGAGGATTTTGAAAAATCCATACCAGATAAATTTCTATATCTATATTGCATACGTCTTCGTCGGATTACACGGAGAATTATGAACCCAATAGAACCAAGAATAATTAAAGTCATTACAAATTTACCAAAATCAAATGTAGGTGGGTAATATGAAATAGTACCATCAGGATTAACTACTTGGACGGGTTGTGTGTAGTAAAAGGCTGGATGGAAAGGCAAATACCAAAGCCAAGAAGTGTGCCCCATCAAATAACCCATCATCAATCCGCTGGCAAAATCCCCATAGTGGTTAACAACTACATTTCGTGGTAAATTTGGGAAATCTCGGGAGGTAATAAGTTTGCGAGGAACACCATACTTACTTGCTATTGAAGAGCGATTTAGCATTGAGGAAACTGTACCTCCAAAGCTTCTTGCTCTCGGTATATCGAAGCTTTTATTTCGCAATGGAGAGTTGATCTTTGGTGATGTTCCTGGCAAACTATAAGCCCGAGTACCACCGAAAGAACGAACACCGCCAAAAGATCGAGTCCCACCAAAACTTTTGCTAAAACTTCGAGTTCCACCGAAACTACTTCTACCCCTTTGAGCAAATAGTTCGTCGAAAGGAATATGAATTAATATAAGGCTAATCGAAAGTAACCAAACCAAAACCTTTATTTTTTTCATTAAAATATTTCCTCCGTTTTAATTACATCATCAGGATAACGAAAGGTAAAAGTAGCCTTAAAAACTGCTCCTTCAATTGGTTTTACCTTTTTAAAGACGGATGCAATGCTGGTTTTATTTTTTTTGGGAGATTTTATATGCACAAAAAGATTGACTAAACCATCGAGTGGTTCATCGTCGTAAAAAACAAATGTATTTTCAATTTCACCATCACTTTCAATAGTCAACAGATGAAGTTGGCGAGCTTCTTCTTCGGTAAAAGATGGCTCGCGAAAAATTATATTATCGAGATACTCGGTAAAAGGGTTCTTTAGATATTCATTTCCATCGCTTCCGGTATACGAAATAACCGCATCGAACGTGCCATCCTCATCCAAATTCAAAAACAATTCGTTTATTCCAGCAACTTGTTGTCCATTATAGTAAACAGCAGTTAGTTCAATAGTACCATTGCTTTCTATCGAAACTGTTGCCATGAAAAACACCTTTTATTTTATGGAATTATAAAGTAGTTTATCTATCTAAAAAATTTTAAAAATTATCATCAAAATTTTCGTATCTTTCGAAGAAAAAATGTATGCGGCCACCATTGTAAAAATATTTCTTATGCCAAGAATAAACAGAAGATGAAATCAAAATAGCCAGTAAAATTACAATAATTGTTGTAGCCCATTTCTTTGGTTTAATTAGAAGAAATCCAATTAAAACAAAAACCAGAGGAAATAATTTTAAATTAAACGAATAGGGATGGTAATAAAAAGGTGAAAGTTCCAAAAGATAGAAGACTCCCAAAGAAATAAAAAAAACGCTCAGGAATAGTTTAACCATTGCCATTTCTTATTCCCTCCACTTTTTGTTCATTAACTTTGGAAGTTGGGAACAACAAGAGAACAATTCCGATGGCAATTAAAACCAAGGGCAACCAATACTTCCCCGAAAACCAATACAGAAAATTATCCAAAGTTGCCGAAATTCCAATCAAAATCAAAATAATTGCTAAAATTTCGCGAAATTTTTTCTTCCTCAATTCATACGCTTCGTTTGAAACCGTGAAAGAATGCTGTGGCTCGGATTGCTCCTCGGTGGTGGACTCTTTCAACTCTTTCCGTGGCTGTGCTGGCATAGCTATCCACAAAACAATATAAAGAATAATACTGCTTCCCCAAACTAATGCAGTTGCAATAAATATCACTCGAATAATAACTACATCGATATCGAAGTAATCGGCTAAGCCAGCGCAAACTCCTCCAACCACCTTTTCTTTTTCATTGCGGTAAATTTTTCTTGCCATTATTTTTACCTGATTTTATTGGAAATATATTTTCCTCTACGAAAACAACCAAAATTTGTTTCAAACTATCGATTGACTGCAAAAGGTAAAATGGCAATGGGTTTACAGTTGTTACTACTTAAAACAAGGAAGTAAACTCCCACCTCTAAATTTGAAATATCGAAAATAGTTTCTTGAGAATCGCTGAATATTGGTTCAATAGATTTAGAATTGCCTAAAAGGTCGAAAATTTCGTATTTCAACAATGGCTCTTGGGAATTAATTTTAATAAAGGTTTTAGCAGGATTGGGGAAAACCGAAAAGTTCGGATTATAAGCAAAAGAACTTTCGACAAAAGAAGGATGGGTTGAAATCCTGAGGTCGTCGATATACCATCCATCTTCCACTCCAAGTGTTCCACTTAGGAGGCGTAAACGAAGGAAAAGAAAATCGGTACCCAAACTCTGTTTCAAATCTGGAACATACAAAGAAAAACTTTCTTTCTTCCAATCTGCTGGGTCTAAAACTTTATCTTTCCAGGGTGGATACTTTTCCATATTGAAAGAGCCAAGAACAATAGATTTACCTTCATTATTAACAAGTTCAACATAACCAGAATCTGTTCGATGAATTATCGCCGAGTGGTAAAAAGAAATATAAATTTGGTCTATTGTTTCACTATCAATTCTAAATGGATAAAGCCCTAAAATGAGTTCGGTTTTTGTTGGATAATTACCATTAGGTGAGTCAGTTATGCTACTTGGCGAAGTATAAAAGAAATTTTTTGTATAGTCCCAGCCATTATATTTCAAATACTTGCGGGGGTTGGTCGATGTAAAGTCATCCAGATAATCCACTGAATCTTTACTTAGGGTGTATACTTTACCCTTAAAAACAAGGAATTCGTTTGAATATTCGCTTTGGTTGTTGTCGGAATCTTGAACTTTGGTTCGAATTTTAAAGAAACCTTCGCTTGCGACATCGAAATTGAAACAGTAAATCTTTCCTGTGTCGGCAGCATTAAGATTAAGTTCAAAAAGCAAATTATCTTCATCGTAAACAAGCAACTTACGTAAATTAACAAGCGGAGTTGTCGAATCCGCTCGGAGTTTGGGCAAGGCTACGCAAATTTGTTCAGTGCTTCCCTGTTTTGTAATAGTTGATACAATTTGTGGGGCAAGAGGATATCGAGCACCGCCAGAAAATGCTTTAGCAAAAACTTCTACGCTTGTATCGGTTGGAGTAGCACTTGCTATAGTGTAACTGTACAAATTGTAAGCCACTAAACCAGTATCTTTGTATGATGTAACCCTCGCAGGTAAAATTGTAATAGGAACACCATCTCGCTTAATAATATAGACAAGTTCCGCAGTGTCAAGAAAGTGACCAAAGACTCTTGTTGCAGGCATTTTCCAAGATAGCATAATAGAGTTTGGTTCTTCTGGAATAGTTTTAGCCACAAAACCATCAGGTGGATTAGGACAAGCAACGCTAATATACGATGTATAGACGTCACTGTCGTAAATATTTTTAACAGCATTTCTCATATCGACCCAAGACGGGTAAATCCTTCCATTATAGAACGCACATCCACTATAATCTCCAGCAAATGAATTATCAGTAAATGGATTTAATCGCAAATCAGAGGAAACATCCGATACTGGTCGGTCAATCCAGGTATTACCTCCATCACTTGAATAACTTATCCAACATTCAGTTAAAAGATTTTGCGGGTCGCGCCTACTATCGAGATACATTATGACTAAATCCCCATTAGTGGGGTCAATTGCAATCCATTGCCAGAATTGGTCGTTCGTGGTATCTGAATGCACAATTTTTGGCTGACTCCAAGTATTGCCACCATCAGAAGAGAATGAAAAATATACATTTGGAACTTCATCCGAAGACCAGCAAAGGTATAAATAACCATTACGTTCTCCACCAGTATGATCGCAAACAATCGAAGGATAAGCCTCGGCTCGAACTTTTCCTTTAACAGTATGACGGAAGCCTTGATTCGTAATCAACTTTGCCTTCCCAAAAGTATTATATTTAATAATAATTGTCGGTTCCGAAAAAGTAACCCCGCCGTCGGTTGAGCGAGCAAAACCAATTCCTTTCTCAATTCCATCGTTCCAAACAACATAAACTTCGCCGCTGGGTCCAATAGTTGCTAAAGGGAAACTTTGACCAAATGTTGTATCTTCTGAACTTCCTGGCTTTCGGGGGCTTATAGGAATGGGAACAGACCAGGTTTTACCTTTATCAGTTGAACGAGAAATAACAATTTGAGTAGATGAATCCCGAGGAATTACTCTTTTCCATGGAACATACAAAGTTCCACGAAATGGAGAATTAGGACTATTATCAACTGTAATGTAGTATTTATCTTCGAAGGCAGAATCCAAGGTTTGTTCTCCAAGATGAACGATTATTGGTATGTGAGCATCCCAAGTTTTGCCATCATCCGTAGTTCGAGCAAGAAAAACACCATTTTCTCCGTATAGAATACCAGTATCGCTAACATTTCCAAAACCACCATAGACTAAATATCCTGTTCCATCAAATGAATAAGCAACAGAAGGGTCATTCGATGAGCGCCAGTTGGGATAGGGTCTACCTAATTTTTTGTTCTTCCAGGTTTTTCCGTAATCAGTTGAAAAATATACCCAAGTAGCCGATGTATCGCGGTAATCCACAGCAGAAGCGATTAAGACTTTGGGATTAAGTGGATTGACAGCAATGGATGATTCATTCTGCATCTGAAATACCCCACTTTCCTCAACTGTTGTTGGAATGTTATAAAACAAAGGATTGTTAGTTGGTTCAAACAAGGGAATAAGAGGTGGTTCCTTTAATTCAATTTCTGGTAAAGGATGGGCACTTTCCATCATTCGTCGGAAAAATTTTCTCGGGTCCTCAGCATTAAGTGTTAATACAATTAGAAAAAAAATCGACATCTTTTTGAATATCTTTTCCATTTCTTCAATTTTAACCTAATTTTGCAAATTTCAAGGTCTTAAATTAATAAATTTTTTCAAAGAAGAGTATGGATTTAGACTTTCAAATAAACTTCGACCTTCATCTTCAGGAAGATTTCTTTTTGCAACCTACTGAATGGGTTGCAAGAAACCTTATTGGCAAAGTTTTGATAAGAAAAATCAACAACCAATATGTTGCTGCAATGATTGTAGAAACAGAAGCATATCTAAGCGAAAATGACTTTGCAAGTCATTCTGCAGTAGGTAGAACAAATCGGAACAAAGCTATGTTCGCTCGGGGTGGAACTATCTATGTGTATAAAATTTATGGCGTGCATCATTGCGTCAACTTTTCAACTGAAGATGAAGGCAAAGGCTGTGCTGTATTAATTCGCGCTGGTGTTCCTCTCGTTGGAATAGAATTGTTCAAGCAGTCTGGAAACAATAGAAGTATTGAACGATTGCTAAGTGGTCCTGGAAACTTCGCTCGTGGATTTAACTTTACAATTGAAGATAATGGAAAAAAACTTTTTTTCGAAGAACTTTTTGTCCAAGATTATTTAAACTTTACAGAGGAGGAAATTGGTATATCCCAACGAATTGGCATAGTAAAATCTCGCGAACTTCCTTTACGATTTTATCTTCGTGGTTGCAAATCTGTCTCGGTTTCACCAAAAAATTAAAATGGAACCATAAAAGACAATTATGTAAATTAATTGTCAAACTCTAATCAGCAGAAATTGCAATTTTGGGAGATATTATTCTCGTCGGAAAGGAACGAACCAAGTTTCGCCCAGAGTTATTTCCAATATCATTCTGCCAAAATATTCCTTCGGTAATTGGGAAATTTGTGGGATGCGACCACCAAAGATAAAGCCAGCATTAAAAGTTGCCGAACCAACTATAGGAAATTCAAATCCAAAGGTGAAAGCATATTCATTAATTGACTTCCCATCAATTTTAGCATACAACTGCTTATAATAAGCACCAAGATTGTACGTAACTTTGTCGGAAAAAGGAGCGAAAAGGGATTTGTTCCCAATGTAAGAAATTCCAAAAGAAATCTTTCGCTCGGGTTGGAATTCTACACGGGGTGGTTGGTTATATTTGACTTTCTGAAAATCTCGTTGAAGGTAATCTATTGCAAACAGTGTTCTATGAAAACGATACGATAAACCAAAACCATAAGATTGGGGCATATCGACTTCGCTTTCAGTTACGAACGTTGTATCGAGAGTTAATTCGTATATGTTTTGAACATAACTTGTGAGTCTTGCCTTATTATTCTTTTCGAAATACAAACCTAAAAGTAAATTGTTGACTGTCTTAACAGTAGACCCAAAGCGGAATCCCAACCCAAGGAAATAATCGTTCTTTTCAGTAATTGCGCTTGCTGCATAACTCCCAGTAACAAGAGTCCGGTTGTAAGAATTAATTGTACCGAAATTTCCAAGAATTGAAGCACCAAGATAGAGAAAATTTATCGGTCGAAAGGATAGACCTAAAAACGCCTGGGAAATTCCGCCAGTTCCTTGATATTGATTTTCGGAATATAATTGGTAACCATCTATTTTTACGATATCCCTTTTGGTAATGTAATAGTTCACGCTTGAATAAGCATTGAATCCAAAAACAATGCTTGCTCCTTTAGAAGTATCTATCGCTAAGGCATAAGAAATGCCATCTACTTTTCCATTATTTTGGTAAAGTTGAGTGTTTTCTGTTTTTACCAAATTTTGATTAAATCTATAACCAGCGCGAATACGAGTTTGGGTAATCATCCCCCACATCGAGGGGTTCACAAGATTAACAGAGTTTTCCTTTGGCAAAGCGATTGAACATCCGCCAAGAGCCTCGAACACAGCACTGCTATTGTGAATTACATCCCCAAATCCATAAATTGAGTAATTCGAACCACCTTCGGACCACGCAAGATACTTAAAACAGAAAAACAAACAAACAAATATTAACAAACTATTCAATTTCATTTTGCAAAACGTTTTGAATAAATAATTCTCAATTTTGGTTTTTTCGATGGGTCCGAAACATCGGAGCCATAGAATGAAAATTTCATAAAGGAACGAACATCGTTCCAATAGTATGAGTAGAGATAAATTTCGCCTTTTCGGGTGTTTTTTAACATCAATTCGACAGGAGTAGAAACTTTTTCGAAATATACTTTATTTCCACGACGATAGCCATAAAATGTAACCAAAGGAATGCTATCTATTGGAGCATTTTCGAAATATCCCCCGGTAAAGATAGTGTCGAGACCCAAATTCCCATAAAGTGTATTTACAGTGTCAATTGTCAATTCAAGTTGAGCATAATGGACAGCAGAAAGAAGAGGAATAGAGGAAAAATCAAAGCCAATCTTAACACGATAGGAATAACCGCTTTGAATAGTTAAAATTTTTGTTGTATCAAAAGGTGGAACTTGAACGACTGATGCATCTATTGCAGAATGAATATACCAGATTCTGTTGCTTTCGTCTTTGAATCTGTAATTGACAATAATTTTTGGGTGGGGTGGTTCTTTTTCGGCAATGTACTGGGAATTAATTTGATGAATAATATTGCAACTTGGCTCGGGTGCAAGTAGAATTCCCCATATTGGAACGGAGTCTTTACTTTTCCGAAGCCAATCAATAATAAATGACTTTTGAAGTTGAACAATAATTTCGGGCATCGAGTCCTTCAATTCAATTTTACCAGAGAACGAACCAATAGGAACTTGTTCAATACGGCTTTTCGGTTGCCAATCATTAAAAATTGAATCCCAAGTGATCTGATTTGTCCAGTATTCTTTTACAAGAAAAATTTTAAATGAGAACGAAGGGTTAATACTATCGCCAAGAACATAGCGAGAGAAAGGAAGAACCAATCGCACTGAATCGATACGGTCTTCGGTTAGCCAACTTAATGTATCGGGCAGGTTTGCTTCTTTGAATCTGAATAAGGCACCAGCACGATAACCATTGAAAGCGCCAACAAATACAGCCCCAGTATTGAAAATTTTTGCAAAAACATATTTTGTTTCCTCTCCACGGAAAAAATTAACTGTATCGGAAGAAACTGGAAGAATCGAAGTAGTATCGAAAAGCAAATTGTATGTGATTTCGGTTGGAGTTTCGTTACATCCCGAAAAAATTGACACAAAGATAAAAAAGCACAATATAAAAGCAACAAAATTATTTCTCGTCATCAAATTCAAAAAATAAAAAGTATAGAAACGGAAAACAATAAGATTTATGGTTTAATAAGGCTTCGATAGATTTCAACATATTGTTCAGCAGTTTCCTTCCATTGAAATTTTTTATTGAGGCAATTGAGTGTAATTTTCCGCCAAATTTCCCGATTTTTGTAGATTTCAAGGACTTCTTTGAGTTTTTTAACTAACGCAGTTGGAGTTGGTTCAACAAAAACAAAGCCAACCCCTTCGCCTGTTTTAGGGTCAAAAGGTTCGATTGTATCCAGTAATCCACCTGTTGCACGAACCAAAGGTACAGTCCCATAAATCACAGAATATATAGCGTTATAACCACAAGGTTCGTAAATTGAAGGAGCAAGGAAAATATCGCACCCAGCCTCGATTTTGTGGGCGAGTTGTTCATCATAAATATTCTTAAAAATAAATTTATTCGGATACTTTTCGGCTAATTTTTGCAGTTTTTTTGTCAAATTTGGTGCACCAGTCCCTAATAAAACTAAAACAAGTTCTTCTTTCATTATTTTATCCATCGCTTCGATAAGTAGTTTAATCCCTTTGTTTTCATCCAAATGTGAAATCATTCCAACAAGAGGTAAATCAAGGTTTGGCTCGAGCCCCAGGTTTTTCAGCAAATCTTCCTTATTGCATTGTTTATAAGATTCAAAATCGCTATTTTGCAATTGACAAGCAATATCATCGTCGAAGCGTGGGTTCCATTGCCAAGGATCAACCCCATTTAATATTCCAGTAAAATTACTATTCTTCTGAATAAGAATTTTATTCAGCCCATTGGTATGGTTTTCGTCTTGCAGAACTTCTTTCGCATAAGTTTGAGAAACTGTTACAATGTAGTCGGAATATATCAATCCGCCTTTTAAGAAGTTGAATTTGCCATTGTGAATTAAGTTTTCCTTGACTTCTTCGGGTAAACCAATTTTATCGAATGTGCTTTCAGGAAATTCTCCCTGATTAGAAAAATTATGGACTGTCAGCACGAATTTTGTTTTTTTAAATTTATTTGGATATAGCGTTTTTGCAAGAACAGGAACCAAAGATGTATGCCAATCGTTGCAATGAATTATTTCAGGAAACCAATTAAGCAACAAACAAGTTGTGACAACAGATTGAGAAAAAAGAATAAATCGTTCATCATTATCAGGGAATGGCTTCCCATCCAAAGGATTATGATAAATTGCTTTTCGCTGGTCGAAGTAAAAAGAATTTGTTGTTATGTAAGATTGAACTTTGTATCTCGGGTTGCTAATAGAGGAAGATTTAACCGTGAAAAATTCCTCTCTACCAGCAATTTTAATTGGAATATCCTGCAATCGTTTAATAAAGTGTATCTGATACTTTCTTTCGGATATATTGCCATAACGGGGCATCATAACTCGAACATCGTGGCCAAGGGCTCGGAGGGCAAGAGTAAGTGAGTAGGAAAAATCGGCAATACCACCAAACTTTACATAAGGGAAAACTTCGCTCGCTGCAAAAAGAACGGAAATAGATTTTGCCATTTTAAATCTAAAATTTCTTAAAATACAAAATTACAAAAAAATAATTTTCATTTTTCTATTTTTATTATATTCCTTCCCAAAATTTGATTTCGGGGAATCTTATTTACCAAAAATTTTTGTTAGATTATTAATCGATAACAAATTTACTGGTTTCGACATTCTATTGATTTAGAGTTACCGTGAACTTAAGTTTAACTAATATTTAGAAAAATTTATTTTAAAATATACTCAATGTTTTCGAGTTTTCCATCAATATTTCCTCTTGGCATAATATTAAGAATTCTACAAATCAAAGGATATACATCAATATTTCGAATTGTTCCAACCCGATAACCTTTTTTAAATGAAGAACCACCCGCGATAAAAATTCCATGCATATCCATCCAATAATTATCGTAGCCGTGATTACCTTTAACACGATAAACATAATCATTAATATCTGTTGAAAGTGACCAACCAAACTCTGGAATAATCACCAAGTCTCCAATAAATGGATTATTAGAGAAATTGTAAAATTTTGGCATTTCACTTCTTCTATAAACTTTAAAATGATTTTCATTTTGTTTCAAAATTCTAAAAGCTTTTTCGACAGAATCCACAACCCCATTTACAAAAGCCAAATATCCATAAGAATAAACTTTAACCCCGACATTTTTCAATATTTCAGAAATATTGATAATTTTATCTTTTGATAATTCTGTCATACCGTGGTCCGAAACAACTATGATATTGATACTATCCTTGATGGGTAAACTTTGGATTTTCTCCAATAAGTAACCAAATATTTCATCGCAAATCATAATAGCAGTATCAGTTTGAGGAGAGTTTGGTCCAAAAGAATGCCCTCGATTATCAGTTTCTTCGAAATAAAGAGTTACAAATCTTGGTCGCTTATCGAAAGGCAAGGAAAGCCAGGAAACAACAGAATCGATGCGGGTTTTATAAGGTATTCTGGGGTCATATTTCATAAAGATATTCGGATGTCGCCAATCTAATTTCAATTCAGAACTAGGCCAGAAGAAAGAAGCAGTTACCAATCCCTGTCGACGAGCAGTTTCCCAAATTGCTTCGCCAAGATACCAGCGTGGGTCTGTAACTGCGTTAGAATCACGAATAGTGTAAATAGTACCATCAAACGGATTTCTAAAATTATTTCCAATGATTCCATGATTTTCTGGATAAAGTCCTGTAACAATCGAACAGTGATTTGGGAAAGTACCACTGGGAAAAACCGGTTGAAGAGAAATAGCTCGCACACCCTCATTTGCAAATCTATTCAGATTTGGAGTTAACCCCCTTTCAAGGTAATCCCAGCGAAAACCATCGAAAGAAACAAGAACAACATACTGCGAAGAAAAAACAACTCTTGCATTTAATAGAAGAAAAACAAACAAAACAAATACTCTCATTTCCATCCCCATTACTTTTAGTCTTACAAAATTAGTAAAGTAAAAGCCTCTTAAAAATTTTTTACAAATACTTGCTTTTAAATAGAAAACAAAAATCTTTGAAATTTAGATTCATTACTTTGGATATATAATTTTTTTCTTATCACTTTCAATTTTGTTTGTCAATTTCATTGTAGTACAAAGAATTACTATTAAATACCTTGTTCTTGTTTTTTTATTTTGCAAAATAAATGTGTGATTTTTGTCAAACCAGAATATTTTCTTTAAAGGTTCCACATTCATTGAAACTAAAAGATTATCTTCTCAGCTAAAGAACACACCGTTGTTAACCCTAAAGGCGGACTTGCTTTGCAGTTTATAATAGTAAACCAAAGTATCTTTACTTTCTTCTTATCTTTCAATTATAAGTAAAATTCTCTTTTACTTTTATTAAAAAAATTCGGAGACAATTAGTGATGTTCAAATTTTTTGAATTTAAAGTATTAGTTTTATTACTATTAATTAGTTAATTATATTTTTCATCAAATGGATTTTATTAAACTCGTTTTCAAATTGCTGTAGGAATAATCAAATTCTCGAAGTTTATGAATGTTTTAATAATGCTTAATTCTATTTTAATTTTTACAATAATGGTAATTAATTCGAAGCGATATCAAAAATTCTATCCATTTATCTCCTTAAAATTTCAATATAGGAAAAACCAAGCCTACATTTGGGAAAATTTTAAGGGTTCTATTCGCTGTTTTTTCGCCTTTGTCATTTGTTTGTTCGGTTTTATTAATCCAGAAAAGTGCTCCCACTTCGAACAAAAACCATTTCGATATTCGAAGCCTAAAACCTGGTTCAACTAAATATTTAATTGAACTTCCTCCCTCAATACCTAAAAATGGGAATAAAATCAATTTCAATCTATGAAATCTTAGGAAGGAATCGAAATTTTGCGAAAGTCGCACTCCTGAACCTAAAACAAAATCTGTAGTTATAACCAACCACCCACCAGACAAGTGCAAGAAAAACTTTTTTGAAATATTAAAGTCGAATGATAATCCTAATCCTTCTATAAATTTTGCTTGAGGACCTAACTCAACCTTTACATAATCATTGGGTTTACTAGAAAGGCAAAAAGAAAACGAAAAGAAAAATATCAAACTTAAAAGAAATTGCTTATGTGTTTTCAGCTGAATTCCTAAACTTTTCAATATAATGAAAGTTTATATATTTTATTAAACTTCTTTTTCTTAATTTTATCGTAATTTGAAGCGAATAGGAATACTAACCCAGCACATAACAGGTTGTCCATTTTGTATTGCAGGAGTAAAAGTTGACTTCATTACTGCATCGACCGCAGCTTGGTTCAACATTTGGGAATCTGAAGATTGAACCACAACTTTCTTTGGCTTTCCGTTTTTATCGACAAGCACACGAACAACAACTTGCCCTTCGATTCCAGCCTTCCGAGCCATTTCGGGGTAAACAATTCGCTTTTGCAAGTCGGCTAAATCAATATAAGGTTCCTTTTCAACAGGGATAAACTCGTCGATACTAGGCTCTTCTTCTTTTTGTTTGATTTCCACTTTTTGGTCGAGACTAAAATCCTGTGGCAATTGACTAATATCAATTTCTTGACCTTTTTCGCGTGCTAATGATTCACTCAACTTTTCGAAAGTGGCAAACTCTTTCAAATCCTCTTTGATTTCAGCATCAGGTATTGGAACTGGAGTTCCCGCTTTAGCAGCAGTCGCAATTTCCATAACCTGTTGAGTTGGTGGTGGAGGTGGAGCATCTTCCTTTTGCTCCTCAAGTTGTTGTATAGGACCACCAAGGGTAATTTTGCTTATTGGAGCCCTAGGTAAAGCAATCTTACTTCGCTCGCTAGCCTTTGCATATATGAAATAAGCAAGAAGAAGCAACAATACAATTGATACTGTAATTATAAATCCACGATATGTATTTCGTGGAATAACTAATTTTAGTTCTGCAAACCCATAAGTGGGTTGGGGTGGCAATTCAATTACTTTGTTTGTCATTTTACCTCCCCCTCTAATAATTTCAAATCTTCTTCAGTTAAAGGTGCAATTGTGAATTTTCGTTGTCGCTTAACGGGTTCGCCTTTCTCATCGACTTCACGAGCCAAAGCCTCGGTAATTGGAATTTCGGCAAGATTTAATTCATCGAGAATTTCAATTACTTTAGAATAATTGGCTTCTGGCGAAATTTTCAATACTGTAATCAAACGATTTTTAACCATTGGTTCTAAATTTTTCTCAATTACCAATGCTCGAAGTTTAGATATTGGAATTTCTTGCGGTCGGTTATTTGGGTCTGGAATTCCTTTATACCAATACAACTTATTATCTGCAGTCAACATTAATGTAAGAAGTTCCGAAGCGCGAACCTCTACCTTTGCATACATCTCGGGTGGAATTCTCATCTCCATAATTTGAGGTTTAAGCATAGTTGTAGTAAACATAAAGAAGGTCAACAACAAGAAGGTAATATCCACCAAAGGGGTTAAATCTATTCTAAAGCCAATACGTTTTTTCTTTTTTCTGCGTACAATTTTACCACGCTTTTGCCTTTCGGGTATTTCAAGAGCTCCACCTCCACCAGCCATTTTCTTTCTCCTTTAATGTTTCATATATTAACAAATAAGTGTATCAAAAAGTTACACGAACAACCAAAACAATTATTTACCTGGGGATTTTTCCTCTTCGGCTCGCTTTTTATCGGTAACAAAATTGAAAATAAAAGCACGATTTTTTCGCATAATATTCATCGCGTCTTCAACCCATCTATAACGAACCCTTCGGTCCGCATCGATTGCAAATCGAGTGGAACTTCGAACCGAAAGAGTTGCTCTTATTAGTTTCCCCAATATTGTAGTATCCACTTTTATCAATGCTTTGTTATAATACTCTTGCGGTATTTCGGGTACAAGTTGATATACTTGAATCAGGTCTTTCGTATTAGTTAATCCGTAGTAATAAGAAGTATCAAGAGGATTTTTATCGTCGATAGCAATATTTATTATTGCAAGGTCTCTTTCAGGAAGTTTTGTTGTATCGGGAGAAGCCGTGGGCCTTCGGATAGTGAATTGCTTTTCTGACTCAGCTTCCGATTTGAACTTTGCAGTAAACATTAGAAATGTAAGCAAAAGGAATGTAATATCAACCAAAGGTGTAAGGTCGATAACAAAACCCATTCTTTTCTTTTTAATTTTTGGCACGACTGCCTCCTTTCGTCTATTGTTTCAATCTTAATGTAAATATTTGAGTTACATTAAGAATTGCTTCATCTATCATATACAGATAATTATCAACTCTTGTAGTAAAGAAATTAAAAAAGATAATGGATATAATAGCAGCCCCCAATCCACCAGCAGTATTGTACAATGCTTCGGAAATACCAATTGCTAACTGTGTTGCATCAACAGTTCCAGTTTCCCCAAAAGCAGCAAAAGCACGAATCATTCCAAAAGACGTACCAAACAAACCAAACAATACCGAAACCGAAGCAATTGT
The DNA here is from genome assembly GCA_037440445.1 of Ignavibacteria bacterium. Lineage (GTDB taxonomy): Bacteria > Bacteroidota > Ignavibacteria > Kapaibacteriales > UBA2268 > Naka2016. Next base: position 54,169 of record JBBIUA010000011.1, read on the forward strand.
CGAAAGAATAACCAAATTCTTTTCGAGCAATGGTGTTTCGAGGTTTGTAGCCTCGTCAATTGCTCGTTGAACTTCGGTCATTTTCTTTTCTACTGGGAAATTTGGGTCGTTTTCAACTTGCTTAAACCTTTCAATTCCAGCGCGAAGTATGTTAGCCAAACTTCCACGCTGGTTATCACATTCCTTTAGAGCATCGTCGAATTCTCCTTTTGCCAAATGGTCGAGAACTCGTTTGACAAAAACTGACGTATCGCCTTTTCCACGCGCTTTGTTAATGGAAAATGTTCGCTCGAAAACAAACGTTATCGAAATGATAATTAGGCTCATAAGTATACCAACAATAGGACCTCCAGTGTAAATTGCTCCGACAACACTTCCTTTTTTGGGTTTCTTCTTTGTTGCTGGGTCCTCGAAATTATTTGGATTGCCAAAATAGAAAAAATAAATCGAATATGCAATGATAAGCGCTAAAGTGATTACGACAACATTAAATAATCTCTTCATAAAGTACCTTTTAAATTATTATTAAAATACTAATAAAAATTTATAAACTTTTTATTGCCTCTTCTAAACTTGAATAAATTGGAAACACAAAAGTTAGTTTTGTTATTACAAATAGATTCTCTACAGATTTATCCAGATTGCATAAAGCAATTATTCCCCCTTTTTTTGTAATAGTAGCATGCGCCGAAATTAACACTCCAAGTGCAGTCGAGTTCAAATAAGTAACTTTTCCCATATCGATTATTATTTTGTTTTTCGGTCCTTCGGCAAGTTTCTTCAAAGTTTCCCTCAACTCGTCGGTTTCTTCCCCGCCAATGAACTCGCCTTTTAAGAAAACAACAACTCCGCCTATTTGCTCTTCAATTTTAATTTTTGACATACTAACTCATATAAATTTCAAAATTACTGAATTTTAAAATAACAATTGTTAAAAATTAAAAAATTTTCTTAACATTTAATCTCGAACTAAAAATTTTAAGAAATAAAAACAAAAAATTTATTGTTTAATTACAATTTTTTTTGTAAAATGCACTTTCGAAAATAAATAGTACGAAAAAATGGACGAAATAATTAATCCAATAGAGGAGCAAAATCAGTGCCTTGTTTGTGGCAATGAACTCATTAATCTTGTAAAACCAGTAGAAATGGAATGTTCTTTTTGCGGCAAACAATTTACTGCAAACATTACATGTATCGAAAACCATTATGTTTGTCCCGATTGTTCGACTCTTGATGCAAAAGATATTGTAAAAATATTTTGTTTGCGCTCCACAAAAACTGACCCTATTGACCTTGCCAAAGAAATTATGGCATCGCCAGCAATTAAAATACATGGGCCAGAACATCATTTTCTAACTCCTGCTGTATTGCTTACTGCTATGGCAAACTACACCAACTCTCGCGAAAGCCTAGAAAGCCGAATTCTCCAAGCCGAAGACCTTGCAACTAAGTTGGCGCCTCAGTGCAGTTGGCATCTTGGAACTTGCGGGGCTTCCCTTGGTGCTTCCATTTTCCTTTTAATATGGAAAGGCTTAGACCCAAATGATGAAGCTTCGTGGGACGAAGGAAACTTAATTGTTTCAAATAGTTTGAAACGTATTGCAGAGCTTGGTAGCCCTCGTTGTTGCAAGCGTGATACTTATATTGCTATAGAAGAGACAGTTGAGTTCCTTCGTCAAAAATACGGAATTACTTTGTCTTTAAGCGAGGCTAAATGCATCTTTTCGCTCCGAAATCGCTCCTGCAAACGCGAAGATTGTATCTACTTCAACCTTAAATTTGCTCTAGTTTAGTAAAATATTATTTTAAGTTGTTTTGTTTTCTATATATTAGTTTCCCTATTTTATTAATTTAAAGTGAAATAATAAAGACTTCGTCCAATTGTAACTGAAGTAACTTGCAAATACTGCAACCAAAACATCAACAGAATAGTGAACATTCTGAAGCATAACTCCAAAGCCAACAATTAATGTACCAATAAACAATATTATTTTTGCTACTTTACCTTCTGAAAGTAAAAATAAAAGAACCATTAGCGAAGTGTGGCCAGAAAAAAACAAATCTCGTGTTAAGGTTAATTCGGTACCGAAATGTTCAATAATTGGATCTGGCAAAGGAATAATATTTTGGGGGGGGTCGAGAGGTAAAAGATACATAGATAAAATTCTTAAGCAGAGCAATAGAGTGTAGGAAAGAAAACCAAGGAGTAACTTTTCTGGCTTGAAAATTAACTGGAAAAGAACAAAAAACACAGAAAAATACAAAACAAAAAAAATCAACCAGGTTAAATCCATTGGTTTAAAAAGTGAAAGGAATGGGTCGTCGAATGTAAAACCTTTGCGACCTTCAATCCAGCAAATAAAAACAGCAGCAAAATGAAGACTAAGAACAACCAAAAGAAAAGAAAATACCAAAATTACTATTTTAAAACGGTTTTTGGTAAATTCTTTCCATTCAGTAAAATCGAATTCAAGACCCATACAAACCCAAATTTTGCTAAATTTGATTTTTTAATTCTACAAAAATAATATGATTAGTGACAGGAGACAAACTATCCATTCTACCACCGTAATTGGTTTAATAAAAGACGGAAAAGCAGTTATAGGTAGCGACGGACAAGTAACTTTTGGTAACACTATTTTAAAGCATACTGCAAAAAAAATTCGCCGATTATACAATGGAACTGTTCTTTCTGGATTCGCCGGTGGGACAGCGGATGCTTTTGCTCTTCTTCAACGATTCGAAGAAAAATTAGAATCTACTCGTGGAAACCTTTATCGTTCGGTTTTGGAATTTGCTCGCGATTGGAGAACCGACCGCTATCTTCGCCGCCTTGAAGCAATGATGATTGTAATGAACAAGGAAAAACTTTTTGTGCTGACAGGGAACGGAGACGTTGTCGAACCCGATGATAATCTTGCTGCAATTGGTTCTGGTGGTCCATTCGCTCTTGCTTCCGCCAGAGCACTTATTCAAAATACCAACTTAGAACCAAGAAAAATTGTCGAAGTATCATTGAAAATTGCATCAGAGATATGTATATATACAAACTCGGAATTCACAATTGAAGAATTATAATAGCCTATGATAAGTATTTCTGAATTGATTGGATTGAAATATCCCTTGGTTCTTGCATCTTCTTCCCCAAGACGAAAACATTTACTCGAAATGCTTGGTTTAGAATTTCAAGCAATTAGTCCCGAAATAGACGAAGATAGTCTTTTCGAAAATATTTTCGATTTTTCTTTAAAAGTAACTGAAATTGCTAAGGCAAAGGCATTAAAAGTTGCTCGCAGTTTGAATTATGAATCAATTGTTCTTGGTGCCGACACTATTGTTGTCCTCGATGGCAGAATTCTAACTAAACCAAAAGATGAATTCGAAGCCCGTGCAATGCTTAAAAAATTAAGCAACCGAACTCATATTGTTTTTACGGGTCTTGCTATTGTCCACAATCCTTCTGAAAACTACAGAACTTGTTTCCGACGAACCGAAGTATCATTCCGCCAAATTTATGATGACGAAATAGACGCTTATGTTCGCTCTTTGTTGCCTTTGGATAAAGCTGGGGCATACGGAATCCAAGATGACTTTGGAGCCTTATTTGTTAAAAGCATCAATGGTTGCTATTACAATGTTGTTGGGCTTCCTTTGGAAGCCTTTTACACTTCTTTAAGGAAATTCATCAATGAATTGGAAGACAAAGGAAAAAGTAAATAATTTAATTTTACTTTCACCTTGGTTAATTATTTTTACTGTGTTCTGGTTATATCCAGTTATTTATGCAGGTTATTTGAGTTTTTGCGATTACGAAACTCTTACTTCTAAAACCAAATTTGTAGGACTGGCAAATTATTTTCGAATTGTTAACGACCCAGTGTTTTGGATTGCACTGAAAAACACAGCATTTTTTACCTTTATTTCCGTTCCAATTACAACAATTCTTGCTCTTTTTCTTGCCAATCTTTTGAACAAAAAAAACATTAAGTTCCAGAACTTCTTTCGTTCTGTTTATTTTATTCCGTCGGTAACTTCATTAGTTGTAATTTCTTTAATTTTCGTTAACCTCTACTCAGCAAATGGCTATATTAACAATATTCTTAAAATGTTGAATTTGCCTTATCCCAAGATGGGATGGCTTCAAAATGAAAAAACCGCATTGCTCTCCATTATTCTGATGGATATTTGGATGAGCACAGGTTATTATATGATATTATTTCTTGCTGCAATGCAATCGATTCCAAACGACTATTACGAGGTTGCCGATTTAGTTTCGGCAAATGAATGGCAAAAATTCAAAAAAATAACATTTCCTTTGATTAGACCAATGCTTTTGTTCGTCGTAGTTTTAAACTCCATTAAATCGTTCCAGATTTTCGTGGAAATTTATGTTATGACAAAAGGTGGACCACTGAATGCTACTACTACTCTTGTATATTTAATCTTCGAAAATGCATTTATAAAAATTGATCAAATGGGCTACTCCGCAGCAATTGCTTTTGTTGTTTTCTTTCTTCTTCTCGGATTTTCCTTATTGCAAATAAAATTATTAAAGGCAAAATAAATGAAAATTTTACTTTCGGCTGGGGGAACGGGGGGACATCTTTTCCCCGCGGTTGCTGTTTTGGACGAAATTTTGGAATTGGTAAAAAATAAAGAAGAAGTTTTGGTTTTTTCTATTGGAAACCCCGATAAAATTGAATCAAAAGTCAGCAGAGAAAGGAATTGGCACTTCACCCCAATTCCTATGATTGGTTTTGCTGGTTTCGGATTAAAATTTTTCAAATTCTTTTTAAAAACGCTGGAATCAATAAACATTTGCAAGGATATCATTCGCAAAGAAAAAATTGATTTTGGAATAGCAACTGGCGCATACATTAGTTACCCTGCTGGAATGGCTCTCTATTCTGAAGCTAAACCACTTTTTGTATTAGAAAGCAATATTATTCCTGGGAGAGCAAACCGCCTGCTTGCAAGAAGAACCAATATCTTTTTTGCAACCTTTGAAAAAACCAAAGATTACTTGCCTTTGGAAGTTCGAAACAAAGTAAAAGTTTTCGGCACTCCTGTACGTAAAGATATACTTTTACCTATATCCAAGCAAGAAGCAAGAGAAAAATTTGGACTGGACCAAGAAGCACCTACACTATTGGTTTTTGGTGGGAGTTTAGGGGCAAGTTCAATTAATAAAACAATATACAACAATTATAAAACATTGCTCAATTCAGGAATACAAATCATTTGGCAAACTGGGAAAAATTTTGAATTCGAAAAACCACAAGCCGAAGGCTTGAAAGTACTTGAATTTATCGATGATATGGCTTCGGCTTACTATGCTTCGGATTTAGTGGTTGCTCGCGCTGGGGCTTCGACAATTGCAGAAATTTCCGCTATTGGAAAGCCATCGATTTTAATTCCATATCCATATTCAGCAAATAATCATCAAGTGGAAAATGCTCGCGAATTGTCAAATTCAAACTCAGCATTGATGATTTTAGACAATGATGTTGAAAATACTTTAGTTCCAAATATTGTTTCCTTAATTTTCGATCAAGAAAAATTGCAAACGTTTTCAAAAAATGTTCGTAAATATGGCAATCCAAATGCAAGTTTTCAAATAGCAAAAGAAATTTTGAATTTTTTGAATATTTAGTTTAATTTTGACTTTTACTTTTATAAATATTTTAAATTATGGGTAAACAACTACCTGCATCATTCGGGAAGAGGTTCGATTTCTATTGGAAATCAATTGCTATATATTCAATAGTGTTGATACTCTATTCCCTTGCCCGAGGAACAATCGAAAAAGGGACATTGACATTATCTGTTTCTGATCCGATTGTTATTCTTCTTTTCATCATTATCGTGTTTTCTCTTTTTGGATACCTATATAACATTTGGAAAAATCCGAAAATTATTATTTCGAAAGATTCAATTGCTTTCAAAACAAGATTTCGGGAACGCACGATTCCTATTTCGCAAATTATCAGGATACAACAAGGGCGGGAAATTATCACAAATTTACGCCGTTCATTGAAAGTTTTTAGGATTTATGTCACTTTTCGAAAAAAGCCTTATCGTATTCGACCAAGTTCATTTTGGAACGAAACAGAATTAACCGAAACTCTGATTCACTTCAAAAAAACGAATAATAAATGACTAACTTTTCAAATAAATTCCTTATCCTTTCATTCTGCATACTTTTATTAATGAATCAATCTTTTTGCCAAGAATTCCCCCTAACCAACTACGAAATAACAAAAAAAATTCTCGAAAAGTTTGCTGATAAACTTTCAGGTGAATTAATCAAACTTCCTGATTCGGCTTTTGTCATTCTCGGAACGGAACATCCTATTTTTCCACATCTGGAAAGCTATTTGATAACAGAATTGACAAACAAAGGTTATCGTTTCTTTCCCACAAACAACCCCAAAGAATATCCAATTATTGAATTAATAATAGAGAAATATAAAATAGTTTACTCCAAAAAAATTGAAACAAAAAATAGACTTGAAAGAAAAGTTCAGGTAGCAATTACAGCATTGATAAAAAAGAAGGATATTCCCGTTCAGCCAGTAAAATTCGAAACGGAACATAACGACACAATTTCGGTAGATTTTTTTGATTATATCGAAAGGGATGGAACGCCATTCAAGGCAGAAAAACCATCGGACGAAGAAACTTTTGTTGAAAAATATATTGAACCAATTATAGTAATAGCCTCGAGTGCAATAGCGATTCTTATTTTCTTTACAGTAAGATCGAAATAAACTTATTTCGAAACTATTACAATTTCTGTACGACGATTCAAACGACGTCCAAATTCAGAATCGTTGGGGGCTATTGGTTTACGTTTCCCATAGCCAACGGTTTTAATCCGTTCAGGAGAAATACCCCTGCGAACCAAATAGTTTTTAACAGCCTCTGCTCGGAGCAAAGATAAGCGGTCGTTATAAGAATTAGAACCCTTATCGTCTGTATGTCCTTCAACAAGTATAGTGACCGAAGGTTTGTTCTTCATAAACTGATATAGGACTTCTAATTCCTTTACCGTATCGGGTAAAAAAGCACTATTGAAATCGAAAAGAAGGTTTTCGATGATTAACTTTCTGCCTAACTCGACAATTGGGATAGTCCGCCGAACTATTTCCTTTCGTTCTGGACTAAAAATAGCAATATTGATTGAATCAGGAATTGCGGGCAAATCTGTTCTATACCTAATCGAATACAAATTTGTCAATTGATTAGAAAAGTTATTCAAAATTGTAGAAAATGGGTATTCAATATCGAAAAAATGTCCTCGTGTTTTCGAAGAAATAATTTTATATTCATTTAATTTGGGTGAAGTTATCGAAAAGCAACGAATTTCATTTTTATTTAAATATTCAATAATTGAATTTGTTGTTTCGAAAGTAATTCCATCTCCTTTTTCCCCAAGTTGATGATAGGGCGCATCAGTGACAAGAACAATAACACGATTTGCAGAGGGACGAAATGCAACATTTTTTGTCGCCTTAATTGCTTCTAAAGCATTTTCTTTTTCATCACCTCCGCCATAAGCACGAACACCGGAAAGCCAACTTAAAAATACATTTACATTATCAGAAGGTTGGTATACTTTTTCAACTATATCCGAAAAAAGGATAAGCCCAATTCGATAATCAATTCCCCGACTTAACAGAGATGTCAGGAAGCGAGAAATATTGTTCTTGACCTCGTCGATATATTTTTGCATCGAACCCGTTACGTCAATAATAAAAACAAAATCCACAGGAATTCTTTCTTTGACTGAAATTTTAGCAACGGAAATCACTTGTTTTTCAATTCCATTTTCCGTCACAATAACATCTTTTGTTGTCAAAGTATCAAGTGGTAATCCACTTGTATTAAATGCTTCAACAATTATGTTGATTTCGGGAAATTTGGAGATATCTACATTTCGAATAGTTAATACAACTGGTTTCTTTTCGGTTTTAACTTCGGCTTGGGAAAGCACTTCCTGAATTTTCTTTATTGAGTCAGGATTCTGTTGCTGTGCATATGAAAAATATACCCACCAAAACAATATAAAAGCAACAAGTACCACAAAGTTTTCTTTTTTAAAAATATTTTTCATACCCTCACTATTTTAACTAAAAACAAACCCTCCAGCCAAAAGGGGCAGAGGGTTCAGATATTAAAGATAATACAAATCATTTATAAAGTCAATCTTAAAACAGGAGAAAACAAGAAGAATGTTTTGTTTTCAAAAGGCTTTGCAGTTCGAAGCACTCTTGCGACTCTTGCATCAATATACAACCAATTAAATATTGGCAAATAGGTTCTTGCAAGAAGAATCTGATTTGAGTATTGCAAACTTACACCGAAGGGCCAAACTGATTGATTTCGGTATTCAATTTTTGCGTAAATCCAATCGGCAAATTCACCTGGTTTATGAGTTTTAAGTTGTATTCCTTCGTCTTCGGGAGATGGAACAAGGTATTTATGCCAAAAAGGTGAAGGCTTTAAGTAAACTTCTCGCACTTCGAAATAATTTAAGCCTAAGTCTAATCTGATATAATTTTCTGGATTGGCTTCGGTGAACCAGAAATTATAAAATAAAGTTGCTTGCCCAGAAGAACGAAGTATAGAAACGACAGAGTAGGTATCAAGTGTCAATTCATTAGTTTTCAAGTAAGCATAGTATTTATCGGGTTCTACTGATTCTTCTTTCAATTCCGTAACGGGCAATTCCATATTAAAATGGACACCGAATTGAGGATGGAAAGGCATATAGAAATCCAAGCCAGCAATAAGTTTACCACCAGGTCCTTGATTAATCTTTTGGCTTGGCACCCAACTGAATATATCTGATTTATTATTTATTCCACTCCAAATTCTGTATGCACCACCAAGATATGCATTGATTAGATATGGAATGCGGTCGTTTGTTTTAGAATCCCGATTCACATAAAGAGGACGTTTCAACAAGACCTTTGAACATCCAGAATTCCAGAAAACATAACCAATTTCATCGGTTCCGATAACATTTTTCAACCAAAAACCGGATTCGCCTAACTTCAACGATTGTTCAAAAATCGAAAGTGTAAATGAATGTGTAACATTTGTAGGTTCAAGATAATTAATAATTGCCTGGGCTTGGGATGCTGTAACAGGAACTTCTGGTGGTATTTCTATGTAGCAGTAATCTCTCTTGCCATCAACCCAAGTATTTGGATTGGCAAAATCATCCCCACCAGCAAGGATATTGAGTAGTTTTTCGCTAAGATTACTTTGCATCTGTGAGGCAGTCATACTTATTTCGCCGCAAGTAAGCAAAAGCAAGTCGAAAGGCTGTAATTCATCTTGCCTTGGAGCAGCAAGTATTTCAACGCGTGTTTTACTTAGTTTCGACTCATCGTAACCAAGAATGCGAAACGCCTGGTAAATTTGAAGTTGCAAATCAGTTTCACAAACTTTCCAGCGGGGAAAGTATTTCCTTATCTCCGGGTCTATTGTGGTCAAAGAATCAATTAAATCGCGAGGATTAATAGGTTTGCTTTGAGAAAAAATATTGGTTGTAGCGAATAAAACAAACAACCCAAATAAAACTAATACTTTTTTCATATCACACTTCACAATTGTTTACAATTAAAAGTTAACAATAAAGCGAACCATAGGAACAAAGTAGCCCTTGTTTTCCCATTCGTCGGGCTTATTTTTAAATGGAACAAAGTATCCTCGCCCATCAAGTCGTAAAAATAATGTATTTCGAATAATCGGAACTTGAAGCCAAATTCCGCCACCAATACCACCGTTAAAATATTGTAAATTGACTCCGAAAGGTGTGGCAATATTTGTAGACATAAAATCTATTCGAACAGAAACATCACCAACAGATTTTTGGTCATATTTTTTGAAAATAAGCTTCCGCCTTAAGTTTGCGGTATCCAAGTCGTAATACCATTGTTCAACTTGATAGAAAGTTGCTCCTAATCCAAAACGGAAAAGGTAATCGTTATCAATTTGTACGCCAAAAGTATAATAAGCCTGGGCATTTGCACGAATCAAATAGTCGAAGTCTCGATTAGCAATAGTTTGGGCTGGATTGTAAACAAGGCTATCGATATTTCTCGATTTATACTTGCTTTCTTTTGCATCTCCTAAAACATATCCAAAATCGAAATGGAAAACCCCGCTTTTAGGAATTACTTTTATTGGAAAATCGAAGGAACCAGCAAGTCCAAAACCAGCATATGTCAATTTTCGATTAATATCGAAAACATTTTTACCCATAGATGCCCAACCATCTGTTGGAAGAATTAGACCCAGTTTAACATTTTGCCATAAAGCACTGAAAGTAACACGTTCACTAAAGAACGAAGTGTAGTTTATACAATCAATACCATATTTCAATTCTAAGCCAACAAGTGGCAAATCGAAATTTGAACTCGATGCAGAATCTAAAACAAAATTCCCATTTTCATCGATATAACCCGGTTGAGGGAAACGACGCCAAAGAATCCAATCGGGACTAAGTATAACCTCATTTTGCTTCAAACCAAAATCGAATGGCTCCCCTTCGCTAACGCGAAGAATTTTTTGAACATCGTAAGAAGATAAATCAGCCTCGTTCAAGAAGGGAGTTTCTGTGTTACCAAAAATCTTTCTCGCAAACCACTGGGTATTGCCGATACCTTGAGCTTCGAGAGTTTTATTCTCAACATTTCGTTGAATTAAAGCATTAACCATTAAGTCGTAAAGATTATTAGCAGAAAAAGATGTATCTAGCAGAAAATTCTTCATTTCGTCGTATGTGTAGATATAACCTGAACCAATATTTTTAAGGCTTTTTTCAAGATCAGTAGATTGTGAATTAGATTGTGAATAACTAATTAACAATGCTACTATGAAATCGGGAATTTCGCCTGCTTTTGTTCTTGTTGTTACCAAATAAGCATTTTCTGGACGAGTTGCTCCAGCCCCTTGATATTTAGTTCTATAGAACTGGTAAATTTGTTCCATAATAGATTGTTCAGGGGGGGTTAAGCCACGATTTTCAATGGTTTGTAAAATTTCGCGCAAACTTTCATCCGCCCTAACACCATCTTCTACAATATTTAAAATTGTTTGGTCTACAGCCTTTAAAACCTCTTCGCCAACTTGAACACCAGCAGCCCGTTGTTCACGCAATTGAAGTGCCCGACGAATATCACCAATATTTTTTAGT
>JBBIUA010000012.1:0-60608 GCA_037440445.1 Ignavibacteria bacterium
ACTATTGAACAGAAACAAAATTTTTGAAAATTTTCTTGCTTCAGTCGAAGTAACTTGGAATTCGGTTAAAGTTAACTCACAAAAAAACTCCACTGGTTCGACAAAATTAATGATGATTTTATCCTTAATAGACAGTTCTCTTGCAAATTTCAACCCGATTGCAAACAAGTCTTTAGTATTTCCAAAAAAAATATTAGTTATAAATGAACTACTTGATTGCATTGTTCCAAAAGTGGAGCGAGTATTAAAGCATCCCCAACCTAATTCAATAGATGGACTTTTTAAAGTGTTTGCAGTCAGTTTTTTCGTTGCTGGAAAAAAATGCTGAAGAACACTTTGACTTGAAATTGGTTGATTTAATTCAACTGGTGGTTCTAAGCCAAGCGAAATATAAATTTTTTTCAAATACCAGCGGAAAAGTTCATCGAAATCGGATTTATTAGGAGCAATGTTATCATCACCATACCACCAGAACCAATCTGAACCTTCAGCAATTAAAGCGATTTCCAAAGCTTTTTTGTATTTTTCTTCATTCTCCTTGAAATTTTCTATTTCTTTCCGAACAAGAGCAAGATAACTCCATGCAGTTTGCTTTTCTGGCTGACCAATCCAAGTATAAAAATTAGCATTTATCCAAGAGCCAGGAAAAATTTTATCCAATACAAACTTGTGTTCTTTAGGAAGGTCCGAAACTACCTCGTTAAAAGTTTTTGTAACCAAAAAAGTTTCATTTGATATTCGGGTATAAAGTTCTTTCAAAAAAGGCAAACCATTATTAGGATAGAACTCCCAGCAATTCTCTCCATCGAGAATTATCGGAACACAAGTAATATCCAGAACATCCTCTCCAAACTTTTGAACAAGATTATCGCGAATTTTCTTCAACTGAAAAATAAAATCATTAGCAGCGTCTTCGGGTTTCCATTTATGATATACAAATCCAATTGCATCGGAGAGATGACTATCGCGAAAGAAAAGAACTAAATCTTTTCCATCCTTTATATATCTATATGGAAAATACTGAAGAAGTTGTTCATTTGTTCCAATCGTTTTAAACAATAACTTTGGGTCCGTTGCAGTCCATTTGAAATCGGCTTCAATGATTAAATTAAGAACTTCTGTGGAAAGTGAACCTTCGGAAGGCCATAAACCATTAGGTTCGATGCCAAAATTTTGTAAAAAGAAATCTTTGCCTACAGAAATTTGCATCAGTGCATCTTGAGGAAATTTGAATTTTGGTTCTGGGATTGACAAATTTGGCATAGATTCCTTTGCTACCTCTACATCACACAGCAATGGTAAAATTGGATGATAAAATGGTGAAACGCTTAATTCAATTTGCCCTAATTCTACCAAACGATTTAAAGTAGGAACAATTTGTTTAATAATTTCAAGATGGCTATCGAGTAAAAGCCTTTTTTCAATAGGGCTAAAATTTCTTCCTTTTTGAAATAGTCGTCTAAAAAAACTTTGATTTCGTGTAATAGAACCAACCCAAGTTAAATTATACCAAACTTGCAAATCAAGCCAGTCCTGTTCGGAAAACGAAACACCATTTTGAGCCATTTGGTATAATTCTCGATATCGTTCATATGGTTCAATCATATTTTGATAATTGCAGACAAAAAATTGATGGATTATTTCTTCTTTTTCACTTTCTGTCAAATTAGTTGGGTTTTTGTAAGAAAGTTCAAAGACTCGGTCTAAAACTCCCTCGACTGTGTATTGTCGAAGTTGTAACAACAACGAAGGCACAATGTTAAAAGTTTGCTTTATTCCTGGATACTCATCCAATAGTAAAGCTAAATCAAGGTAATCTTTGACACCGTGAAAACGAACCCAAGGAAGAATGAAGTAATTATCTTTTAGATAATAAGGCTGGTGTTGATGCCAAAGAAAGCATATTTTTAAAGGTTTCATCGGAGATTATTATTGACTTTTTGGCAGAACAATAGTAATGAGATTGCCATCGGAACCCAAAGATTCAAATTTCACGCGCCCATTTAAAATTCTAAACATTGAAGCGGAAAATGCAAGATTCAATAAAATATCATCGACATCATAACGAATCACTTCTATTAAATTGGTGAGGTTTTCGTTATATAAATGTATCATTTTTTCAAATTTCTCGTTGGGGACAACAAGAATTTGTATCTCTACTATATCTTCAACTTTGCTTTCATTTATTTGAACTTGGGCTTCAATTGAATCGTACCCGTTGGATAAAGCAAGAAAGAGTTTCTCGAAAGCATTTCTCATTTCTTCACGATTACTTGCAACGGTTGCATAGCGACCATTTTCATCGAAAATTAATTTAATATCTTTGTTTGGGTTTCTCTTTTGAAAACTAACTAATGCTTCGTTAATAACATTTGCAACATTCAAAGTGCTAAGAATTTTGGAGCCTTCGGGACGGAAATCGGCAACATCGAATAAATCTGAACTTGAACTTAAAAGTTCCTGCGTTTCGTTCATAGCAAGTTCAAGATAAGTTTTCAATTCTTCTTCATTATCATATTTTTTTTCGAAAAGAATTTGATGATAACCAGCAATAGTTGTCAAAGCATTGCGAAGTTGATGACTGAATTTTGTCATAAAGTAAGATTTAAATTCGCTGGCTTCACGAGAAATTTGCTCGGCCAACATAGTTTGTTTTGCTTTTATTCTTTCCTCGATTTCAGCCCGCTTTTCAAGTGTAATATCACGCCCTATGGCATAAATATAATTGTCATTAGGTGAAATTGTAAATGACCAATTTATCCATCGCTGTTGGCCATTTTTGGTTTTCATTTGATAATCAACTTTTCGAGTATATTCTTGAGTTACATCCTCCAAACTCGAGTAAAAGTCTCGTAAGTCTTTTGAATTCATAAAAAGAATGTCAATTTTATTTCCAATCAGTTCAACTGGCTCGTAACCCAAAAGAACTTTCGAAGCAGAATTCATAGTTTTCCAAGTTCCATCGAAACTAAGTACGGCAATTATGTCTTTTGTAGATTCAAGTATTCTACGCTGCGAACGAGTCATTCGTTCGGCTAAGTCAATTGCTCGAGCTCGACTTGTTGTGATCGAAATAACAAAACCAAAGAAAACGAATGAAAGCAAAACAGAAACACCCAAAGCTATCAAAGGTAAATATTTTTGAAAAGTTCCCCCAAAATCGGGTGTTGTCGCAAAATAAATATATATTGGTTTGTCTAAAAATTTAAATTCAACTGTTTGAGAAAGCAAAGGTTTGAATCCCTGTTGCAAAAGACCTATGTTGCTTGAATTAAACAAACGAGTTTCAAGAATATCATTATCTTTTTGATAACAATAAAAAATAATACTTGTATCGCTTGGAACTCCAGCACCCAATGATTGTTTGAAAAACAAAGGAATATTAATTTCCATTAAAACAGCAGTCTTAAAGGCTTCACGCCTTTGACGGTTATTTATAATTGTGAATGCCCTATCATATATCGGGGAAATTAAAAACATACTTAAAGTATCGCCCCCTCGAAAGTTAAATACACGAGTCGCAGTGGGTTCTCCATTTTCTATTGCATATTGAAACCACCCGTTTAATCCTTCTACTGTAGACACATCAAGTCCACGATATTTTTTATTTGCATCCTCAGGAATAATAAATTCTATCGGATAGTAAACACTTTTATCAACAGCGGGATAAACTTTGTAATCGTAATAACCTTGACCCTGAACGTAATAAACAAATTCAGTTAATCGATTGCGAGGAACTTTTTGGACAGACATAAACCCAAGTATCGATTTAAAAGTTTTTGTAGGAACAGATGCATAAAGAAGCAAGTAATCGCGCACAACTTGAACAAGATTGTCATACAATCCACGAATTGAAGTAGCAATTTGTAAATGTGAATTATAGCCAATTTGAAAGCGGGTTAAAACTGAATTCACCGCTTTTTCGAAAGCAATTCTTCGTTCGTTTTTCAATTGTTGTTCAAAACTATAGTAAATAAAGAAACTCAAAGCAAGCATTACAATTAATAAAAGATAGGCTGGGAAAGAACGAGAAAGAGAAAATAAGCCTTTCTTTTTTCGGGCAATATCTCGAAGAATTGTTTCGTAAGTAAGAATATCTTTGTTCTCTTGTTTCATTATCTTATCTTTAACTTTTTATTTTCGATAATCTTTTCTATATCCGAAACAAAAGAAGCAACATTAATAGGTTTCGGCATATAACCATCAAAACCAGAAGAAAGTAATTTCTGTTCGTCTCCTGGCTGTGCTAGTCCAGTAACAGCAACAACAGGAACATTTTGCAGACTTTCGATGGAGCGAATTTTCGACAAAAGCTCAGTGCCATTCATATCTGGTAGAAGGATATCGGCAAGAATGCAAATTGGGACATTTTCTGAAAGCCACTGCAAAGCATTTTTCCCATCGTGAAAGATAATCGTTGGGTAATCGCTTTTCTTCAAAATTGTTGAAAACAGCTTTGCAATTGATGGATTATCCTCGATTAGGCAAATAATCCCTTTCTTTTCCATTGAATCCATAACAAAATCGAAAATTAAACAAATTTATTTAACAAGCAAAATTTCAACTCGACGATTTTTCCTTCGCCCTTCTTCGGTAGTATTTTCTGCAATCGGAAAAAATGAAGAACGTGAAGCAGTACGAATACGTGAAGGACTAACCCGACGGGAAATCAGATAATTTGCTGCGGCTTGTGCGCGCAACCTTCCTCTTTCTGTATTTTGTTCAAGTGTTCCTTGGTTATCTGAATGACCTTCAATAATAACCGTATATTCAGGATTTAAAAGAAGAAATTCTGCAACGGCATCTAAAGTGTTCCTCATAGATGGAGTTAATGATACAATTTCAGAACGTGTATAGCCTTGTAAAATTATCTTTTCATTAGGTCGAATTGTTGGCTTTTCTGAGGATTCAGAAACTTTAACATCCCCCTCGATTCTTTCAGCTTCTGTCAAAGATGCTTCGCCACTTACCTGGGATATAGGAACCATACTTAACTCTAAGGATGCAAATAAAGGAGTGTGTTCAAAACCAGTGAAAGTAACTCCCCGCCGTATAGTTGATGGTGTTTGAACTATGGCTTCTGGAGGCTTAACAAATGTAGAATCATATTTTCTAAGGTCAGAAGTTATTTCATCAAAAGAAAAAGCAACGGACATCCCACCGCGAAATGTAAATGAATTTAATTTCGAACTATAACCATCGAAAACCACACTTCCGTAATGCAAGCTTAAAAAAGGTTTCCACCTTACTCTTGCAGTTTGAGCAATATCGAGAAAAAGAAAATCCCATCCTACTCCAATATGAAAACCAAATCGCAAACGTTTTGGAGAAGCCGAAAGCACCCAATCGGTCAATATCCTCGAGCCGTCTTTATATTCAACTTCACGGAGTTTGGATTTATCGTTAAAGTAAAACTCAAAATCAAAGCCAGCAAATGAATGTAAACCCTCAATTGAAAAATTATAACGAACCGAAGGAGAAATAACTATAGAACGAAAGTCTAACATCATTGAATAAGTATGTTCCTTCGAAATTTCAGCAAAAGATTCAATTGCCCTTTTATCAATTATAGCCAGTTTTAGAGTTCCACCCCAATGTGACCCTTTTGGAACATACTCACCTACTAAACCAAAAGCAAGGTTGAATCCATTCCTGCTATTATGCTTTAAAATTCTATTCAAAGTGTCGTTTAAAGGAAGATAAGGTCGTTCAGGTATCAGTAAATCCCCAAAATTCAAACTATACAAACCACTCCCATAAACCCCAAACCACCAATCCCCATAACTACGATTTAAAACAAGTGTGTCAAGTGTTGGCAATAACTTATATTCTAAGAGGTCACCGAAAGGCGCCTGCCCACTTGCTTTTAAAATACCTAAAAACAAAAGTAGAAATATTTTCCTATTTAATTTAACCATATGTTAAGTATCTACTCATTTGAAAAGTATCAATTTTTTTGCCAATTTTTGATATTCTGTTTGCAATACAATTACATACATTCCACTCTCTAAATTTTGAAATTGGGCTCTTATTATATTTTGACCTTTCTCAACTTCGCCAGAAAAAACATCTTTTATCTTTTTCCCAAAAAGATTATACATTTCCAATTTACAAAATATCTTGTCACTCGCAACAATATTGATCCAAAACTCATTTTCTTTTGAATCTTCATGGAAATTAAACTCAACTTTTGGAATTAATTCAAAACGCATCAGTTCAGTCAAAGGTTTACACGTTTCAACTATTTCAACAGTATCCACTTTAACTAACCACAAGAGGTTGGTTTTTCCTCGAAAATTTATACTTTCAACGGAATAGTTTGCCTTTCGGTCCGACCATGGATGAAGTATATAAGCCAGAAAAGTAGCAAAAGTATCAGTTCGACCAATCGTAGTAATTGAAGATAAAATTGTATCCCTGTCTCCTAAAACAAGTTTCGAAGTTTCAGGATGATAAATTCCAAAATGTTCTTTAGGTAATTTTATAACAGCATAAGAGGTATTAGAATTAAATCTCTTAAGGGGTACTTCAAAAATATTTTCTAAAACAATTGGAATTGATTCTAATCGATTTACAATAGAATTGAAAGATTTACATTTAACAACGATTGGAATAAAATATCTTAAAGTAACTTCCTGCTTTAAATCATTGAAGTCGAAATTCTTATAAAAAATAATTGAGCCATTACGAAGACCAATTAGAACATATCTTCCGCCCTCAATAAAAGATAAGGCAGTAATCGATGAAGTATGTTTTATTGGTTGGTGAATAGCAAAATTTTTTGAAAATAATATTTGCGAAAATGTACTATCGAGCGAAACAGAGGAAACAACAGGAGCATAATCGCAAAAGTTCACACCACGAATGTGAAACATATGAGAAGGAAGTACATATTCCAATTTTCTATTGAGAATTGAATATATTCTAACTTTGCCATCAATTCCACCACAAACAATAAGTGAATCCTTAGAATCAAAACCAACAGACCAAACTACATTTTTGTAACTGCTATCCCTATTAGTAGAAAATTCGGCAAGAATTTTCCTGTCTTTCAAATCTAAAATGGAAACCAAACCATCGTAATCGCCAAAAGCAAGCAATTCGCCATTGTGAGAAAATTGTAAAGAATAAATCTGTTTGCCAGTTTGCAAAGAAAAAAGATTCGTCAAGTTAGAATCGTAAATAGCAATCTCTCCAGAATATGAACCATATGCAAACAATCCAGATTCTATATGAACATCTAAAGCACGAACAAGATTCAAACAAGTATCAATTAACTTCAAAGGATTAGGGCTTTCTGGTTCAAATAAATAAATTGAATTATCTGAAACAAAGACAATCCTTTTACTGTTTTTTAAAAATTTAGCCGAATAAATTCTCCCACCAATATTCAAAGAATCAATTTTTTTGAAAGAACCCAAGTCCCAAAGAAATAAAAAGCCATCAAGACCAGAGGAAAGGAAAATAGAATCATTATATGAAAAATCTAAAGAGGAAATTTCTCCATTATGGGCAGCACCTAACTCTCGTATTTTTATTGGTTTTGAAAAACTCAAAGAATTATAACGAAAAGAAATACTATCGAAATCGCCATTTGGTGGCATCCAAGTATACTTTTCCTGATTCGAAAAAATTCCTACATCGAACCAAATGTTATTATCTGTTGAATAAAATAATTCTTGAAATGTGTTTTCACTAACTTTAAAAAGAAAATCAATTTTTTTACCTACGACAATCGAATCAGAAAATTTGGGTGAAACAACTTGACTAAATAAAGAATTAACAAAAAGAAAGTTGAATATTAAAACAAGAGAAAATTTAACATTTCGAATCACATTCCCACTATCTAATTAATTGCAATTTAACAATTGCACGGGAAATTTCTACCGTGGGATCGTCGATTGGATAAGCAATAAAAACCACATTGTAAAGACCTTCCTGGGCATTGTAGTCGGCAATTAAATCCAAAGAATGAGTTCCTTTCGTGGTGTAAACGCCGTGCAATAATCTTGTTACTTCCCTTCCAGTTAAGTCATTCACAAAAGCATCAAGAATAACATCGTCTTCGACAATGTATTCAATACGAGTAGAAACGCTGAATGGATTAGGTGAAGGTGTGGCTTTGGTAATAATAGAATTAGGTATACGTTCGCAATCATAAGCAAGGGTAATTAAGTTCCCAAAGAAATCTTTGTAGAGCAATTTATAACAATACTCGAAACCACGATATGCAACGGTATCATATTCGAAAGAATAACTTTTCCCAGTTGAAGATGTACCAAGCCCAATTAAAGTTTGATTCTGTGGGTCGGTCCGACGATAATCGGCAACTGTGTCGCTATAATAAACACTTTCAGGATTTGGATTTTCGATTGTACGAAGCCCACGAACAACAATGAAACCATCGACATAGGCTTCGGACACCGTTTCCCAACTTAATTTCAATCTTTTCAAACCAACGTAATCAACATCGAAAAATTTCAAAACCGTTTGAGGTCGAGGTCTGTCCATTGACTCGTATTTAACGAAACTCATTAATCCATCATCCATTTCGATATTGTCGTTAACTTGTGCATAGAACATATTTGGTATGAAAAGACTATCGTGGTCAAGTTTATAAGCACAAGCCTGATAATAAATTAATGGTTCGAGCCATTTCAACTTTTGTGGTGGAATGGTTCCATCCTTAGTTTTAACAATAAATTTTCCTATTCTTACGGAAGAATCTTTCTTTACAGGTATACAATTTAAATAATCTTCCGGACCAGCAATTGTAATACTGAATCTTCCTGGTAAAACATTAGGAGTAACAAGGTAACTAATCGAGGGTAAAATACCAGGAATTGAAATTATCTTCAAATCGCTTGAATTCGGTACTAATTCGATAGTATGTCTATCTGGGGAAACATTATAATTAGAACTATCGAATACAAAAGCAAAAGTTGCATTGGCAAAATAATTCCAATTATCAGAAAGATTTGTTAAATAAATAGCAAATTCTAACTCGTTCCCACGAACAAGGTAAATACTATCTATTGTTACTTTGGCATAATTTATCTCTTGCGAGAAAGCAATGCTCGAAAACAGAAAAAAACCAACGAGAAGAAATTTTTTTATCATGGAACAAACGTCTTCCTATTTCTATTGTTTATAGAATAGTTCAAATCACGTGTTGTAATGATACCATCAAGGTTAGTATCCCAAACAAAATATCCTTCAAAATCGCGTTCAATCCAAATACCGATTTGGTCGAGTAAATCAATTACACCATCACCATTAATATCACCGGCTGGCAAACCAAAAAGAAGGCCCTTAGGTGTTCGAGCAAGGGGCTTAAGAGCATTCTCTCGACCCATTACTAACTCTGGCTTTGTGAAATCAACAAATGCAATTAATGGATTTTTTCGTAAATCAACCTTTTCTTCAGTTACAACTGCAAGGTGATTTCGATGCAGGATTGCAATATAATAACTTGTTTCACTAGAGTCAAATTTTATCATAGAATCAGTAATTAATGGCTCACCTTTTTGTCCGATTATTCTTCCATCAGACTTAAGAAAGCCTGTGTAAACCAATGGGTTGTTATCGTTCAAACTTCTGCGGAACTCAATAACTATCCAATCAACAACAGAATCAGGAATCGAGGCAACTTTGATATTTGCTCGATTTGGGTCGCGATTGTAGGGGAAAACATCTGGGGGAGTAAGAGGCAACAAGTTCCTTTTTTGTAAATCGTTAGCCATTGTGTTGCCACGCCAAGCACCTTCCAAAAGGACTTTTCCAGAAAATGCAAGAGGATAATATCGTGAACTACCTATTGCAAAATCCCCTGTTTTGATTTTTGCTCCATAATTGATTACATTATAAGCCCAACCATTTGCAGAGTCAAATTGAACGATATCATCAAAATCTACGTTTACCCAGTTATTACCATCCCACCACTGCAATTTTAGTTGATATACATCTAAACCATTAGTTTCGTTTAAGGTAGTGTCTGAACTATGTCGCCATCCATAACCCAAAATTGGGTAAAATTCAGAGATAGTTGAACCCATAATATCCTTTGCATCCATTGAAATAAGTCTTCTAACCTTGGTCTCACCTAAAGGATGGATGGGAAATGTGCGTGGTTTTACACGGAACGTAACCTCTCTTGCACCATTCTTTGAGTTTTCATCCGGAAAAATTAAATAAGTATATAAATTGTTAAAAATTATCTTCGATGAGTCGGCTGGCAAATTTGTCCGGCGAAGACTTCCATCTATTTCAGCATTTGGATTAATAAATTCAGGATTATTTTGCGAAGTTAATGTCAAAGTATATCGATTGGTATCTGTCGGTTCGGTAAAAACAGAGGAACGAAGACGAAGGGTATCGTTGACCACGACATCGGAATTTAAAACCAAGCCTGCGGTTGTGTTGACTTCAAGATTCCGAAGTATAGTTGTATCTTTGGGAATTTCAGCACCGCTAAGGATTCTACCTTCACCTCGGTATTCGATATCAACTCGCTTACCGAAAATTGGAGATTCTGACAAAGAAGCACCAACATAACGAATTATTTTTACAGAATCTCCAAGAACAAAATTGTTTGTAGTAGAATTTCTAAATTCACCCCGAGATAAAATCAACTGATAATCAATCTTAAAGCCACCACTGCGAATTACAACCGCCCCAAAAGGATTATCAAGATGCAAAATAGGAAAATTTCCAATCCCCCAAATGTCTTGCCAATTGTTTCCAGTCAATCGAATTTCTTTATTTCCAAAAATAGAACTTGAATTTGCAACGGGACCCAAAGCCCAAATGTCACCTCGAAGTAGGTTTATGCGAGCAGAATCCACCAAAAGCAAACTGTCGCGGGCAACCAAAGGAACAGGATTATTACCAATTTTGCGAACAGTGTCGATAATTTTGAGCCCAGCACCACTTATTACAAGTTGATTATAAACAATGTTAGGAACCTCCTGGGTGAAGGCAGGACACGCTGAGGTAAATTCAAACCGTCCATCGATAGTATCATTTAAGTTTTTAACTTGACCTGCCCTTACCCTGATGGTTCCCAAGTTATTAATTCGCCCACCTGTATTATCCAAACTAATACCTTGTGCATCAAGAAAATAAACAGTCGTTAAAAAGATTAAAATTAATTTTCCTATTTTCATCTTCAATCTTGGCATATTGCTCGAATTCATTTTAATTAAACAAATGAAAATAAATGAGAACCCGGGGGCGGAGGGCTGACCCCCGGGCAAACGATTATTGGCAAATGCCAATTTCGATAATACTCTTGTTCATAATCGAACCTTGGTTTGTCAAACCGAGTGTTCCAAGAACAGGTGTAAACTGACCAGCAGGACGCACCCAAATTCCATTCAAACCTGTTGCACTTGTACCGTCCCCATCGCCAGTGTTGGCATTTTGGTTTTCGTTAAATATTCCAGGTGTTGGAAATCCAGTTACAGCAACAAGCCGGGTACGGAATATTCTTTCTCCCGTTCCCATTGTTGGGTCTTGGTTTCCAATAACAAGAGCTGCATTACTTACATTTGCAATAGTTATTTTATTTGCCGCAGCACCTGCATCGCCGGAAGCACTTCCATCGACTTCATCGTCTGTATAAGCTGAACCGCCAAACACAGCTTGGTCTATACCAGTCCAAACGACGTGCCGAATTTCAACATCATCATTAGCAGTTGGTACATAACCAACATCCCAAGTGGCTGGGTTTGTCCAGCGTCCATTAGTTACAGAAATAATTGTCATTGGAGTGGTAGTCAACAAAATATTAGAACCATCCGTAAGTTGGTAAACATTTCCCCCGCCACCAGAAGCAACTAAATCAATACCTGGTCCACTCCCACCAGCATAGAGTATATTTTTGGGAGCAGTCAAATTGCGGGTGTAGGTTGCACCAAAACGAACCAATTTCTCGTGATTAGCAGTATTGCTGTAACCTTCTGCAAATCGCATTAAATTTTCGTTGCCATTAAATGTCGGGTCTTTATCGCTGTCCTCATAATAAATTCTTAAAGAACTAATTGTTCCAGTGCCATTAAAGTTCGCAGTTATCGAACGTTTGATATCATATATAGTTTGGAAGTTGTTCATCTGGGAAGGTTGTGTTTGTTGTCGAATATCTAATTGGAACCAAGTAGGCACAGCCGAGAAAACAACTTGAGTATTAGCATTGTTAAAGGTATAAGTATTTCCAGTAGTCAAATTTTGCCATCGGAACTTACCACGAACTTCTTCGTTACCTGTGTAAGTTGCAGTTGCGCTACCGCCGCCGTTGTTAAGCATTGTAAGAATGTAATCGTTTGCACCGGGGGCCATATCTACTTCTTGCGATACAGTCAAGTTGTTGCAAACATCGATATTTCCACCAGCAGTTTTAGCACCTGTGCCTTCAAGGAATAAGTTACCATAACTTGCAAAGTTAGCACCATTGCCTAAGATGGTTTGTGCTCCACCTGAATAATGGAAATTGGATGCACAATCAAATGTAATTGTACCTCCAGTTTGAGTAAATGAACCATTCATATAAACGGTAGTACCAGAAGCCAATTGAAATGCACCATTTGTATTTGCAAAATTATTGAAGGTAACATTCCCTGCACCACTAGTAACGAAAACACCACCGCCAGCACCACTCGCACTGTTTGTGAAATCAGCAGAACTAGCAAAAGTTCCACTACCACTGAAATTCCACGTTCCGTTGTTAGTAATGTTTGCGTCGGCAGTACTTGCTGCAGCATTATTCAAGGTAACTGTGCCATTATTAGTCAAAGCACCGCTTGCGTTGGTAAGATTAAATGCATTTGCAACTGTAACAGTCGAACCAGAAGAAACCTCTTTTGTCGAGGCACCATCCAATACAAGGGAATAGTATCCAGTTCCATTTCCAGTATTTTCACCTGCGATAACTTGATTACCCGAAGTTCCATTGTAAGTAACTGTAACAGTGTATGCAGTATAATCGCGATTTCCTCCTTGTGGGTTGTAGGTTCCAGAAATGTAAAAATCTTCTAAGAATGTTTTGGTTCCAGTGCCTGCGGTTCCAAGGTTTGTATAGTATGTCGGCAAGTAGTTAGTTCCATTATGCAAGCCGCCAACATCCATATTGTTATCGCAATACCAGATTACAGTTCCAGGAACAGGATTTGTAGATGTACCGTAGGGTGCAGTTCCACCGAATTTACCTCCACTTGAACGCATACGAATTGTCCCACCAGAGGCACCAACCTGGTAAGTTCCACCAGTATTGTTAGTAAAATCTTGCGAGAAAATGTCCGATAATGCAAAGGCAAAGAGAAGAAGCATGGCTATAAAATAGCCCGAAATGTGACGCATTCGAGACATTGTTGCCTCCCGATTAGTTAAACATAATTGATGTTTGTTTTTCATATTTCCTCCAATTTGTGAAACGAAATTAATTTAACATATATTTAAAAAAATAAGTATAACTACCTAAATTATGGCTCAGTTCCAATTTCAATAACACCTTCGTTGAAAATGGAAGCATTGTTGATAACACTACCACGAACTGTTAACGCATCGACACCGCTATTGTTCTGCAAAGTAACTCCATTATTTATCAAAAGATTACCTCGAATCAAAAGAGGAGAAGAAGCAATTTTTATGCCTGAATTCGATAACCAGACTGTCCCCAAGCCACCTGTGTTGTTAACAAAATTTTGCCCCAAATTTACAGGTCTATTTGTAAACACTTGGTTAGTTCCATTAAAATCTATAATACTCAATGTGTTAATCGAATAAGTCAAATAATTATTAATTGCAATCCCTAAATCATTAGTTCCGCCAACGCGTAGGCGTCCATTTGCTGCCAATTCAAAAGTACCAATGCTTCCAATTGTTGAATTCATTGTAAAGTTTTGTAAATCAAGAGTACCATTCAAAATTCGTAAGTCATTTTGAACAGTAATATTTTTATCGATTGTAACAACATTATTTGGATAAGTTCCAGAATTGTCTACTACAAAGGAATAAACAGTCGAAGGCAAGCCATCGCCAATGGACTGATTAGTTGAACCATTGTAAATATAAATGCCATTGGTGTTGTAGTTACGTGCAGATGTTGTTTGAATATTACCAAGATTATTACCCACAGAAGTAATGCCATAGGGAGAGCCAATTTTCAAAGTTGAGTAGTCTCCCAAAGTGAAGTATTGGCCATTAAGAATATTAACGCCCAAGTTCAAAGTTCCTGTATTACTTGCAGAAGTACCAACAGCAATACCAACTCCAACCGGCGACGAAAACGGATTCGATATATCGAGAATTATTTCGTGATTTCCACTTCCATTGTTTCCGCCACCTACAACTACAGAGTCACCCGGGGCATTGGGAAAAATTCCTGACCCAGCAATCGGACCACTATGTGTTGGTGAATATGTCCAAGAGTTATCGCTCGACCATAAACCAGATTGACGACTATAAAAAATGCGGCGAAATGCATTTTCATTACCAATTGTCCAATCACCATAGAAATTAGAATAACCAAAGTTATTCGATGTTTCGAACTTATTGTTCGAAATGTCAATATTCGAAGGGATGAACGGGAAGCTCCAAGAGCCTCCGGCGGTTTCCCAAGCTGGTCGCCATCGCCCAATTTTACTAAATTCACTTTCATTACCCGAAATATCGGCATCTGCATAATAGAACGTCCATTTTCCGTTGATTTGTGCAGTCACACTGTCAATTACCCAATATCGCTTAATATACGAAGCAGCAGTACTTGTAGAAAGTCCGAGATGTCCACCAGATTGATAAGGACTTTGCCCCCTTGAAGTTCTAACACCAATTGAACCAGAGATACCTGTTGCAGAAGCAGAGAACTCAGTAGGAGTATAATAACCATCAGAACCTATCGGATAAACATAATTCTGATTTGCAGCGACTGTCCTAATTAACATTCCGCTGGAAAGGGAGGTTTCAATAAACCTCAACGATGAATAATTTGTAATAGCAGAACTCGAAGAATTTGTTATTTTAAGATTAACACCATCGTTAAGTTTAATCAAAGTGTTATCATTAGCAAAGTTTAACTTGTTCAAAACATAGGTATGTTGCAAATTTGGATTATTTACAACAGGGCGAGTTATGTTTAAAGTTCCTCGCTCTATATTCAAATCATAGAAATTAACGCCAGTAAGATTCTTAAGAATAAGATACTTATTATTTAAACCAGAAAAACTAACTTCAGAGGTTCCTGGATTTAATTTACCATCGACATTTACGTTATCGAGTATCATTACATTATAAATTGTCAAGTTTCGACTACCCAGGCTGAAAGTTCCTTGTCGAACAAATAAAGTATCTGCAATTTTAAGAGAACCAGAACCAATTAATGTAGAAAGATTTACAACAGGGTTCGAAGCGAAAGAATTGTCGATAATCAAGGTTTTGATTGAATCGGGCAACCCAAGTCCAGTAAATTGCGAGGAAAAATTCGAATTATAAATAAACCTACCTACACCATAATTTCGAATAGAAGTTTGAACAGCCCCAATATTTCCATCTACAGTTCGGGTAATTCCATATTGATTTTGTACACCAATTGTGCAGCCATCTTCGAGTACAAATTTAGTTCCTGTAAGATAACCCAAAGAACCCTGGATGTATAAAGTTCCTGGAAGTTGATTCACTAAATCTTTTTCGACCCAAACCTCATAAACATTTGGCACAAAACCATCTGGAAGAATTACTTCCTTTCCATTTCCAATCCTAACAATATCATAAGCCAAATTAGGCACTCTTGTAGGCGGATTGTCGGTATAATAGTCAGTTAAAGACCAAGTATTTACATTATTCCATAATCCATTATTCCTGCTCCAGAAAGTTACGGTTGCGGGTTTGCCAACAACAAAATCTCCGAATAAAGTATTTCCAGTCGAAGTAATGGATGTTGTTGTTCGATTCGAGACATTTAGCCATGTCCAGTTTCCAGTACCGGGACAAGGGGTCGGAGGGTCGGGACATGGAGGCTCATAATTGAACATTTCGAACAAAGAAGTGTTGCTTCCTGATGTTAAATCGCCTGGGTTCAAAAATTCAACTTTAAGATTAAAAGTATTTCCAGAACCCAATTGAAAACCACCTACCGAAGGGGTTGTAACTTTCCAATAACGAATTACATACTGGGTTAAATCAATATTTGCATCACCAATATCTGGATGGGTAAAATTAAATGAAACAACACCAACCAAACCAGGAATATTGCCAGCACCTGAAGTTTCGAACCAAACAGGTCGATAACTCGTAATCGTATCGGCACCAACAGGGAACCAGACATTTTGATTTCCTGTCCCAACATATCTATACAATCTACCAGCAATATGCCCATTTCCATTACGAGTAATTGTAGGAGTACTTCCTGTCATTGGGCTAACCTCAACATATCGACCATTTTCAATTGGTGCCATAATGAACGCATTGTTATTGTTCGTGAACTCAAGAATATTACGAACAATAAGGTTCGAATTTCCTAAAGGTGATAAAAGAACATTTCCTGAAGTTTTGTTAACATTAAGATTATACAATTCCAAAACGGAAATATTTGAAAACAAAGTTTGGTCCGAAGTTCCATTCAATTCAACACGCCAGGGATTCGAAGTAACTCCAGTAGGAACAGCTGTAAACGTCCCATAATTATTTAAATTTCCACCAAGAACAAGAGTATTACCCGATAAATCAAGATTATGATTAGCATCAATGTCTATGTTTCCAGTAACATTAAAAGTTTGTTCAGAAATTTGAGTTTTAACGGCTTGGGAAGGATTATTTGCACAATGAAGAGAAAATATTTCAAGTGTGCCGCCTATTTTAATAATTGTACCATTAGGTGTAATAGATGAATCACCACTTTGTATAACCCCATCAGTCATTCCGATACCATTTTGAGCATTAACACGAAAATCGAACGCCGAAGGCGATGTTCCCATACCATTGCAAATAATAATCCTACCCCCACTCATATTAAATGTAGAGCCGAGATTGCTTACATCAAAACCAATATCGGATGGATTGTACGAACCACCACTATTATTAGCATTTACCTTAACAACACCCATAGGATTTAATGTGAAATCGATTGTAGAATTAGTTTGCGCCCGAGACAAAGCAAAAGCTATCCAAAGCATTCCAGTGTCGATGCGAATAGTTGTACCAGTATTGTAGTAAATGCTTCCAAAGACCGTACTATAAAGATAGGGTTCGCCAACATACAAATCACCATTACGCAAATGAATAACAGAATTAACCTCTGTCGTTATTGAGGAACGAGCACGAACAGAGCCACTAAATACTGTAATTCCAGAGTTCTGTCCAAGTGTTAATGGGAAAATATCTCTCCCCGAGATATAAAGATAGTTCGGAGTAGTAGAGAGTTTAGCAAGCACACCACCTTTAAATTCAAAGAAATGACTTGCGCTACTATTAGAAGCATTGGCTAAACCATCTGCTTGAACAAACACTGTATCGTTCAAACCACCGCTTTTCTCAATAACAATGCTACGCATTGAACCCCACGGACCACTGCCAGTGACATAGGAATTTCCACTCCCTCCAAATTTCAAAACCACATAATGACTATCGGATGGATTATTTTGGCGGAAAAGCCACATTCCATAAGGCCCAGTCCCATTGTGAATAAGATTTTGTGTTATAATTAGAGAATCGGAAGCAGGAGGTATGGCTGGTTGTGGATAGGGTCTTATATTGCTTGGTTCAGCATCAATGAACAATTGCCTTGTCTTTAAAATTTTATTATTTCCATAGGCTAAATATGAACCAAACTCTAAATATCCACCGCTACTTGCTGGATTGGTTCCACCAAATCGAAGCGAGTCTATTTCGGCGTAAGGAATATCTAAAGTAACTACGTGTCCATCAATATTTACAGTATCTTTTGTGTAAATTTGACCAGGATAATAAGAAGAAGGGGGCCCGTTATGCTTTAAAACTGGGTCGTTCGACCAGGTGAATTTATTAGACCAATTTCCCCCTGAACGAGAATAAAAAACACGACCATTAAAGAAAACAGATGGTATTCCAGCAGTCCAATCTCCACTTATTTTACTTCCATCCAATGTAGTATCGTTCGTAATTTGAATCCTATACCCACCCGAAATTGTTGAAATTGTTGGGTTAGTTCCTAAATTAATTTCCCAACCAGAGCCACTTTTATATCTTGCAGGGATATATTCGAGAACATCACAACTTGTATCGGCACCAACAAAGTCGAATTGATAGGTATTAGCAGTTACATTTGAAATTCCTGTAGCAGTTAATTTCCAATTCTTATTCAAAATGCAATCGTTTAGTCTGTTGGGATGCTTCCCATTAAGTAACCTTACTTCCAATGTGGGTGTTCCAGTAAAGTTGCCTGTAATTGAAATATATGCTTGGTTTAAAATTGTATCAATCCCTAATGGGAAGGTAAAGGTCCGAGTAACAGAACTTCCTAAAGGAAAGATTTTTTCGATATAACCCGTGTTACTATTGCCAGAAACTTGTATCATTTTCTTATTCGAATAAGAAGAACCCGTATAAGTCAAAGAGGCATTTGAAGTGAAAGAAATCTTTTTATTATCCACCAGTCTAACGATGTTACTTGAATCAAAGTTCATTAATGAGTTAATCGTTATATTGGGCTGAATATTTATTGTATCTAAATATCCTTTTCTAAAGTAAAGATTATTAAAAGTAATGTTGTTCGAACTTCCACGAATGTTAGCAGTTCCAGCCTTGGTAAAGTAAACATTTCCTGTTCCTGGATTAAACCCATTTGTTGTATCGGAAATAAAATCACCATAAAGCGTAATATTATAGGTTTGAGCAAACAAAGTTCCACTTTTAATTTTTACCGAATCAAGCACAGTAATCGATTTCCCCAATTGGACGGAACTTCCATTTCGCGGTGAATGAACTTCGAATGAGCGAAGAATGTTGGGCAAACCGTTCCCGGTCTGTTGCGTAATTGTAACACTGTTGTTTACAATATCAATTGTGTATTCCTCGAATTCTCCTGTTCCTGCACCAGTTGGATTGAAATTCGAAGTAGAAGAATTCATTCCAACTCGCATTTGTGTAGAGCCAGGATTAACTCCGCTTGGAACCGTAAACGATGGTGAAGAAATTAGATTATTAGAATTTGAAGTAAAGTCGACAACTAATTCCCCTGCCTCATAAGTTCCATTTCTATTGTAATCAATCCAAGCACGATAGCGACGGTTGCCACCAGTATTCGAAGGATTAATCAACAAGCGATAAGTTCCACCTACTTCGAGCACTGCTTTTTTATGCACATATATATTTATACACCTTATTGAACGTGTAAGTGTATCCAAAGTAGTATTTTCCATCAGTATAGTGTTATCGGATGTCCTTTGAACAGCAACATACTCAAGGTAATATGAAGAACCGTTTCTATTAGGCCAGGTACTAAAATATCGTGTCACATCACTGGTATATCCTTCAGCAGTGTAAGTAACAAAAATACTATCGCTATAACTTGGATTAATTCCAGGAAAGACATTTATGTTACCAGAATTTCCTGTTGTTATTCCCGAAGTGCTACCAATAATTAGTTTACCGCCATTTTTTATTTCAAAATTCATACAACGTAGAACATGGTAATTTAAATCTAAGATTCCAGAGTCGCGAACAACCACAGATGGTCCTGCGAGTGCATTTAATTCATAAGTTGATAAATCGGTAAGGGTATTGGTACCAATATTTGCATCAAGTCGAACACGTTTTCCCTTTCCAATAACAGCGTTGTCGTATTGCCTTCGTGGAAAACCATAAATAATTCGATTTCGGCCACCAGTGGTATCCGATGCAGCAAGATTAGTTGGACTTAAAGTATCATCGAGAGAAACAGTGGACCAAGTAGAGGGGTCTGTCCAATCACCATCACGCACACTGTAAAAGGTATAAAACCTTGTAATAGTATTTTGATTCCCAGCAACAAAGTCTCCAAGAAGAGTATCTCCAGATATTAACTCGCTAAACCCCAACAAAGTATTAACTTTTGCAACTTGAACATAAGCAAGTCCCGAAGATAGAGCACCGGAATAAGTGAAGCTAGGGGAAAGACCAGATTGCCTTGTGTCCCCACATCCATATGAACCATCATTGCTTAGGGTAGAATTAGGATATAAAGGTTGCCAAATTACGCTATCTGTCCAGCGTCGGATATAAGTTAAATCTACACAACCCCAGTAATCGACATTTGCATCGTCACCAGGAACAACGAAATAAGCCCTAACATCAAAATTTCTGTTACCCCTTCTGAAAGTAGAACCTTGCGGTTTTTTCAACCTCCACCACTTTGGTCCAATCAATCGAGTAGGAGCCACGGGTGGATTATAAGTCATATCCATATATGGGTGCACACCTGGAATAACCTCGACCGCAAGATAACCAGCTACACTACCAGTGCCAGAACGAAAATTCAACATATATGGTGAATAGCGAAGGCTGTCGCCAACTTCGAAAGTAACTGCAGGGGCATCACCTGCAGGAATATTTTTTCTCATTTCACCAAAAACCCAACCTCGGGAGTTGCTTGCATTGGAAACAGTAGCACTTGCTCCCATATGAACAAAGCAACCATTGGAACTTTTTGCTTCAATTAATGCTTTATTTGTTCCAGTTGTCGAAAATGTTAAATTGTTTAATATCGCAATCTTAGTATTATTGCTTAAAAGAACATTTCCAGTTCCGGAATTCTTAGCAACCGTTAGATTATAAAATGTCAAAGAATCCGAGGCAAGATTTGTTATTAAATTTTGTTGAGAACCTGAAAATGTAATAGTTGTTGTGCCGGGATTAAAAGTAGTACCAGAATTTCGTCGAATATTACCATTAATTGTCAAATTAGCATTTAAGGCTAATGCCCCATTTTGAATAAACAGACTATCCGAAATTGTGACTGACCTATTAAATGTTAACGTTCCTGCTGTCTTATTTACAGTAACTGAAGCAACATTTGCTGGTAAAGCCTCGTTTGCTTGGATTTGACCAACGTTTCCTGAATAAATGAAATGTCCTCGGCCATGAGTTCCATAATCGTAATTTCTTGTATTTGTCCTAACACTGCCAAAAGCACCAGAAGCACGGAAGCAATTAGGGTCGGCTGTTTGGATTGCCCCATCTTTTGCAAGTCGAAACTCTCCAGTACCAGAAAGATAATATGTATCGAAATTTAATAGTCCCGACGAATCAACCTGAACCCAACAATTACCAAGCGGCGAATTATTTACAGTTATGTTTTGGTTTAGAGTAATTGTATTTCCATTACCAATATAGGCTCTGAAATTTGAAGTAGTTTGACCAGGGTATTCGCTTGCTGGTGCCCCTCCATAACTTTGCGTCGACCAGTTAGAAGCAGTAGTCCAATTACCATTTGCTCGCGAATAGAATGTAATAATATCTGGTTCTCCAACAATGAAAGTTCCAAAATCTACCAGACTATCGAATTCCGTTGTATTTGTTGAACGAGTACCCATTACTGGATATGTTCCATAGTAAAAAGGACCAATCCAATTTGAACCACTTCGAAGACGGGCTTCGAAAATTGATGGATTCGCACCATTACGCAAATCGCCATTTGGAGCCGCTAAACCAATAAAAGTAAAAGTAGCAACATACTTACGAGTTGCACCAAGAGTAAATGTGCTACCTGAAGGAATAGAAATGGTATATTGCCGAGCAACATGCTTTTGCGGACTCATACCACTACCGGTTGGTAGGATTGCCGTCGGAGGGTCGCTATTCCAACTAATTGGAGATGTTGAAGTATTAATAGTATCGGAAAGTACCGCAACCAATCCAGCAGTTCCACCAGTTCCAAAACATTAAATTCAACAAGGTGTATATCGCGAACCGAAACCAACTTCAAAAGTTGTCGAAACAGAGCCCGTTCCAACATTCTTTCGCAATTCTCCATCGACGTAACCTCCGCCTGGACGAGTCAAATTTCCGAGAACTGAAACAAATCGAAAATTCCCCCCAGAACGAGCACGTAATATTCCATTTGTTAATGTTAAATTATTGTTTACAATTATTCCATTTCCAGACGTTCCAACCCCAAATGCATCAACATTGTTTGAATTATTAATAATCAAATTGTAGAAACTTTCGTTACCCGAGCTTTTATTTATATATTGTGTATTTGACCCATTAAGAGACACTGTCGAACTACCATAATCAAAAGTTCCTCCAGAATTAATCCAATCTCCATAAAGTGACATATAGTTTGTAGTCATCTTGAAGGTTGCACCATTACCAATCCTGAAATTTCCTTGAATTTTAATGTTGTCCAAGGCTTGATAGGTTCCTGTGCCAGCAATTAAGACATTATTAAAAGGATTATCTGAAGTATCCCTAACGGTGATGGTTTTAGTAGTCAAAGAATTTGTATTTCTAAAGATTACTGTTCCGCTACCAGGCAGGAAAATCGAACCATTTGCATTAACCCAGTTGCCTTGAACCTCCAAATTAAAGTTATTGGCAGAGAATGTAGCGCCGTTATCAATGGTCAAATTGCCAAGCACTTTGAAGGTGGGAGAACCATTGGAAGAAAGTTGTTTCGTTCCAACACTATCAATAATAAGATTGTAATATTCAAGGAAAACAACAGTATCGGAAGGGGAAGCGGGCTTTAGTGGAATTAGTTGAGTCCCACCATTTTTACAAAAACGAACTGTCGAGCCATTTGTGAAAAATCGATAAGTATTATTTGCAAAATTTAAACTCGAAATATCTAAACTATTGTAAATTCTAATTTCACCGGAACTTTCGAACAAAACATTGCCCGCACGCGAACTACCAGATATTTTCAAGTCATAATAACGATTAACTCCGGGGTTAGAACCAGAACTCGGAATTGTAACATTCCCTGTTCCATCGAAAGTTATTCGACCAGCCGAAAACGTAGGGGCAAGGTAATTGCTTGGAAAACTCTGCCGGATAATCAACTCGCCGCCACGCATTGTTAGCGTTCGACCAGAAGTTTGTCCATTGATACTAAACGAAGAAAGGTCAAGAATCCCATCATTGATTACTAGCGAATCTTTTATCTGAAAAGATTTACTAAGAGTAACAGATGAAGAGCCGGACTTATCTACAATTAAACTTCTAATAGTATTTGGCAAACCATCGCCAGTTGTTTGATTGCTGGTACCAGCAAATACATAAACAGCATCGGAGGAAAAGGCTCTAACATCGGTTATTATGCAACCTGTAGAATTTGGTACTGCAGAAACTCCATCGCTGTGTGTAATCGTTAATGTAGTGTTTTGCTCAAGTCGAAAAGTATCGCCTTGGGCAGTATAATTACCAGTAAAGGTAAGTTTTCCAGGCTGGCGTCCATCTGTTCCATCCTCAACAGAAATTAAGTTCAAAGGTGGAATATTACCTGTAACAGTCACTGTATTATTTTGAATTCTAACGCGATGCGTCCTTTTACTTGGGGCTTTATCCGCAGGAGAACCCCCAAAACCTCCAAAAGACCAAGTATTTGGGTCATTAAAATTGCCATTTGCCCTGCTGTAAAATACTAATTGAGTAGCTTCGGGTTCCCCTGCCACCCAATCGCCAGTAATTTCATCTATCAAAAGAGAGTAGAACAAGTTATTATTATAATCCACATAGTTATTTTGTCCTGGATTAACTCGCCAGTAACCAGAAGGGTCGTTGTAAGAAGGGTTGTACCAAAGAACTGCATATGAACTTTCTGTTCCTTGAACTTCGTCTGTATGGTAATAAAACCTTACTGATGCACCATCGTTATTAATAGATATATCGTTTTTTCCAATAACCCAATATTTTGTTAATGATTTCCCTGTTTGTTCAATTTCGGGGTGCTCTTGCGGTACAGGTTTTACCCAAATATATGGATTTGAACCAAATGTTGCGCCACCAATTTGAAGCGAGATAACCGCAGGTGTATAATGGCTTGGAGTACCAATTGGAAAGTGAAGAGAAAGCGGCAAAGTAGCAGAGGGTGATATTTCTCGAATAAGTCTCGCCCCAAGTAGTGGATCACCACCGCTTCCTGAATTAATAATAAATTTACTGGCGCTAAAAGTAATCACATCTTCGCTGGTTCCATTGTCGGAATAAATATGCCCATTTGAACCGATAGTCAAGTCATTACTGTTTAAATCAATTCGAGTGTTCGATAGCATTCGGAGATTTCCATTAACACGAGTTGGTTGTTCGATTTCAACATCTCCACCAGTTTTATTTATGGTTAAATGGTAGAATTTTGTCGTTTGTGTACCACCAATACTTTGTGTTTGAGAACCATTTAAAATTACTGCTCCAGTACCAGGGGTAAAGCCATCCGATGAACTACAATTATTATTCCAATCCCCAGCAAAGGTTATATTAAGGTTGTTTGCATTAAGACGCCCATTCCCAGACCCAGCAAAAGTAATGTCATTCAAAACAGTTAAATTATTCGAAACAAGACGAGCAATCGGGTCATTTGTTCCTACAATCTCAAAATCGTAAACAGGAACAGTGGTATTTATATCGAAAGTCTGTCCACTAATTGATGAATTAATTTTTAAAATTCCACCAGTAACATTGTAACTTGAAGCAAAAACAACATAATCGGCAACAGAGTTTATTGCAGTACGCTGAAGTTCAAGTGTGCCAGAACTCCAATTAACTGTGGAACCTGTTGCACTTATATCGAACATTCCAACGGAGGATGCTGTACTTTGGCTACCTGTGCCAACATTAATATTTCCACCTGAAAAGGTAAAATCAATCAAATTAGAACCATATGTTTGAGGAGATAATCTTGTCCAAATATTTAACTGTCCCCCTTCTACTGTTAAAGTAGACTTATTTGGTGATGAATTATCATAAATCAGAGAACTTTCCCCGGTGGAACCAACATTGATTGTCCCTTGTGTTAATTTCAAGTCGCCACGCAAGTATAAATTACCAGCAAGAGGTTGCCCTTGGATGGTTACATTGGGATTATCAAGCCACAAGCTAGCTTCCTTCTGAATATAACAATCTCCCGTCCCAGAAACAGGTTTAAAGAATGTATTCGAAAAAGAAAAACTTCCTTCAATTTTCAGAGTACCTGTATCGAGAGAAAGGAATCCATTTGGTGCATTGAAACTACTTTTGAAAGTAACCAAATTGTTTTTGCTGGCTTTTCTTAACAAAATTTCGTAGAAATTTTTTGTTCCAGTTCCATCAAGAATAGAATTTCCTGAGCCAATGAAAAATGTGTAAACTTTACCATTTGAGAGATTAAAGTCCAACGTACCATTTATCAGCAAATTGCTAGCAAATTTAACAGTATCCAAAGCGGATGGAAAAGAATTTATCACATCAAAAATGCCATTTGCTCCAATGGTAGCATCACCATAAACAATCAAACGAACAAAATTTGTGTTGCCAAGTCGAAAGATACCATTCTGAATCTGAAATTCATTTTGGACATTCGCATTGTTTTCCAAAAAAACGACTGCCGATATTAACCCTTTATTAATTGTTAAGTTATAAAATTCGGTAAGTGAGGTTCCCCCAATGATAGAGTTACCATTTCCAACGAAAATTACAAAACCATTTCCAGGGTTAAAAGTTCCACCATTATTTGTCCAATTCCCAGTAATATAAATTGTTCCTGAACCGTTTTGGGTTAAAGTACTTCCATTTGACAAATTCAAATCAGTATTTACTTTTAAAACAACATTGGAGGAAAGAAAAACATTTGCATTGGAGTTAAGATAGAACTGCGAATAAAGATTTATAGATGAAAGCAGGAACACTACCAAAACAGCCTTCATCAAGCTATTCATCGTTTGTCTCTTAATATTTAATCTATCTTTAAGCATAATTAGATTCTATTTTACTCGCATTATCCAAACAACGCTCATATTTTTTGGTCTTGTTTCATTGGAAGTCCGTGGAGTACCGTTCGTACCATCGCTGGTCGGGTTTTCTACGGAAATCGTAGCCGATGAAAGAATATAATTTGCATTATTTTGGTTGAAAACTCCATTATTATCAATCTGTAGATTACCATTTACTGCATCCGATGATAAATTGTGCTTATGCCCTTGAAACGCATCGTTTTGTCCGGTTCCAGAAGTAGTTCCTCCGCGCAAGAACATACCAACTTTTTCGGAAAGTCCTGGTGAATTTGCTCCATTTGGGTCCCCATTCAAATTAGGAATAACTTGATTATGGTATGGACTTGCTGGATCATTTAAGGTTTGTCCATTACATTCAACCCAACCATAAGGCAAAGAAGGCGTGTTAGAGAAATCTTTGTGCCAAGCAATTATCGAACCAATAGGCGGAACAGGTTGGTAACTACTGGTAACAACCCACATCGAGCCATTACTAACTAATTCAACACTCTGCTTCTCATACAGTGTCATTGATGAAGAACCCTCGATAGAACCACTTATTGTAACAATTCCTGTATTTATATTCTTTATGACATAAATTCTACCAGTAGAAACACTTGCCGAAGGCAAAGTAATAGTAATCGAAGAAGTAGAATTTGCAAGAATAGTGTGATGTGTACCATCCAATGTTAGGTTGGATGTAACAATTGTAACTTTATTCTCAATGGAACCATTTACAGAAAGAGTTGAACTTGGAGATGTCGTTCCAATCCCAACATTACCATTTTCATTTAAAATTGTTATCCTTGCTTGTTCTGTTGACGGCATTCCATTTGTGGTGCTAATGAATTGAAAACCACCATTTGTACCAAGCGAGTGATTATAAGTCAATCTGAAATCATAATCATCATTTTCGCTATTCTTAAAATCAATGTATCCATTAACTTGTGAATTTGGAGCAGAATTTCCTCGATATAATTCAATACCACCATCAGCAGTTACTCGAGCACTTCTTTGATTATCGGTGTAGTCAACCCTTATGGCTCCATCTCGAATATGCAAATGATCAGAGGGATTTTGAATACCAATCCCAATATTACCTGTACCTCTTTGGATAAGGAAAGGAATTGTGCTTTCGCCAGCATCTTGAATGTAGAAATCGAAATCGTTTGCGGTTAAACCAAATAAAGTTCCATAAACATTTGCATCTTCCCCCATGCCAAAAAGACCAATTTGAGGATTAGTTGCACTATAAATATGTAATGTGTAGTCGGGTTCATTAGTACCAATACCAACGCGGCCATCGCTTCTTATTCGCATTCTTTCAGAATTATTAGTTTTAAAAACTAAATCCCTATTATCGATTGTTCCAACAAAATGTGTACCTGGATTCGTTCCGCTATTACCTGTAGTTTTCCAATTGTTATTGTTGGAGTTTAAAACATCTACTCTGGTGGCTAAAGTATCCCAACCATTAGATTTTCGAATTAAAATTCTTTCAAGAACATCGTCGAAATAAGTAGCACCAATTAAATTAGTGCTTGGTGGCATACTTAAAGGTTGATAAAAAATCACCTTCGGGTCAATATTTCCTGTAACAATCAAATCGCCATCAATATAAACATCTCCGTTAGTTTGAACAAGGACTGAATCAACAACAGTTGTAGTTCCAATACCTAATTTACCATTGGCAAGCAACCTCATTCTTTCGGTTCCGTTGGTTTGAAAAATAATTGGTGCGTTTTCATTTTGTTTTATTAATGCATCCCCCGAACCATCAATTCCAATATCGAAACCATCGGATAAACCAGTTCCTGTTGTAGACCCCGCCGTGAATTTATGATAAGTTGCAGTATTTGTCCCTTGGTCTTGATGAAGCAATACACTTGGGGTTGTTATATTAATTCCTACTCGATTGTTCGCAACATCATGATAAATAAGATTTGTAGCTTCCCATCCACTGTTGTATCGCAGAGTTTGACCAATAGTCCCAATTGGTACAGTTTGTATTGTTTCCCAGGACAAGTTACCGATTGCATCAGTTTTCAAGAATCCATTTGCAGTTATTGTTGTTGGTAAACTATAGGTAATAGCAACAGTTTGGTCGCTCCGAGTCTTCAAATAATTCGAACCAGAGCCACTATTGACCAAACCAATGGAATTTTGTATCACAAGAGCATCACTTGCAGAACTCCATTGCAATCGATAGTCATAAGTCAGCGATGAACCACCGCTCCAAATTGGAATATATGGAGGTGAACCACCTCCAGTAACTGTGCCAGGGAATGTTTGACCACTCGCAAAGTTTATAACTCCTGTCATTGTTCCGCCAGAAAGAGGTAAGTAATTCGAGGCGGTAATGTTATCGGGAATATCATCATCAGTAAGTGTTCTAAATGATGGTGTGCCAGTACCCGAAATTGGACCAGCCAGGACAGTATTAGCCCCAGTTGTATTCCAATTAACCATAAATGTTCCACTATTAGTTATCGGCGAGCCTGAAACTGAAAATTCACTTGGCATCATCAAGCCAACGCTAACAACCGAGCCAACATCCGAAGGCTCCCACTTTCCTGTTATCCCATTCCATCGATAAACTTGTCCCTGGGTAGGCGATGAATTATCAAATTGGCGTCCGAAAAGTTTAAAACCTCCAGTAAAGTCCCAATTCCCTGTTATTGTCTGGGTTCCATTTATTGCCGCTGTCCATATTGGGTCGCTCTCAAGGGTCGAAATGGAACTACTCCAAATAGGTGGATTGTTAGTCCCTTGAGAAATAAGCACTTGACCACTTGTCCCAGCATTTCCATTTGGCATAAATGCACCGCTTAATCTAAAATTTCCCTCAACATCCAGCCGTTCACTTGGCGTTGTTGTCCCAATTCCAACATTCACCGTGGCAGAGGCACCATTAATACCAGCGATAGAACCAAGTACTATTGAATTACTTTGTTCAACTCGGGCTCTCGCTCCAATTGCAGTTGCATTTGAAAGGTTATTCATAATTGACACACCATTGCCAATGCCAGTGTTATCGTTCCCTCCAGAAA
Organism: Ignavibacteria bacterium; assembly: GCA_037440445.1. GTDB lineage: Bacteria > Bacteroidota > Ignavibacteria > Kapaibacteriales > UBA2268 > Naka2016. Next base: position 28,961 of record JBBIUA010000012.1, read on the forward strand.
AATTCTCTAATGCTTTATAACCAATTGCAACATTACCATCATTCGATACCAAAGAAGATAATGAAGAATTACCAATTGCAACATTATACCCTCCGCTTGTATTACTATATAACGAACCAACACCAATTGCTACATTCTCACTTCCACTTGTGTTAGAATTTAATGCCCCCAAACCAATCGCACTATTACTGTATCCTGTTGTATTATTTTCTAAAGCAACGGCACCAATTACAGTATTTTGATATCCAGTCGTATTTGCATAGAGTGAACGGGCTCCTACAGCAGTATTTGTATAGCCGGTGGTATTTGAATATCCGGATTGATAGCCAATAAAGGTTGAACCTCTATCCGAGGTATTATCTTGCGAATTTCCTGCTCCTTCTCCAATAAATACAGATTTCCCACTATTGAGTACTTCAATTTGTCCAAGGGTAGTAAAACGAAATCTATCAACATTGTTTGTCACCAAGGTTACAGGCTGATTGTTTGTTGAACCAATTCTTTCAGTACCGCTTAATGAGTTTCCAGATAAAGACCATGCACTAATCAAACTATTTGGGTTTACCCAAGTTGGTGCACCTCCACTGATTCCTAAAACATCTCCATTATTTCCTGGCGTTAGCAAACTCCCAACATTTGAACTATTACCAACAATGATATTATTTTGCGTTACAGATATCTTGCTTACATCGATCCCCGCATTTGGATTAATATCAGCATTCGTAATAGACCCATCGGCTATCTCGGTAGAAGTTACTACATTAGCACTTAAATCAATTGAAATGTTTACATCTAATGTCCCATTGAACGACACTGGCCCACCTGTTGCATCTCCACTTATTGAAAAATTCCTTGCAGTTTGTAATGCAGTGGCTGTTCCAGCATTTCCACTTATATTCCCTGTTATTGTATTGTTGAAAGTCCAATTTCCCGATATCGTCTCTGTCCCACTTTTTGCTGCTGTCCATATTGGGTCGCTCTCAAGGGTCGAAATGGAACTACTCCAAATAGGTGGATTGTTAGTCCCTTGAGAAATAAGCACTTGACCACTTGTCCCAGCATTTCCATTTGGCATAAATGCACCGGAAATCTTTAAATTGCCTGAAATATCAAGCTTTTCAGTCGGATTTGTGACTCCAATTCCTACATTACCTGATGTTTTAACCCGCAAAAGCTCGTTAGTTCCATAAGCAACTATAAGCGGATCATTGGGAAAAACATTCCCTATGGTCATAAAATTACCATTTAACTTCAAACCATCTCCGGGGTAAGAGGAATGATCGATACGAAATAAATCAAGATTTGAATCCCATTGTAACCAACCATACTGACCAGTTGAACCATTATCCCCAATAACAAATCTTGTATTGTTGCCATTATTAAAAACCCAAAGTTCACCTCCTTGAATCTCAAGCCGAGTTTGCGGGTTAGTTGTTCCTATACCTAATCTGCCGTTAGTATTATCCCAGAATAAGTTGTTATCCCCTGCAATTGTATTCGAAGCACTCCAAAATGCAACTTGACCAACAGAACCACTTCCGACAACTTCCGTTCCAGCATTAGCATCGGAAATAGTAATTGACCCAGAGGCATTTGTAATCGTAATTCCATTACCAGCAGTTAAAGTTGACAAAGAATAACCGCTTCCATTCCCAATAAGTATTTGACCATTTGAGGGAATGGAGCTTAACCCGGTTCCACCATTTGCAACAGGAAGAACACCCGCAACTTCACCAGTTGATAAATCAACTGCATTAGTAACAGAACCCGAACCTTTAAAAACGTTCGATTCAATAGTACCGCCACCAACAACAATCGAGGCTCCCGAACCAACAGTCATCGTTGCAGAAGTATTCGTACCAGTTGAAATCAAACTAAAAGGAACAGTTGCAACCGAAGAAATTATTCCAATCCATTGAGTTCCATTAAAATATTCGAACCTTTGGTTATCGAGATTATAAATTAAAAGCCCAGTAGCAGGACTACTTATAGCATTCCTTTGAGTTGTTGTCAAACGCGGGACTAAAAATCCATGTGAAGTAGAATACAACTCGAGCAAGGCAGAGTTGTCCGGTGTTGTTGTTCCTATCCCTACATTATTTTGTGTCAATGCACTTAAATATGGAAATATAAGGCAAAAAAGTCCAATGAAAATAATCCCAAAAAGTTTTAATTCTTTCATTTTTCATCTATTTAAATTATTATACACTAATTAGAAAAACGTAATAAAATCAAAAATAATACCAGAAAAATCAACATTTTATCACAAATTCAAAAAGATATTCAGAATCAAGTAATTTTGATATTTCATCAGCCAAAGTAGAAAAATCCAAATTAAGGATACTCGATATTTCAGAAAAGTGATAACCATTGAGACGAAGGGAAATAATCTTTTGTTGTATTTCGCTGAAAATAATATTCTTCTTGTTACTATTTGTTGGATAAATATTACTTGACAATAGAAAAAAAGTGTTAGAATAAACTATGTTCCCATCTAAAACTAAATCAAGCACTTTAAAAAAATCATTTTTCGAAATATCTTTCAATATAACACCATTAACACTTGATTTAAAAACATCACGAGGATTAATGAATTCTTCAACAGCAGTAATTAAAATAATTTTTGGTTTTAAAGAAAATCCGTTAAGTTTTTCAACAACTTCAAACCCATTCATTTTTGGCATTACAATATCGATGATCGCCAAGTCTGGCTGAAGTGACAAAATCTTGTTATATGCTTCCAATCCGTTGGATGCTTCGCCAATGACCTGATACTTTGGATTTGAACCAAGATACGCATTCAATCCAAATCGAACCAAAGGATGGTCATCGGCTATTAGAGTTGTAATTTGCGAATTACTCATACAACTTCCTTGTTTGATATTAAAACATTAAGCAAAATAAAATTAAAATAATTATAGTTAATAAGTAATTCTACTTAATTGACACAAAAGGCAAGAAATTATCGAATTACATTAACGGTTACAAAAAAGTCACGGGCTATCTTCTCAATTGCAAAATTAATATTTGAAATATTGGAAAATAATTTCTTAATATTTTCAATAGAATAAAAATATAATTCGCAACGAGAGCGATAACGAATTTTCCTTTGCAAAGCTAAAAGGCCCCCTTTAACGGGGAAACTGAAAAATGCTTTGTCAGAAGTTATATCTATTACTTTTTTTACAAATTTTTCTGGCTCAGAGATATAATCCATCACCCCCATTACAATGGAATAGTCAAAAGGCTCGGGAAAATCTGTGGTCATAAAATCAGCAACAATAAAGGAACATTTATCTTCCAAGTTTAATTCCTTGGTTTTCCTTTTTGCAATCCTTATCATTTCTGGAGCGAAGTCAATACCAACTACTTTTATCGCCCCCCGACGAGCCAATTCAATAGCGTAATGCCCAGGTCCACATCCAATATCGAGCACAGACTTGCCGTGAATTGGGACACATCCTTCGATAGTTTTTTCAAATCGTAGTTTCATCGACTTACGAAATAAATTGTTAATTATCTTTGATATTGAACTATGTTTGTTCCCATAAATTGCATCAAAGTCATAAGCATATTTTTGGAAAAAAGTTTTTGTTCGATTATCCTTTTCCATTTCTTTCCCCAATTGTTTCTTTGAAAAAATCATCCATTCGTTGAAAGTCATATTTTGATAATATTTCTCTTATCTTTCTTTCTGTTTTTCTCAAATTAACATATGCCTTAAATCTTCTTTTCAAACCAGCTTTCAACTTCGGTTGCTGGGTGTCAATTTCTCGAGGATGAACATAAAAAACTACTGGACGCAGTTCGGAATTAACTTTTCTCACCATCTGATTTATTAACCACATTGGAAAGAATCGTAAGTAGCCACCGCCGAAAAAGCAAGTTTTAAAGAATAAAAACTTTGAAATAGAAATAGGTATTTCCAATAAAACTCCATTAATGGTATGGACAAAATAGGGTTTAAATAAATCTGACTTCATTCCTCCATGCTCACGCATCGCAGGGAATACTGAAGAATCGTAAAGGTAGCCAGCATTTACTAAGACTTCGAAAAACCATGGGGTTGTATCAATAACAGAAAATGAGGGGGCACGGTATCCAATTACACATTCCCCAGAAATATCTTCCAAAAGTTTTTTCGAACTACTAACATCATCATAAAATTCTTTTTTCGTTTGCGAATATACTACTTGGTGATAAAAGCCATGTGAACATATCTCGTGTCCCCTTTCCTTCGCTATTTTTACAAGATGAGGGAAGCGGCGTGCAATGTAACCAAGAAAAAAACACGTTGCTTTTGTGTTGTATTCCTCCAAAATATCCAATAAATATAAAAAGTCTTTCTCAACAATTGTAGGAAGGCTATCCCATTGCTCAATTCTGGGCATCGCATACTCATCAACTATATGATACCAATCCTCTACATCGATTGTAAAAAAATTTTTTATTGACGGTCGAGTATTTATTTCTTTATTAATACCCACAAGTGTTTTCCTAATTTTCCTATTTTTTTAAAATTTTTTTATCACAAATGAAAAATTTATCCATCATTTCCTAAATTAAGTTTACAGCATCTAATATTCTACTCAAATAACGAATTATTGCAGTTTCACTCTTTTAAGAATTATAAAATATTAAATTAATTGGAAAAAAGAAAGGAAGTTATTCTTTAACTATAAATAAGTAAATATAAAAATAATTAAAATTGATAAGCCAATCAAACTGATTTAGTTTTAGTTGAATGAAGAACCGCAAAACGAACTAAACCAGCGGCAGTTTTAATTCCAAGTTTCTGCATAATGTTTGAACGGTGATTTTGAACTGTTCGAATACTAATTCCTAAAATATCGGCAATTTCTTTACTGGTTCGCCCCTGGGCAAGAAGGTTCAAAACTTCTTGCTCTCGCTCTGTAATAGTAACATTAGAGTTTTCTTCTTCGGTTTGAAAACCTAAAGGATTTTCTAATACTCGTAAAATAGATTTGGAAAAAACTCTTTCGCCAAGCACCGCACGAAATATTGCATCGATCAAAAAACCCGGTGAAATATCTTTCGAAAGATATCCATCGGCTCCAAATTTCAATGCATCTTCTATATGCTTATAGTCCTCGTATGCAGTTAGCATAAGAATAACAATCTGTGGAAATTTATCCCTAATTATCCTTGCTACCTCAATTCCATCTATTTTTGGCATATGAATATCCAAAAGAATTAAATGTGGCAAACTTTCTTCGACTACTTTTAGCGCTGATTCACCATCTTCTGCTTCCCCAACAATTTGAATTCTTTTTTCGACATTCAAAACTCGCCTGATTCCTGTACGAACAATTTCGTGGTCTTCGGCAATTACAATTCTTATTTGTTCAGGAAGTAGGTCAAACATTTCCATTTCTCATAACCCTTTAATCAAAGACTCCCACATTTTTCCATCGGCATCGCTTGGCATTCGCCAGCTACCCCGCGGCGAAAGGTCGACACTACCAACTTTTGGCCCATCTGGCATACAACTTCGTTTAAATTGATTGACGAAAAATCTATTGAAAAAATTATTTAACCATTTCATTATTTCTTGCTTTGAGTAATATTTGTCGAAGGCAATCTCAGCTAAAAACAAAATTTTTTCGGGTGAAAATCCATATCGAATAAAATAATATAAAAAAAAGTCATTCAAATCGAATGGTCCAACAATTTCTTCTGTCTTTTGGGTAATTTCATCCTCGGAATTAGAAACCAACTCGGGTGAAATTGGGGTAGCAAGTATATCTTTCAATAAGGTGGAAATTTTTTCATCGGAAACAAAATTTGCATACCAATCGATTATATATCGAATTAATGTTTTTGGAACTCCAGCATTAACATTGTACATAGACATATGGTCGCCATTAAAGGTAGCCCAACCTAATGCAATTTCGGAAAGGTCTCCTGTTCCTACTACTATTCCTTTGTATTTATTAGCTAAATCCATTAAAATTTGTGTTCTTTCCCTTGCTTGAGCATTCTCGAAAACAACATCCAGTTTTTCTATGGGTGAGCCAATTTCCTTCAAATGAAGTTTAACAGCATCTCTAATGTCAATAATTTCGATATGAGTCCCAAAAGAAGTTGCAAGGTTTTTTGCGTTGTTAAAAGTTCTTGAGGATGTACCAAAACTTGGCATTAATACAGTGTGAATTCCTTTTATATCTAAATTCAATTGTTCAAAAGTTTTTTTACAGACCAATAATGCAAGTGTCGAATCCAAGCCACCTGACAAACCAAGAACTACATTAATGCAGCCAATGTGAAGTAATCGACGAGATAGACCTGTTGTTTGGATTCGGAAAACTTCTTCGCAAACTTGTTTTCGGTTTTCTTCAACTTCTGGGATAAACGGGCTTTTGTTTACTCTTCTAATTAATTTATTTGTCTCGACCTTAGGAATTTCAACTTCAATAACACGGTAGTTTAAGCCATACAAACTCTTTGCCGTATTAAAAGTATCGTTATAAATTCTTTCATTCTCCAAAAGTTCAATATCAACATCTGCAACAATAAAATCCATAGCGAATGAAAACTTACGACTTTCAGCAAGCAATTTCCCATTTTCTGCAATAATACAATGCCCAGAAAAAACCATATCCGTTGAAGATTCCCAAGGACCACTTCCCGCATAAACATAACCAGCATTACACCGCGCAGATTGCGAAAGTACCAAATTCTTTCTATAATCACTTTTCCCTATCCATTCGTCACTTGCACTTGGATTGAAAATCACTTTCGCTCCTGCAAGACACAACTCGGAACTTTTAGGCATTATGCTCCACAAATCCTGGCAGATTTCCACACCAAAAATAATTCTGTTGTCATTAGAATCCATAAATAATAAGTTGGAACCAATTGGTATTTCTTTTCCAGAAAGGACAATTGTTTCTTTATCTGTAGAGTTCGAAAACCATCGAGATTCGTAAAACTCACGGCGATTAGGTATGTAGGTTTTATTAACTATTCCAAATAATTTCCCGTGTCCTATTACCCCAGCACAATTTAAAAGTTCTGAACCAACAGCCAATGGGAATCCAACAATAAAAATCAAATTCAAGTTGGTAGAAAATTCAACAAGTTTATTCAAATATTCCAAAACTTGGTGTTGCAGAAAAGATTGAAAGAACAAATCGCCACAACTATAACCACTCAAGGTAAGTTCAGAAAAAACTGCTACCTGGACCTTTTCTATATCAAGTTGCATTAAAGCCGAACAAATTTTTTCATAATTGAATTGAACATTGGCAATTCTTGTTTCGGGCGAAACCGCAGCAACTCGTAAAAAACCAAATTTTTCGAGTTCAAACATATTCCCCTTGTATTTATGGGACAAACTAATATGTCAATTAATAAGGTGAAAATGGTAAAAGTTGCTTAATATTTTCGATTACTTTCGATGGGAAAATATAATCCATACAAAAATACTCGGTATTGATACATTTAGGGCTAAAAAAGCATTTACATGGCTTTTCTGGTTCAATGATAATCCCACGTCCAAAAAGTTCGAATTCGTGTCGGTTAAATATATTATTGAAAAGAATAACCTTTTTCTTTAAACCTATTGCAATATGCAAAGCCATTGTAACAGAAGTTACAACAAGGTCACACTGGTTGACCAAAGAAATAAATTTAGGTAAATCAAAATGCCCGAGATACAAAGCACCAGTAAGTTCAGCAATCCTTTGATTTTTAGTATGCTCGGATTCCCCACCCAAAATCAATGGGAAATAATGGTTTTGTTGAAGAAGCTTGATCAATTCGATCCAATTGTGTTCGGGCCAAAGTCGCGATATCCATCTACCACCACATCCAGTATTCAACCCAACAATAGGCTTGTTTTCGTTTGGAATATTCCAACGAATAGAGTTGTCAACTTCTAAAATGTATTCTTCATTACTATATTCCCAACCAACTATTTCAAAAATTTCCCTAAGATAGGATTTTGTATTTTCTTTATTCAAAGGGTCAAAAATCCCAGTTAGGAATTTTTGTAGACTTAGTTCATTTAATGGAGACGGCTTTCCATCTTTCAAAGTAAAACCGAATTTTTCTTTTGCTCTCAATTTTTTTGTTAAAGCACATGCATATGGGTCTTTATCCAGATTTATAACCTTGTAAAATTCAACTTCTTCGAGCAGCAAAATGGATTCCAGGTTGAATGGTAACACTCTATCGACAACAGAAGGAACAACTTCTGGGGTATGGGTTAGCCACCAAACAGCACTCTTAGGATGCACTTCAAAAATTTTATAAAGTAAAGGGGTTGTCCGAATTACGTCTCCAATTGCACCTAATTTAATAATCAAAATAATATTCGATTGAGGAATATAATAGTTGCAATCGCTACAAAAAACTCCAAATTTTTTGTGTGGAGAACAAGGAACATCGCCGCGAAAAAATTTACAATCCGATTTGTAAGTATATTTTTTCTTTACCATTAAAACTTATAAAATATACACACACCAAGTTGAAAATTATAAACAGGGTTTTCTCGGGTTTCGTAATCAGGAACTGGAGTCAACAATTCGCCGCGTGAATTATCCCTTCCGACCAGATTAACGAAACTTACTGATGTAAACAAATTAACATACCAAGGATGCATTACTTCCCCAAGGAATCCAATTTTAAAGTCCCCTCCCAAACGAAAGACTGCATTTTTATATGAAACAGACCGTATAACTGTTGAATCAAAATTCTCGTAATCGATTCTTACAGAATAATTACTTTTTCCAATAAAACTTCCTCTGGCATCAATTTCAGAATAGCACTTAACATTTGCAAAAGGGAATTTGAAGAGATTATATCTAAATCCCAAAGTAAGAGTTGGAGCATCAATAAAATGTCGGAGGTAAAGAGTAACCTTTGGCGCATAAGGAACCCTGTGGTAGGCACGATAAAAAATGTATTCGAAACCAAGTGGAATAGAATATCTCGATTCACTTTTCTGCCAGATCCCCCGCAAAACAAAACCATTTTGGAAGCCAAAAAAACCACCACCAATAGTTGTATTCTTTTCTGGGTTAATAAATACAGAAGTCGCGTTGTTATTGCCAAAAATTGCGGTTGGAACTACTCCAAATTCAACTGCAAAATCTTTAAGTTGCGAATTTGTTACATAAATTAAGGAAAAAAGTGCAAAAAATATTGAATTAAATAATTTTATCATAAATTCCTCAAAATTTCTCCCTTATATTGTAATTTACCTTTTCGGCTAAAGATTTTATGTTCATTTCTCCCAACAAGCCAATTGAAATTAGTTGAGCACCAAAAATAATTAAAGTAATTCCAAAAAGAAGCAATGGCCTGTTGCTCAAATATGTCTTGCCAAGTAACCATTCAATCAACAAATACAAATTTACACTAAAACCAAGCAAAGTAATAACCGTGCCTATCGAACCAAAAAAATGTAAAGGTCTTTGCATATAACGAGTTGTAATCATTACTGTTAGCAAATCAAGGAAACCTTTTACAAATCTTCCAGCACCAAATTTCGACTTACCAAAACGACGAGGATGGTGAACAACTGGGAGTTCGGTGACTCTAAAACCATCCCAATGGGCAAGTACAGGAAGATAACGATGCATTTCGCCATAAACAGTTAATCTTTTAGCAACTACGCTACGATAGGCTTTTAATCCACAATTAATGTCATGTAGACGAACCCCACTAACAAGAGATGTTACAAAATTGAACAACTTCGATGGCAAAACCTTCGTCAGAGGGTCCTGCCGTTTCTTTTTCCAACCAGAAACAAGATCATAACCTTCATTCAATTTTGCAAGCAAATTAGGTATTTCGGCAGGGTCATCTTGCAAATCAGCATCCATTGTCACTATGTATTTCCCTCGCGCAGCACGAAAGCCTACTTGCAATGCTGCACTTTTACCATAATTTCTTCTAAAACTAATACAATGAAATTTTGAATTTTTTTTATGTAATTCACGAATTTTATCTCTTGAGTTATCAGTTGAACCATCATCAATAAATATTACCTCATAACGTTCACGAGCAATTTTATTCAATACCAACTCGAGTTTTTTCCCAAGTTCAAGAATAGATTCTTCTTCGTTATAAAGCGGTATTACAACGCTGATTAATATATTGTTTGTTTTTTTTGTATTGGCATTGCTTTGTCTTTCACGCAAGTTATTTTGTTCTCTTGTATTTTTACTCTCTTTCATCTTATTTTTTTGTCTCAATAAATTAATATTTTTTTCAAAATTCCTTCATTGTTTTGTCTATCAATTTTTACAAAATAGACACCTCTTGGAAAATTTGAAATCCCAACCTGAATTTCATTGATAAAATTTCCCTTTGAAACTAAATTTCCAAAAATATCAAAAATTCTGTAATTACAAGCCTCATTCGATTTATTTACCAAAAGAATTTTGTCTGAAAATTGTTTAAGGATCACTTCTTCATTTTCATTCAAATTATCAACATTTGTGATTGGATTAAGAACAACTTTTATGTAGAACTTATCAAGAAACTCATTTGTAACACTTACATAACTAGTTTCAAGCATATTTACTTGAACCAGTGTTCCTAAATATTCATCGACAAACCATGCAGAGCGGAAATAATCGTTTAACCCAAACCAACTAATTTTCAACTTTATGCCAGATTCACGAAATACATAAAGTAGAAATTTTACTGTGTCTGACAAATTTGAGGGGAAAGGTCTCCAGTCTGAGTAAGACCATATATTACCACCACTGGCTGAATCATAAAAGACAAAGACACCATAAATGCCATATCCACTGGGTGGAACAAAAGGAGGTAAATCAACTTCCCCCAAAGATGTATCAAGTCCATTTGTGGCTGAATTAATAAAACCAAAATTAAGTTTGTTAAATACTAAAGTATCATTACCAAATAAATTCAATCGAATATTAATTGGTTCTTGTGAATAAGTGTTATAAATAACTATTGTTAGCCAAAGAAACAAAAGATAAAATCTTTTCATACCCACCTCCAAAAATAAAAAGAATGGGCAACATTCTACGATGTTGCCCATTATTATCAATTATTTAGGAAATATGTTACCGCACAATATTGAGTATCAGCATTTTAGTATCTTTTCCAGCAATGCGGAGTTTACAAATGTAATGACCACTCGCAAATTCAGAAGCATTAAGATTTAGAGTATATTCACCTGCACGGACAAATCCATTTTGCAATGTCTTAATTTGATTTCCAAGTGCATCATATACTGAAAGTTGAATATCAGAGTCTTCGGGAAGTGAATATTTCAAAACTGATGTTGTAGTTATTGGATTTGGATAGGCAGTTAATGTAACATCATCAGATTCATTCGAGACAAGAATGCGAATTGCATTGCTCGAACGATTAATCATTATTGTGTTATTGTTAGGTGTTATTGTTCCAAGAATATCGCCTGTCACTGCGTCAACAAAAGTATAGTTGTTAACAGGGTCTTGGATTGAAATAGCAACAGGATATTCAACTCCAGTTAATTTCAAAACTGGGTTATCATTAACTTCAAGCAAGGAATTATTAGCAAATCGAACATCGAACATATCATCAAATGGAACAGGTGGCAATTCAAAAACATCAGTAGACAGCGTTTTATTCAATCCAAGATACAATGTTTTTTCGTGTTGAGCATTATCTGCAACATTAATTTTTACACTTTGGGCAATAATTTCATCTTTTATGTCTGGGTGAGCATTTTCAATTGATTTTTCAAAGCGAGCAATAAGTCGCAAGTAACCATGAGCATCTGATTTTATCCAATAACCTAAGCCGGGTCGAAGTTCAGAAACCTCTTCGTACCCACGGTTTGTTTTATATGCCCAAATTCCATTCTTTCGGACTTCTGTTGGAGTTGGACTTTCGGCACCAAAGTTAGAGAATGAAATGTCGCGAATTGAAAGTGGAGTCGAAACACATCCAATTGTGTTCCAACCCGGATAAATTTTTACACTATCGCCGGAACCTGTTACAGATATTTCACTAATGTATGAACCAGCAAATTTAGTGTCAATTTGGTCACTATATTTAACGAAATAACCTACACCTACTCGAAGAAGTTCATCGAACTGATATTGGTTTTGCGACCAGAAGAATGGTTTATTAATTGCATTTGGATAAACGACATTCCATTGGTTATTTATAGGTCTAACAGGTAACGACAAGAAATTCCAGCCTTTCTTAATAATTGGGTTACCATATTCATCGACATAATCAATAACCCGAGCAGGTGTGTACTCAATAATAAATGAACGGACTCGGGAATCTGTAATTTGATAGGAATAAACTGTACCCCCAATATTCGTAGCACGACGCATATTCACAGCGGGGAACAATTGACCGTTTGCAGTATCACGAATAAACAAGTTAGCACCTTGTGGAAAGTCCTCAATATCCCATGTAATAATGATAGGATAATAGGATGGGTTTTCTGCACTCAATCTGACAAAGTAAATCAATGATTGTAATGTATCATCGCTACTACGAATATCACGGGAAATACAATATTTTTGTGAACCATCATTGTCATCATCATCAGGACTGAAATTCCCAAAGCCATGCTCAACCTTAAGCTTTATTTCCGATGGAGCGTTTGTTGGTGGGAAGAAACGAGCTTCGAATTTATCGGGATCCATTGGATAATCATAGGGATGTTCTCCAAAGAGCGTGTCCACACCAATGGTAGCTCTGTGTCCCGTACCAAAGATCAACTTAACTGGAGAACCAAAACCACCACTAGGAATAAGAGTCAAATTAATACCTGCAGGTCTTGTATTATTATACCATTCTATTGGATTTCGGAAATAAATAAAAGTAATTTTTAGTCTTACTGGTGAAATTTCTGCAGAGTGTGATTTAAAAGTTAAATACCCAACATAAATGCCTGTTGGTTCAGAACCACCATTAGTAATCCTTCCAGGGTCGCACATAATCTGAATATGAACTTCCGGATCAGGATTAGTTTGACGACCAAATACAGGAGTACCACGAGTTACATCGCCAAGTATACCATTATCAATATAATTTATATATCCTTTAGTTGTTTGAGTCGGTATTGGATTCTTAGCATTTGCTCCTCTTGGAATATATGTTCTAAATGTAAGCCAAGGTTCATTAGATTCAACTATAATATCCAACAAACGTGAGGCTGGAACATCATTAATTAAACGAAAACTTCGAACGCCAAATGGTGGTGCAACTAATGAAGCTGAATCAATTGTTATCGGGTCTTGCATTTCATAAAGTGACCCATCATCGCTTACTTGACGAATTTGTGGAATTAAACCAATGGCTCTTTCTAAAATGAATCCAAAACGTGGAACATTATCACTTATACGTAAATAAATAACACCAGGTAAACAAGGTTCATCATTCCATTTTGGTGCATAACCACTATTATCAACACCGGCAAGCCCAGTATATAGACCTGGGTCAGGATAATCTTGTTGAACAAATCGTCCTTTCCATTCTGGTCTATACTTCATAAATGGGGCTTCTTTTCTTACATTTAGATCATTATACAATATTTCGTCGGTTCCAATAATCAATGGAGTATTGGCAGCCAATCCTATTGGGGCACCAGCTCTTGGTACCAACATAAAGCGGATATACAACAAAACAACGAAAGCATCGCTTGGAGGCAGTGGCTTTATTGAAGTTCCAACTATTGTAATTGAACGACCCTTCATTCTATCCTGATATGGTGTAGAAGGATTTAAATACAACCGATACGTAGTATCTCTGTCGTCCATCCAAGAAATATTAAAATCTTTTGCAAGAGTGTGGTATTTGTAATTTTCATCTGGGAACAGGTTAAGTTCCCTATAACCGAATGTCTGAACTCCAATAGCTCTAACGGCTGTCGAGTCGTATTGAACTTTAAATTTAAAACTTGTAATTGGCTCAGGAATGTAAATGTCACGCGTTTCCTCGTGAGGATACCACTTGTTTTCAATGAACACAGGAACCAAAAATTCTCTTGGTTTGTTCGGATCAATTGAAGGGGGGATCCAAATTCTACCATCGGGATACCAACTAGCATCCCAGTCGTTATCTGCCCCCATCAAAGACAAACGAGGTATTAACGGAATTACTTCCTGAGCATACGAGTTTCCAAATGGAACAAACGCAATAATACTTAGGGTCAGTAGAAACCCTAACAAAAGTTTTGAAATTCCCTTGTAAAACGTTTGGTTATTCATAGAACCTCCAATTTGTGAATAATTAATAATTAACATTTATTGTTTTCTTTAAAATTATCTTTCCTGAGCAATTTTTAACAATAAAGTAAAAACCACTTGGTACCACATAAAAATTTTCTTCTTCAGTTTCACTTTCAAAAATTAGTCTTCCCATAACATCATATACTCTGTACATACAGTCACCATCTCTACTATAAATATTATCCGTTAATTCACTAACTAAACTAATATTGTTATACTTTACATTAACTGAATCAATCGATGAGCCTACAACACATTTACAGTATTTATCAAAATTTGGATAAAGTATAATTTTGTCGGAAAATGTATTAAACAATTTCAACCTACCTCGGATCTTTAAATTCAAATTTGCATTAATATCACTTAGCAATTTAAATTTAAAAATTGAACCATCTAATTCATTATCTACAATTAAATACTCTATAATTGAATCAGGGATAATTACACTGTCCAGTTGATAGTATTCAGGGTTATATTTAGCAACTATATCAAAGTAATCGATACGTGAATTATCGGGTACATTCAAAGAACAATCAATATAAAAAGTATCTTCTGTAATATTTATCTCCTCATTATTGACTGATATCGAAAAAATTCTACCGTTTATAGTGTCAACGATACCCAAAAGAACAGCCGGTTTTAATGTATCTATTCCTACTTTAAATTCATCTGTGAATTCAATATAGTTTATTTTGAAAAAAGCCGTATCTGGACATTCCGAAATCCACACACCATTAAATGCTGCAAGTGGCTTATTCCCATAAATAGGTTCAGTTCCAAATGTAATTGCATAACCGTTTATTTTCCCTAATGAATTATTAATGGAAGCAGATTTTGCATCCATAAACTCACTCAACGTGTTAAAGTACAATGCATCAGTGATTTTTACTTTATTGTTATCAAAAGTTATTTCATAATTATAACCAAACAAGGAGTCACTCCTTTGTACATTTCCTATGCTCATTACGAGAATGAATTGTTTAGCTTTTTCATTCCCGCACACATCAACTTTCAAAGAGCCATAAATACTTAATTCGCAATTTGCTTTTCTTTGCGAATATCCTGTAATCTGGCTGGCTAAAAATGCCAGCCAGACCAGGAAAAAATACTTATTTAACAAAGACCAATTTCTCGACAATATTAATACCATTTCCAATTAATCGTACAAAATAGATTCCATTACTTAAACTATTCCCGTTTTCATCAGAGTAATTCCAATCGATTGAAAACACACTTGAATTATTCACGAAATATTCGAATGATTTCACAAGATTGCCAGCCATATCAAGTACTTCAACTTTGTAACTGCCATTTTGGTGAAGGTTCAGCCAAATTCTTGGATTTGTTGTTCCATTGTCCAAAATCGAAAGTGGGTTGTTATCGATTGAGTTAACTTTAAGAATGTAATGTGGATTAACTTCCTGCTCATTAAACCTCACTTTCAAATTCTTCACAACCACCATATCATCATCAAACTCAATAAAAGCAATAGGTTGGTCAGGACTAAATATACCTGAACCTGCCAAAACCGCCCGATTGTTATCATTTTCAATATAAATATCTGGGTTGTTAGAAACCAGTTTGAAATTTGATTCCATTTCGACATAAAGTGAGATTGGGCCAACCAATTCGCCATTTAGGTAAATTGGTATTCTTCTTTTACTATTAACATTTTCAATACCACCAAATATTACATTGTTTGCTAATTCCAAAGCACTTAATTTGCCATACATCGGGATAGTATCATATAACCAAGGTAATTCTGGCAAACGACCAGCCATATAATGCAAGATCAAAGCAGCATCATACTCATTGACTTGATAGAAAATTTGTTTTATAGACCCAACTTCTTGAGGCAAACTATCCGCATAGTTTTTATTTCGCCAACGGATAAGTTTTTTAACACCAAACTGGTCGTAGTAATATCGTCCATTATGATTGACATCGCCATGGTAAGCCGCACGTCTACGAACACTATCGAGAGGAATCCCTGTAGCAAGGCTTCTCATAATAATGCGGGCATCATTTACAGTCACATAACGACTTTGCGGCATATTGTAATGTTTACGATTATATCCTTTCGAAAGATCAACGTCACCATCACCCCAGAATTCTTCGACATTGTAACGTGCCAAAGATCTAAAGCGAATACGATGGTCAGTACCACCCGATGGTGACCATTCGTTAGTTAATCTCATACTTGTACGAGCAATATATGGATCATTCTCGAATTCTAAACCATTTAAAAAGTCTGCAGGAGAAAATTCACCTTTTATCCCAACAGAGGAACCTCTTGTAATCACACGTGTATCGTTTGTGTATTCATTCCCTCCAATTTGTCCATAGGCAAATTCAATATCACCTTGAGCTGAAAATGGGTCTTGAGATTTGTAAAGTCGAAGTTGGAAGGTAGCGATACTTGATTTAACATTTACATCATTTATATTTATATATCGCCACTCAACAATGAAAACCCCTTGGTCAGGATCAGACTTGTAATAGATTTTTGTAGGTTTATACCCATTGAATCTTTCTTGATCAAGGTGATAGTAATGGTCACCCCAAAATGGCGCAAGGACATTTTTAGGATAAGAGGTATTCTCATAGAATAAAGCGGTGGGATCTTTAGCCGGGGTATAAGGTGGTGCTGAAAAAGTTACAAATCCATTAATGCAGACCCAAAGTCTAGTATAAACTTCCCCACCAAATTCGAATGGAAATCCAATATTAATTCCATTTGGGAACGAATATCCATCATCGAGGTCCTGTAACCACATTGGTGGTAAACCAAATGCAGTTGCTGGAATTTCTATTCCATCTTCAAGAGGCTCATACGGGACATTTCGAATTTGACGAACGGTATCGAAATCCCCGTAAACTTGTGCTTTCGCTGTTATCTGCAAGGATAACATAAGTACGATTGCTGTTGCTATCCCTACAGTTAGTCCGAAGATTTTTTTCATTTCACTACTCCTTTTTATTTCAAAAAACTTATTTCCCATTAACAATCAGGGCTTGCTCCCACAAGGGGAGCAAGCCATATTTTTACCTAATAATATTTACTGGATAATTATAAATACTTGTTCCGCTCGTCAACCTTACGAAGTAAACACCACTAGCAAGTTCATTTGGCACGTTCCAAACTTCTGTGTATTGACCAACTGCATAGTATCCATTCGTAATCGTTGCAACAACATTACCAAGAGCATCGACTAAGTCAATCTTTATATTTCCTGATTCGGACAAGCCAAATGTGATAGTAGTGTTGCTATTCACTGGATTTGGACTTACAGATGATATACCAAAGATTGGTTGTTCAGTAGTTTCAACGCCGCTCACCCAGTCGTGCACAATAATGAATCCAGTAACATTGTCTCGGCCAATTTGCAATTTCCAATATTGCCCTTCATCAATCAACTTAATGTCGCCATCTTGGGGATAACCTTCGCCTGTCTTCATATTATAATTAAATACATTTCCATTCGATTTATCATCTCGAATAAACCATTGACCACCGGTTGGGTTCTTTTGCACGTCGGTCTTATCAGGAATCTCGTCCTTAGCCCAGCGAATGACGACAGGATAGAATAGTGACGTATTTCCAACAACGCCACCAGCTTGGAATCTTCCTTTGTATACTCTCACATCAGGTTTATTTTGTGCACGTGGGAATATGTTTCGTAATGTACCATTAGTTAGTGAAATCGTCCATCGTGCATCGAATACATCGATAGGTGGAATAGAAGGCAATTCGTATTCGCAGAAATTAGCATCAAGCGTTCCAATAGGCTCACCATCAAGTCCTTCACCAGTGGTCGCGTTACGTGGAGCAGTGCCAAATATCAACTCTTGCCAAGCACTCTTTCCATCGCCAGGAATGTTTCCTGGGAAGGTATTTTCAATCTTCAATGTACAAGTAAAGTCTGTTTGATCGGAAACTTCAACTCTATAAATCAATGTGTCTCTAGCTCCGCTTGCATCAGTTACCTCAACCCAAATCGTAACTTTTCCATCAGCATCACGTTGACCGCCAGGGAATGCATCCGATTTAATCAAAACTTTAATGGTGTCTTTTGCTTGGGTTCCTCTAATGACCGACGGTTCCACAGTAAATCCAGATGGACGAATAACACGAACTGTAACCTCTTCTTGCACGGGTTCTCGCTTCAGGTCATAATCCCAAATGAGCAATGTGTCGCTATATGGTTTCCCATCGTCAACACACATAACTTTTGGAGCATGCGCAATTCTTGGCTTGTGGTTTGTCGAATCAACAAATAGAGTCAAAACCTTAATCGCGGAGAGCTGTCGTTGATCGTTGACAATATCCCAAACAGCTACGACAACTTGCTCGGTCTTTGGCGCATCATTTAATCCTGGTTTACCATACAACAAACCACTAATCGGATTAATCTTCAACCATCTCGGTGTTGTTTTTAGGTTAGAAATATCCCAATAACCAGCCTCGGGGAAGCAAGGATCCCGTGGAATTGAGTCTTCGGGATAATCAGGATACATTAACTCAAATTCATGAGATTGCCCAAAGTTTGGATCATATACTTTTATAGCTTTCGATGAATCGATTAATTGCGGATTATAATCAATATCTTCTTTTGCAGGTGGTAATGTTTCAGTAATGATAATTGGAGCGACATTAATTAACACCGGCATGGTCATGAAGTTAACCCCGCCGTGCCCATCGTTAACAACTATGGTAAATACAGTGTCGGTATTTAATGCATCATGATATCTGATAACTTGAGAGGGTTTTAATAAGTCCCAAGCAAGAGCGGAATCAATTCGAATATTGATTTGACCATGGGAAGTTAAATCTACTCCAAATGGATCAGCATTAGTTTCAGAACCATATTTCATTAAGTATTGATTACCCATCCAAACAGGTCGAGTTTGAACTATGACAGATTCATCTTTTCTTCCATCCATATTTTGGTCATAAGTTGTAGTATCAATCACAACAGTATCGCCAGGATTATTCCACCAGTCACGATTTCTAATCGCTATATTCATAAAGCCATAGGCTGTTTTTCCATATCGGAAGTCCCATCCTCGTGGGTCAAGAGTCTCGGCTGCCAAATCTTCAAGTTCATCGTTTGTATTGAAATCGACCTGGAATCTAAGTTTATTAGTAAGATTTGCCTTAAGTTTATTATCTTCTGTCATACCGCAAGTGTAAACCGATGGTTTATAAATCACGTAAGGAACAACATTTGTTCCAGCGCGATCAATCCTCTTATAAATTGTCTCAGCACGATTTTCAGCTTCTTCGGGTGTTTCTACCCAATCCATAAAGACTGGGGTACTATCGATGACAAATATTCTAAATGAATATTCAGCATAATATTGACCACCATTTAAAATTGTATCTTGTTGCAAGTATCGAGCATTTGTAATGTCATAATTATATGCGTTCAAATATGGTGCAAATGTATAAATGAACTTATCGATAGTATCTTGGCTTACACCAGCTGCTTTGAGAGAATCTATTACTCTGAAGGCAGGTGGATAATTTTCAGCACGCACATAAACATATTCTCCGCCAGGAACAACATAGGGATTAATTGGCTTCCCTCGGAATACCAAGTAACCTAATGCATTATCTTTTGGATTGATAACTGTTTGATCGCCAGCAGGAATTGTATCGACAAGTAACCATCGAGACAATCCTGTTGTGGGGTCAACTGACCAATGATACGTTAATTGACTAAATTGATTCGGGAAAAGATAGGAACGAGGATCAAAGAATTTATTAGTATCCATTGCGGTGACGCTTAAAATACTATCTCGACCTTGACCCTCTTCGGGTAGCAATCCAGAATATGTTCCAGGATATTGTGGATACTCACGGTCTTCAGTCAAGAATATCGTATTCAAGAATTCAACTAATTTAAGTGTATCATATTGTCCTTGACGACTTGGAAATTCAGAAGGAACAATCTTAACTATAGTATCTGTTTGTAATTTAATAATATTTCCAGTAAATACCGGTGGCTCAGTAGAACCAACAATCTTAAAGCTAATTCCATGATCGTACGCGGGAACAACACCCTCTCTCCACAATACTGTTCTCGAAATGATTCTAACAACATCACCTGTATCAACCGGTAATGCTCGGTAGCGTTCGCCAGCATAAAATGTTTGATTTCCTTGATTCGAAGGTGGCATCGATGGTCGGTTAGAGAATAAGTTGGGTACACGACCAAATTGAGTAGTTCCAGCATGGTATCTTCGACCACCTAATGCTCCGCGATCTTCTTTTTCAGGATTCCATCTTAATTGTTGCAACAAATATGCTCCAGTTCCAAGATTGTAAAGTCCTTCTTCTGTTCTACGAACTGTTGTGTTGGGATTCCTTAATGTTGAATCAGGTACTAATTCAACTCTTGCTCTAAATATTTCACGATATGGAGCATTTTCATCAACTTGTTGCAACGGAACTCGAATATAATCACCAGTAGTTTCATTAATCACAAAGAAAACAGTTTCATTCAAAAGTCTTGGATCATGATTTGACCTTTCTGCCAATCCTTCATAGTTAACCTGTGTTTCAAGGAATAATGGATATCCAATAGGATGGTAATAAACCCCATTTTCATCGGGACGGAATTCATCTTGCATTGCAGCAATAAATGGATATTTAAGATTTCCATTTTCGTCGCGTGCTTCAGCAACGAATGGGTCTCTTATCCATCGTTTTACATATTTATTATACGATGGCTTCGAGGGATCATCGAACAAACGCAAAATAGGTGGAATTCCTACGGCAAAATCCTCAATTGGAACCATCCTTCTTTGCGAGTAATCTGCAACTTTGATATCAGTTCCTTTATCATATAAATCGTAAACCAAACCGGACATTAGAACCTTCTCTGGAATACTATATTGACCCGGTGTGTTCTCATCTGCGCCATTTTCTAATGGAATTGGTCGATAAGTGTATTTATGTGTCGATTCAAATGGACCTTGTTCTCGTGGGTCGGCCGTTGCAGGGAACATAAATTTCAAATAAGTTTCATTCTTTGGATTAAAGTCGGAGTCGACAAAGAACGTTTCCATCAAAGCGGGTTCAGCGTAAATAGTATCGTTCCCAATTATTGCTATAATTTTCTTTTGATAGACTACAGAAAGGACAACATTCGCTTCTGTTCTTCCCCAGTAATTTCCACGCAAAGTATCAGTGCCACCAAAACCTGCTTTCGAACCCGAAAGAACTCCCTTAGAATTCGGTGCATCGGGTAAGCGAATCAAAAATCTTGCTTTGTTATTATAAATCGAGTTTGCAGCCTCTGGAGCTAAATTTGATGGTAATGGTCCAACAATTTCGCCATATAGAATTGCCCCAGCAAGATCGCTAGATGCTGCATTACCAATAATGTTACGATTGTTATCTCTACGAACTGGTCCAGAAATAACATTTTGATCATAGCCTATTGTTGAATATGCTTCGTTTCCAGTTATAAGCGACCGATTGAACGCTAATCGTAAATTATAATTATCGGAATAAACTGCTGCACCAGTGTATGCCTTATTATTTTGAATTCTAACTCGATTGAAGAAGATTGTATCAACCCTATTTGCTCTGTTATCATCTACAACATCAAGGATGTAAATAGCACCACCAAGACCGACTCCATTCTCCGGCAAATCAGTATCCCAATTTTTACGAACAACATCAACATAGCGAGCATCTGCAGGTTTAATATCGTTCCAAGTAGCGCCCCCATCCATTGTCCGCTTCAACAAGCCATAATCACCACTGATAAATCCCCATTGCGTTGTTGGGAAAATAGCTCCATACACACTGAATGGACTTCCTATGTCAAGTGGCGTCCAATTTGCACCAGCATCAACAGTCTTCCAAGCAAGACCGTATTCACCGAAAACATATCCATTTGTTAGAGATGTGAAAACAACTTTATTAAAGCTATATTGAGGATCTTCAAATATTTTTGCCCAACTGTTGCCACCATCGGTAGTTTTCAAAATTACTCCCCAGTGCCCAACTGCATAGCCGGTATTCACATCAGTAAAGTAAACATCCTTTAATGTTGCAAATGTATTTGCAAATCGAACATCCCAAGTGGTACCTCCATCAGTGGTAACAAGGATCGTTCCCCTTTCACCAACAACATAACCACGTGTAGCTGAAACAAAATAAACCGCCCACAATGTATTATTCGTTACATCAGTTCCTATCTGAGACCATGTCTCACCTGCATCAGTTGTCTTCAACATCGTTCCATAAGAACCAACGGCATATCCAACAGTTGCGGTTGGGAAGAAAATGTCATTTAATACGTAAGAGTAAATTGCTGGATTAACTTCTCTCCAACTCGAACCATTATTTTCAGTCTTAAGGATAACCCCACGATCACCAACAATAAATCCGTTATTGCCTTTGAAAGTAATAGCCATTAATCTATATGGTTGCGAATAATTTGTATATTGCCATCTATCGCCACCCTGTGTAATCTTAATTATTGTTCCATTTTGTCCAACTGCAAAACCAGAAGATGGCTCGTAGAATGCTACATCATATAAATCAGCAATAGTTTGCTCGGTTCCTGCTTCAATTTGGGTCGTTCCACTTCCACTTTGAGAAGCAAGGATATTTTCCTCAACAATTACTTCATTGTCAAGGAATTGTGTTAGCATTCTTGTATCCGGTGGATATGCAAAAGATTTGAATGTAAACACATCGTTGGTGGAAGTGAAATCCGTAGCCAATAATGTTGAAGGATCTACAACAACATTATCGACATCTGTTACAAAATATCTTTTAGTATTCGTTTCTGGGTTAACCATTGCAAGGGCGCCACCATTTCCATTATATACCTTATTACCAATAAATTGTACACCCTTTACAACATTTAAATCAGCATTGATGGTGTAAATTGCCCCACCACCTCGAATGTATGGCTTGTTAATTTCGGCAACACCTTCACCGACTATGTTGTTTATGAACTGTACTCTTCGCAGTTCAACTGCTTTCTGTTGTGGTGGAATTAACAATGAACCTTGAGGAATATGAATTTCAATTGCACCACCTCCGAATCCAGCCTTGTTGTTTTCGAACAAAACTGGATAGTTTCCGCCATATCCAATCAATGCATTGGCTTCAACACCACCAGCGCCCACAACACTCATATTGCGTGCTGTGTAGATTGCACCGCCAAATGCAGTAGCAGTATTACCTACAAACTTTATATTAAATCCGTAATCACGGGTAATCGGAGTAACATCCGAACCGCCAATAACCGGGGACATTTCTTCAAACGTGTTACCATCTACAAAGATAGCACCACCAGAACCAGAACGGTTGTTAACAAATTGAGTTTCATTCCCCAAAGCATCACGTTGAGGACCGCCCTTTACCTGTAAACGTCCAAAAGTATTTTCACAATAGATTGCACCACCTCGGGAAAAATACCCACTATTAGTTCCAGTGATAGAATCCTGCAAATATTTTACATAAGTTTCATTCGAAATAAATTTACCAGCAACAATCAATGAAGTATTGGCACCAACATAAATAGCACCACCGCGTGCACCAAATGTATTACCATTATTTTGGTAATTGCTTGCAACATTGCCAATAGCCTCGAAGGTATCTCCATTAGAAAATACTATAGTACCAGAACTTGTTTTAATAGAATTGTTGACACCAAGTCCAACTTCTATTCGAGTGTCTTGGCCATACTGGTCATTTCGCCCTGCTATATAAATTGCACCACCGAATGCAACATTTCCATATTGCTGGGGATAAGCAGCAGGCTCATCGGTTGCATCGGTAACAATTGGAATAGGAGGATTTCCAATAGTTCGTGTTCGCACATTAGCAAGTTGAACTATGTTATTTTCAAACTTTACATTACGAATTCTACCCAAAAGTAATGCTAAACGAGCATCTTCAAGGGCTTGCCTTTGGAAACCCGTAAGTGGTTCATCCGAAGCCTCATCGATTAAATCATATGCCTTAATGGGATAATTACTTAAAATCCGTGAAATCGAACCATCCTTTTCAACATAATTTGGATTCTTGTCTGGAGGATAATTTGGTAATGTATTTATAATTGGGTCAACTGGGTAGCCTTCAGGAGCTTGCAACAATGCAAGTGCACCACCACGATGTCGAGACATATTATTCCTAAATTCGCAATTCAAAAGCCATAGTCTTGAGGACAATGATGTAATCGCACCACCTGTTCCATTAGTTAAATTTGCCAAAGTTTCATTTAACTGTGTCCAAGTTGAACCAAGGTCTGTCCCATAAAATGGTTTATTGCCAACAGTAATATCTTTACGAAAACCTTCGAAAGAACAATTTCGGAAAAATGCTGCTCTTGCACCAGGAAGAATAACAATATGGCCCCATTCTCGCGAGAAATTATTTTCTGGTTGGCCAATAAACCTAATCTTTGCAGGAACAACATTAACGGAACGACCACCATAGCGTGTCCAGGGCAACAACCATAGATTGTGGTCATTTGTTGGGTCATTTTGTAAACGAGCAGCATAGAACATAATGGCATACTCAAAAGGTAGTAATGCTTGATTTCCAGTTAATGGAACTGGAATTTCAGGCCAGTTAGAAAATGAACGAGTGTTTTTGTTCAAAACCACACCAAACATATAAGAGTATTTGTTGGGATGAATAGTTTGATCTCGTAAAGTACCGACATTTACAACCCCGCCATAGAGGAAATAATTTAAGTCAGAATAGCCATCCCAACCATATGGATTAGAAGGGGAATATGGAATAGCTGTCGGATTCAATCCACTTGGATTAGCAACATAGGTTGCAGAGGCGAAACCATCGGCTATAATGCGACCTCCGACAGAATCAATCAACCTTCCGTTGGGATAAAACTTAATTGTCGTACCAGGCTCAATGATAAGTGTTCCACCTATCACATAATCACGGTTAATTATATAAACCGTGTCCTTTAAGAAAACGCGAATTTCGCCCGGTGCTACACGTCCGGAAACAAATACTTGCGGTTGTGCATAGGTATTAAATGTAATAATACCTAACAAAACCAAAAAGAGACTTAAACGAAGTAATCGTTGCATAATTCCTCCAAATAATTGCTACTAAATAATTTAAAACTATCTATTTCTTTGTCAAAAAATTTCAACACTTTTTCTTTATTTTCCCTATTCATAGTTTTTTACTCAATAATTGTGCCAAGTCGAATAAGACCAGACTTAGCTGCATTAACAAACTCTGATTGATTATCTCCAATAATTGTTCGATACAACTTTTCTGCTTTCTTTTTATCTCCTATTTTTTCAAGGCAAAGTGCCTGAAAATACAAATATCGGTCCTTCACGCCAATTGGCAAAGCATAGGTAGTAGCCATCTCGTAATATTTTATTGCTTCGTTGTAGTTTCCCAGACTTTCATATGCTACTCCTAAACCAGCGCTTGCACCTTCCAGAACAATATTAGATTTAGAATCCAATGCTATCTTGAAGTATTCAATCGCCTCGCGAAACTTCTCAAGTTGCAAATAACAATTTCCAGCATACAATGCAGCAACATAAGATGGTGCCACTCCTTTGTATTTTTTAACTATATCTATCAAGCCTATAACTTCTTCTCCCCTAACTTTTCTTGTTTTATCTCCACGCAAAGCAATCTCGTATTGGGCATTTTCAATATATGGTAAAATTCTTGAAATTGCAGTCGAGGCTTTGATTTCTTTCTCTTCTTCTGATTTAGAAACAAAATATCTAATAACAAAAATCAAAATTACAATAAGTATTATCGCACCAGCACCAATATTAATATATTTTTGGTTATCTTCTACAAATTGCTGAAAACGGCTTTTTTCTTTTTCAGCCAATTGCTCTGTTGGTTTCTTTTCTATTGTCTCCTTCACTTTTAATTCTTCCCCTAATTTTACTCAATAGACACTTTTGCGGCAATAGATGATAACCGCACCTGCTAAATTACAAACATCAAAATAAAAACTTCTGCAAAAAAATCAATTTTCATACTAATATTATCTAGTAAATTTGATTTTTTACCAATTTTTTGTTTAATAAGTAAAACACTGTCAACCTTTTTTCACTAATAATTTTTCCCCCCAAAATCACAGATTAAAATACCTAAAAACGAGAATAAAAAAATACAAATTAATTAAAAAAACTAAATTTCCAAAACAAATTTCGATTTCTTTGATTTTAAAAAAATTACAATTCAATTTTCTTCTTCTGAATTGTTATTATTAATTTCTTTATCCTTCTTCTTTTCTACTAAAGCAGTAATAATAACACTTATTTCATATAATATAAGTAATGGAATAGCAAAAATCAACTGATTGATTGGGTCTGGAGTAGGGGTTAATACAGCCGCAAGAACCAGAATTACAATTATGGAGTGCCTGCGATATTTTCTTAAAAATCTTGCAGTTAGAATACCAAAACGTGAGATGACAAAACTTATCATTGGCATTTCGAAAACTAATCCAGAAACCAATACCATCATCGAAACAAATCCAAAGTAATGGTTGATATCGAATTTATTTTCAATTTGCGGTGTTCCAAAATATGAAGAGAAATTGAGCATGATCGGTATCATTACAAAGTAAGCAAAAGCGACTCCTGAAAAGAAACAAAGAACAGTGAAAAAAGTAATAATCCTTACCCATTTTTTTTCATTCGGATAAAGCCCAGGGGCAACAAATTTCCAAACTTGGAATAAGACAAATGGCAAAGCAAGAATAAAGCCTCCAATTGTTATTACCTTAAAATACAGAAAAGGTTGCCCAAAGGGTTGAAGATTTTGCAATTTCAAGCCATTCTGAATAGCAGGTTTTAAAAGAATATTTTCAATAACAAAATCAACTTTTATCCCAACAATAATGCAGCCAATAACCACACCGACGAGAGATACTATAATTCTTCTTCTCAACTCGTCAATATGCTCCAGAAACGACATTTCGGACTTATCTTTTTCTTCTTTCTTCGCTTTCTTAAACATCTCCTCGGTGGTAAGTTTGTTCAAACTTTTTCACAGAATTGTAAATCTAATTAATCACAAAAAAAGAAAGGTAACAACCAAAAATAAAAAACAAAACATACCATATTGCAGAAAAGAGGGGAAACGAAATAATTTCACTAATCTTTTAAAGATAACCTTGTTCTCGATTCAAAGCCTCAATTTCACTTTTCAATTCGTAGGCACGGGTATTAGTGGGAAAGTATTCAATTTCTAAATTTATCGAATAAAGGGCATTTTTAATCTCTCCTATTTGCATTTCTGCAAATGCTTTCATTAAAAATAAATTTGGAATTCCTATTCCGTTCCTTTCGCAAATTTCAACCGCTTCGTTAATAAATGGTAAAGATGCTTGAAAATCTCGATTCTGAAAGTGCAATATTGCATTCGAAACTGCACTCTCTAATGCAATTTCCTCTTCTGTTTTGAAAAAATCATCATTTTGAAAAAATTCATCCATAATATACCTCAAATAAAAATGGGGAAAGAGCAAATATTATGCCACTTTACAATCTCGCTCTTCCCCCTAAAAATGACTAAACCCTTTTAGAAAGTTCTTTGTAAATATGCGAAACAGCACCTGCGTAAATCGAAGCGAAGATTAGCTCTACAACAACGAAAATCACCCAGCCCAGCCAGGTGAGAGAAAAGATTGAAAGCGGAGAGGTAAATAATTCCTCATCTCGGACAGGGAAAATCAACCAAATTATTATAAGAATAACAATTTCGATGAGGAAAATAATAAACAAGCCACCAAATATGTCCCACTTAAAACCATAAGTGGCTTTGTTCGAAGCAGAAAGTGATTCAATTGGACCAATTTTTCTATCGATTAGGAAGTAATAGCTTAGTAGCCAGCACAACGAAAGAACTAAACCAGGTATCAAAACAAACATACTTGCGAGCGGAACAGCGATATAAATCAATCCTACAAGAAGAAGAAATTCCGGGAAAATGCTACGATAATCTTTACGGAAAATCTCGCCAAGATTGAATTTTTCATCTTTGCTCATTTTTACAATAAGCGCGTAGAGCCCAATGGTTGTTCCAATGTTCAGGTACGGAATCCAAACTGTTATAGCCCATAAAATTAATGAACCGCAATAAAGAAAGAGATATTTAAAACCTTTCGCGAAGCCATTTGAAATAATTGTTCCAACGCTTAAATCGATAAACTGATTTGAAGGGCTCTGGCTTTCGCCAGTCGATTGGAGTTGTTCATCCATAATAACCCTCTTATTTATTAAAAATACCGAGGAAAACTCCTCGTTTTATTACTTTTTCAATTGGTTTTAGGATGAACATCGGCTTCAGCCAATCGCACAAGCTAATTTCTCGGTATGATTTGAATCCGTGCGGAAGGCGGGACTTGAACCCGCACGCCCTACCGGGCGCCACCCCCTCAAGATGGTGCGTCTGCCAATTCCGCCACTTCCGCATTTCAAAACTTATGGACTACTAAATTAATAATTTTTATTTAAATGTCAAAATTTTTTCCTTATTGTCTATTAATAAATTATATTATATTTGTATATAAATTTTAAGGTTTTTTATGACAATACTACAAACAAAAAGGAAATTCCAAATTTTGTCTTATTTTCTTTTATTACTTCTTTTTCTTTCTGCAAAGATTTCTTTTTCGCAAACAACCTATTGGGCAAAATTAATTGAAAGCCCATTAAGCGAAGTCATTCATTCTGTTGTTTTGTTCCCAAATCAAGATTTCCTTTTGGTTGGCTGGACTAATAACATTTCAAGTGAGACAGAAAATTTATTGCTGATTTATTGCGATAAAAACGGAAATATTATTTGGCAAAAATCATTGGGTGGTTCGCTCCTCGAGGTGGGTTTGACCGCATTGCCCACTTCTGATGGTAACATTCTTGTTGGGGGGACCACTTCATCTTTCGGGCAAGGTAGCAGTGATATATGGTTAATTAAAATGACTCAAACAGGAAACATTCTTTGGCAAAGAACTTATGGTGGATATGATGATGAATCCATTTCTCAACTTATTGAAACAAACGACAAAGGATTTATTTTAGCAGGATGGACTTACTCTTTTGGGAATGGTTCGCACGATGCACTTGTATTTAAAATCGATAGTCTTGGCAATCTACAATGGGCTAAAGCATATGGAGGCAAAAACAGTGAAGATATTCGTTGTTTCACAAAGACTAAAAATGGTAATATTCTTGTTACAGGGATAACCAATGATTCAGTATATCAAAATGTTATGTGGTGTGCACTAATCGATACTTCTGGCAACATCTTAAAACAGGTTAAGTTTTATGATACAAAATTATTACAAAAGGCTAATAGTTTTACCACTTCTATTACTGGGTATGTATATCCAACAGATATCTTCCCCTTCAATCATAATTACTTAATAACTGGTGTTACTTTATCATACTTTAATTCGGGAAAAGCTCCATTCCTTATTGTCATTGATGACTCATTGGAAATAGTTTCTGCTACAACATTTGATGTTAATGGTTATATTTCTCATTCTACTATCGACAACGAAAATATTTATTTTACTGGTTTTTCAAATATCACAAATACAAGCAATATTGACTTGTTGTTAGGCTCTATAAAATTCTCTGACTTAACATTTAAAGGAGTCCTCTTGGGTGGGAACGAGGGCGAAAGCGGTTTTTTCTCTACTATTTTCGATGATTCTACACTCCTGGTTGCGGGATACTCTTACTCTTTTAGCAATGGAAATTCAGACATTCTTCTATTAAAAATTTCAAAACTTTTCAATTTACCTATCGGTGAAGTCAAAGTCAATGAAACGTTTCAAAACATTCCACCATTTACAATAACTAACCTTATCACTGCCGAACCATTGGATTTCAAAACCATTAATACTGACCCAATCGTATCTTACTCTGATGCAAATGTAAACAATATAAGTATGACAACAAGAGACCTTAATGGGGTTACTTCAGTGAATTCATTCAATGCTTTTGAACCTTTAATTATTTCTACCTTTGAACAAATAATTATCATTTTACCCAATGAATCATCAAATTCCGATATTTCCATTCAAAATATTCTTGGGCAAGAGATTCTTAAAATTCCCGAAGACAAATTTTTGGGGAAAAAATTTATAACGTTTTCAATTAACGACATTCCTTCGGGAGTTTATTTCATCGTTTCAAACTCATTTAGATCTGTTTTTCAATTTGTCAAACTTTGATACTTTACAAGTATCTGTTACATTCATTAAATCCATCCAAACCAAAGAAGAAACTTTACTTAGGCTTATTGGGTTCGATTTCCACAAGGAAGGAAGTTGAAAAGGCATAATGAAATTATCTTCTTCTGCCACTATATTTGAATTCGTCAGAGAAACTTTTTCATCAATAAAAATTTTAAAGTTATTAAATCTGTAATAGTGACCAGAAGAGATATCTCTTATTCGTTTATTCAAAATTTTGACAGTAGAGGAATTCCCCTTTCTTATTATTAAATCTCTATTATAATTAACTTCTGAATAATTAGCAAATTTTATAACTCTTACTGGATTGTCTTTAAAAACCAAAACTGGGGTTCCAATTTTAACAATATTATACCATCGTTCACCATCTTCATTAGACATTCTGACGCAACCGTGAGAAGAAGGTTTTCGACCAAGATGAGCATAGTAACCAGTTTTCTTTAAACCGTGAAAACCAATGTTACCATTGAAACCTATCCAGTTTAGCATTTCAGTATTTTCGAATTGCCGAGAAATTTGAATTGGAGCCTTATTTTGAACAGCGAAAAAACCAGTAGGTGTTTCAATAGCTTTGTGTAAATATTTATTTCCAGAGGAAATCTTTACAGTATCATTTTTTCCATCTCGAGTAATAAGCACTGCAATTTGCTTACTTAAATTTATCTCGATATACTGCTTCCCAAGATAATAGAAGGTATCCTTAAAAGGTAAGTAAAGAAATACAATTTCAGAATCTGAAGTTAAATGTTTATTACGAAAATGAAACAAAGAATTATCCCTATTGCTGTATAAAATGCTTATCGAAAAAAAAACTGATAACAGCAATGGGAAACCAAAATTTTGTATATTTTTTATTCTTTTTATAATCAATTAAATTGCATACCTAACAATTCAAAAATGCAAATTATGAAATTAGAAGGTAACCCAGAGGACATTAAAACTATTGCTGTAACCCGAACAGACCGTCTTGGGGATTTGGTACTTACACTTCCAATGTGCCAAGCAATAAAAGAGATTTGTCCAAATGCAACACTATTTCTTATTGCTCGAAATTATGTAAAACCAATTCTCTATGAATGCTCAGTAATTGACAGACCTGTTTTCATCGAGGATTTCAAAAAGGATTTTTTTGATATTTTTTCTTCAATTAAGCCTGAT
>JBBIUA010000013.1:0-56466 GCA_037440445.1 Ignavibacteria bacterium
GAAATCGGGAATTTCGCCTGCTTTTGTTCTTGTTGTTACCAAATAAGCATTTTCTGGACGAGCTGCTCCAGCCCCTTGATATTTAGTTGTATAGAACTGGTAAATTTGTTCCATAATAGATTGTTCAGGGGGGGTTAAGCCACGATTTTCAATCGTTTGTAAAATTTCGCGCAAAGTTTCATTCGCCCTAACACCATCTTCTACAATATTTAAAATTGTTTGGTCTACAGCCTTTAAAATCTCTTCGCTAACTTGAACACCAGCAGCCCGTTGTTCACGCAATTGAAGTGCCCGACGAATATCACCAATATTTTTTAATTGATAAATAGAGATATTTCCAAAACGATAATTAGAAAATCTTCCCAGAATTTGTTCCATTTCGGTTCGAGTTGCTTCGTCCTGGCTAAAAATTGGTTGCAAAATAATTGCACCCAACAAAAATGCTACTAATATTAACCTGGGATTTTTCATATTACTTTACCATTTGTCAAACAAATTATTAATTTTCACTGTTTATATTTTTATCTTCTTCTTTGTGGGGTAGATGAACGGCGCACCTTTTCTCGTTCATAGAGGAATGAAACGCTCAAGTTGGTTGATCTTGTCGAAATTTTACCATTACACAAGTTTTTTGCCGAAACAAAAACAGGAACTCTTACAGTCCCAATTAATTCGTCTTGGTTACGAGGTATTGCAGAAGTATTAACAGTAAATTCAAAAGTAATAGAGTATGTATTGCCTTCTTTCTCAATAATTGGGTCCGAAGGCATTTCAACAATCCCTTGAATTTGACCTTCAAAGGAAGCCTTATCTGTTTTTAATGTAATTTCAGGTTCTGTGACTTCATTAGAACCATCTAAAGGTCGAGACACAGTAATATTCAAGACCTGGATTTTTACTTTATTCCCACTTTGGCTTCGCTTTTCAGTCTTCGAGGCAAAGTTTATCTTGGGTTCGTCTTGTTTAATTTCTTCTTCGCGAAGTGGGAACAATTCAACTTCTTTACCAGTAATAGGTTGAACCCACCATACTTTTGCATAAATTTTGCTTGCCTTGCACGTAAGATAAACCTTTTGCTCCGGCGGGATAGAAAGTCCTATATATGGTGGTTTTTGTTGTTCTATGTCGGTAGCAAAGTATATTCTAAACTGGTCGGCTTTAATTTTGGCTCCAGAATTAGGTATAACATTGAAAAACATATTGTACCCATAATAGGCACCACTAAGTTTACTGATTAGATTTTTTTTGCTTTCTTCTGTTAAACCAGTTTTGAAAATCTCCAATTCAGCAGTTTCTGTTTTTGCTCGACCAGTAAGTCGATGAGTAATTTCAATTTTGTATTTACCTGGGGGTAAAGGTCTTTCAACAACACCTCGATAGTATCGGTTTCCACCAGTGATAGGTTTAGGTACAATCGAGCCAGCAAATTCATCTTCACCCCTACAAAAAACGCGTGCAACAGGAGAGCCACTTTCGTCCAGAACACGACCTTCTACAACATTTGCTGTGGTTCCCTGATAGGGGCTAATGGTAAAGCCAAAAACAGGTTCAACGGCGTCAAATTGTGCAATATATGGGTCTATAGTAACAGTTGGTTCCGAAACAGCAGGTTTGGGCGTAATTACACGAACATCGAAAGAAATACTGTTGGAGTTCTGGGGAAACATTACAGAAAGACCAGGAGTTAATAACTTAGCAATATATCCATAAAGTTTGATCTTACTAATAGTTTCGACTGCATTTTCTTCGCCAGAAGCCATTTTAATTGAATTTTCAAGCATTTGGTCGAATTTTTCGATATCGTCTACCGATTGAGCATTTAGAAGTAGATCCTGTGGAGGAAGATTATATTTCAATAACCTAGTTTCAAGTTCCTTTTTAACTTTATTCAAATCCTTCACAGTAAGTGTAACTGTACCGATATTTATTCTTGTTTCTTCTGGAACTTCTGGTCCGGCAGTTTCTTTAACAACTCCAAGGATTCTATTCGTCCGTGAATAAATACGCAATTTATACCAACCGGCTCTGGAGGGTGGTTGGAAGTTCACAATGAATATCCTCTTTTTTAAGTCAGCAAGGAGGTTTTCGGTTCTTTGAGCAGTTACATCGCTTGAATAGAAAAACACACTATCTTCGTTGTTGTTGGGAGCATATGATGGCCCAATTCCAAGTTGCATATTTTTAGGATAATATGGCTCTAAATGCTGAAGATTCAAATTCAAAAGATTATCCGTTAAAACCTCTTCGATTTTTTTTGAATCCAAAACTAATTTACGAAGCGAAAGGAATTCCCATGAAGAACCGTCCGGGGCGGTTATTGTTTGTCCAGGCTGAAATTTAGTAAAATCGATTCCTTTTTTTCGTATTTCTTCCTCACTTAGGAATTGTGGGGGATTCAATGGGTCTTGGCTACTATTATAGAAAATTTGGTATTCAATTTCTTGAACATTTGCAAGTTTCGCAGCAACTTTCATCCTTTCAAGATATTCCTTTTCGCTTTCACCTTCTTTCCGCTTAAGTTCAGCAGAGACGTCGGTAACACCAACTTCAACAATGTATTTACGCGAGGACTTTATATCGGCACCCATTATTTCCCTCATATTTATACCTGGGGGAGGAATTGTAATTTCGTCCTGAGGACGAGTATTTATTCCTTCTGTCCCCGAACCAGATTGAAGTTGCGAAAGAATACTTTCCACAATTCGCATAGTTTCGCGTTGTTTCTTCAATAGTCCTTCTTCGGCTTCATCCCTTTCGACAATGATAATTAGCAACTCCAGAACAACTGCAAGATACAAAATGAAATAAACTTTACCTGCACCACCGCCTTTAGCCGACATTTTTACACCTTTTTAATTTATTACAATAAAATTCTTACAAATTTAACTCAACAAAAACAAAATTTAAAATTATATGATTAACAATTTTCAAATTAATTTTTTCTTCGAAATTATAAAATAATAAATAAAATGATTTTTTTGTAGTTTATTGAAAAAAAAAGTTGTAGTTAAAAAAACGACAATTTTGCTATGATTTTACTTACATCAAATGAACCGCATCTTTTTTAAATTGTATTTTTAAAAATTCTCCGAAACAGTAACGATGTTACAAGTGCTTCAACATCAACGAACTGGCGAAATTTTAGTAGAGAATGTTCCTATTCCACTTTGCCCATCCAATGGAATTCTTGTTCAAAATGTTTGCTCGGTAATAAGTGCCGGAACAGAAAAAGCCTCGGTTGAACGAACAAGGTCTTCTCTTTTACAACGAGCAAAAGAACAACCCGAGCAAATTCGCACTATTTTGGAAAACTTGAAAAAAGAAGGAATAAAGTCAACATTAAATAAAATCACAACCAAACTTGACTCGTATAAAACTCTTGGATATAGTTCCGCTGGGATTGTCCTTGAATCTGCTTGCGAACAATTTGCTCCCGGCGATAGAGTTGCTTGTGGTGGTGCTGGTTATGCCACTCATAGTGAAGTTATCGCAGTTCCCAAAAATCTTGCTTGCAAAATTCCACAAAATGTAGATTTTGAATCTGCTTGCTTTGCAACAATTGGTGCAATTGCTCTGCAAGGCGTTCGCCAGGCTAATCCCCGAGTAGGAGAATTCGTTGCTGTCATTGGGTTGGGTTTGATTGGTCTGATCACAATTCAAATACTTAAAGCCAATGGATGTTTCGTCGCTGGTTTGGATATTCGTTCAACAAATTTCGAACTTGCTAAATCATTCGGATGTAATCTTGTTCAATTAAGTAATTTCGATAACATTCAAAATTTGATTGCCTTTACCGATGGAATGGGTTTCGATTCTGTAATAATCACAGCAAGCACTGCTAGCGACGAACCAACCGAACTTGCTCTTAAACTTGTCAGAAAAAAAGGCAGAATTGTAGTGGTTGGAAGTGTGGGTATGAATATTCCACGTTCACCATTTTACGAAAAAGAAGTTGAATTTACTATTGCTTGCAGTTACGGACCTGGAAGGTACGACAAAAACTACGAAGAGTATGGAATAGATTATCCATATCCTTACGTTCGTTGGACCGAAAATAGAAATATGAAGGCTTTTTTGAATCTGATTGCTGATAATAAAATTCATCTAAACCCTTTGATTACTCATAAATTTTCAATTGAAAAAGCAAAGGACGCATATAATACTTTAACTGAAAACAAAGAAAACTATATCGCTATTTTGTTAACATACAACAAAGAACCAGAAAGATTAGAACGAAATGTTCCTTCCAAAAAATCCAAGATAAAAGAGGGTAAGAAAAAAATAGGCTTCATTGGCGCTGGCAATTTTGCTCAATTTTATTTACTCCCAACACTGAAAAAACTCGATTGCGAACTTCATACCGTTTCTACAGCAACACCTTCCAATGCAATTTCTGTCGCCCGCCACTTTGGGTTCAAGTATTCAACTACCGACCCACAGGAAATTATCCAAAATCCTGAAATTGATATAGTCTTCATTGCTTCCCGACACGACACTCATCATAAATATGTTATCGATTGCATTCGAGCCGGGAAACCAGTGTTTGTCGAAAAGCCTTTGGCAATTAGCATTTCTCAATTAAAAGAAATCGAAGAAGAATATTCCAAAAATCCTGTGCCACTTATGGTTGGATTTAATCGTAGATTTTCGAAGCCTTTGGAGTTTATTATGCAAAATATTCACAACAGAAAACAACCATTGGCAATGCACTATCGAATCAACGCTGGCTTTATTCCAGCCGACAATTGGATACAAAATCCTGAGATAGGTGGCGGAAGAATTATCGGAGAAGTTTGCCATTTCGTCGATGCTTTTATGTTCTTCACTCAATCAGAACCAGTTTCGGTTTATGCAGAGTCTATATCCCATTCACTGGAACAAACCACCTCCGACGACACCGTTGCAATAACAATTAAATTCAAAGATGGTTCAATTGGTGTAATTGAGTACTTTTCTAACGGTGGTAATAAATTAAGTAAAGAGTATTGCGAAATTTTTTGGGAAAATCGTACTGCAATATTAAATAATTTCGAAATTGTGTCGATATATTATAAAGATAAGGTCACTGAAAAAAAATTTGACGGGAAAAAAGGACACAATGAAGAAATCATAAAAACAATGAATGATTTTGAAATTGGAATATCCCCACTCGATTTTTCTGGCATTAAAATTGTAACTTTAACAACTTTTGCAATAATTGAATCTTTGCGTATTGGTAAAAAAGTTTTGATCGAAGAATTTGAAAAAAAGTTAAAAAATAAAGGTGAAGAATGAAAAAACCTCTCGTCTATGTTGTCGACGATAACAAAATTACCGTCAAACTTAT
Source organism: Ignavibacteria bacterium (assembly GCA_037440445.1). GTDB lineage: Bacteria > Bacteroidota > Ignavibacteria > Kapaibacteriales > UBA2268 > Naka2016. Next base: position 5,327 of record JBBIUA010000013.1, read on the forward strand.
GAGAAGATATTTAGAGGTTAATGGATTTGAAGTTGGAGAAGCATACGACGGGGTTGAATGTATCGAACTTGTTGACAAACGGCATCCCGATGCTATTGTTTTGGATGTAATGATGCCACGTTTAGACGGTTATGAAACTGCTAAAAGACTAAAATCAAATGATACAACCAAAAATATTCCCGTTGTAATTGTTACTGCACTGAACGATGTTCCAAACCAAATCAAGGCTATTGATTCGGGGGCAGATGATTTCTTAAGCAAGCCTATTGAGGAAAAACTATTGGTCGCTAAGGTTCGTCTACTTTCCAACTTATCCTTTAGCCAAAAGCGTGAAAAGAAACTCCGCGAGGTTTTAGTAGCTCTACAAAATGGGGATGAAACTTTTAAACAAAAGACAGTCGAAGAAATACTTCAAGAAGAAGGTTTAATCTAAATTAAAAGACTTACCATTTCAATTGATTTGCTTCATCAACATAAACGCTTTGCTTTAATCGGAACAAAGCTAAAACTATTGCTAATCCAATTGTGGCTTCCCCAGCAGCAATAGCCATTATAAAGAAAACAAAAATCTGACCAGCGATATCTCCCATAAATGCCGAAAAAGCTACAAAAGTCAAATTAACAGAATTTAACATTAATTCAATAGACATAAAAACAACAATGGCATTTCTCCGAGTAAGTACACCAATTGTTCCAATTGTAAAAAGTACAGCAGAAAGTATTAAATAAAATTCTAAAGGTATTGTTTGCATTTCACCTCCTTAATCAAGTTTTCTTTTGGCAAGAACTATAGCGCCAATGATAGCAACAATCAAAAGGATGCCAACAATTTCAACAGGAACAATATAATTCGAAAAAAGAACTTTTCCTATTTCTTGTGCTGTTCCTATTCTGAGCGAATCAGGATGTAAATTGCTTTGAAATGTTCCAGGTATTAATACTGAAAGTACTATTTGAATAACAAAAGCAATACCAAAAAATATTGCAACTGCCTTCCTAACATCAAAACGTTCGGATAATCTCTCTTCGTTCGACAAATTCAACAACATTATAACAAAAACAACAAGTACCATGATTGCTCCAGCATACACCAGAACTTGAATTACGGCAACAAATTGAGCATTTAAAGTCAAATATAACCCAGCCAGAGTAAAGAAATGGAACACCAATGCAAAAGCACTTCGCACAGGGTTCCGACTTGTTATTGTTACTACTGCGCTGGATATTGCCAGAATTGCCAAAATAGCAAAGAAGAAATATAACAAACTCACTTTCTAATTAATATTTGTTAACAAAAAAACTAAATTACAAAAAAATTTCCTGAGAAAGATTTTCATTAAGTTGTTAAATTTGTCTTTATGAAAATTGGATTAATTCTAACTGCCGGAGGTATTGGAACACGTTTTAACTCCAAAGTTCCAAAACAGTTCTTACCTTTGAAAGGTAAACCTTTAATGATTTATACCCTTGAAAACTTGCTTAAAATAAAAGATTTTAATTCAATTGTAATAACATACCCAATTAATTGGGAAAATGTCTTGCTTGAAAGTATACTGAACTTACCATTAAAAGAAAAAATTGAAATAGTTGAAGGAGGTCCGGAACGATTCTATTCAATTTGGAATGCTTTACAAAAAAACTCCTTAAAAAATTCCGACATAATAATTGTTCATGATGCTGTTCGCCCTTTCGTTACCAAGGATTTAATCGAAAGACTGATAAATCACATAAAAGAATACGATGGCGTTGTTCCAGGAATTAAAGTTAAAGATACCCTAAAAAAAGTAGATGAAAGCGGCTTAGTTACTTTAACAGAAAATAGAGAAAAAATTTTTGCTATACAAACCCCACAAATATTCAAAACCAATGTTATATATAATGCTTATCGTAAATCTATCGAAGAAGGTAAAATTTTTTCCGACGATGCGGGTGCAGTTGAATTCGCTGGTTACAAGGTAAAAGTAGTTGAGGGCTCCGAATATAATATCAAAATAACCACATCCATAGATTTTTCGTTTGCTGAATTCCTGCTCGATAAAGGATTCTTCAATAATCCTTAATTCATATAACTTAAAATTATTTATTAAATTGCTTTTTTTATATACGATTTTTGCAAAGTATGGAAGAAAACAGCAAAAATCAGAAGAAAGGTAATTTATTAATTGTTGATGATGATATTAATTTTCTACGTCTTCTGGAAATTCAACTTTCAAAGCATTTTAATATAGCCACAGCTCGAAGCGGACCCGATGCACTTGAACTGTTAAAAGGTGGGTTCAATCCCGGCGTTATTCTTGCCGATATGAACATGCCAGTGATGAATGGAGTTGAGTTTTTAAAAGAATCTGTAAAATATGTTCCATATGCAATTAAAATTATCCTATCAGCCTTTGCAAATCCGCAAGAAATAATCGCTGCTTTGAACCAATGTCGTGCATATATGTATTTGATGAAACCAGTTGACAATTTGCAATTAATTCAAATTCTTCGAAATGCTTTCGATACATATAATCTTGTAATTCAGAATAACCAACTTTTGGAAATGCTTCGCCGAGTTGGCATTAATTCTCCTTCCAGTTTTGATATTATACTTAAATCCCCACAACAACAAGCCATTCAAAAAACTGCACGAAGTTTTGTCGAGGGATTGAAGAAAATTCTGATGATGAGCGAAAAATATTATTATACCAACCATACTGAATATGTAGTTTCGATTGCAACTGAAGTTGCAAAAGAATCAAAATTCACAGACAAAGTAATAGAGGAAATAGAATTTGCTTCCTCGTTAATTAACCTTACACATCTACCGATGCCTAAAAGATTTCTACTTTATGACCCATATGATTTGGAACAAGCCGATAGGACATTTTTCTTCAAACTTTTCATAGAAACAATTAATTCATTATCTTCTATCCAAGCAATTTCGAGTTCAATAAAAATTTTGGGGCAAATTTGGGAAAATCGTATAGGCACGGGTGGACCTGACCAAATCGAAGGAATTATTTTTCTGCGCGAAGCACAAGTAATTGCTATTGCAAACATTTACCACAATCGCGTATATCGAATTCAACCCTTTCATATTCCAAAACTTGAAGAAGAAGGACTGGTTGTTCAAACCAAGGAAGAAACTTTCGACAGACACAATGAAGCCATAAAATTCTTTTATCGAAAAGCCAATTGGTTCGATTCCGACATCTTGAACACATTCCAAGATATGGTCAAAAAAAGAGCAATTCCAGAATTAATTATTCCAAAAACTAATCTTTCTATTCAGAATTTTGACTTAAGGACCATTCGTTCTGTTGATTATACGGAAGCATTAACAAATGAAGAAGAACCAGTAGAAGAAACTGAAAAAAAAGAACCCGAGGCTTTGGAACGCGAAATTCGAGTAGAAAAACTTAAACCAGGAATGATTGTTGCACAAAACATTGTAACCAAAACTGGTGTTTTAATTGTTCGACAAGACAACAAATTGGACGAAGCATTGGTTGAAAATATTAAATACCTTGCCGATTCAGGACTTGTTCCAAAAGTTATATCTGTTTATGTAATTCCACCACCACATCTTTCGGGTGAATCAAAATAGAAATGATTATTGCAAATAAAGTGATTGTAACCGACAAATAAGGTAACCATTCCCCAACAAGGGTATAAATTGTTTTATCTGAAATCAATTTTATATCAGAATAAATTCCAATTCTTTGGTATTGAGGAGCTTTAATAATTGTTTCTCCGTTTGGAGCTACAACCCCCGAAATTCCTGTATTTGCGCATCGAACAAGAAATCGGCGATTTTCAATTGCCCGAAAAGTCGCAATTAAATAATGTTGAACGGGTCCAAAGGTATAGTCATACCATCCATCATTTGTTATAATAACCATCATCGATGCATTTTGCTGAATAAATCTTCTGCAGAAATCAGGATAGATTGATTCTATACAAATGATTGGAGCAATTGGAAAACTTTTCGCTGGAGTGGAAACCCAAAGATTGTTTTGAGAGTTTCCTTTTGCCCAACTGGAAATACCTACGTTCCATTCAAGGAACGAACGAGCAAATCCAAAAATTTCCCCATAAGGAATTTGTTCCCCAAAAGGGGTTAGCCGTATTTTGTGATATATCTGGTAACTATTATTAGGATTTAACAAAAGAATTGAGTTATATGTATTGTAAGGCTTTGAAGTATCGCCCATTAAATATTTAGTTGCGAATGTTGGCTTTTCATCCTTGGCTAAAAATTTAAAATCGGCAAATCCAGTCAGCAATGCAAATTTCCCATTAAGGATTTTGAAGAATGAACTAAAATTATGATTTGCATTTATTTCATTATCCAGAAAAGTTATTGCTGTTTCACTCCAGACAAATAAATTAATGTCTGGAACATTTTTTAGCAATGAATCCTGAATTTGAAGATGAATTTCAATTTGTTTTTCGGCGTTAGTTTCCCACTTTTTCCAAGGGTTGATATTAGGCTGAATAATCCCAACTCTAACTGATTCATTTTTCTTTAGAAGGTTCCGAGGGTCATATTGCTTTGCCCGACCAAAACCATAAATATATGGAAGAAGAATAACAACTAAAAAAACCAAAAAATACTTATTTGATAAAATCTTTTTAAAAAATCCACCAGAAATCAATTGCCTTTCTTTAACAAGAATAAGAATCAAAACATTCGAAAGAACTATCAAAAAACTAACTAACCAAACACCACCGATATCTGCAATTTGTGTCCAATAGTGGTTATAGGCTTGGGTATAACCAAGAGATAGCCAAGGATAAGCGAGGTCGCCAAGGCTATGAAACCATTCAAATGCTGTCCAGATAAATGGGAAAAGTAAAAGAGTTATTCTTTCTGGAAACTTTTTTTGAATAAAATAATAAATTAGAAAAGGAATCATAAAAAAGAAAGGATGAACAAAGGCAACAGCAAAACCCGAGAAAAATAAATATGGGTCAGTATCTTTTTGCCAACTACTTATCCACCAATTCGTTGCATAGTGGTAAATAAAAAAAGTTAGGTAAACAAGTAACCATCGTCGTCGAACTGAGTTAAAAACATAAAGTATTGGAACTAATCCAATGAACGCAAAAAGAAAAAAAGGATAAGGTGGAAAAGAAAATGCAAGAAGAACACCAGTTAATAAACCAAGTGAATATTTCGATTTACTCAAAACTATTTCAAATTGTTCAAAAATTCAGGATAGAAAGTAATGTTAAACCGTGGTTGAGAATAGTAATAATATGCTTTGTCAATAGTCTTTTTAAGTTCCCAATCATACATATTTTTAATATTTGAAAAGTCGAAAATCATCAGCCATTCTCCAGTTAGAGTAAACAAACCAACTTTGTCAATTGGAATGTTAATAATAAACCCAGCGGAAAAATTACCACCAACTGAGTTTCGAAAAGCATCCTTTGGGTCACGATTTGGTATTCCAAGATTAAAGGAATTAAAAATATAAGTAAGTCCAATTCCACCGAAAAAATTAACTCTTTTAGTTGGATTTACTAAAAATAATGAAGAAAGGCTCAAGGTTCGATAGATATATGCAAGGTCTGGGTGTGCAGTATCGGAATTTCTTCGGTCGAAAGTGTAAGTCCATTCAAGACGAAGAATGTTCCAGTCCACAGGGGAAAAAGAAAATGTAACACCACCAAGAAATTTCCCCTCGTTTGCTGCACTTCGTTCCTTTGTAGCACCATTTTCTGTCCAACTCTGGAAAATGACAAGGGTATTGAAACCAAACTCGCCACCAATTCCAATGAATTTCTTGTAAGGATTTTCAAACTCCTCTTCTTCCGCAGTATCTTGGGCACTCAAAAGAAATGGAACGAACAACAGAAAAATAAATGTTAACAATTTAAAAAACTTTTTTGCATTTTCTGTGGTCATTTTAATTACCTGATTTATTGACAAAGATTTAATTTCAGCAATTTTTTCAACAATAAATTTCAAGAAAAAAGGTTCATTGCGTTTTCCCCGAAAAGGTACTGGAGCCATAAAAGGCGAGTCGGTTTCCAAAAAGAATCGGTCGGATGGAACTGTTTCGACTACTTCGGCAAGCCGACTATTCTTGAAAGTTATGTTTCCGGTAAACGATACAAAACCTCCGAGTTCCAATGCTCGATTCATATACTCTTTGCTTTCCGAAAAGCAATGCAAAACAAACCGAAGTCTTCCATCCTGCTCTTTTTCTAAAATTTCAATCAAATCTTTCGAAGATTCACGATTATGGATAATCAAAGGAAGGTCATACTGCTTAGCAATTTGGATGTGCCACATAAAAACTTCTCTTTGAGTACTCTTTGGGGAAAAATCATAATAATAATCCAAGCCGACCTCCCCTATTGCAACGAGTTTCCCCTCCTTCTTTTCAGCAATTCTTTGAATACTTTTTGCTACTTCGCTAGAAAACTCCTTCGCATTGTGCGGATGTATTCCAATAGCATAAAATACATTGTCAAAACTTTCTGAAAGCTCCTTTACACGGAATAGATTGTCTGGTTGTGTCGAAGGAACAATAAATCCTTGCATACCAGAATTTTCAGCCCTTTCGATGACATCCTTAATATCATCTTGGAAATCTATTGAATCTAAATGGCAATGTGTATCAATCATAATTACTTTTGTAACTTTTGAAGTTCGTTTATTATTTCATCAACGTGACCATTGACAGTAACTTTGGGGTTAACATAGCGAATTACTCCATTGGGGTCGATTATGTAAGTGGAACGAATAACACCAAGGTATTTTTTGCCATACATAGACTTTTCGCCAAGAACGTCATAGGCTTTGCAAATCTCTTTCTCAGGGTCGGCAACGAGATGAAAATTTAAATTATGTTTCGATTTAAAATTTTTATGAGATTTAACACTATCGGGGCTCACACCAATAACTTCAGCACCTACTTGCGATATTTTTTCATAGTTGTCGCGGAAATCACACGCTTCGCGAGTGCAACCCGAGGTATTATCTTTTGGATAAAAATATAGAACAACCCACTTCCCTTTGAAATCACTTAACTTTATTATAGTATCGCTATCAGTCTGCCCTTCGAAATTCGGGGCAATTGTACCCACTTGTAGTGCCATAGTTTATTCCAATTATGATACAAATCTACTTAAACGATTATCTTTTACAAAAATTTATTTTTTCAAGTGCATCCTAACCAACGAATTTAGATTTTATAAAATAAAAATAATAGAAGATTCCTTCGGGAATAATGAGAAGAATCAGGGAGAGAGTATCTGATGTAAAATAAGGAGTCTTCCAAGAATCAGGGAAAATCAACCTTGAAATTGGGCTTGTTAAGGTCCAAAGAGTTATAAAAATAAAACCAAGTATTGCAAGGGTAAGAAAAGCACTTTTCGTTCCACGCTCTTGCCATACTTTTGTAAATGCAAAAACCCACGCAACAATATGGAAATAAAAAATTATTACTTCAATCATAAAAATTCATTAATTTAAGTTTTTGAAAAATACAAAAATACAGAAAATGGAAAGTGAATTTATTATTGTTTTTTCAACAATTGAACACTATATCAGTGCTCATCAAATATCAAAAATTCTTATCACAGAAAAACTTGCTGCCTGTTGTTCAATTGTTCAAAATGTTTCTTCTGTTTTTGAATGGGAAGGTAAAGTTGATGAAAGGCAGGAAAACTTATTGATAATCAAAACTACAAAAGAAAAATTTGAACCATTGAAAAATAGACTAAAAGAATTGCATCCTGATTCAGTACCAGAAATTATTTCGATTGCAATCCAGAATGGGTTACCTGAATATTTAAATTGGATAAAAGAAATAACTAAATAAAATGAAAAGCGATTCTAAAAAACTAATACTCCGACGGAAAACGAATGGAAAGCAGAATTTCGAGCAATGCTTTGCGTGCACGAAAAAGGTGCGCTTTTACAGTTCCAATCGGTAGTCCAAGTCTTTCGGCAATCTCGTTATAATCCAATTCCTCGAAATGACGAAGTTCAATAACAACTCGATACTTTTCAGGAAGTTGTGATAAAGCATAATTCAGAGCTTTTTTTCGCTCATCATTCATAACATAACGGTCTGCTTCCACTTCTTCGTCAGGGAAATCCATATAGTTCTCGCTATCGGAATGAGGATAAGGTTGTTCCAATGAAATTGTTTGAATTCTTTTCTTTCGAATAAAATCAATACAAAGATTCGAGGCAATTTTGAAAAGCCAAGAATGAAAAGCAAATTCCTTTTTGAAATATTGAAGGTTATTGTAGGCACGAATAAAAGTCTCCTGAACAATATCTTCAACGTCCTCGCTATTTCTAATCATTCTGGCAATTAAATGAGTAAGCGGTTTTTTGTATTTATTCTGAATCTTTTCAAAAAGATTTTTGTTGCCTCCGAGTATTTGCTGGACTATCTCATAATCCTCGGCGGGATTGAAATACTCGGAGTTATCAACTTTCATCCAAATTTATCGATTAATTTCAAGAATTTCAAGTTGGGTTTTCCCAGCGGGAGCCGAAAATTCAACAACTTCCCCAACCTTTCTTCCCATAAGGGATTTGCCAATCGGTGAAGTAACAGAAATTTTCCCTCGTTCGAAATCTGCTTCCTCGGGACTTACCAATATATATTCAATAATCTTATTCGTTTTCAGATTCCTAACTTTAACACGAGAAAGAATATAAATTTTATCGTTGGGAAGTTCTTCGGGTCGAATAACTTGTGCCTTCATCAAAGTTTCTTCAATCTTTGCAATTCGCATTTCAAGCAATTCTTGTTGATGCTTTGCAGCATCGTATTCAGCATTTTCCGAAAGGTCGCCGTGCGAACGTGCCTCGGCAATTTTTTGCGAAACTTCTTTCCTTCCCTTGGTTTTTAATTCTTTTAACTCGTTTTGTAATTCCAAAAACCTTTCTTCAGTTAAATAAATTTTATCTGCCATAATAACTCGAGATAATAAAAAAACGTGCCAGATGAAATGGCAAATTAAAAAAACGGAATAGTAGGTTGTTTATTTTTTAAAAATTAATGAGCATCGAACCAGCTCCCCCCTATTCCAATATCGACTACAACAGGGACTTCACCCAAACTCAATGCGTTTTGCATCCGTTCAGTAACAATAGCCCTAATTTGTTGAACTTCTCTTTCAGGAACTTCGAAAAGCAGTTCATCGTGAATTTGCAAAATCATCATCGAATTCAAACGGAATTTCTCAATGTCTTTATGAATGTTAATCATAGCAATTTTCATCATATCCGAAGCAGTTCCTTGAATAGGCAAATTTATTGCTGCTCGTTCATCGGCTGAACGCAAGTTGCGGTTCATACTATTGATGTTTGGAAAATACCGACGCCGACCGCAAAGGGTTTCGGCATAGCCCTTCCTTTGTGTTTCTTTTATTGTTTCTTCAACATAGTTTTTTATTCCAGGATATTTAGTTAAATAATTGTCGATTATCTTTTGTGCTTCTGTTCTTCCCATTCCTAACCTTTGAGAAAGCCCATATGCCCCAAGGCCGTAAAGAATACCAAAATTTACAGTTTTTGCAACCCTACGCATATCAGAATCAATAGAGTCGATTGGTTTGTCGAAGAGCAACGATGCAGTTGCAGAATGAATATCCAAACCTTGTTTGAATGCATTAATCAAATTTTTATCGCCAGAAATATAAGCAATAATCCTTAATTCGATTTGGGAATAATCGGCAGACAAAATTACCCAACCACTTTTTTGAGGAACAAAAGCCTTGCGGATTTCTTTCCCAAATTCGCCTCGAACAGGAATATTTTGCAAATTTGGGTCCGAAGACGAAAGTCTTCCTGTACTTGTTATTGTTTGATTAAATGTAGAATGAATTCTGCCAGACACAGGATTAATCCATTCAGGCAAAGAATCAACATATGTCGAAAGTAATTTGGTCATCTGCCGATATTCAAGCAAGTATTTTGCAATTGGATAACTTACTGCTAATTGGGAAAGTACATTTACATCGGTGCTGTAACCTGTTTTAGTCTTTGCAATTACTGGAAGTTGTAATTTTTCGAAAAGAATCTGACCAAGTTGTTTTGGCGAATCCAAATTAAATTGAACACCTGCTTCGGCAAATATTTTCTCACGCAGTTTTTGTACTTCTCCATTTAAATAAACTGAATTCGACTTTAATATATCAGTGCTAACATAAACGCCATTATACTCCATATCGCGAAGGACTTGAATAAGAGGAAATTCAATTTTTTCGGCTAATTCGAGAAGATTTTCCTTCTTCAATTCTTCTTTCAAAATATGAGTTAATTGCCATGCTAAATCTGCATCTTCGCAGGCATAATTGTAGACCTGCTCGGGCATAAGTTCTCGCATAGAAATTTGATTTGCACGACGCTCTCCAATTAGCGTAGAAATTGAAATTGGAGAATAATTTAACCACCGCTTGGATAATGCATCTAAATTGTGCTGGTCATCAGGATTTAACACATAACTTGCAACCATCGTATCGAAAGCAATCGGAGTTAAATTTATTCCATACCTTTTTATAATGTACGAATCAAATTTAACATTTTGTCCATATTTCATTATTTGGGGATTCTCGAATACTTCCTTCAATATGCCTAAAACCATCATAACTGGAAACCCTTGCCGAGAGTCATATTTTCCCTCACCACTTTCATACTCAATGCTTTTATCTTTTTGTTCTTCGATATCCGAAAACAAGTTCCATTCTTTGGAATCAGTTTCATCTTTTTTTACTAAATTCTGTAGGTTTGTTTTGCCAAAAACAGGAATGTAATAAGCTTCGTTATTGCTAAAAGAAATTGAAATTCCAACAAGTTCACAACTTTGTTTATCGAGAGAACTTGTTTCGGTATCTATTGCAAATGCAGGAACATTTTTCAATTTTTTAGCAAATTCTTTCAACTTTTCTATTGAATTGACCAATACATAATTTTTGTATACTTTTTCTATTGATGAAACTGTCGTTGGAATAGTTGTTTCTTCGGATTCTAATTGTTCCCGTGCAAAAATTTTATTAAAATACCTTTCCTTTAATGTTTTAAAATCGAGTAAAGAGAAAAGTTCTTCCAATTTTTTATAATCAGGCTCTCGAAATTTAAAATTTTCAATGTCAATATCGAGTTTTGCATTGGTTTCAATAGTTACAAGTTTTTTCGAAAGAAAGGCATTCTCTTTGTTGTTAATCAAATTTTTTCTGATTGTTTCTTTTTCAATTTTATCAACATTTTCGTATAAATTTTCCAAAGTCTTAAACTTTTGGATTAAAGGCACAGCAGTCTTTTCTCCAATACCTAAAACTCCTGGCACATTATCAACGGTATCGCCAACTAAAGCAAGAACATCAATAACATTTTCGGGAGGGACGCCAAATTTTTCAATCACTTTGTCTTTTGTAATGATTTCGAAACCTTCTGAAACGTTTCTGGCGGTCTTATAAAGCAGGACATTATCGTCGACTAATTGGTAATAGTCTTTGTCGTTAGTCAAACATACAACTTGCCAACCTTCTTGAGAAAGTTTTTTCGCAAGGGTTCCAATAATATCGTCCGCTTCAAGTCCAGGAATTTCTATTCGTTTTATATTTAATGCATCAAGGAATTGCTTAATTCGTTCTAATTGAGAAACCAAATTTTCGGGGAAGGCTTCTCTTTTTGCTTTATATTCCTTATAAATTTCGTGTCGAAAAGTAGATCGGAAGAGCACGAAAACAACAGCAATGTATTGCGGGCGTTCAGTTTCGAGTAAACTTGCTAAAATATTTGCAAATGCAAACACAGCAAATGTTGGCTCTTGAGTAATCGAGGACTTTAGAGTAGACCGACTCATTGCATGGTATGCTCGAAACACAACCGACATTCCATCGATAAGATAAATCCTCTTCTGATTTTCTTCCAAGTTCAACTCCTTGAAAATGAAAATTCATTTAAGATTTTCAAAATTATTAAAATATCCAGAATTTTCAATTTCTTCGATTTCATACCGTAAATAAATTCACCTCTTGTTTGTTTTTTCGATTTTTTCTATTTTGCTAAATGAAAAATTTGGGGATTAAATAATGAAAGCAAAGAAAGTCCCAAAAGTTTACGAAATTATGTCGAAAGACCTTTTCGTTGTAGATTGGAACGACCCATTGAAAAAAGTTGACGAGTATATGAAAACTGAAAATATTCGCCACGTTCCTGTTGTCGAAAATGGAAAATTTATTGGGCTTATCACACAAAATGCTTTAAATGAATACATCAGGAAAAGAATTTATGACCCAGAAGAGGAAATTGATGAAGCGGAATTTTCTCAAGTTTCCGATTTCGATTATCTGGTAAACAGGAACATACCCTACCTTTTTCCGGATGATAGTCTATTAAAAGCGTTGGAACTTTTCATTAAGAAAAAAGTGGATTGTTTGCCAGTAGTGGATTCACAAAACAATTTGGTGGGCCTTGTTTCGAACATTGATATTTTACTTTATTTTTACAAGGAAATTTCAGACAGTAAATAAAACCAGCGATGTATTCCAAAATCCAATCGGCAAGTGTTCTTGGGATTAATGCTTTTCTTGTTGATATCGAAACACATTTGGACAATGCACTACCCAATTTCGTAATAGTTGGTTTGCCCGATTCAGCAGTTAAAGAATCAAAAGAACGAGTGACAGCAGCAATAAAAAATAGCGGAATACCATTCCCAGCCAAGAAAATCACGATCAATCTTGCCCCTGCAGATGTTCGAAAAGAAGGAAGCAGTTTCGATTTGCCTATAGCCTTGGGGATACTTTCTAGTATGGGAATTGTGCCACAAGAATCAACCGAAGGCATTCTTTTCCTTGGGGAACTTTCTTTGGAAGGAACCTTACGACCAATTCACGGAGCCTTGCCTATTGCCTTCGAAGCAAAAGAGTTAGGCTTCAAGGCAGTTGCTCTCCCCGAACCCAATGCAAACGAAGCTGCTTTAGTCGATGGAATTGACATTTTTCCTTTGCAAACTTTATCGCAAACAGTAAACTTTTTGAATAAATTAGAGAAAATCGAAAACCGTATTGTCGATAAATTTAAAATCTTTGAAGAAAGCCAAAGCAACTATGCATTAGATTTTGCCGATGTAAAAGGACAACAAAATGCAAAACGTGCTCTTGAAGTTGCTGCAGCCGGTGGTCACAACATTCTTATGATTGGTCCGCCAGGTTCCGGTAAAACTATGCTTGCAAAAAGAATTCCTTCAATTTTACCCCCATTAACGCTCGAAGAAGCACTCGAAACAACAAAAATTCATTCGGTTGCAGGATTACTTGAAAATAACGAAGCACTTGTAACAATTCGCCCATTCCGTTCACCGCACCATACAATTAGCGACGCTGCCCTGGTCGGTGGTGGTATGAATAAAATTAAGCCCGGCGAAATTTCACTCGCCCACCATGGCGTTTTGTTCCTCGACGAATTACCTGAATTCGCTCGAAATGTTCTGGAAGTTCTTCGGCAACCTCTCGAGGATAAAAAAATTTCTATTTCTCGCACGAAAATGACTATCGAATACCCAGCAAACTTTATGCTTATTTGCTCAATGAACCCTTGCCCATGTGGAAATTACGGAAATCCTTACCAAGAATGCACTTGCACACCTTCTCAAATCCAAAAGTATCAATCTAAAATTTCAGGTCCACTTTTGGATAGAATTGATATCCATATCGAAGTCCAACCGGTTAAATACCAAGAACTAACAACAGAATCCGATGGAGAGCACTCTTGGCAAATCCGCGAAAGAGTAGTAAAAGCTCGTCAAATCCAAGCAGAGCGGTTCCATGGAAAAAAAAATATCTACAAAAATGCAGATATGGGCTCAAAAGAAATTCGAAAGTATTGTACACTCGACAATCGCTCGCAAGAAATTTTAAAAATTGCTATGAACAAATTAGGGCTTTCTGCCCGAGCCTATGATAAAATTCTAAAAGTTGCAAGAACAATTGCCGACCTCGATAACTCCGAATCAATCCAACCTCAACATATAAGCGAAGCTATTCAATATCGCAGCCTCGACCGTGGTTATTGGCGTGGTGGACTATAATTTTTATTTCAAGATTTTATCCAATTTGATTTTCTAAAATCCTTTTATATTCATTAAACATTATCGAAATGCTTGTCTCGACACTGAAATTATTTTGAATAAACTTTCGTGCATTTGAACCAATTTTGCGAGCCTTTTCAGGATTTTTAATCAGTTCAACTATTTTATCAGCAAATTCATCAGGGTTATCTGCAATCAATATACCTTCATCTGGAGTGGCTCCAATTCCTTCGGCCCCGACATTGGTTGAAACAACTGGCAGTTGCATCGCCATTGCCTCGAGAATCTTGACACGGACACCACTGCCAACAAACAACGGAACCACAAGCAGGCTACCTCGATTGTAATATGGTTTTATATCTTCGACATACCCAAGTAAATTGATATTTTGATACTTCTTTAAAAAATCGGGTGGATTTTTCCCAATAACCGTGACAAAGGCTTCCGATACTTTTTCTCTAACTTTGGGAAGCACCTGGTCCAAAAACCATTTTAAACCATTTACATTGGGTAGCCATTGAAAAGTTGAAGCAAAAATAATCTCATATCGGTTCCGTTCGATTTCTTTTGGTTGCCATAAATTCATATCAACACCAGGAGATGCAACCAAAACTCGGGCATTGGGAACAAGTTCCAAAGCCAATTTTCTATCATAATCGGTGCAAGCAAACGAGACTTCGGCTATTTCAATCGCCTGTCGCTCTTTTTCCCGAAGTAAATGAGTTTGTTGGGTCAAAAAAATCCATTGAGGCGAAAACGGAACCTGCTCGTTTCTTAAACCTTCCCATATTTTCCATTCGATATTATGTAGCCGCAATCCAACAGGCTTTCCAGTTAATTGGCTAATCCACCGCCCAACAGTGATATTGCTTGTATGGTCAAGGTGAATCAAATCAAAATTTATTTTTGTTAGAATATCTTTGAATGTTTCAATTGTTTTTTTTCGAAAGAATTTTTCGGTTAGAATAGGTTTATTCAAGATAAAATATTTAAGCATTCGGGGAAAAGTATTGTTTGTATCAAGTTCAATAACAAATGGATGACAAAAACTTTTAAAATGCTCAATATACTCGTTTGGAACTTTTGTCTTCGAAAAAGCCACGAAATAAATCTTAGCACCCAATTTGGCAAGATTTTTAACTATATTATAAATTCCGATTCTACCTCCACTATCCAGAGGATATGGAAATTGAGGAGAAATTTGTAATATTTTCATTTGTTTGTTCTTCGACTTTTAATTTTTCTGATGATGACACTCTTATACATCCGATATTGATACCAGACAAATGATTTGCCCATTGTAATTTTATTCAACTTATCTTCGGGTGCTATGCAACGTTGTGTTCTTCTTGTTGACAATGCTGTAGTTGAGACAAGGAGAAAACCTTCGAGAAGAATAAGTGGATTAAATCTTCTGTAAATTCCTTCTAAAAACATACAAAAGAAAATCCAAAAGGTTCTACCTACAGCCCGACCAAAAGGAAAGTATTTCCAAGTAAATTTAGTATACTGTTCAAATGTAGTAAGCCAGCGATGAACCATATTGCGGGCTCGGGGACTTCCTTCGTGCAAAACACGAATGTTCGGAAAATATCTAATTTCGAAACCAGCAATAATTGCTCGTGCAGAAAAATCAAATTCTTCGTAGCCGAATCCTGAAAACCCACCAATTGTTTCGAAAACTTCTCGACGAATTGCTGCCCCAACCCCAATAAACCCATTTGCTGGATAGCCGTCTGGCGGAACATTTTCGTAATCCACAGCAAAAGGATACCATTCCCAACTATATTCTGGTGTTCTTTTTTCAATCACCCTTGTCGCTATTATATGTATCTTGGGGTACTTTCGAAAAACTTCAACAACTTGTTCAAAAGCATTATCATCCAAAGGGTAAGAATCACTATCGCACCGCCAAATTATATCACCATTGGACCAATAAACACCCAAATTTATCGAACGAATATCAAAATTCTCCGGCAACCAATAATACTTAACTTCTGGAAAAAGGGCTGGAATAGTTTCTTTCGTTTCATCGGTTGAACCATTATCGACCACAATAATTTCTTTATTAGGATATGTTTGCTTTAGATAATGCGGAATAGAAGTTATTAAATCTTCCTTGCGATTAAAAGTCACTATGATTACACTAATTTTCATTTTATAATTTATTAAAATTACAATTTAACTAATTGTTAACAAAACAATAATAAAACTATGTCGAATGCAGTTTTCCTTGGAGATGGGAAATGTAAACCAAATACCCGCAATTATCGTGCAGCAGAAAAACTATCGGCAAGCATTGCAGAGTTAGGTTTCAACATTGTTAATGGTGGCTACTATGGCATTATGGAAGCAAGCGCCAAAGGTGCTTCAAAATTCCCAGTTGAAAGAATTGGAATAGTTCTGGAAAATTCCAAAGTTCAACCAAATAAGTTTTTAAGTTCATTAAGAATTGCTTCATCGTATCTCGAACGCCTAAAAATTCTTATCGAATTAGGTGATATATTCTTTGTTTTCGAAGGTGGGTCTGGAACACTACTCGAGGTCAGCGCTTTGGTTGCTCTTTGCGAAAGAAACCTATTCAACAAACCAATATTCTTAATTGGAAAAAAATGGAAAATTTACCTTGATTTTCTATTCCTTAATTTTAAATTGAAAAAAAGCAAAATAAAGTGTATCCATTATATCGAAAAAGTAAAGGACTTAGATTTGAATATTGTTTGTAAATTATATCCGCTTGAAAATCAATATACTTAATGATTGCACCCCAAAAGATTATAATTTATTAATTTTGAATTTCTTTTTTTTGTTATGAATTATTTCCCAATATTAATTGATTTAAAAAAGTTCAGTGTAGTTGTTATTGGTGGCGGAGAAGTTGCATCACGTAAAGTAAAGAACTTATTGGAATTTGATTGTTTTCCAGTAATTATTGCCCCACAAGTTACAATAGAATTAGAGCAAATAATCTCTGAAAAGAAACTAACTTACATCCAAAGAAAATATCAAAAAGGCGATTTACAAGGCTTCAATCTGATATTCGTTGCAACCGATGACCCACAAGTCGACAATGAAATTGTCCAAGAAGCCCAAAACAATTGCTGTATAATAAATTTTGCCGACCAACCTGAACTTTGCAACTTTATTGTTCCGTCGTATATCCAACGAGGGAATCTGATAATTTCAATTTCTACACAAGGAAAAATTCCTTTCCTTTCGAAATACATTCGTGAGTGTCTTGAAAATAAATTTCCACCAGAATTTTCTCAATTTGTTGCTCTGGCTGAAATTTTGAGAAACAAATTAAAAGAAATTGGAATTAAAGGAGAAATAAAATTAAAAATTATCGATGAGTTTTTGTCGATAAAATGGACAAAAATATTCGAAGATGAAGATTTCGATTATGCATTAACATTATTAAATGATTTAATCGACCATTATGTCAAAAGATAATAAAAAAAAGGGAAAAGTCTATATAGTTGGAAGTGGGCCTGGTGACCCATTTTTAATCACACTTCGTGGTCTAAACGCAATAAAAATTGCCGATGTCATCCTTTACGATAGACTTGTAAATCCATTTTTACTAAACTATGCAAAGGATGATGCAAAAAAAATTTATGTCGGAAAGGAACCTGGAAAACCTACTTTTTCGCAAGATAGAATAAATGAATTAATGTTGTCCTTTGCTCTGGAAGGGAAGAAAGTTGTTCGACTCAAGGGAGGCGACCCGTATATTTTCGGTCGTGGTTCAGAAGAAGGCTTATTTTTAAAAGAAAACAATGTTGACTTCGAGGTTGTTCCAGGTGTTACATCGGCTTTAGGAGCTTCAGCGTATAGCGGTGTACCACTTACCCACCGTGCTCTTGTCACTGGAGTTATTATTATTACTGCACACGAAGACCCAACAAAACTCGAAAGTCAAATCGATTTCAAAACTCTATCAAAATTTAATAACTCAACTATTGCTGTTTATATGGGCTCTGCAAACTTGAAGAATTTTGTAAACTCTTTAATTTCGAATGGTTTCGATAGAAATTCCCCTGCTGCTATAATTGTCGAAGCAACAACCCCACGACAAAAATCCTTTACTGCCCCTTTATATTGTTTGCCAGAAATACAAACCAAAGAAAATTTAAAACCTCCTTTGTTGACGATTATTTCACCCTGTACTAATTTTTATCATAAACTAAACTGGTTCGAAAAAAAACCTTTATTCGGAAAAAAAGTAATAACAACTCGGGCACTTGACCAATCCGAATCACTTTTCGAAAAATTGATTTTCGAAGGTGCGGAACTTTTGCCTTTTCAGACCTTTACGACCGAACCGGTAACACTTACAAAAAAAGAACTTTTAGAATTAAAAGAAAAAAAATTTGATTGGATAATCTTTACTAGTCAAAACGGAGTTCGCTATTTCTTTTCGAATTTGTTCAACAACAACTTTGATTCCAGATACTTAAACTATACTAAAATTGCTACACTGGGAGAAAAAACTGCTTCTGAGATAAAAAAATACGGCATTATTCCCGATTTTGTCCCATCTCGATACAATTCGAATGCCTTCATCGAGGAATTTTCAAAGAAATATGATATTTCGAAAAATACCATTTTGCGAATCAAAGGGGATTTCAATAAAGACCCAATAAGTGATTTTTTTTCTAAAACTTGCCAAAAATATGAATCTCTAATAGTTTATAGAATAAATCGAACTTATCCAACAGAGGAGGAAAAAGAAAGAATAGCAAAATCGAACGCCGATGCAATCGTTTTTACTGCTTCTTCGACCGTCGACAATTTTTTTGAAATTTTCGGAAATATTCCTGCAAAAAATATTATCGAAAAAGCAAAGGTTTTTGCAATCGGACCAATGACAGCAGATTCTTTAAAAAGTAAAGGGATTTCAAATATTTTTGTTTCTAACTTGCATACCATCGACGGAATTATTCAACTCATGGAACAAGTTTTTTCGAAAGAGGAGGGAATATGAAATATATTCTTACACCGGAAGAAATGAGAATTGCCGACACAACAGCAATTGAAAAATACAAAATATCTTCTGAAATTTTAATGGAAAATGCTGCTCGTTCCAGTGCAATTTTCATTGAACAAGTTTTTGAAAAAAAAGGAATTACCAACCCTAAAATTGGGATATTCTGTGGAAGCGGAAACAATGGTGGCGATGGATTCGCTTTGGCTCGACATCTTTTCAATAAATACCAAATTCAAATATTTTGGATTGGGGACGAAAACAAAATGAGTGCAGAAACAAGAATGAATTTCAATTGTTTAAACGCAATTGGAATTCAACTTGTGAAATTGGAAACTACCGAACAAGTAGAAAATTTAAATTTAAACTTTGATGTAGTAGTTGATGCAATGATTGGTGTGGGTGGCAGCGAAAATATTCGAGGACTTGCTTTGGACATTCTAAAAAAGTTAAAAACGTTTCGTGGTTTAAAAATTGCTATCGATAGCCCAACCGGGCTCAATACACTAAATGGTTTGGCAAGTTCTTTCTGCTTCGACGCCGACTATACAATTACTATGTATGCATACAAATTAGGTTTATTAATTAACGACGGAGTAAAACAATCTGGAAAAATTTTTGTTGCAGAACTTGGGGCACCAAATTTTATTATCGAAAGCATTTCAAAAACCTTTGCCTTCACTGAAGAAGATATTTCCAAAATCTTACCCACAAGGAAGCGAATTAGTTCCAAATTCGATTACGGAAGAGTGCTCATTATTGCTGGTTCAGAAAGATACCCTGGAGCTGCTGCACTTTCTGCAAATGCTTCGATTAGGAGTGGAGCCGGACTAACAATACTTGCAAGCACTTCTTTCCATCCCGCAGTTTTGCCCGAGGTGATAAGATTACCATTGCAAGCCACTGCCAGTGGTTCAATCGCATTGAGTTCGTTTGAAATTTTGAAAAGTGAAATTGAACGCAGCGATTCGATTGCTATTGGTCCAGGAATTAGCGATGAAAACGAAACTCTGGAACTTGTAAAAAAGATTGTAGAAAATTTCTACGACACAAAAAAAATTGTTATCGATGCTGACGCATTAAAAATTATTGAACCTTCTTGGAAATTATCGAAGAATATTGTTTTGACCCCACACTGCGGTGAATTTTCGCGAATCACGAAACTAAATCGGAATGAAATTGAACAAAATGCCTTCTTCGTGGCTAAAGAATGGGCATTAAAACTAGATTGCATAATTCATTTAAAATATGTACCTCCTGTAACAACCGACGGAAATATATCTTATCTTACTTTGAATGGTAACCCTGGTATGGCTACTGGCGGAAGTGGCGATGTCCTTACAGGAATTATTGCCACTATGCTTGCGCGAGGATTACCCCCACTTCAAGCAACCTCCTTTGCTTCTTTTATTCACTCACTTTCCGGCGACAAATATGCAGCCAAATATGGAATGGAAACACTTACTTCTTCTTCTTTGATTGAAACTCTTCGGGAGCTAATTTGAAAAAATGAAATTTCGTCTATTTTTTCTTTATCTTCCAGCAATTTTGCTTGCAATTTTAATATTTACACTTTCTCATATACCAAATTATTTGTTACCACCATCGGCATTTAACCTTCAGGATAAACTTCTTCATACGTTTGTATTTTTTCTTTTTGGGATTTCACTTTTAATTGCATTTTCCAGATTGGAAAATAAAGCAAAAGTAATAGTTTTGGTATTGATTTTCGGTTCACTTTATGGTTTGTTTGATGAAGTTCATCAAATCATTGTACCTGGAAGGGTCTGCGACATTACCGATTGGTTAGCAGATACAATTGGAGTTTCGCTTTCCTTGTTCTTAAGAAATAAAGTCAAAACTTTTATTGAGAAGAAATTTTTTGCGAGAAAATGAAGCAAATTTTTTTCAAAATCCTTGCACAATCCTCCGACTGCAAAGCCCGAGCAGGCGTTATGAATCTAAATGGAATAGAAATTCCAACTCCAGTATTTATGCCAGTTGGAACTTACGGAACAGTTAAGGCTATTCCACATAACACAGTTAAAGAGATTGGCTACAATCTGATTTTGGGCAACACCTATCATCTTTACCTAAGGCCAGGAGTAGAAGTTATTGAACATTTCGAAGGATTACACTCCTTCATCAATTGGAAAAATGGAATATTAACCGATAGCGGAGGTTACCAGATTTTTTCCTTGCAAAGTTTTCGAAAATTCACCGACGAAGGTGTTGAATTTCGCTCCCACATCGATGGTTCTCAACATTTTTTCACACCAGAAAAGGTTATCCAAATTCAAAGAACTTTTGGTTCCGATATTATGATGGTCTTAGACGATTGCGTCGAATACCCTATCGATTATCAAAAAGCTAACGAATCCCTTAATAGAACAATTCAATGGGCTAATCGAAGCAAAAAAGTATTCGATAATACGACTCCGAGATGGAACCGCAACCAATATCTTTTTGGAATTATTCAAGGAGCAACGTTCGCAGAATTAAGAAAAAAATCAATTGAAGAACTTTTACAATTAGATTTTGATGGTTATGCTATTGGAGGACTTTCTGTTGGCGAACCAGAAGAATTGATGTATTCGATGACCGACCTTTGCACCAACTATATGTCAATAGATAAGCCAAGATATCTTATGGGAGTAGGAGCACCAACCAACATATTGAATTGTATTGAATTAGGAATTGATATGTTCGATTGTGTTTTACCAACAAGAAATGCAAGGAATGGGCAAATTTTCACTTCTCGAGGAAAAATCAACATCAGAAACTCAAAGTACAAATTTTCGAAAGAACCTATTGACCCTGGCCTGGATAATGAAATTAGCAAAGAATTTACCTTGGGATATCTTCGACATTTGTTTATTGCTGAAGAAATTTTGGGGTTGACTCTGGCAACTTATCAAAATTTGGCATTTTATCGATGGCTTGTTACAACTGCCAGAGAAAAAATACTTTCCGATGAATTCCGTCTTTGGAAAAATAAATTAATTTTGAATTTTGAAAAAGAGTAACATTTAAGAAAGGAACAAAAAATGCTAACTTTTGCAAATCTAATTGCTTTTGTCCCCCCGCAAGGTGGTGGACAGAATGCTGGGGGAAGTATGCTCGTCACCCTCATTATGTTTGCCTCTATCTTTTTAATTATGTACTTTTTGATGATACGACCTGCCCAGAAACGTCAAAAAGAACACCAAAAGATGATTGAAACTTTGAAAAAAGGTGACCGAGTAATTACTTCTTCAGGTATTCATGGAACAATTGTGGATATGGATGGTTCGACTATCACACTTCAGGTTTCCGATAATTGTAAAATTCAATTCGAAAAGACAGCAATAGCAGGGAAAAAACAATAAGAAATAACTCTTGCTATGGATAAAATCGAGGATGCGTTAAAGGATTTAGCCTCGGGCAGAATGGTAATCGTTGTAGACGACGAGGACCGAGAAAACGAAGGTGATCTAATAGCCGCTTCAGAACTTTGCACCCCAGAAACTATCAATTTTATGGCAACCCACGCTCGTGGTTTGATTTGTGTAGCAATTACCGAAGACCGAGCCAAAGAACTCGAACTCGATATAATGGTTCGCGAAAGCACTGGATTGCACGGAACAAGATTTACCGTTTCGGTTGATTACATACACGGAACAACGACTGGAATTTCTGCCTTCGACCGAGCAAAGACTGTTCGTGCTCTTGTAAACCCAAATACAAAACCCAGTGATTTAGCTCGACCAGGCCATATTTTCCCGCTTATTGCTGTTCGCGAGGGTGTACTTCGGCGAGCTGGACATACCGAAGCAGCAGTCGATTTGATGCGTCTGGCTGGCTTATATCCTTCTGGAGTGCTTTGCGAAATCATCAACGACGATGGCACTATGGCTCGCCGCCCCGATTTGGAAAAATTTGCTCAAGAGCATAATCTGAAAATTATTACTGTTCAAGATTTAATTGCATACAGATTCAAACGAGATAAACTTGTTAAATGCGTTGCTTCGGCATCGCTCCCAACTCGTTTTGGGGATTTCGTAGTAAAAGTTTATAAAAATATCGTAGATAACAAAGAACATGTTGCCCTAATCAAAGGGACCTGGGAACCAAATGAGCCAATCCTTGTTCGGGTTCATTCAGAATGCTTGACCGGCGATGTTTTTGGTTCACTTCGATGTGATTGCGGCGACCAACTTCATGCTGCTTTAAATCAAATATCCGCCGAAGGTAAAGGCGTTTTGCTATATATGCGACAGGAAGGTCGCGATATTGGTCTTGTAAACAAAATTAGAGCTTATGCATTACAGGAACAAGGTTACGACACTGTCGAAGCCAACATTATGCTTGGCTTTCAACCCGACCCCCGAGACTATGGAATTGGTGCGCAAATCCTCGCCGATATTGGTGTTCGAAAGATGAAATTGCTTACAAACAATCCAAAAAAACGAGTTGGACTTAATAGTTACGGTCTTGAAGTTGTCGAACTTGTTCCTTTGCAAATCCAACCAAATGAAAAAAACTATCATTATTTGTTAACAAAAAAATTAAAACTTGGACATCTTTTAGATAATATTGGTGAATAAATTAGGAGGTTCTATGTTCTATCGTTTTTTTGCGTTCTCTTTTTTTCTTTTATTCTTGAGCCTTGTTGATTCATTTTCAGCAGAATCTAAATTCAAAACCCACAACGACACAACGGCGTATTCCGTTGGTTATAATGTTGGAAGAAGCATTTTTAATCAGGTAAAATTCGACTCGTTAAATTTAAATTATAATCTAATTCTTGCTGGCTTCCAAGATGGAATATTGCAAAGGCAACCACAAGTACCTGATTCCATCATACAAAAATACCTTGCAGAGTTACAATCCTATTTGGAAAAAAGAAGAAAAGCTCAGATGGAAGCTCGAGAAAAGGAATTGAAGAAAATAGCACAAGAAAATCTTGAAAAAGCCAACAACTTTTTGAAAGAAAATAAAACAAAAGAGGGAATTACAGAAACTGCTTCGGGATTACAATTTAAAGTTCTAAAATTGGGAAGCGGGAAAAAACCTGTTGCCACAAGCAAAGTAAAACTTCATTACAAAGGAACATTACTTGATGGTACTGTTTTCGATGATTCTTACTCCAGAGGTCAACCCGCAGAATTCGAATTGGATAAACTCATTCGTGGTTTCCAGGAAGGACTTATGCTCATGCCCGAAGGTAGCAAGTTTGTTTTCTACATTCCACCTTCTTTAGGATATGGGGATAGAGAAGTTGGGAAAATCCCCCCAAACTCGGTATTAATTTTTGAAGTTGAATTATTCGAAGTAAAGGACATTCAGTAAATAATAATTTCAACAAACATCTAAAAGGCGGGATTTACCCGCCTTTTTTATTCAACAACGTGTTCAAGATATCGAATTGTACCTTCTGTAGCATCTAAAAGAGCCTTTGCACCAATGGCAAACGTTGCTTGGTCGGCAGTATGCCCGATACATAGTCCATAAAAAGAAGGAACTTCCAACTGCTTAAAATAATAATCCACTACTTCGCCCAATGAAAAATCCCATACATTTTGACTAGTAGGGACACAATCCTTACATTCACCAAATACAATTCCATTGACTTGCTCGAGTTTTCCGCTTAATCGCAATTGGTTCAACATTCTGTCAATTCGGTAAGGTTCTTCTTGGACATCTTCGAGTAAAAGTATTTTTCCTTTGAAATCATATTCAAACGGTGTCCCATGCAAAGAGCAAATAATCGACAGATTACCTCCAACGACAATTCCTTCGGCAGTCCCTTCTTTCAGTGTTCTAACAAAGTGGTTTTTTCGAATTGTTCCCTTTTCCTCTGGATTACGAACCAACGGCAAAAGTTCCTCGCCAAATAAAATTTTTCTTAAACTATCAAATGTATATTGTGAAAACGGGGAAAGAAGCATTGGACCATGGAAAGTAACTAAGCCAGCAAATTTATGAAATGCTATATGTAATGCAGTTATATCGCTATAACCCAAAAAAATTTTAGGATTTTTTCTTATTATTGAATAATCAAGTTGGTCCAACAATTGTGCACTGCCATAACCACCACGAACACAGAAAACTGCCCGAATGTCTGGATTTAGAAACATTTTCATAAGTTCATCAACTCGCTCCGCAACAGTACGCGAGCGGTAATTTGTTCCTTGAGTAATGCTTTTGGAAAATTGTGCTCGCAATTCCAAATTCGAAATAATTTCTTGAGCACGAAAAATATCATTTGGGTCGGGTACCGCAGTCCCCGGAGCCACAACTCCAACAAGGTCGTTTTTCCGTAGCCTCGGTGGTTTTATCATTTGTTCCGCCTTTTTAGTAAATATCTCTTTCGATTGTGATTTCAAAACAAAGTGTTGAAAAGAACTTAGAACAGAAATCGATAAAAATAATCTACGCGATAACTTCATTGAGAGAAAAAGAATAACGAAAACCTAAAATAAGAAAATCAAATTTGCTAAATATCGTTTTCGTAATTTTGTATTTTTTAAAAAGATCAAAAATGGTCAAACTCGACACAATCATATCTTTAGCAAAACGGCGTGGTTTTATTTTTCAGTCTTCAGAAATTTATGGTGGTTTGAATGGTTGCTGGGACTTTGGTCCGCTCGGAGTCGAACTACTTCGAAACTTAAAAGAATCATGGTGGAAAGCAATGACTTATCGCGACGACATCGAAGGAATTGATGCAGCCATCCTGATGCACCCAAAAGTATGGGAAGCAAGCGGACATGTTTCGCAATTCACCGACCCAATGATAGACAACAAAGTCAGCAAAGCAAGGTATCGTGCCGATAATCTAATCGAAGAATATATAGAACGTTTAAAAAAGAAAAACAAAATTGATGTTGCAAACGAAATTGAACAGAAGTTGTCCAGAGCATCGACCCCAAAAGATTATTACGATATTATTGTTGAATACAAAATACCCGATCCAGTTAGCGGAACAACCGAATGGACCGAGGTCAGGAACTTTAATTTAATGTTTAAAACATTCATTGGCGCAGTCGAAGATGTATCGAGTACAGTTTATCTTCGTCCAGAAACTGCACAGGGAATTTATGTGAACTTTAAAAATGTGCTCGATTGTTCACGACAAAAAATTCCATTCGGGATAGCACAAATAGGTAAAGCCTTTCGTAATGAAATTAACACAAAAAACTTTTTATTCCGAACCCGCGAATTTGAACAAATGGAAATGCAATACTTTATCGAACCTGGAACCGAAAATTATTGGTTCGAATATTGGATGGAGGAACGAATGAAATGGTATCAAACTTTAGGCTTTAAACCCGAAACTCTTCGATTTAAGGAACACGAAAAACTTGCCCATTATGCAAATCGCGCTGTCGACATAGAATTTCTCTTCCCATTTGGTTGGGGTGAAATCGAAGGAATACATTCCCGAACCAATTTCGACTTGTTAAATCATCAAAACTATAGTGGGAAAAAACTCGAATATGTCGATACAGTCAACAACAAGCGATATATCCCCTATGTGGTAGAAACAAGCGGCGGAGTTACACGAACTACTATGGCTTTGCTCTGCAACGCATACGATGAAGACGAAGCCCCCACCGAAAAAGGGACAATGGAAAAAAGGACAGTTCTGCGATTTACTCCTCAATTAGCACCTATCAAAGTGGCTGTTTTCCCCTTAGTCAACAAAGATGGTATGCCAGAACTTGCGAAAAAAATCCATCAAAACTTGCAAAAGTATTTTAAATCGATGTACGACGACTCTGGCGCTATCGGTCGAAGATATAGAAGGCAGGACGAAATAGGAACCCCATTCTGCATCACCGTCGATGGGGATACATTGAAAGACGAAACTGTTACTATTCGCGACCGTGATTCTATGAAGCAAATTCGTATCAACATTTCCCAAATAGTTGATTATCTAAAAAAGAACTTGATATTTAATATTTAATTTAAATGAAATTCTTAATAATAATTTTTGTTTTTCTTTTTGCCCTGTTTAATCCTAAAAATTGTTCATTATATCGATATGAGGAATGTCTTCAAGAAACTCAAAATCTACTCGATTACTTCTACGATGAACCTGAACCAGAGAAATTGAACAACGAAAACGAACAATATCAGAACGACACTTTTCCAGATGGTGAGTCACTTCCAGAAAGTGATGAAATAAATCCCGATTCTATTTCCTTAGATAGTCTTATAGAGTCAATTTATAACCAGTTGAAACCAATCGAGCAAAACGAACAAAACGACGAATTTTATTACGAAATTTTCAAATCATCAGAATTATTTGCAGCTTTTTTAAGAGAACTCCTTAAAAACTATGTCATTCCATTAAACCCCGAGCAGTTGATTCTTAATGCAATCGAAGGAGTAACTTCGAAACTCGACCCATATACAATTTTTTTTAGTTCAGAAGAAGAACTGGAAAAGGTTCTCTCCAACCCTCCATATGTTGGTTTAGGCATTTTAGCAAATATCTACGATTCTTCTATCGTTGTAGCAAACTTTGTGGATTCCACAGCACAGGAAATAACAGGATTAAAGATAGGAGATATTATTATTGGTATTGATTCTGTTATACTTCCACCAAATTTGGACATTCTAAAAGAATACACATCCGGAAAGGAAAATACACCAATCCAAATAATTGTTAAACGTGAAGGTATTGATTCATTAATTACCATCAATACATATCGTCGAAGTATTGAACTCCCTTATGTTTCCTTTTTTAAAATTTTAGATGTAAATAATGGTAAAGTTTGCTTTGTACGACTTGAAGGATTCAACGAAGCTGCAGTTGAAAAGTTAAAGACTCTTATGCAAGAATTTGTTCAACTACCTTCGCAACAAAAAAAGGGGATAATAATCGATTTACGAGATAACCCAGGAGGAACATTAGAATCTGCAATTCAACTTTGTGAGATGTTTTTACCTTCAGGTTCGGTTGTAGTCACAGTTAAGATGCGAGAAGGTTATGATTCGACTCAATATCGTGCTACTTTCGCCCCAATCGATACTATAACCCCTTTGGTAATATTAGTAAACAAAGGGAGCGCCAGCGCAAGCGAAATTGTTGCTGGTGCAATTCAGGATAACGACCGAGGTGTTATTGTTGGAGAGCAAACTTTTGGTAAAGGCTTGGTGCAAAGCATTATTACATTGCCATACAATACATTCCTTAAAATTACAACATCGAAATATTTTACTCCATCGGGAAGATGTATCAACCGAAATCATTTTAACACCGAAACAATCGATAAAATCAATCAACTTTACCATACCGACTCCATTTTTTTCACAAAGAATCATCGAAAAGTGGTTGAATCGAATGGAATTCAACCAGATATTGTTGTAAAAAGCGATTCCGAAAGTACTTTCGTCCAATTTTTAAAAAAGAAAAACTTGTTTGCTTTTTTTGTTGCATACCTCGAAAATACTGGGCAATTGAAAAATGGAACTCCTCCCGACGAAAAACTAATAAAATTGTTTGCCGACTACTTGAAAAACAAAAGATTGGAATACAAAACACCTTTCGAAATTCTTTTGGATACATTAATCCAAATTGCTAAAAGTTCCCCTGAAATTAATAATCTAACAAACAAATTAACCCAAATTAAGAATATGACAAAACAAAGCTTAGAAAAAAATATTTTGGATAATAAATCAAAAATTCTTGAAATCTTACGTAAAGAAATCAGTTTTAGGAATGAATCTTTTGAAAACAGGAAAACTAAGATACTTCAAAGCGACCCATATTTCAATTCTGCTCTTAACATTCTTTTAAATAGAAAGAAATATAACAAAATTTTAGGCAAAAGCTTTTAAAATATTAAAAAAAGTCAATCGTTAAAACTTTTGTTATATGTTAAATTAAACTAATGAATTATGAGAATAACTAAACAATATACTAATCGCGAAAGTCAATCTTTAGACAAGTATTTACAAGAAATTGGTAAATATGAACTTTTGGACCCACAAGAGGAAGTCGAATTAGCAAAGAAAATCAAGAAAGGTGGCCCAGAAGGACAAATGGCATTGGAACGACTTGTCAAAGCCAATTTGAGATTCGTCGTTTCTGTTGCTAAGCAATATCAGAATCAAGGTCTAACACTCGGAGATTTAATCAACGAAGGGAATCTTGGTTTAATTAAAGCAGCAACTCGATTCGACGAAACTAAAGGATTTAAATTCATCTCCTATGCAGTATGGTGGATTCGACAGTCGATTTTGCAAGCTCTTGCCGAACAATCTCGCATTGTTCGTTTGCCATTGAATCGTGTTGGTGCATTAAATAAAATTGGAAAGAAATTCAGTGAACTTGAACAAAAGTTTGAACGAGAACCAACCACATCGGAACTTGCTCAGCAACTTGAAATGAGCGTCGCCGATATCCACGAAACAATTAGAATTGCTGGTAGACACCTTTCTGTCGATGCTCCATTTGTTCAAGGCGAAGATAATCGATTGCTCGATGTTTTACCAAACGAACAACAACCACCACCAGACCACCATTTAATTCAAGAATCACTTCGAATTGAAATTGAAAATCTTCTTAAAACTTTGCCCGAAAGAGAGGCAGATGTGATTAGATATTTCTACGGAATTGGAACAACTCCTTTAACTTTGGAAGAAATTGGAGAAAAATTCAACTTAACACGTGAGCGAGTAAGACAAATCAAAGAAAAAGCAATACGAAAACTTAAACATAATGCTCGATGTCAAGCTTTAAAAGCATATTTAGGGCAATAAATGCATAAGATAGATTATCCCAACAAAACAACGGAGCCAACCCAGATACAAAGACGACCAGAGTGGCTTAAGGTTCGCGCTCCGGGTGGCGAGATTTTCGCCAATCTTAAAAGAATGATGCGCTCGAAAACTTTGCACACAGTCTGCGAAGAAGCCCATTGTCCTAATATTGGTGAATGCTGGGGACGCGGGACAGCAACTTTCTTGATTCTTGGTGATATTTGCACACGCTCCTGTGGGTTCTGTGCAATCAAAACTGGAAGACCTCAGCCAGTCGACCCAGAAGAACCCTTAAAAGTTGCCATCGCAGTTCAGCAAATGGGAATTTCCCATGTTGTAATTACTTCAGTCAATCGTGACGAACTTCCCGACCAAGGTTCTATTATTTGGGCAAAAACAATAGAAGAAGTTCGACGGCTCAACCCAAAAGTTTCTATCGAAGTACTTATTCCTGATTTCAAAGGTGATTTAGAGTGCTTGCAAAGAGTTTTGGATGCAAAACCAAACATCCTAAATCACAATATTGAAACAGTCCCAAGATTGTACAGGATAGTTCGACCACAGGCAAAGTATGAACGCTCCTTAAGAGTTCTACAATACTCCAAAGAAAAAGGATTCATTACAAAAACTGGTATAATGGTTGGTATTGGTGAAACATTCGAAGAAGTTATCGAAGTTATGAAGGACCTGAGAAAAATAGGCGTTGATATTTTTACTGTCGGCCAGTATCTCCAACCAACACCAAAGCATTTACCTGTCGACCGATATGTTTCTCCAGAGGAATTTAAACAATACAAATTGATTGGTATCGAACTTGGATTTCGTCATGTGGAATCGGGTCCTTTAGTTCGCAGTTCATACCACGCCGAAAGTCATGTCGTTTGAAGGTTTAAAGTTTACAATTCTTGGAAGTGGCACCTCTTCTGGAGTTCCTACTATTTCATGTAATTGCCCAACTTGCTTATCCAACGATTCTCGTGATAAAAGACTCCGAACTTCCCTATTAATTCAATCTCCTACAACAAATGTTGTTATCGATACAACACCAGACTTTCGTCAGCAAATGCTTTTGTATAAAGTCGATAAATTAGATGCAGTTGTGTTCACCCATGCTCACTTCGACCATATTGGTGGATTGGACGACCTGCGGGCTTTCAATTACACAACCCGCCGTCCTGTTCAAATATTTGTCAATATGCCGACCTTGGAAAGGATAAAGAAAACTTTTTTCTACATTTTTGAGGAACCTGAACAGTTGGGCGGTGGCATTCCAATCCTCGATATAAAAATAATTGATGACAAACCTTTTACAATTGGAGACATAACTTTCGAACCTTTACAACTTTACCATGGTAAAATGCTTGTTCTTGGTTTCAGAATCGGAAATTTAGCATATTGCACCGATACAAATTTTATTCCAGAACAAACAATTGACAAAATGAAGAACCTTGAAATTCTTATTCTGGACGCCTTACGATACGATACACATTCCACCCACTTTAATTTAAACGAAGCATTAGAGGTTGCAAAAAAGATAAACGCAAGAAGGACATATTTTATCCATATTGCCCACCAGATCCTTCATTCCAAATGCGAAAGCGAACTTCCAGAAGGATTCTATCTTTCCTACGATGGATTAGTCCTTTATGCTTAAATACTTATCGTGATTAATTAAAACACTCCAAATTTAGATTTCTTTTACCGTTGTGAATGTTTCGAATTCTGGCGGATTTTCAATAGTTTTCTTAATAGCGCAGATATTTGCAGATTTAATAAGTGCATCGTAATATTTTTCGGGAAAATCTTTTGGCACACGAATTTCAAGTTTTACCTTTGAAATTCTTCTTGCAATAGGATCGTATACAAGGTCTTGTATTATTTCAATGTCGTCATAGGGAATTCCACGACTTTCACAAAAACCAACAATATAAATACCAGCACAGGTACCAATCGAAGCAAGAAAAAGTTCAAAAGGGGCTGGGGCAGTACCATCGCCACCTTCTCGAACAGGTTGGTCGGTTTGGATACGAAATCCACTTGGCATAATTGCATCAACTTTCTTGTTTCCAGGAAATACAATTTTTATCCCCATTTTTAACACCTTTTTTAATAATTTAGAATTACTTTAATAACTATATAACTATTTAGTAATATTTTTATTTTATGAAAGCAAACATTAAAAAGAAGATAAAAAAGATAGTTATCATATCTATTTCGCTGTTAGTTGGAGCAATTATCCTCATTTCTTTTTACATAATAGTATTATTAAACCGAAGAATTTCAGAGAAAGAAATAAATGTCAGAATACCAAAAAAAGCAACTTTAACTCAAATTGTAGAAATCTTTAATTCGAAAGGAATATTAAAACCAAAAGAAATGTTTGTTCCATTGCTAAAAATTTATTGTTCCTCAAAAAAATGTAATCCTGTTGCAGGAACCTATAAGTTTAATTCATCGAATACCAATCTTGATGTAATCAAAGCAATTATTTCTGGCAAGCAATTATCTATTGTAAAAGTTACCTATCCCGAAGGAATTACATTAAGCGATTTTGCACTTATAACCCAAAAATCCCTTGATATTGATACAACAGAATTTTTCAAAGAAATACGAAAAAGTAAGTACATCGAGAAGTTGAACATACCTATAAACTCACTCGAAGGTTACTTAATGCCCGAAACATACTTTTTCTTCAAGGATAGTGACCCCAAAACTGTAATCGAACGGCTTGTTGAAACCCAAAACAAAATCTGGAAACAGAAATTCGATTCATTGGCAAAAAAGAAAGGCTTAAGTCGGCATTTCATTTTAACACTTGCTTCGATAATTGAACTCGAAAGCCCTTTGGAAAGCGAAAGAAAAACAATTAGTGGCGTTTTCTATAACCGCCTTGCTCGTAATATGAAACTTGAATCCGACCCAACAGTGCAATATGCAGCAAAAAGTAAAAAAATTACCCACAGGGAGTTAAAAATAAATAATCTTTACAATACCTATCGTAACGAAGGACTTCCGCCAGGTCCAATTTGCTCACCCAGTATTTCCTCTATCGAGGCAGCATTGAATCCAGAAAAGAATGACTTTTTGTATTTTGTGGCTTTCGGCGATGGAAGCGGTAGGCACCGATTTGCAAAAACTTTCCAAGAACATTTGAAATATAAAAGACTTTATAGAAAAGAATTAAAAAAACAGATTCCCTCGGTTAAGTAAGTTTTTCGGGTCGAACTTTAACTTTATTTCCTTCATTTTTTGGACATTATCTTCGCCAAACATAATTTGGAAATACTTCCGCTTCAACTTGCCAGTACCGTGTTCGGCGGAGTAAGTTCCACCAAGAATTAATGCTTCGGAAATATGTTCATCGAATATTTTTTCTGCAAGATTATTTTCTTTTCCGTTTGTTGGGACAACATTAAGATGAAGGTGCGAATTGCCAAAATGCCCCCAAATAAAATGTTTCAAACCCGATTTCTCCAATTGCTTTGCCCATTTTAAATAAAAATTCCTGAATACCCCATCGTGTGTAGCGACGTCGGAACCAATTTTAGTAAATGGGCTTTTAGAAAGAAGTTCAAAAACTTTAACTGGGATAAGATGTCGGAACTCAGCAAATTCACGATGCTTTTTATCGTCGAGAGCAACCCAAGTATCGTCAACAAGCGCACTAAATTTTGCAATATGTTCTAACCAGTTTGAAAGAACCTTTTCTTCAACGTGGGAATCATATTCTTGTTCAATCCAGAAAGCACAAACCGAATGTGAGGGAATCTGTGAGTATTCAGTTCTTACTAATTCAAGGGAGTTATAATCGAAATATTCTATTAATCGAGCAGAAATTTCATCTTTCTCAACATTTTTTTCTTCATCAAAGGTTAACCTACTCAGATTTTTGGTTGAGTCCAAAAAATCGAAAGCATTCGTTAAATCATCGAAGAAGATAATAAGTCCCAATACATTCGTGGGTTTTGGTAGTACTTTTATTTTTGCTTTAGTAACAATTCCAAGGGTTCCTTCGCAACCAATAAATAAATCTAGCGAATGCATTCCTTGATGCAAATAATAGCCAGCAGAATTTTTGGTGGTATTTGGGTAATTTATTTTTGGTATTTTGAATTCAATCTTCTTATCATTTACCTCTAAAACATAATTACAATTCGAAACTATATTTCGGTTATTTCTTTCGAGATATATATTATCACCAAAAGGCAAAACAATATCCAATCCTAAAACATAATCGCGCATTGTTCCATATTTAAAAGTACGGGACCCAGAAGAATTACAAGCAATGTTCCCTCCAATAAGACTATTTGTTTCGGTTGGATTTGGAGGAAGGAAAAAACCATTGGCTTCGAGGAAAGCATCTAAATCTTTTCTAATAACTCCGGCTTCTACAATTACATAATGCTCCTTCTCATTAAAATCCAAAATTTTGTTGAATTTTTCCATCGAAACAACAACACCTTCGAAAGGAACTCTTCCTCCAACCAAACCAGTGCCACCAGCCGAAATTGTAAATGGAATATTATCATTATAAAGAGATTTAATACACTCTTGGAGCTCGCGGGTATCTTCGGGAATAAAGACTTTTTCGCAAAAGCCTTTCAAATTCGACGAATCAGAAAGATAACTTTCAATCTCATCATAGTTTTCTTTGATGATCATTTTACCTGCCTCCAGAAATAGAAAGACGAATATCTAACCCTACCTGAAAATTGCTAAATCCAGGGGAGGAAGCACCTTCGGTCAAAGTAGCTTCGTATCGCATAAAAAACGAAGCACTCAACCTATTACTAATGGAATAGCGGGCTCTTGGTTCAAAGATAATTTGTGAATTGCCATCCAAAGTTCGCCCTTTTTCTCCAGTATAATTCAAGATATCATAAGTAGCACGCTTGTTTCTTCGATATGAACCAAGAAAACTAAATTCAACATCATTCCGAAGTACAAGATTAAAGAAAGGAAATTCAAAGCCCCGGAGCGTGTAGCTTGCTTGCGCTTGAACTTCATCGGTTGTCTGTCGAACAATCGTAGCACGGGCTGTCGAATTAATTTGGAAATTAGTGGAAGTATTGTACCGAAGTGAAGCAGTGAAAATTCCTTTGTATTTCTTTTCGTCAAATGAAACTGAAATTCCAATGAAAGGCTGAAAACCATACTGAACAGATTGACCTTGAATAACCTTGCCATTATCGTTAATTAAAGCATTTTCTTGATATTTTGATGAATAGATGTGTTCTATAAGTATTCTTTTAGGAGCGATTGGTTTTAAAAGTTCCCATTTTTCAAGCCCTTCCCAACGAAAAGCCCAGTTAATTCCTGGAAGAAATTTCCCCGCATCACCACGAAAGATACTAAATGCTTCTAGCCCTTTCGGAAAAGATTCCGAAAGTGCATTCAAAAGCAATTGGTTCTTCTTTATCGTATCTAAATTTGAGGAAAGTATTTTTTCTTTTTCAACATTGTACAGATTTATTACATTTTCAATATTATTGTTAAAAACATTAATCCAGAAGATAGTCGGCAAGGTCATGTATGTTCGAGAAAACGATTGCGTAGCAATTATGTTTGTAAAATAAGGATTGCCCAAAGAATCTGTAACAACGGTTTGATTCTTGTTGAAACCAACTT
Source organism: Ignavibacteria bacterium (assembly GCA_037440445.1). Classification (GTDB taxonomy): domain Bacteria; phylum Bacteroidota; class Ignavibacteria; order Kapaibacteriales; family UBA2268; genus Naka2016. The sequence goes on from JBBIUA010000013.1 coordinate 40,751, forward strand.
CTGTTCTCCAGTTCAAATCAAGGTTTGCTCCTTTCCAAAGTTGTCGAGTCGTTTTAATTTCGAAAGATGTTCTTTGGTTAAAGTTTTCCTGCAAAATTGCATTTTCGGGGCGACGACCAGTTTTTGTTTTGAATGCAAAAAAGGGGAAATTCGACGATGGCACAATAGAGAAACTACCATGAGGGCTTCCAATTAGTCCTAATTGATAAGCAAAACTAGGACCAAATCGTTCTTCACTTTCGCGGAACAAAAGCCCTCGTCCCCAAAAATTATCGAAACCATTACCACCAAACACTCCAGGGTTATTTGAAGAATTTGTTTGTGTGAATACGAAATCAATTTTTTCAAAATCAACAAATATGGACTTTACAATAGAACCAACCTTTTGCCAGAATGTTTTAGGTGTTGTATCGGGCTTTGTCGAAGGAGAAGCAAACGGTTGACTTCTGACTTGGATTCCCAAGAGATCTTCGAGCAAGGACTTATATCGTAAACTTGCATTGTAACGGATAGAACTATTCCAAGAGGCATTCTTTACAACATTTCTTATTCTTGGATCTTCTTGTAATGGGTCATTCCATGAATAATTCACTTGGTAACTTCCAGTATTATCCAAATAGCGAGCATATTTTCCAAGTGGCAATTTGGGTCGAACATTAATTGTAATATTTTGATTATGAATGTTATCGGCACCCAAACTTAAAATATCACCATTTCGGAAGAAAATCATTCGTGCAATTTGGCTACCAGTCCGCTGGCGACCATTTTCATCAAGTTCGTAGGGAACAAGTGTACTTGTTGTGCTAAAAGAATAATCAATTATAGGACTTAACAAACCATTTTCACTTAGTTTCCACGATAATTGACCAGTCCGTACAGCGTTGAAACTTCGAATAACTGGGCTTGGGAAAGAAAGAAACCGAGACTGTTCTGTTTGACGACGGCGAGACATATTCAAACCTAAACTAATATTATTGGGCAGAAAATTGAGTTTCCAATCGGAATAAATCGAAAAGATACCAGTTTTAACGAAACTCAATGGTTTTATTGTAATTAGTTCAGGGATGGAATTAGAATATTGCAATGTCAAATTCCAGTTCCAGTTGAAGCGTTGAACGTAAAGCGGGGAACGTTCGAATTCCTGAGAATATGAATATCCAAGAGAAACTTTATTGAAAGTTTCGTTAATTAACCAATGATTAATTGGAATACCGATTTTCATACCAGTAACAGCCCAACTGTCAAGTATTCGTAGAGTTTGTGAACGAAACAGAACTTCGTCGGCAACTTTTTGTGCATCGGAAGGAGTTGCTCCATTTTGTAGTGCATTTTGTCGGGCTGATTCAGATGCTTCTTCTAACTTAATATCACTATTAGCAACGAACTCAGGGTTTTCGAAAGTTTCTGTATGAGTATAAGTAAAAGGAATTTTAAATTTTTGAAGGAATTTCGGCAAAAGTTTTTCGGCGCTTGCAACAGCAGTAATAGAAAAGTTCGAAGCAGTAACTCTGTTACCAAATCTTTCCTCTAATCTATGGAAATTTGGTTTAGTATAATTGACAGTTGCGTTTATCGAAGCAAAATCTGCAAGTTTAAGTTCCGAAGAAGCCACAGCCGCCCAATCATTTCGATTCTCGGGGTTTATCAAACGAAGTTCATCAATCCACATCGTGGTTGTTAATTCGTTTGGATATCGCTCCGCTGGGTTTGCAATTCCAAAGCCAAAGAACAAAACTCGAGTAAGTATTGGATTTCCACGAATAACATAAGAAGCCAGTGGATTGTTCGAAACTGGAAAAGTTTGACGTTCGTAAATTCTATTTGTATCCCTAATTTGCTTAATACTTGTTAACTCTTCAAGATTAATTTCTATATCTTGCCAGCCACGAAGCAAAGGAACTCTGTATTCGTAATAGTTCAAGGAATCAATTCCAAATCGAATGAAAGCATAAGCAGGAGGAATTGCCCCAGGAACTAAATTATCTGGCATCGAACCATCGCCGTGAATAAAAAATTTCAACTTTTTATAGTAAAAAATATCTAATTGACGGAAATAACGAACAGCAAGCCTTTCTTCGCCATATCTCAAATTCCTAACAGAAAGCGATAGAGATTGCTCGTTCATCCTTACAATTCTGGTTGGGTCAGGATTATCGAGTCGACGGGGCGCTTGTACCCCAGGGGGCATAGTATAAAAGTCTGGGGCTTTGCTATTCTCTTCGACGTTGACAAAAGAAACGGAAAGAACGCTATCATTCGGGTTAACATTAGATTGTATTGTATTATTTCGTTGCCAATGTGCACCCACCAGGCGCCATTCCGCAATAGCCAACTTAATTCGCCCACCTTTGAACCAGACTCGTGCATATTGGATATTAGCAAATGTTGGATTACCAACAATGCGTGAAGGTTTACGAACTGGAATTCGGTAAAGGAACCAACCTTGGTCTGGATTTCCCCCAACAATCTGTGGGTTAGTCAACGGATTGGGATTTAGTTGAATTTCATACTGAAAATAATCGTTGGCAAGTGAAATGGTTTGTCCATTATTTCTATTTAAAACTTCCTGGTCAGGGAATTGCCCCATTTCGGAAATTGCATTTCCTTCAAAATTATTGAAGCGAACAAAATCCGCTGGACCACGTTGGCTGTCATCTTTACCAAAATCGAATTTGAAATCGTCGCGCGCTGGGTCTTCTTCCAAATTCAAAGGATAAGGATATTTCTCTTTTTCTTGAGGGTCGTTCAATCCATCGATTCCAACATCTTCACCAACATCTATTATACCATTTGGCATAGGACTGGCACTTGTGATACCATCTTCTGTATCCATCTGTTGGTTTGGAATAATATCTTCGCTGATTTGTCCAAGTTCAATGAACATTTTTGTTCTGCCCGGCTCATAATCTTCGATTCTCATCATTATTTCAATGAATTCGATATTATCATTGTCGAAATTTGTATTAAAAGTAGAAATCAATCTTGTCATTCCGCCCCAAATATGAGCACGATTTTCAGGTTTGTTTGCAAAGATATTCAAAGTATCGAAAGTTGGGTTAAAGGGATCAACATATTCTGGATTTTTATTATAAATACCGCGGTAAAGAGGGTCAAAATCAATGTACAAAGGAGATAGATTTGCTTGCCCAGGAATATAATCCCTGTTGGGATAAACAAATTGTATTGGAACTCTAGGCAGAGCATATTGATACCAGAACAAACGACCACGGAATTTAGCGCGAGTTGTGTCATCGTTGGCTATTAGTTCATCCTGGGGTGGTGAACTGTGAGTCCAAAGTGAAGGTGTAAGACTAAGCGAGATGTATCGTTGAGCACCTTCAAAATCGTCGATGTAAACAACAGGCGAACCACCATCACTTGCAACATCCGATGTACGACGATTAGGGTTGGCCATTATCATTGCCCATTCACCTCGAATGTTAAAAGAAGAAGTGGCTTTTGTATCGTGAAAAGGAAGCAAATCAACTATTTTAGTTAACCAGGGTAGTTCCCAATTCATTTTAGCATCAAATCCAAACATTGTGTTTTGGACCGGTTCTTCCCCCAGACGAACTCTATCGGTAACAAGGGATTGGTTATAAAACATTGTCGTAAATCCTAAACCTGCTTCGGCGGTTCGATTTTTAAAAAGTTGATAGTCTGCACGCAGCCCAAGCAATGTCCTTGTACTTATGCTAAAAATATCTTGCTGTTCATACTCAATTTTAAGGTTTGCATTTGGCAAAGATGCCCTTGGATTACGCAAGGTTAAAGTTCCAGAATAATAATCAATTACGTAATCTTCGTATTCCCGAAGAGGAACACCATCAAGAGTAACTCGAACACTATTTGGAGTTAGATTAAAAGCTCCAAGAGATATACGGTCAGTAAAACGGCCAGAAACTTCACCCGAAATCACAAAGCGATCGCGTGCGGTATTTCGCCGAGCAACATCGTATGTTGTATCGTAAACTTCCCCAAAAACGAATTGTTCGGCAATTTGTGGTGTACCTGCCTTATCGAAATAATCCCTTAAACCCTCGCGAAATGGTTCCAAACTTGGGAATGTTATCTCTCCATAAATTGGATCGAAAAAAGGTGGTCTTAAATCGAACTGACCATCTCCTGGTGGTGTTCCAGTGGCATTGTTCACCTGGTCGACTTTTAAAATTGTTACAAGTTTATCTGGCACCCCAGGAAGCACATCTGTTGAATCATTCCCCTGATTTATATACCAAATATTAATTTTCGTTTCGTTTACAGAGACATTGGTAGCATTTATCTGATAAATATTTTTCATCTGTCTTGCCCAAAGAGATTTATATGCAGGTAGCAAATTTGGGCGGTAAATGAGTTTCAAAATCAAAGTGTCTTTTTCCCCAACAAGAGTCGAAAGAGTTCCAAAGTAGTAATCGTCAGTAGTATCGGGGGTTGGACCTTCAATTCTATAGGCTACAGCATAATAGCGGTCCTGACGCATATTTAAAATAGTTAAAGTCCCAAGATTATAATCAATTTTATAACGAGTCGAATCAATGCGAAGAAAAGTTCCCCGTTCAACTACTCCAGTTTGAATTGGGGTAAATTTCATCGAAGGTGGATACAAGTCGTTTCGCCTCATCTGTTTTGGTTCCAAATCTGCATAGGCAACAGCATTGCCACCATAAGCATTGTCGCGAACATCCGTTGTTGATTCATACACCTCTATTTCTTTGACTCTATAAAACGAAGAACTCTGAGGAATCACCGGAGTTGAATTTTTAAAATATTCTCGATAAATATTCCTGTAAACAGTATCCAAAAAGAAATGATTTTTGGCATAGTCGTATGCACGCAAAGAGAAATATTGCTTACTTGTTCCCCCCCGAACATCGACAAAACGCCTTTCGCCGCGTTTTTGCGAAGCAATAGTTTTTAAAAACAAAGGCCCAAATTGAAAATCGGCACGAACACCAAAAAGCGCTTGTCCACCTCCAATCAAGGTCGATGGAACAGGCATAGTAACATTTCCAACTTCAAGTAATTTGATAATATCGTCGTCCTCGCCTTGGTACCCAATTTTGAACTTATTGTCGAAGTCAAATTGACGCCTTGTGTTCCAATCCGTACCTATACTTAATTTATCTCCAATTTTACCTGTAACGTTGACCCGAATATCTTGGCTAAACATCGGAGACGATTGAGTTTGACCAAATGCAGACGTGGAACCAAGGTTTTGGATATCCCAACGCCAGCCAACTCGAATATTTACTTCGCCGTTGACATTTAAACTAATTTGAGGCTTCCCAAAAATAGTAATGATAGGATTTGAAGGTATTGGGATAGTTAAACCAGTAGCCTGGCTTAAAATTCTGGCAATATCACCCCCGCTTAATGCTGTTCGAATGTCGTAACTTCTGGTTAATGAATCCCAAATTTGCCTTTCGATATCAATTTTTCTCAATGACAAATAATCCTCAAGAGGGATAATGTAACTATATCCAACAGGCTTCGACCAAAAGAAATACTTATAAAACATTATTTTTTTATCGATGTCAATATCCATATATTTGGTAAAACCTTGGGGAATATAACGGAAACGAGGATTATCGTAGTCAGGATAACGATAAATATTATTTTGCCTCAAAATAGTTCTTTCTGGAAGTTTTGTTTTGTGAAATTCAGGCGTGGAAATTTGAAGCAAATTTGTATCAAGTCCCTGAGAAAAAGCAAAATGGCTTGAAAATGCAAAAAGAGATAGGAACAAAAAAATTCCTAACCTTTGAAAGGTTTTATTAAAAATTAAAACCTTTTGATACACATTTAAGCACTCGTTGCTTTCCACTACCTTTCTTATAAAAATCAAAAATAGTAATTACTTCTCGATTTCCCTTGGTATTAAATGAAATGTGTATCAAAAGGTTCTATTTTCTCATCGAAATTGTTCAACAACCAAATACAAATATATATAAAAATCGTAAAGTTAAATATAGGTTATTTTATTTCAAATTTATCATATCCAAAAAATTGATTTTCTTTACAAATGGCTTTAAGTTTTTTTCCTTTTTGAACAATCTGAATACCTTCGGCTTTCAATCTTTCTGCTTGCGATTCGACCCCACCAGGATATTTACCGTTCAATTCCATATTTGATTTCAAAGTTCTCCAATAGGCAATAGGTTTAATAAAACTTCCTTCGCTGGCTTCGGTAGATGCCCAAGAAGAAATCCAAACGAAAATTCCAGTAGTTAAAGGACAAGCAATATCAGTATTGTATTTTTTTGCAAGGGCTTTGCGAATTTCGTTTAAATTAGTGATTTTGCCTTCTGGAACCTGCGCCATCAAATTATAAACATCAATAGGAGTTGGAACTACCATCGTTTTACCGCCAAAATGAAGCGAACCTTCCTCATTGAGTTCAACAATTTTAGGTAGGTCTTTACTATCAGTAAGTTTGTCCAGCCAGGAACGCTTTTTCATTTTACACGCAACTTCTGTCGAATCTTTCGCTCACTCATACCGCGTAAATAGAAAAGCTTCGCACGGCGAACCTTGCTCGTTTGAACAACTGTAATACTTTGTATCATTGGAGAATACAAGGGAAAAATTCGTTCAACGCCAACACCATTAGAAATTTTTCTGACACAGAAGGTTTGGTTTGGTCCTTCGCCACGGCGGTAAAGAACTATACCCTTGTAATTTTGTATTCTCTCTTTATCGCCTTCAACTACACGAACAGCAACATTGACAATGTCGCCTGCTTTAAAATCTGGAATAGGAGAATAGTTATCGCCATCCTTTTCTTGTTTGAACTTTTGTGTTTTTTCCACAACTAAATTCTTCACAAAATCAAGTTTATTCATTTCGACCTCGTTCAAAAAAAGAGTTACAAAATTACGAATAATTTTTTGAAAAAACAAAATTTGGGTAGTTTAAAAAAATTTTATAATTTTGTATTTACAAAACAGGGATGTAGCCAAGTGGTTTAAGGCATCGGCCTTTGGAGCCGACATTCGCAGGTTCGAATCCTGCCATCCCTGCTAAATTTTTTTTATTTTTAAGATGCTCGATTTCAAAATTGTTTCTGGCAGGTCTAACCCTGCACTTTCAAAAAGCATAGCCGATTACATCGGCGTTAATTTGACTGAAGTTACAATCAAGAACTTTAGCGATGGTGAAATTTGGGTCAAATACGAAGAAAACATACGTGGTGTCGACCTTTTTATAATTCAATCAACTTTTGCACCTGCTGATAATCTTTTAGAATTACTTTTATTGATTGACGCAGCTAAAAGAGCATCGGCAAAGCGAGTAACCGCTGTTATTCCCTATTTTGCATATGCAAGGCAGGACAGAAAAGACCAGCCACGCGTGTCAATCAGTGCAAAACTTATTGCAAATTTGATAACTCGCGCTGGTGCCGACCGAGTTATTACAATCGATTTACACAGCTCGCAAATTCAGGGTTTTTTCGACATCCCCTCAGACCATCTCTATGCTTCTCCAGTTTTAATTAGACGAATTCTTCAACTCGGTTTGTCTAATTTTCTTGTTGCAGCCCCAGATATTGGCGCAGCAAAAACTGCTCGAGCCTATGCAAAACGGCTTAATGCCGACTTGGTTATAATCGATAAACGCCGACCTGAACATAATGTTGCGGAAGTTCTGAACATTATTGGTGAACCAGAAGGTAAAAAGATTATTATTGTCGACGACCTAATCGACACAGGAAACACTTTTATTCAATGTGCAGAAGCATTGAAAAAACGCGGCGCACTCGATATTTTCGGAGTATGTGTCCATCCTGTTTTTTCTGGTTCTGCTGTAGACAAAATTAACTCAACAGATGCACTTAAAAAATTATTCATTACCGACACCATTCCTTTCAAAGGGCAAAGCGATAAAATCGAAATTGTATCTGTTGCCGAACTTTTTGCCGAGGCTATAATAAGAACCCACGATAATCGTTCTATTAGTTCTTTATTCGAAATTGAAAGATGATGTTAAATAAATTTGGTCAAGCAAAATGAGTGAAATCGTTCTCAAAGTAAAAAGAAGAGAAACTGGGAAAACTTCCGCTAAACAATTGCGAAAGAAAGGCTTAATTCCTGGTATTTTCTATACAAAAGATATCGAGCCAATTCCAATTGCATCCGAACTCAAACCTTTAAAGCCTATTGTTCACACCAAAGAAACTAAAATAGTCCGATTGCAGATTGATGGAGATTCCAACGAATATCGTTGTATTTTGAAGGATATACAAATCGACCCAGTAAAAGATACTATCTCGCATTTTGACCTCTATGGTATTCACGAGGGCACAAAATTAACCATCGAAGTACCAATCGTATTAAAAGGACAAGCCATCGGTGTTCGCGAAGGTGGTACTTTACAACAGAATCTCTCCAAGGTTAAAATAAAATGTTTGCCGGATAAAATTCCTGCCCACTTCGAAATCGACATTTCAAACTTAAAGATTGGTAAAGCCATACATATTAGCGACATACAATCCGAAGGCATCGAGTTCGAACTTAGCCCCGAAACTGTTATTGTTGCTTGTTTGGCTCCAAGGGTTTCTGGTCGCTAAACTATTTTATACATAAAATTTTGGGCTGTTTTTCCCCTGGAAAAGCAGCCCTTTTATTTTAAGAATTAACAAAAAATTCAATTTTTCGCTTCCTTTAAATTTAAAATGCAAAAACCAACAAGTGAATGAATTTTTTATTAAAAAATTTTTGTTTTTATTTAAAAAATAATTAATTTAGATAAGTTTGTTTGATAAACTTGGTCAATTTTTATTTTTTTAAGTATATAAAAATAACGGGGGAAGATAATGAAAAAGTTTACTCCATTCGGCACTTATACAGCACTGATTACGCCATTCAATCGAAAAGGAGAAGTCGATTTCAAAGCTCTGCGTCGCCTGATTGATTTCCAAATAGAAAATGGAGTTGATGGAATTGTTGTTACAGCCACTACAGGCGAAAGTACCACCCTGTCGTTAAAAGAGAAGCAGGCAATAATAATCGAAGCTATTGAATATTCCAATGGAAGGGTTCCAATTATTGCCGGCACTGGAACGAATGAAACTGAGTTGAGTTTAAATATGACAATTTTTGCTAAAGAACACGGAGCAAACGCCTGTTTGCTTGTTGCCCCATATTACAACAAACCAAATCAAAATGGACTTTATGAACATTTCCGTCTGATTGCCAACGAGGTTGATATTCCGATAATAATATACAACGTTCCAGGTCGAACAGGAGTAAATATTTCTGCACAAACACAAATTCGCCTTGCAAAAGATTGCCCAAATATTGTTGCAACCAAAGAAGCCTCTGGAAGTCTGGACCAAATTATGAAGATTATAAAAGAGGCCCCCAAAGATTTTGCTGTCCTTTCAGGAGACGACTCATTAACTTTACCAATAATAGCACTTGGGGGAAAAGGTGTTATTTCGGTTATTTCCAATTACGCCCCAAAGGACTTTTCGCAAATGGTGAAACTTGCCCTTTCGAACAAAATCGACAAAGCACGAGAGATACATTACAAATTACTTGAACTAATGGAACTCAACTTTGTAGAACCCAACCCAATCCCTGTGAAATATGCTATGTCATTGCTTGGTTACACAAAAGAAGTCTATAGGCTCCCACTTCTACCAATGAATGCCGAGACCCGAAAGAAAATGCGAGAGGCATTGAAAAAAGTTGGGATTGTTTAAAAGTTTTATCTAATTTACTAAATTAGTTTGCTACTTTTGTTACTTCTTCAATAAATATTTCACGAAGGCTTGGTGCCATAAATTCAATTTTCTTAATCTCTACTCTTTCCACCAGACTTTTCAAAAACTCTTTCAAATGGAAATTATTAGGGTCAAAACGAAATTCAATCCTATTTTGCGAATACGATAAAATCTTCACCCCAGAAAGCAAAATGTGAATATCATCAGTACCAAAATACTCACAAACAACGGTATCATTTCCTCTTTGCGACTTAATATCTACAATTGAACCAGAAAGAACAACTTTTCCTTTATTAATCAAACAAACTTCATCGCAAAGTTGTTCTGCTTGTTCCATATTGTGAGTGGAAAGTAAGATTGTTTTACCTTGTAACTTCATATCCAGAATAATTTGTTTAAAAACCTCAACGTTAATGGGGTCGAAACCAGAAAAAGGTTCGTCGAGTATCAAAATATCGGGGTCGTGTAAAAGGGTCGAAATAAATTGTACCTTTTGCTGCATCCCTTTAGAAAGTTCTTGCACACGTTTATTTACCCAATCGCTTGCATCAAGTTGCTTTAACCAGTATTTAGCACGCTCTTCAGCTTCTTTTCTACTTATTTCTTTTAATTCACCAAAATAAATTAACTGGTCAAGAACTTTCATCTTTTTGTAAAGACCACGCTCTTCGGGAAGATAGCCTATTCGATTTTGGATGCCTTGAACATCTTTTGTTCCAAGAATTTCAATCTCACCTTCATCGGGAAGAATAACCCCAGCAATCATACGAATTGTAGTTGTTTTGCCAGCCCCGTTGGGTCCAAGAATACCAAATATTTTTCCAGTTTCAATCGAAAAAAAAACATTCTGTACAGCTCTCACATCCTTGAAACTTTTCGAAATTCCTTTTACTTCCAATGCATTCATAAAAATCACTTTGTTAACACAATAGTTACAAAATTAAAAATAAGAACCGAATAAAAGTAAATTTTCCATAAAATCGAAATTAAGAAAAAGGAAAATTAGGGGAGAACTATGTTAGAACATGCTTTTAGCGGAAGTCGAAATTATTGGCTCTGGGTCAGCTTTTTACTTTTAATATTATTAATAGGCTTTTTATATTATCTTCAACAATTTACCGAAGGTCTAACTATTACTGGATTAAGCAGGGATGTTACGTGGGGATTTTATATCGCACAATTTACCTTTCTTGTGGGGGTGGCAGCATCTGCCGTAATGGTTGTATTACCATACTATCTCCACAACCACAAAGAGTTTGGTAAAATAACGATTCTTGGGGAATTTCTTGCTATTGGTGCTGTTGTAATGTGCATGACTTTCATCTTTGTTGATATGGGCCAACCACTGCGTATACTAAATGTATTTCTCCACCCAACTCTCCATTCGATGATGTTTTGGGATTCTGTTTCGTTGCTCGGATATTTGATTTTGAATGTAATAATCAGTATGGTCACACTTGCATCGGAGCGTAAAGGAATTGCACCACCAAAATGGATTAAGCCTGTAATAATCTTTTCAATTCCTTGGGCGGTCAGCATTCATACAGTTACCGCTTTCTTATATTCAGGGCTTGCTGCTCGACCATTCTGGTTAACTGCAATAATGGCGCCACGATTCTTGGCAACAGCCTTTGCTGCTGGTCCAGCCTTACTTATCCTGTTTTGTTTAATACTACGAAGATTTACAAAATTCGATGCCGGGGAAAAAGCAATCCAAGACATTGCCGTAATTGTTACTTATGCGATGATTCTCAATGTTTTCTTCTTTCTTCTTGAACTATTTACTGCACTTTATAGTGGAATCCACGAACATAGCCTTCATTTCCGTTTGCTTTATTTTGGACTCGAAGGAAATACATTCTTAGTTCCTTGGATGTGGACTTCGGTCGTTCTTGCTATTATTTCACTTATTTTGCTTATCGCTCCAAAATACCGCAAAAATTTTCGTCTGCTTACGATTGCTTGCATAGCAACATTTTTATCAATTTGGATTGATAAAGGAATGGGATTGATTATTGCTGGTTTCATTCCAAATCCTCTTGGAAAGGTTGTTTTTTATATCCCTACTTTTCCCGAAATTATGATTTCTGTCGGTGTTTATGCACTTGGCTTACTGATAATTACTGCATTATATAAAATTGCCCTCTCGGTTAGAAGAGAAGTATAAGAATATTTAAACTACATAATAAAAGATCCACAAAAGGTCAAAAATAAAAGTATAAAGTTTCACCTTCAATTTTCACATAAATTTTATTAATTTAGTAGTCTTAACATAATATTTTAGGAAAATGAAAGCAAAAATTTTCCAAACAATAATTTTCTTACTTGCATTTACTTTCACAAGTCTTTTCGCTCAAGACATTCCATTAGTAAATGTTACTGACCTTTACGATGTGGTGCCCGATGTTAGCAACTGTAACGAAGGAGTTTTGAAAAATTCCGAAAAACAAAAAGCATTTGAAGCTGTCAACTATATTCGTTCAATTCATGGATTAAAGCCACTCCAATATTCTTCGGCATTCGATAATGAAGTAGCCAAGAGTGCACTAATATCGGTGGCAAATGCTTTGCTCGATCATTTCCCAAAATCCTCGTATCAATGTTATACGCAAGATGGCTACAATGGTAGTTCAACATCAAACTTATACTTGGGTTCTGCATTCTCTCCCTCCTCAGTTGTTGAAACAGAAAAGGCTATACAAGTTTGGATTATAGATAAAAATGTTTCCGATATTGGACACCGAAGAAATATGTTGAATCCTTTTCTAAAATACTGCTCTTTCGGAAGAGTCGATGGTTACTCCAAAGCCCAAAGTAATTTATTTTTGACAGGCATGTCCTTAAAAGTTCATCAATTTCCTGAATACCATAATCTATCCGATTGGATGAGCGATTTTGTTGCATATCCTGTCAACGATTATCCAAGCAATTACTTCGATGACTCATGGTACCTTTCATTTACTGTAATCGCCGATAAAAGTTCCCCTTGGAACAACGACAATAAAACTATCGACTTTTCAGAAGCAACTATTAAGATCACCGACCCATCGAACAACCAACTTTCAATTTCGGATATTAAGTACGACTATCTTGGTTATGGCATTCCAAACTGTTTATATTGGAAAGCATCGACAATCCAAAAAGAAGTAAAATACACGGTCACAATTTCAAACGTAAAAGTAAATGATTCACTTCGCACTTTCACTTATTGGTTTAAAATTACCGACACACCACCAAATACCAGTTTGCAACCCCCAACACCACTTTCGCCAGCCGATAACTCAACCGATCTTGAAATACCTGTCACATTAACTTGGTCAAGTGTAATTGATGCTCAATATTATGCCTTGCAAGTTTCCAATTATTCGAATTTTTCGAATCTCATTGTTGATGAAAAAACCTAACCAATAACCAATATTACTTTAACCCAACTTTCCCCAAAAACAAAATATTACTGGCGTGTAGCAGTAATAAAAAATCAACAGCAAAGCGGATGGTCGAATATTTTTTCATTCACAACTGCCGACCAACCACTTGCAGCACCATCTCTTATTGAACCAATTGATTCAGCAACAAGCATTCCAACCAAACCCACTTTCGCTTGGAGTCCAATTTCTGGAGCAACAAAATATCACTTACAAGTAAGTTTAGACCAAACATTTGATGACTTTTCTTTAATTATAAATCAAACAGATATATCTTCTGCATTCTTCAATTCAACCGTAAATTTCTATCCAAAGACTCAATACTTTTGGAGAGTCAGGGCTTCCAATGGAAGTCAATTCAGCCCTTGGTCGACGACCAAAACATTCTGGACACTTGACCCAGCATCTATTACTGATTACTATTTGGAAAAGGAAACCAATTTTGTTGTATTTAACGAGCAATTTGCAAGCATAAAGTTGGCAGATGGTTCATTAATAAATAAAATAATCTTAGTTGATATTTTGGGTAATTCAGTAGAAATTAATTTAAATTCTACTGAAATTAACGAGATTCAATTACCCTTTGAAGAATTAAATTCTGGGTTTTGGAATCTTTTGGTTTTTACAAAAAAATCAATTGAACATTATAAGATTCTAATAATTAAATAAAGAAACCCATTGAGCGAACCTGAAAAAGAAACATTAATTGCTATTCTACAATCATTACGTCGAGATTACATCGCAGGAAAATTCGTCGAGAGTACCGCACACGATAATCCATTTGAACAATTTAGAATTTGGTTTCTCGAAGTACTTTCGCAGGGATTTATCGAACCAAATGCTATGGTGCTTTCAACTGCGAGCAAATCAGGAATACCATCTTCGAGAGTTGTATTATTAAAAAAATTCGACGAACGAGGTTTTGTTTTCTATACGAATTACGAAAGCCAAAAAGGAAAAGAACTTGCCGAAAATCCCTACGCTTCATTATTGTTTTATTGGGATAAACTTGAACGGCAGATTCGTATTAACGGAAAAGTTGAAAAAACAAGTGTTGAAGAATCCGAAGAGTATTTCAGAACTCGACCATATCTTTCCCGAATAGGTGCATGGGCATCGAAGCAGAGCTCTCCACTTCCTTCACGTTTTACTTTGATGAGGGAAGTAGCCCGCCTTACATTAAAATTTCCAGTGGATGTTCCACTGCCTCCATTTTGGGGGGGATATCGCCTTGTCCCAAATTATTTTGAATTCTGGCAGGGACGGCAAAGTCGCCTGCACGACCGAATAGCTTATTTAAGCCAACCCGACGGAAGTTGGAAGAAACAAAGATTGTATCCATAAAACATTATTTCAGAAATAAAATTTCAGTTTCAGAGATTTCTTACCTATAAGTTAGATAAGATAACATTAGACAAAAAAACAAGAGAAAAATAAAAAAGGTCGGCAGCTACCTACTCTCCCACTGGGGAACCCAGCAGTACCATCGGCCTTGCGGGGCTTAACTTCTCTGTTCGGAATGGGAAGAGGTGTTTCCCCCGCAGTATTGCCACCGACCAAAAAGGTTTGAAGCGAGATGAGAACTTTGGGCGAAGGTGGTCACATATTCAAGAAGGACAAAGAAGAAGGGAACCAACCTAAAAATTAATGGTAAGCCCTCGGACTATTAGTACTCCTCCGCTAAACGCGTCGCCGCGCTTACACGTGGAGCCTATCGACCTGGTAATCTCCCAGGATCCTTACTGGCTTAAGCCATGGGACACCTAATCTTGGGGCAGGCTTCGCGCTTGAGATGCTTTCAGCGCTTATCCTTTCCGGACATGGCTACCCTGCCGTGCCGCTGGCGCGACAGCAGGCACACCGTAGGTCCGGTCGTCACGGTCCTCTCGTACTAATGACGGGACCCCTCAAGTGTCCTTCGCCCGCATAGGATAGGGACCGAACTGTCTCACGACGTTCTGAACCCAGCTCACGTACCGCTTTAATCGGCGAACAGCCGAACCCTTGGGACCTTCTCCAGCCCCAGGATGCGATGAGCCGACATCGAGGTGCCAAACCTTGCCGTCGCTGTGGACGCTTGGGCAAGATCAGCCTGTTATCCCCGGCGTACCTTTTATCCTTTGAGCGACGGCCCTTCCACACGGAGCCGCCGGATCACTAAGCCCTGCTTTCGCATCTGCTCGACCTGTCGGTCTCGCAGTCAAGCCACCTTCTGCCTTTGCACTCAACGCACGATTACCGACCGTGCTGAGGTGACCTTTGGAAGCCTCCGTTACCATTTAGGAGGCGACCGCCCCAGTCAAACTGCCCACCTACCACTGTCCCCGAGGATCCACTCCTCCGGGTTAGGATTCGAATGCAGCAAGGGTGGTATTTCACCGTTGGCTCCACACCCCCCGCAAGGGGCGCTTCACAGCCTCCCACCTATCCTACGCATGCTGCACCCAAACCCAATAGTAAGTTGCAGTAAAGGTGCACGGGGTCTTTCCGTCCATATGCGGGTAACCGGCGTCTTCACCGGTACCACAAGTTCGCCGAGCCCGTGGTTGAGATCGGAAGAGCACACG
>JBBIUA010000014.1:0-52758 GCA_037440445.1 Ignavibacteria bacterium
ATTTATTGTAAAATGATTTAACATCTTCCAAAGTAATTCGCTCGATAATTTCTTCGGTTTTCCTTTTTCCATAAGGATGCTTTTCTCCATAAATAATTTTTTTAGATAGAGTTGAAGCAAGATTCAGCGGTCGAGCTTTTTCGTCCTTAATACCTGAAATTACTCTTTTTTTGAGCTTTTCAAACTCATCTTTTGGAAAGGTTGGATTAAGAACAACTTGGGAAAGAACTTCCATCAAAGTCGGTATATGTTTCAAAATGCACGAGCCAGTTATTGTAAAATAATCAGGATTAGCATTTATATCCAAACTTGCTCCGACCCCATCGAGTTTTTGTGCTATTTCTAGCGCTGTCATTTTTCCAGCGCCTTTCGTTAGCATATATGCCGTCAATTCTGCAAGTCCGGGTTTATCCCCATCGAACGCCGAGCCACCAGGGATAAGAATCCTAAAAGCAAAAGTTGGTTGTTCGTGGTCTTCAATAATGAAAACTTTAATATCATTCGATAATTTAGATTCTCGGTATTCAGGAAAAGTAAACTCTTTTCCTGGAAGTGGTTCAGGTTTTTGAGTAACATCGATTTTTTGTTCTGCTCTCATAAAACTAATATGTAATATATATAACATAATTATAAAAACAAAATTTGGTTTCATTTTCACCTCTCAATTAATCAGAATAACCATTAGGATGGTAAAACAAAGTTACATTAAATGAATTCGAGGAAAGATATTTTTGAGCTACTCGTTTTATATCTTCTTTAGTAACTGAAAGGTATTTTTCAAGCTCGGAATTAATCAAGCTTGGGTTGTTAAAATAAGCTTGGTACTTTGCCAATATCTCGGCTTTTTGCAATACATTCTTTTTTTCTTGAATAAATTGTGTTTCTGTAATGTTTTTTGCTTTAGTTAATTCCTCGTCGGTAACCCCATCCTTTGTAATTTTCTGAATTTCCTCGAAAAGTATCTCCTTAGCCCTTTTCAAACTTTGATTTGGGTGAACAACAGAATATAGAAGTATACCACCAGTATATTCCAAAGACAATGGAAAGAGGCTTGCTGCAACTGCAATTTGTTCCTTATTTACAAGTCGTTGGTACAACCTTGAACTTTCACCATTGGCAAGAATATCAGTTAAAATACTCATAGCATAATAATCGGGATCTCCAATTTTAGGACCTCGAAAACCTATAAATACAGCAGGCAATTGAGCTTTTGGATCCTTTATCACTTCCTCGTAATTTTCTTTTAAAGGAGGAATATGGAATTCATTTCTTTTGGGTGGTTCAGAAGGTGCATAAATTCCAAAATACTCACGAACAAGTTTCTTTGTTTCTGGAATGTTAATATCACCAACTATCACAAGAATTGCATTGTTTGGTTTGTAAAAATTATCGTAGAAACCTTTGAAATCGTCAATTGTTGCTTTTTCAAGGTGTTCAATATATCCAATAGTTGCCCAACCATAAGAACTTCCTGCGAAAAGTTTTTCAGACATTTTCATCAACATATTACCATAGGGTTGATTCTCGTAACGCATTCTTAATTCTTCGATTACAACACCTTTTTGGGTATTTACACCAACACTATCAACTTTAAGTTTTCGCATTCTTTGCGATTCAATCCAAAGAGCAAGGTTAAGATAATTCGATGGAAGCTTAAAATAGTAAACAGTTTCGTCGTAAGAGGTATGTGCATTTAAGGTTCCACCCGCCTCTTGAACATACTTATCGATTGAAGCTCTTGGAATATTTTCTGTAGCTTCGAACATAAGATGTTCAAAGAAATGTGCATAGCCAGTATGTTGGGGGTCTTCATCCCGAGACCCAACTTTGTAATGAACAACAGTTGCAACGATTGGAGCGGTTTTGTCGACACAATAAATTACTTTTAAGCCGTTTTCAAGAGAATCAAGTTCATACTTGATTGGGTTGAACTTACTTCGTGCTTCAAATGGATTTGCTAACAACATTGCTGAAAAGGCAAATAACAACAATAACCTAAAAAAAGAAGCAGAAAAAAACACTTTTTTTTGCATAACATAATTACCTTGTTTTGTGATAAAAACTAAATACGAAATTCTTATAAACAAGTTGCAAGGAATTTTATTTTACTTTAATAGCAATAATAGTTACATCATCGGAAAACTCAATTGATTTAGTGAAGAGAGGAAGGGTCGAAATAAGTTGTTTACACAATATTTTTGAATCAAGAATCGAAAACTTTTTTAGGCAATCGATTAACCTATCAATGCCGAATTCTTCATTATTTGGGCTTCGACACTCGATGGTTCCATCAGTATATCCAAAAATAAAATCTCCCTGTTTCAAGCCTATATTTTCCACTTCGAAATCAATAGGGCTTTCGAAAGAACCAAGTAGCAATCCTCCTTTCGAAAGAAAATAAATATTTCCATCTCTTACCAAAATTGGTGGATGATGACCTGCATTTATATATTCAAGTTGTTTAGTAGCTAAATCAATTTTCCCAAGGAAAAAAGTAACAAATTTATCAGGTTCAGTATTTGCCAAAACTAATTGATTGATTCGATTAACAATTTCGGACAAAGTTAGATCTAATTTTGAAAGAACTCGAAGCGAAGCCTGAACATTAGCCATCAACAACGAAGCCGGTATTCCCTTCCCAGAAACATCTGCAATTGCAAAATAAAATGATTTGTTATCAATTGGAATAAAATCAAAGTAATCGCCACCAACAACTTTCGATGGTATGCTTGTTCCAAAAACATCTATTTGATTATATTCATTAAAATTATTTGGCAGAAGTTTTTGCTGAATAGTTTTAGCAAGTTCAAGCTCTCTTTCTATTTGTTTTCTTTTTATTTCCTCGTCGATTAATCTAATATTCTCGAAAAATTGTCCAAGAGTGTTCCCCAGAAGCTCAATAAAACGCAAATCATCATCAGTAAATTGAGAATTGTTATATTTTTTCCCAACGATTAATAATCCTTTTGTCTGTTCCTGCACTTTAATAGGACAGGCTAAAGATACATTTGCAGAAAAAAATTTTATTCTTGCAGATTCGCTTAAATTCTCAATTTCTTCGAACAAAGTAACTTTTTTTAAGTTATAAAGAATCTCAAATAACTCATCTTCAAGACTTAAAGAAGTATTGTTGTAAACTTCTTCGAAAGAATCATTATATTTATAAAATAAAGCAAATTTATTCACCGCAAGTTGACCAAAAATACGATAGCGAAGGTGACTTATAACCTGGTCTTGGTTTAATAGTGAACTAAAGTCTTTTGTTAAATCGTAAATTGTAGATAGAATTTGATTTTTTCTTTCAAGTTCAATCTTTGAATTTAAAAGAGTTTGATAACTAAGTGCATTTTCAAGAGCGCTGGCAATCAAGTTTGCAACGATGTTAATATAATGAAATTCTTCTTGGGTGTAATCTATAGAAAATGCTTTAGATTCTAGAATAATTAGAGCAAAAGGCTCAATTCCATAATTAATATAAAGTATCAAACGTTTGGATTCAGCAACTATAATAATCTTATCTGTTCTAATAAAGAAATCTTTAAGGTATTCTCTTAAAAGAAGAACTTTCGATTCATCGAAATTACCTTTCGTGATGATAGTTTTTAACTCCAGGGAACCTCGGTTACCAATAAAAGCAGAAGCGCGGAAAAATCCTAATTTACCCATTAAACTTAACAATGCGGTGTTTAATATAAATTCGATATCTCGACTTTTGTTTAATTTATTACTTAAATCGAGCAAAGAATCTAAATTGATAAAAAGTTTAGAATCTTTTCCTGTTTTATCAATTTTTTTTTCAAATGAATAAATATTTTCCATTATTTGGGGAGAAGCAACCTTAATGGAAAGTTTACAAAATATTTTTCATCAATTGCAGCATTTTGTGGATTTATTAAATAGACTAAAAACTGATTTGATGATTTACGTTCAATTGCCATCAAACGGTCTATTTTATAAATGTAAGTTAAACTGATGAAGTTCCCTGCAATATACTTTTGAATTTGGTCTGGATTTGCCACACTAAAACGAATTAACCCATAGTTTGAGGAAATAAACCCAAAAAATTTTCCCGCTACTTCAAGGGCATTTGTTAATATCTCGACAGAATTAATGTTAGGTAAAGAAATTTCTTTCGTGCGTAAAATTGTAAATTCTGGGTAAGTTATACTGATAAGTTTTGATGAAGTTTTTACTTCTGTGGAATCAAGTTTGCCTTTTCCAAGGCAAAGTACATAAATAAATTCTTTAAGAGGGTGTACCGAGATATCAATTGGATGTTCAGGTAGTTCTAATTGTTGAACAAGAGAAAAGGTTCGAGAATCAACAACAATGAGTTCGCCATAATTGAATGAGATTCCAACTATATAATATTCAATGCATTCAAGACGAATTATTGGCTCGGGAACATTGATAACCCGAGCCAAAACAAAGTTAGTTAGATCTAAAACTTGCAAAGTAGAATCGTTAGAAAAAGAAATAAAAGCAGTAGTGGCATTAATGAAAGCAATACTCGAAGGCTTTTTCTTTTTTGCAATCCATTCCAATTCCGCAACAATTTTAAAACTATCAGAAGAAACAATAGTAATTTTATATGAGTTGCTTTGAAAAATGAACATTAGATTTCTAAATTCTACAATTTGTTCAATTTCATCAAGTTTCTTGTTGTTAGCAAGAAAAAATAAATCTTCATTGTGTACTTTCATCGAAGGTAATTCAAGCGTTTGCAAGGAATTTGGATTTTCTTCAGAGACGAAAATCCATTGGTGTGGGGGGATTTCGCTTTCAATAATATTTTCTTGATTCTTACAAGCAAATAAAATTAAAAGAAAAATTAGAAAGAAATAATAATTTTTCATAAAAATCATAATAGTTCCACTACTTTCGCAATAAGTCTGCTCAAAATTTTATCTGCTTGAGCAGCAGTTTCCAAAATTTCTTGAACATTTATAGATGGCATAGGAATTGGGTAAACTTCATCGGTAACTACAGAAAAACCGAGGACCTCCATCCCCATTTGCCGGGCTACAATTGTCTCGGGTATTGTGCTCATTCCAACGACATCGGCGCCAATAAGCCTTATGTATTTTGCTTCAGCACGAGTTTCGAGAGTTGGACCAGGAACAGCAGCATAAACCCCCCGATAAACTTTAATTTTCTCTTCAAGTGCAATCTTTTCAGTTAATTCGATCAATCTTCTTGAATATGGTTCGCTCATTTCAACAAAACGGGGACCAAAGATTTCTTTGTTGTAACCAATAAGCGGATTTGTCCCTAATAAATTAATGTAATCATCGATAATCATTATTGAACCTTTTGGAATATATTGAGTAAGAGAACCACAAGCATTTGAAACAATAAGGATTTTTGCACCAAGTAAATTCATTACACGCACTAAAAATGTTACCTCTTGAATATCGTATCCTTCATAAAAATGGAAACGGCCATGCATTGCCACAATATTTTTTCCCGACAATTTTCCCGCAAGCAGTTTCCCATGATGAAAATCTACTGTGGAAACGGGGCAAAACGGAATATCTTCGTACGGGATTTCTGTTTCGACTGAGATATAATTTGTTAGTTCATTCAACCCAGTACCAAGAATAACAGCAACTGATGGCTGGAATGTGATTTTCGATTTCACAAAATCGCGAGCTTTGTAAACTCTTTCTGCTAAAACATCAATAGGAACTACCATAACAAAAAACTTTGATTGTTCAACAACAATTTAAGATTAATTTGTCTCAGGATATAAAACAAATTTAGCAAAGTTATCGAATTTGATATATTTATTGGCATATGCCAATAAATCATCAAGAGTAAGTGAATCAATCATTTTCTTGTAAATATCAATATAATTGGTGGGATATCCATAGGTATAGTAATTATAGAATAAGTTAGCCCAATATTGATTTTCTTTTAAGTTTACTTCTAAATCGCGTTTGAAAATTTCCTTGATTTTAGTTAAATATATTTGGTCTTGTTTTTTAGAAGAAACCTCCTTTAAAACTTCAATGGCATTATTTGCTAACTCGTCAATTCTTGTTGGGTCACAACCAAAAGTAATATTCAATGAGTAATCCGAACGAGGAAACTTTCGTGTTTGGAACCAGACACCAACTCCATAAGTTCCACCTTTTTCTTCGCGTAAAACTTCTCGGAGTCGAATATCCAGAAGATTTTGTAACGCATTTAGCATAAATCTTTCTCTAATGTCCCAAGTAAAAGGATTCGTAAGGATAAGCCGAACATAACTTTTCTTTTCGATTCCTTTTCGAAATACCTTATTTATATTACCCTTAAAATAAACAACCCCATCGTCTTTTGGTTTTTCTTCTATTGGCGGAGAAGATATTGACGCGATATACCTTTGTATAAACATCTTCAAAGTATCGTAATTGAAATTTCCTACAAAAACAAAAACAAAATCAGAAGGAGATTGAAACCTTTCGGTAAATAAGTTGAAAGACTTACTAAAATTTAAGTTCTCAATAACCTCTTTTGTTAAAGGCATTCTTCGGTAATGTTTATTCCAAACATAATAAGAAACTGAATCGCTAAATACACGTTCGGGACTATTTTTGGCATCCTCAATGTAAGATAACCATTGTTTTTTCACAGCATTAAAAGCTTCTTTATCGGCTCTTGGTTGAGTAAAATATAGATTAATCATTTCAAATAAAGTCTTTAAATCCTTAGGTGATGCGAGCCCATACATTGATTCTTCGTATGAAGAAACATTAGTAGAAAGGCTAACTTTTTTGTCTGCTAAATACTTTTCGAGTTCTGTTTTGGAAAAAGAACCAAGACCACTCTCTTCAATGATATCTGAAGCAAAAGATAAATCATAATAATCGGAATCAGACACAAGCGATAACCCACCTGGGCTAAAAGAGTAAAAGTAAATTTCGTCTTCTTTAAAATCTGTTTGCTTTGCTAAAACCTTTGCACCATTGCTTAAAGTAAATTCTGTAGCATCGAAATCCTGAATTTTCTTTTCAGATACGATTTTTCCTTCTTGGATTTTTTTATCGAATAATGGTTTTGCTGGAACAATGTCAACATAAGGCTCAAGGGCTTTAGTGGAATATGTTGCAAACAAATTTTTGATATCTTCTACTTTTGGAACAACAACATCAGGTCGTTCTGGTAAACTAATCGCAATCACTGCATTTTCTTTTTTAATAAACTTTTTGGTTAAAGCATTAATCTCGTCGAGGACAATCTCTGGTAACCATTTTTTAACTAATTCATACTCATATTCTATTCCAGGAACAGATTCCCCAAAAAGAAAATGACGAACTAATTCAAAAGCAAAATTAATAGATTCAGTTTTGTCTCGTTCATTGTAATTTGACTCATATTCTCGTAAAAGTTCATTTTTTGCTCTTTCAAATTCTGTGGAGGTAAATCCATGCTGGTATACGCGAAATGCTTCTAAAAGTAAAGTTTCGACACAGCGATTAATTTCGTTTCCGATAGCTCCTGCGAAAAATACATATGAACTATTTTCTCTCCCCAAAGGGGATAATCCAGAATATACAAAAAATTTAAAGGGTGGCTTTTCTTTCCTTAGGTATTCCCTTAAACGGTAATTCAGCATATTTGAAAAAAGTTGGCTTTTAATAAACTCCCGATAATCACCGAAAGTGCCTGATGGTATCTTATCCCCCTTAAATCTAATCTCTACTCGAGGAAAGTAAAGTTCCTTATCTGAAGCAATTGAAACAAATACATCAGAGTGGTAGGGAATCTTTACATATTCTCTCTTCCGGGGATTTTCAAGTTTTGGAATAGAACCAAACTTTTCTTTAATGATTTTTTCTACATAATCAACATCAAAGTCACCAACAGCAATTAATGCCATTAAGTCAGGACGATACCAGTCTCTATAAAACCTTTTAATAACCTCGTACGAGGCATTTCGGAGGATATTAGTGTCCCCAATAACATCGTGAATTTCATATTTTGAATTGTAGTACACAAATTTATTGTGCTTTCTCTCGACTCGCCCATCTGCGCAACGTCCAAGTCTATACTCTTCGATAACCACACCTCTTTCTTTGTCGATTTCCGTAGGTTCATAAGTTACATTATGAGCCCAATCTTCTAATATTTGAAAACCTTTTAAAAATTGCTCGATGCTATCGGTTGGAATTTGTAGCATATAAACGGTTTCGTCATAACTAGTATAAGCATTGAGTTCGGGACCAAATTTCACACCAATAGACTCAAGAAAATCAACCAATGCTTGTTTAGGGAAGTTTTTTGTTCCATTGAATGCCATATGTTCACAAAAGTGGGCAAGCCCATTTTGGTCAGGGTCCTCGCAGATAGCCCCAGCATTAACTACAAGCATTAACTCGGCACGCTTTTCAGGTTTCTTATTGTAACGAATAAAATATTTTAACCCATTCTCAAGAGTGCCAGTTCTTAATTTAGGGTCAAGTGGCATAGGGTCGGATAAGGACCCGTATTGAATTTGCGGTTGGGAATACGAATAAATAACAAAGAATATAAATAAAATAGTACTAATTGAAACTAAATGAAATCGTTTCATCTAAACACCTTTTTAAAAAAACTAAATTATCAATTTTATACAAATTTTGAATTCCCTTGTTTTTAGAAATTTGTTTTGAAAATTATCCCAATATCCATAATTTTATTTTTTTTCAATTTAAGGAGGCAAAAAATGTATGGTAAAATTAAGGAATTTCTAAGCGAAGAACTTAAGAAACTCGAGGAACAAAAACTTTACAAACACGAAAGGATTATCGAGAGCCCACAAGGTCCTGAAATTTTCGTTCGTGGGAAAAAGGTTTTGAATTTTTGTGCAAACAACTATCTTGGATTATCCTCACATCCTGAACTAATCAAAGCTGCTCACAAAGCAATAGACGAAAGAGGTTTCGGTTTGTCATCAGTTCGATTTATTTGTGGAACTCAAGATATCCACAAGGAATTAGAAAAAAAAGTAAGCGAATTTCTTGGTACAGAAGATACAATACTATTCTCTTCGTGCTTTGATGCAAATGGAGCAGTTTTTGAACCATTGATGACCGAAGAAGATGCAATTATTACAGATGCTTTGAACCATGCTTCCATAATCGATGGAATACGTTTGTCCAAGGCTAAAAGATGGATTTATGCACATAACAATATGAGTGATGATGTTGTGGTTGATTCAGCAACTGGAAAAGAGGCGAAAGGACTTGAAAGGTGTTTGAAAGAAGCACAAGAGTGTAGATTTCGTTTGATTGCTACCGACGGAGTTTTTTCGATGGATGGGGATATTGCAAATCTTCCTAAAATAGTGGAACTTGCTGAAAAATACGATGCTCTTGTGATGATTGACGACAGCCACGCAACTGGATTTATGGGAAAAACAGGACGCGGTACACACGAATTCCATAATGTTATGGGGAAAATTGACATCATCACAACAACATTTGGAAAAGCACTTGGCGGGGCATCGGGCGGTTGCATTTCTGGTCGCAAAGAAATAATTGACTGGATGAGAAACAAAGCCCGACCATATTTATTTTCGAACACATTAGCTCCCGCTGTTGTTGGGGCAACTTTGAAGGCTTTGGAACTGCTTACAGAATCTACATACTTACGGGATAAATTAGAGTCCAATACCAAATTGTTCCGTAGAATGATGACAGAGGCAGGGTTTGATATCATTCCAGGAGTGCATCCTATTGTCCCAATAATGTTTAGCAAATATCCTAATTCTTCCGAGATTGCAGTTGAATTTGCAAATAGGATGCTCGATGAGGGAATTTATGTTATTGCATTTTCCTACCCTGTTGTTCCTAAAGGAAAAGATAGAATTCGTGTACAACTTTCTGCAGCTCACGAAACCTATCATATAGAAAAAGCCGTTCAGGCATTTATTAAAGTTGGTAAAGATCTAAAAATAATATAAAATATCTTTCGTATATTACTATTTGGTAATATTCAATTTTCTATGAAAAAGTACATTTACGCAATAATTGGTGGGTTCGGGGGTGGAGTTTTAGGCTATCTTTATTATTACTTTATCGGATGTAAAACTGGAAGTTGTGTTTTATCCTCGAACCCACTTCTTTCTATTCTTTGGGGCGCTGCTTTCGGTGTTATCCTTTTTTTACCAACAAAAAAGCAAATATGATAACAAAAGAAACAACTATCGAAGAGTTAGTTACAACTTTATCCGAAAGCGTTTCGTATTTGATGGAACACGGGATTAGAGCATTAATCTGTGGCGAACCAATCTGGGGCACAGTTGAAGAAATTATTCTTTCAAAAGGTTTTTCTAAAGAAGAACTTGAAAAAATGATTAAAGAATTAAATGAACTATACTCAAAATCGCCTAAGGAACAGTAACCATTACATTATCTATTAATCGTGTCTTTCCCAAATAAACAGCAACAAGAATTACAACCGTTTGACCCGATATAAATTCTTCGGGTTCTTCGAAAGTTTCGCTGTCGACAGCCGAAACATAATCAATATAGAAATCTGGAACAGTTCGAAGATGTTGTAGAACAATCGAGTTGATTTGTTTTCTTCGTTTCTCGCCACTTTTAATAGCTTCGGCACCTTGACTCAATGCTTGGAAGATTGTTGGAGCAACTTTTCTTTCTTGTTCAGATAAATAAACATTTCTGGAACTCATTGCTAACCCATCGGGCTCGCGAACAATAGGAGCAACAACAATTTTAATATCGAAGAGAAGTTCCTTAACCAATTGTTTAACAACAAGAGTTTGTTGATAGTCTTTTTGACCAAAAATTGCTACATCGGGTTTAGTTGCATTAAACAATTTTGCCACAACAGTGGCAACACCTTCAAAATGTCCGGGTCGTTTTATACCTTCAAATTTGTCAGTGAACTTACTAACAACAATTTTAGTAAAAAAATTATCCGGGTACATCTCCTCAATAGAAGGAGCAAAAAGATAATCTACACCAACCTTATCAGCTAAATCATAATCTCGTTGAAAATTCCTTGGGTATCGTTCAAAATCCTCGTTTGGACCAAATTGGGTAGGATTAACAAACAGAGTTGTAATTACGATTTCGCCATAGTCCCGAGCCAATCTCATTAGATTTAAGTGTCCCTCGTGAAAATATCCCATTGTTGGAACACAAACTATTCTTTTCCCTTCCCGACGATGATTATTTGAAATTTTTTGCATTTCTTTGACACTATAAATAACATTCATATGAGTTCCTCATTAATAACTATTTTCCCAGAAGTTAAATTCATCAATTTTTCCTTTAATAACTCTATATTCTTTGATACAATCATACCAGATATTTCTACCCTGTTTGATTTAAAAATTTCTTTCACTTCAAGTAGATTATCGTAAATATATATTTTAATCTTGGGATAAATTGAGTAATCAATCTTCAAATTAATAATTTTGGTTTCGGGAACTTCTATAATTTCCGCTTTTGAAAGAACTAATTTTGTGGCTTCTGAATAAGCACGAATTAAACCAGAGGTTCCAAGCTTAATTCCTCCAAAGTATCTTGTTACCACAACAAGTAGGTTTGTAATATCAAAATTGAGAATTGTCTGGTAAATTGGTTTACCGGCTGTTCCAGAAGGTTCACCGTCATCGTAAAACCGATACAGTTCTTTTTTGTTCCCAAATAAATAGGCATAACAATTGTGTGATGCATCAGAAAATTTAGTTCGAATTTTGTTAAGATAATTATCTATTTCAGAAAAAGACTTTAATGGAATGGCGTTTGCAATGAATTTTGATTTTTTAACTATAAGTTCTTCAGTAATGGGTGCTGAAATTGTTTTAATTCTATAATACTTGTCAGGGGAAATTTCTGTATTTTTACTTTTCATAAAACATTCTTTTAAACAAATTAAAATGAAGATAGCAATTGTATGTTACCCTACAATGGGGGGAAGTGGTATTGTCGCAACAGAACTTGCAAACAACCTGGCACGTATGGGAAATTTTGTTCATTTAATAAGCTACTCGCCTCCGTTTAGATTTAACAAATTTAAAGAAAATATTTATTACCACAATGTAAGTTTTCCTAATTATCCACTTTTTGAATTCCCCTTGTACTCAATATCATTGGCTGCAAAAATTGCCGAAGTAGTAACAAACGAAAATATTGAAATAATTCATTGTCACTATGCAATTCCACACACTGTAAGCGGTATAATAGCAAGAGATATAGTAAATAAGTATCGACAAACTTATGTGGTAACTACCCTCCATGGAACAGATGTTACTTTGGTTGGAAACCAAGAAAACTTCCGACAAATTGTAAAATATGCCCTTGACAATACTGATGCCATCACTTGTGTTTCAGAATTTCTATATCATACCACAATACGAGAATTTTCTCCATCAAAACCCTTGGAAGTGATTCCAAACTTTGTGGATACCGAGGAATACAGAAGAAAACATCTTCCAAACTTGAGAAATAAATTTGCTCGAGATAATGAAAAAATAATCATTCACATTTCCAATTTCAGAAAAGTGAAGCGTGTTCCTGATGTTGTCCGGGCATTTCATTTGATTGAAAAAGAAATCCCTTCGAAACTAATTTTGGTCGGCGATGGTCCAGAATTTGGCGAAGTGGAAAATTTGATTTCAAAATTAGACTTAAAGAATAAGGTTTGGTGTTTGGGAGAACAAAGTTCTATAGTTGAATTATTATCTATTTCAGATTTATTTTTATTAACCAGTGAAACCGAGGGATTTGGACTTGCTGCGCTTGAGTCTCTAAGTTGTGAAGTTCCTGTTGTTTGTTATCAGGTTGGTGGATTGCCAGAGTTGGTTCAAAATGAATTCAATGGTTTTCTTGTTCCTTTTGGGGATATAGAGCTTCTTGCCAATAGATCAGTTGAGATACTAAAAAATAATACTCTTCGAGAAGAATTATCTCAAAATGCCCGAAAATTCGTAATTGAAAATTACGACTCAAAGAAAATTACTCTAAAATATTTAAATTTGTATCAAAGTTTAATTAACAAAGATAGTTTATGAAAAAGTCAATTCTAATCGTAACAATATTATATTTTGTTTTTTCCCAGGCTAATTCTCAAAATCTTGATGATAGGTGCTTCACCCCATTTCAAGTTGGGCTTTTCTTTACAGGTAAAGGATGTGTTAACACAGTTGAACCACCACAAGGTTTAAAAAATGATTTTCAAATTAGCAAATTTCCCGATTTAGGAGGTAAATTTACTTATCAATTTCAGCCAAATTCGAGCACAAAACTTATCTTCGATGTTTCTTACCTTTCAGTTTACTATAAATTAAAATTATATAATAATGCAAGTTTTAACTGGGTAAATGAATTTCATTATCTAAACTTCGGCTTGGGGTTTGAATTTTCTTCAATGTTTCTTTCAATAAACCTAGGAATTCCAACTTCCGGGGCTTTTTCCAGTAGCAGTTCAACGGGTAAAATCGACTTGAAGACCGAAGAAATGAACACAATGATACAATTGCGTTTTGGTGGCTCCATCCCACTCTTCACAAATGATATTGGAAGTTTTAATTTCTTAATCTATGGAGATTATTTTTTGATTGGGGCTTTAACTCAAGAATCAAACTATAACCCACGAATTGCATCACTGTCGATTGGTTTATGCTATATGTTTAATTTAAAATAATATGGAAAAGTTTGTAATAAGAGGAGGAAATAAGTTAAAAGGGAGAGTCAAAATCTCCGGGGCAAAAAACGGAGTTCTTGCAATGATGCCAGCAACCATTCTTTGTCCTGGAGTCTACACATTACAAAATGTTCCTAACCTCAGAGATGTTTGGACAATGTCGAGATTGTTACACGATATGGGAATTTATTCTGAACTGAACGGAGATGAACTCTTTATAGACTCGCGGGGAATTAACAGTTTCGAAGCTCCCTACGAACACGTAAAAAAAATGCGAGCTTCTTTTTACGTTCTTGGACCTTTAGTTGGTCGATTTGGTGAAGCCAAAGTTTCTCTTCCCGGGGGATGTGCTTGGGGACCTCGCCCAGTCGACTTACATCTAAAAGGACTTGAGAAGCTTGGAGCCGAGATAAATATCGAAGGAGGATATGTTATTGCAAAAGCAAAGAAACTTTTCGGAACAAGAATTCATTTAGACGTTCCCAGTGTTGGAGCTACGGGAAACATTATGATGGCAGCAGTTTTAGCTTCTGGTACAACTTTGATTTCTAATGCTGCAATAGAACCCGAAATTACCGCATTGGCAAAGTTCCTAGTTAAAATGGGTGCAAAAATATCTGGAATTGGAACAAATATGCTCGAGATTGAAGGTGTCGATAATTTACATCCAACAAACGAAACTGTTATTCCTGACCGAATTGAAGCAGGAACTCTTTTAATTGCTGGCGCAATAACAGAAGGGCTAGTAACTATAGAAAATTGTAATCCTTATCACATTACTTCTATTATTTCCAAAATGGAAGAAGCGGGATGTACTTTCGAAATTCACGAAGATAAGGTTACTGTTAGGATGGAGGGTCCACCCAATCCTGTTGATATTACCACTGCTGTTTACCCAGGTTTTCCAACAGACATGCAATCCCAATGGGTAGCCTTTATGCTAAAATCTAAAGGCGTTGCAAGAATAACTGAAACAATTTATCCTGATAGATTTAAACATATACCAGAATTACAAAGACTTGGTGCACAAATTGAAATGAGCGATAACACTGCAATTGTTTATGGTGGAAAAAAACTTTCTGGTGCTACTGTAATGGGTTCCGATTTGCGAGGTAGCGCTGCACTGGTTCTTGGGGCATTAATTGCTGAAGGGACCACAGAGATCCTCAGAATCTACCACATCGACCGTGGTTATGAATCAATCGACCGCAAGTTACGCTCCCTTGGAGCAAATATTGAAAGAGTACCAACAGACGAGTTTTAATAGCCACTCTTTAACTTTCTTTATTACGAATTTTATTTATCAAATTTCTTGCCTTTGTAGTGTAAATCGAATGAGGAAATTTAGTCAATAGTTCTGTAAAAGTATTTATTGCTTCTAATTGTTTCTTCTGTTTGTATAAAGAAAGGCCAAGATTATAAATAACTTCTTCAAAATAAATCGAAGATGGAAACTTCTTTTGAAAGTCTAAACATACCTTTTCAGCATTAGCATAATTTTCGTTCTCAATTTGCTCTTTAATTATTTGTAAATTGATAAATTCTTCAAACTCTGTGCCTTCGGCTTTAGTCTTTGCTTGCTCGAGCAAAATAATTGTTGAGTCGCAATAACTTTTTTCTTTCATAAGTTCCGATTGTGCATAAAGGGACAAAGCAAGATTATATTGTTTATATTTTTCAATTATTAGACTTGTTCTTAATACTTCGCTTGTAATTTCCGAAGGTGAGTCTTCAATAAGTAGTGAAAAATAATATTGTGCAGAATCAAAAGCCGATTGATAGTAGAAAACTTTCCCAATTCTCATCAAAGAAAGAAAATATTCATATGGTTTACTATTCTTTGTTGAATTTTGAACGTCTCTGTATATGTTTAAAGCATCCTTAAATTTATTCTCAAAAACATAAATATCTCCCAAAAGCAACTTGGATCTCAAAACAATTGGGTAATATTGAATTTTCAATAGTTCCCTTAAAATGATTTCTGCTTTTGAAAAGTCTCCAAGGTAATGACTACTTAATTGAGCAATACGATATTTAGTTTCTAAAAATGGTGCACTATTTGGTGAAAAATTTTCAAGAGCATGTTCATACTGATTAATTACTTTTTTAATTAACTCTTTATCGACTAATTTTCTTTGTGAAATTTTAAAATCCGTAGCTTTTGCAATTCCAAGAATAGCACTGGACAAATATGGAGATTTTTTCCCCATAGAAACTATATGCTCAAAAGCTTTGAGGGCAATATCATATTCTCCATCGCTTAATGCTGTTTGAGCAAATCTGTAAACAATAGCCCCACCAGCCTTAGTGGATTCATCTAATTCCTTGTTTACATTAAGAGCCTTATCAAATTCTTTAATTGAATATAAAAACCAAGCATATATGCTTTTATAGTTTATGTCAGGTTCTTTTCTCTGTATTTTCTTTTCAAAGATTTCTTTAAATTTTTTATTTTCAATTAATAAAGAAATCTTTGCTTGAGCCCAATTAATATCTTTATTTGAGTCGAATCCCAAAAATATTTCGTCAATACAATTTTCCAAATCGCCAATGATTAAATACAGATTGATCAACTCATTATTAAAAAGAATTTTAGACCCAAGATTTTTACGACCGTTCAGTAATGTTTCAATTGCATAATTAAACTGGCGAAGGTTGCTTTGAATCTCTGCTACTTTTAAATATGTTGAATCACTTCGAGGGTTAGTGGATATCGCCCTTTGCCAAAACGATTTAGCCTGTTCATAATTTCCTGTTAACCAATTTATTTCACCTGCTAATAAAAATAAATCAAAAGTTTTTCTAAAACTAAACTGTTCATCAATTAATGGAAGAATTTCGCTAAATTTATTTTGGGCTTTTTTACATCTTACTAAACCATTGAAATAATCCAGGTTTTGATTATTCTTTTGGTACAATTCTAAGTAAATTTCTTCAGCTTTAGAAAAATCTCCACTTTTTTCGAAACTTTGTGCAAGCTTGAATTTTTGTTCAAATAAACTCTGAGAAAATAAATTTACCGAATAAAACAAAAAGAGAAAAAATATTAACTTTGCTTTTTCCATTGATGATAGAATTTTAATAATTTTAATCGACGATTTTTTAAAAAATGTGTTTTATATCTTATGATAGAAAAAAATTCTTCTCTATCTCGTTTATTGCAAAATTTAAAAGAGTGCGAAACAGAAACTCAAAATTACTGGATACCCTCGCTATGGAAAAATCCGGAAGAACCTGGAGGTATTATTACCGTTAATCCAATCGACTTTTTTATTGACCAAATTGAATGGATACTTGATTATCCCAAAAAGAATGCTGCCAATCAAAACAAAACACCATTAACTTATTGTTTGATGATTCGACATACAACCTCTTTCGACCATAATAATGACGGGAAAATCGAAATCCAACCTTTGAATGATGAATTTTATGAAACTGGTACATTTTTAAAAACAATTGCATTGCTACCCTACTTAAAATCAATTGGCACCAACATCCTTTACCTTTTACCAAATAATGAAATTTGCTTGGTTGGAAAGAAAGGAAACCTTGGTTCGCCTTATGCATATAAACATCCTATGCGTCTTGACCCCAGACTTAGGGAGCCTTTTCTAAGGCTTTCATACGAGGAACAATTTTCAGCACTTGTAGAGGCTTGTCATCTTTTAGGCATAAAAGTTGTGCAAGAGTTTGTTTTTCGAACATGCGGAATATCCTCCAATTTGGCACTTGAGCATCCGGAGTGGTTTTATTGGATTAAAGAAGAAAGCCTGGACAATGGTTCATATCAACCACCAAAATTCACTCTTGAGCAAATTCAAAAAATTAAAGAAAAAGTTGAAAATCAAAATTTTGAGGATTTAATCGTTCCAGATATTAATTATAAAAACCTTTTCACCGAAATTCCAACCAAAGTTATAATTGAAAAGGAAGTTCCAGTTGGATTTTTAGAAGATGGTACTCGGGTTCGAATTCCCTATGCTTTCGCCGATTGGCCCCCAAACGATTCACAACCACTATGGAAGGATGTTACTTACTTTCGTTACTACTATCACCCCGAGTTTAACTACATTGCATACAATACTATTCGTATGTATTCTAAAGAACTAATCACTAATGGTCAGAAAGTTGAATCTTTGTGGAACTTCATATCTGAAATTATTCCATATTATATTTCTAAATTCGATATTGATGGAGCAATGATTGATATGGGACATGCAATTCCCAAAGAACTTTTGAACATAATTTTTGAAAAAGCACGTGCAAAGAAAAAAGATTTCATCTTTTGGGAAGAAAATTTTAATATTCAATCAGATTCAAAGGAACAAGGCTACAATGCTACACTTGGTTATTTATTTTTTGACCAATCAGAACCATTAAAATTAAGGGAGATTATAAAAAAATTTGAAAATAAAGAATTTTCTTTGCCATTTTTCTTGACACCTGAAACACACAACACACCACGTTCTGCTCGTTTTGGATGTGATTTCAATAAATTAACATTTGCTTTTAATTCGTTTTTACCTGGAATCAGATTTATCCTTTCTGGCTTTGAACTTTGTGATATATTACCCTATAATACAGGGTTGAACTTTACTGTAGACGAAATCAATACTTATACACCCGATAAATTGCCTCTTTTTTCTATTTCCTCGTTGCCTTGGAACTCTTCAAACATTTTAATTTTCATCAAAGAAATCAACGAAATTTTAAAAGAGGTTAAACTTCTTGACGAAAGTTTTGACGATGCTAAAATCTTTAGTCTAAATTCTTCAAATGAAGCGGTTGTTGCTTTCAGAAGAGAATTAAAGGATTTTGATATTATAGTAATCGCAAATTTTTCAAACAAAGACCAAAAAACATTTATAGAAAATGATAATTCATTCCTAAGATCCTCGGAGATAATTTTGGGCGAATATTGTATGAATAGTAACAACGAAATAATTCTTTTACCTTTTGGATTTGCTGTTTTTAAAAACTTTAAGCAGTAGTCAAAACTGCGAACATTAAATTTTTCGCTCCATTTTCTTTTAGTAGCCTACCACAATTGTAAAGTGTTGAACCTGTGGTAATTACATCATCAACAAGGATAATATTTTTATCTCTAACCATAGAACTATCGCAAACTAATTGGAAAACTCCGGATACGTTTTCCATCCTTTCGTCTAATGTTAATTCAGTTTGAGATTTAGTATAAACAATTCTTTGAATTATTTCTTTTCTCAAAGGAATTCCTGTTGCCCTTGAAATTGCCTCTCCAATTATTTCTGCTTGATTAAAACCTCGTTCACGCTTGCGTGCATAATGAATTGGAACTGGAACCACAAAGTCTACAAAGAACTCTTTACTCTTCAATTCACAATGGATATATTCTCCAAGTAGCCGACCACAAAAGTAACCAATTTTAGTAAACCTAGAGTATTTTAAATAATGGATAATTTTAAGGTATTTATGGTCACATTCTGAATCGAAAAGTGCAAATGCAAAAGAGAATGGATTTCTTTCAACACCGAAATGCTTATCAATCCTTTCGAGTATTTCACTTGAACTTTTGGGCTTTGGGACTTGCTGCCAACAATCATTGCAAATATGTTCAGATTTAAGTTCACTATGTTGGATTATACTTCCACACAGAATACAAGTCGGCGGGGCAATTACAAAACTAATGGAGTTTAGTATATCAAGAAACTTCACTCTTTGAAAAATCTTTTTGTATTTCTTTTTTTAAGAAAAATTCAAGAGATAAAAAACTATTTGGAAAATAAAAAAGGAAAATACCGAAAAGGATAAGGAGAACATTTTCTAATATCTTCTTTAAACCCACATATTCAATATGGCCAGAAAAACAACCACAATTAATATTAAGACCCCTTATCCAAGCAGAAGCAACCATAATTGTAAAGAAAAAAATAAGAATGGTAGAAATAAAAGAAGTTGTTTTAACTCTTAATCCCAATACTAATAATAGACCAATAAATACTTCTATCCACGGAAGAACAATTGCAATTATTTGAGAAATAAAATCGGGGAAAATCCGATAATTACTAATCTCTTTATAAAACACATCTGGGTTATTAATTTTACCTACAGCTGCAAAAATAAATACAAAACCTAAACAAATACGTAAGAAAAATGAAATAATTTCTATAAAATTTTTTCGTCTCATTGTTTTATTTTAAAAATTTAAAAACGAAAAAGGAAACAAATAATTTTTAGGATATTTAAATGACTCTTATTCGCTCTATCTCCGGGATTCGTGGTCAAATCGCCAAAGACCTTTCCCCCAGAATAATTGCCGAATATGTTGCAGGTTTTTCGGAAATAATACCACAAGGTAAAGTTGTAGTTGGTAGAGATGGTAGAAATTCTGGCATTTGGATAGAGAAAATCGTAATTGGAACTCTTCTCGCGATGGGTAGAGATGTTATCAGCTTAGGAATTGTTCCTACACCAACTGTTCAATTAATGGTAACAGAGTTAAGTGCTTCAGGAGGAATTTCTATAACTGCTTCTCATAATCCAATTGAATGGAATGGATTGAAATTTATTAATCAGGAAGGAGTCTTTTTCGGACATTATGAAAACAAAAAATTGTTTGAAATTGTAGACAATTACGCTTTCAAATGTCCTAACAATTTCAGCTCTATTATTACAAATTATGATGGATCTATCCAAACACATATAAATAGAATTTTAGAACTTCCGATTTTCAAAGAAACCAGTTTGTTAAATAAAATTAAGAGAAAAAAATATAAAGTTTTAATAGATTGTAACAATGCCTCCGGGTCTATTGCTTTGCAAGAGTTATTAAAGAATTTTGGCACTGAAATAATTCCAATTAATTGCGAACCAAATGGCTTGTTTGTGCATCCTCCAGAACCAAATCCCCAAAACTTGGCTGAAACTTCAAGAAAAATAACTGAATATCACGCAGACATTGGTTTTGCCGTTGACCCTGATGCTGACCGATTAGTAATTTTTGACGAAAAAGGAAACCCAGTTTGGGAAGAGTTAACTATTGTTTTAGCAATACAAAGTGTTGGCGAAAATTTAGAATATTTTAATCCCAAAAGTAACAAGATTGTAGTTAACTACTCTACAACAAGTCTTTGTGAATATATAGCAAAAAAATATGGATTGGAGGTCCTACGAGCCCCAGTTGGAGAGATAAACGTTGTTAATAAAATGAAGGAAGTTTCAGCAATTATTGGTGGAGAAGGAAGCGGAGGCGTAATTCTTCCAATTTGCCATTACGGGCGTGACTCTTTAGTTGGGATTTCGTTGATTCTTGCACTATTGGAAAAACTTAATGTTAAAATTTCTGAACTTGTTTCGAGTCTTCCAGCAGTTAAGATGGAAAAGAAAACCTTTCAGATCAATAATGATTTAGAAGAAAAAATCGAAAATCTTGTGGAAATTCTTGGACTGAGTTTGATGGATGTAAACACCGAAGATGGCTTTCGAATAAATTTAGAAAATGGCTGGATTCATATTCGTAAATCCAATACTGAACCCATCGTAAGAGTGATAAGTGAAAACTTCGACAAGGCAGAACAAGAAAGAATTTTGAAAACTTTAAATAAAATATTCTCTGAATAATATATGCTAAATGTCTCAATTCTAACCATAGGAGATGAAATATTAATAGGACAAATAGTTAATACAAATGCAAGTTGGATTGCCCAACGTTGTATAGAAGCAGGTGCCTCAATTAAAGAACATTGTGCAGTCGGAGATAACGAAAAAGACATTTTGCAAACTTTAGATAGATTAATGCACTTGTCCGATATCGTTATTATAACTGGTGGATTAGGTCCAACAATCGATGACCTTACCAAACCTGTTTTGACCAAATATTTTGATGATGAACTATATTTTTCCGAAGAAGTTTTTGAGTGGATTAAAGAATATTATTCCCTCCGTGGAATTATCGAGGTGTCCGAAAGAAACAAAAATCTTGCTTTCATACCAAGAAAATGCAAACCTTTGAAAAATGCTGTTGGTACCGCTCCTGGAATGCTTTTTGAAATGAATCAAAAGACGGTCTTCTTGTTACCTGGAGTCCCTAAAGAGATGCAATATCTGATGCAAGAATATGTTCTTCCATATATTAAGCAAAAAATAATTAATAATAAGCTTCCAACTCATTTATTCAGAGTTATTCAAACTTGTGGAATTGCTGAAAGTGTTCTTGCCGACAAGCTCGTTGGCATAGAAAAAATTTCAAATGAGGTAAGCATTGCTTTCCTTCCATCATACAAAGGCGTACGATTAAGAGTAGAATCGAAAGGTAAAAAATTAGATGAAGCAGAAAAAAACATCCAAAAGGTTTTAGATTTCATCTATTCCCGTATTAGTAAATACATTTTCGGGGAGGGAGAAGTAACATTAGCACAAGTTGTTGGCAAAATCTTAAAAGAAAGAAAAGAAACAATTGCTGTTGCTGAATCCTGCACTGGTGGACTTCTTGGCGGAGAATTCACAAACATTCCCGGAAGCTCCGATTATTTTCTTGGTGGTGTTATCGCTTATAGCAACGAAATAAAGGAAAGTATACTCGGAGTTAAAAAAGAAACCTTACTACAATTTGGAGCAGTTAGTCAAGAAACTGCTATTCAAATGGCTGAAAATGTTCGTAAACTTTTTAATTCAACCTATGGAATAAGTATTACAGGGATTGCTGGTCCTACTGGCGGAACAAAGGAAAAGCCTGTTGGTACAGTTTGGATTGCCTTGGCAACTCCCGAAAAAATTATTTCAAAAAAACATTTATTCGGAGCCGAAAGACAAATTAATAGAGAACGAAGTGTTTCTGCAGCCTTAGCAATGCTTTATTCCTATTTAAACAACATAGAGTTATGAAAATTCTCGGTATCGAGACATCGTGCGATGAAACATCTGCTGCAATAATTCAAAATGGTAAAACGCTGAGTAACATAATTTCTTCTCAAACAATCCATAAATACTTTGGGGGAGTTGTTCCTGAGATTGCATCAAGAATTCATTTGCAAATCATTTCAAAAGTTGTAAATGACGCTTTAAATGAAGCAAATATCGACATCAAAGAAATCGATGGAATTGCGGTTACAACACAACCAGGTCTAATTGGTTCTCTTCTTGTTGGAACTAATTTTGCCAAAGGCATTTCACTTAAATATGCAAAACCTTTAATTCCTGTCGACCATATTGAAGGTCATATATATTCTGGTTTTTTGGAAAAACACGATGTCAAATTCCCTTTTATCACTCTCGTTGTAAGTGGAGGTCATACTATACTTTTTCTCGTTAACTCTTTTATGGATTACAAAATTATTGGTGCTACACGCGACGATGCTGCTGGAGAAGCATTCGACAAAATTGGTAAACTTCTTGGGCTTGAATATCCTGCAGGTGGAAAAATCGATAAACTTGCAAGGAAAGGAAATCCCAATAAATACGAGTTCCCTCGTGGATTAATAAATTCTAATGATTTTGACTTTAGTTTTAGTGGGTTAAAAACTTCAGTTCGTTATTTTATCGAGAAAAATTTTGGTGATTTCTCTAAAATAACCGAGGATATTCTTTGCGATTTGTGCGCCTCTGTTCAGGAAGCAATAGTCGACGTCCTTGTTGCAAAAAGCATTAAAGCTCTTGAACAATACGACATCCAAAACCTTGTAATTGCTGGGGGTGTTTCTGCAAACTCACGGTTGAGAACAAAAATCCAAGAACTTGCACAAAAAAAAGGTTTCAATGTTATTATTCCACAAATCCAGTATTGTATGGACAACGCTGCTATGATTGCATTAATTGGTGAATTAAAATTACAAAACGAAGGGAAAGAAAGATTTTTTAGATACGATATTACAGCCAACTCAACTCCAATTAGGTCAAGAAAAAATAAATAATTTAAAAATTTCTTACAATTCTAAACCCAAAGTTCAATAGTTGGTCTTCTGGAAATTGTCGGCTGCTACTTCTACCAAAAATTGTTCCTCTTTGCCAACAGCCTCCTCTAACAACGTGTGTCTTTCCCGAGCTCGGTCCAGCGGGATTAACTTTAGGTGTTATGCTATAATAAAAGGGATCAAACCAGTCCCAGCACCATTCCCAAACATTACCATGCATATCATAAATTCCCCAAGTATTCGGTAACTTTTCACCAACTGGATGGGGCTTCATCCCTGAATTAACATCGAACCAACCCATATCAAGGGGATTCCCATTCCCTGCAAAATCACTTTTGGAACTTGCCCGACAAGCATATTCCCATTCTGCTTCTGTTGGAAGCCTAAAACCATTGGCCAATGTATCCCAAATTACATTAGTAGAGTCTATTATGATGTAGCAAGTATCTAATTCCATCATTTTTGAAAGCCTATTGCAAAAAAGAATTGCTTCGAACCAACTAACATTTGAAACAGGAAGTTCATCTCCTACAAAAGGACTTGGGTTATAATCAAAAAGCGTGTTCCATTGTTTTTGTGTAATTTCAAATTTTGATATTAAAAAACTCCGCGTTAAGATTACCTCGTGAACGGGCTGCTCGTATCCTAATCCAGTGTTAGAACCCATAAGAAAAGTTCCCGAACTTACGCTTACAAATTCAATTTTGGGGTAAGGAAAGTAATTGAAAACCAAGGAATTGGATGTATCTGTGCCAATTACGACTTTTAATTTTCCAGCAAAAAGACTTTTTGATGCATAAAATTGAATAAAACTATTATTCCATTTAATACAATCACTTGAATTAATACGTAGTGAAGAATCGATTAAAATAAATGATGAATCATCTGGTGAACCTAAAAATTTACCATAGATAGTTACAAGATCGAATGGATGAATTTCTTCAGGAAGAATTTTAAAAACAACAGGCTTATTTGTAGAGTAATCTGTTAATTTGTCCTCTGTACAAGAAAAAATAAAAATCAAAGCAATAATTAGAACATTAAATTTTTTGTAAAACATCCTTCAACCTATAATAAAACAAATCTACTTCATTTTCAGTTATGATTAAAGGAGGAACAAGTCTTAAAACATTTCTTGATGTTGCATTGGTGATTATCTTCACTTCCAATAGTTTCTCTACAAGTTTAGATGCTTCGAAACTTAACACCAAACCACGCATTAAACCCCTTCCTCGAACCTCAATAACCTTTTCAGGATAATCTTTTTTTATTTGATGCAAGGCTTTTTCCAAATAAGATGAAATGGACGAAATATGTTCAAGTAGAGACGGAACTATCTCGTTTATGGTAGCGAGTCCAGCTGCACAAGCAACAGCATTACCACCAAAAGTAGTGCCGTGCATCCCCTTTTCGAAAATATTGTCCAACTCTTTTGAGACAAGAATTCCACCAAGTGGGAGCCCGCCACCAAATCCTTTTGCTATAGTAACAATATCGGGAACAAAGCCCCAATGTTGGAATGCAAACATTTTTCCAGTTCTAAAAATACCCGATTGGACTTCGTCGGCTACAATTAAAAATTTGAATTTCTTTTTCAAATTCCATAATGTTTCGACAAACTCTTCATCTACTTCGGTAATTCCACCTTCCCCTTGAATAAATTCAAGAAAAATACCAGCGGTATCCGAATTCAAATTCTTCTTCAAAGTTTCAATGTCGTTATATGGTAGAATCTTAATTCCATCCAAAAATGGATACATTAAATCTTTATAAAGAGGTTTATCCATTAAAGAAAGAGAACCATAGGTTCTTCCATGAAAACCTCCAGTAAAAGAAATAATTACACTTTTTCCCCTTTGATTCCCCCAGCGACGAACAATTTTCAACGCTCCTTCGTTTGCCTCTGTTCCAGAATTTGTGAAAAAAATTTTACTAAATCCTGAAAGTTCGATAATTTTCTCAGCAAGTTCTATTTGCACATCTTGATAAAAGTAGTTCGATATATGCATGTATCGAGAAATTTGCCTTTCAACCGCCGACAACACTTTTGGGTGGGAGTGTCCCAACAAATTAACTGCTATGCCTGCAAGAAAATCAAGATATTTATTCCCATA
The DNA here is from genome assembly GCA_037440445.1 of Ignavibacteria bacterium. Classification (GTDB taxonomy): domain Bacteria; phylum Bacteroidota; class Ignavibacteria; order Kapaibacteriales; family UBA2268; genus Naka2016. The sequence continues at coordinate 25,643 of JBBIUA010000014.1, forward strand.
AATGTCGTAAATATAAGAACCTTTTGCAAACTCTACAATTATGGGATATCTCTTGTAAGTTTGTAATATAAATTGCTTTTCTTTCTGTATTAATTCCGAGAAACTAATTTTTTCACTCATTGAAAATTAAAAAAAGCAAAATTAAGAAATAGTTAAAGGAATTTTTCTGCTAAAAAAAAGAGAATTGATTATTTTCCCTCACCTATAATGAAAGGAGGACTTTGTTTTCCACTACCCAGTATGATAATTTTAGAATTTGGGGAATTAACCAATTCCTTTTGAACCTTAATTAATTCGAATTGAAGGATTTTTTCGCTTAAACCAGAATTAATTATCCTTTGTGCATCTGCAATACCTTGTGCTTCAACCCTTTTTCTTTCTGCTTCTTGTCTCTCTTTTTGAAGAACATATTCCATTCTTTGTGCTTCCTGAACTGCCGTAATTTTACGTTCTATACTTTCTTTAACTGACTGAGGTAAAGTAATATTTCGAACTAACAATCTTTCCAAAACAATTCCTCTTTTTTGAAATTCATCGAAAATTTTTTCTCGAATTTTCTGCTCAAATTCTTCGCGTTTATCTGAAAAAAGGGAAATTGCATCGTAATATGTGGCGCTTTCACGAATTCCAGTTCTTGTAACAGGTCGAATAATTTTATCTTGGTAATTTAAACCAATTTCACGATAAATCTTTGGTGCTTGGTCAGGATAAATCCTATATAAAACAGTAAGGTCGATTGTTACTTCTAAACCATCTCTGCTAAGGACACGAATAGCATCATCGTGGTCCTTTACTGCTTCATCGGTACTTCCGCTCATCGTATAACTTTGGGTTTGAGTAGACATCTCTTTAATCTCAATAAAAGGATTAACAAAATTTAATCCTTCGTATAGAACTTTTGGTTGAACTTTTCCAAAAAGGATTTGAACCCCAACATGACCTGCATCAACCTGCCTGATAGTTGCAGTCAGAAAGCCAATGAATGATATAAGCAAGCCAACAGTTATTAAACTTTTACGATACTTTCCTATTCCAACTGGCGCTTTAAGACCAAAAATACTAATACCCAAAATAATTAATCCAATTGCAAGTAAGAACATTTTCCCTCCAAATTTATTTCCACAAATTAATTACAACTCTTCCAGTTTGATTTCCATTTAAAATTATATCAATTTCTGTACTTAATTCATTGAGTGAAACTTCTCTATAAATATTATCGAAACATATTTTCCAATCTGAAGCAAGTAGTTCCCAAACTTTAAGCCTTTTTTCCATTTTGGTTTCAGCAGAATCAATTCCAACTAATGAAACTCCTCGTAAGATAAAAGGATAAATTGTTAATTCAAGTTTTTCACTTTCTACCAAACCAACACTTGTAACAACTCCATTGTAATCTGTTGAACGAATAGCAGTCGATAAAGTATTTCCCCCAACATTATCGACAACTGCAATCCACTTACGTGGAAGCAATGGCTTTCCACTCAAATCGATTACCTCGGAACGAGGAATCACTTCTTTAGCCCCCAAGTTAAGAAGAAAATCCCTTTTATCCAGCTTGCCAGTTGAAGCAACTACGTAGTAGCCAATTTTGGATAACAAAGCAACAGCAATTGTACCAACGCCACCAGTTGCTCCAGTAACAAGTACTTTGCCCATCTCTGGAGAGATTTTTCTTTCTTGAAATTCAAAAGCACAAAGCCCTGCTGTAAAGCCAGCAGTACCATAAATCATACATTCCAAAAGCGACAATCCTTTCGGTAAAGGAACTACCCAACTTTCAGGTACTCGAATATATTGTCCAAAACCACCAGAAGTATTCATCCCTAAATCATAACCAGTGACTAACACAGCATCACCTTCTTTGAACTTTTGGGAAAAGGATTCAACAATAAACCCACACGCATCGACCCCAGGAGTATGAGGATACTTTCTTGTTATCCCTTTATGACCTCTTGCAGAAAGAGCATCCTTATAATTTAGCGATGAATAAAGAACCTTTATTAAAACATCCCCATCAGGTAAATCTCCGATTTTTTTTTCTCCAACGAAGCGTCGAAATTTGTTTGGTTCATACTCTTCCACAATTAATGCTTTAAAAATATCTCTTTCCATATTTTCTAACCAACTATTGGTAAAAACAAAAATAAAGAGGTAAACTCAAAAAACAAAATTATTACAAACTCTAAAAATATTTTTGTCAATGGATATGCAATAATTACTTTGTTTTTTTAAGGGGAGAAACTATGGCATTAAGAGATAATTTAAAAGAAGAAGAAAAGCAATGTGTGGAAGTAAACGATTATGTTGAACTTGCAAAAAAAGCTTTATCTGAACCAGCCGACCAGGAGTATGCGATTGAATTACTTGAACAAGCCGAAGACGAATGCAAGTTCCCAAATGACTATGTTTCTGTTGCTGAAGTTTATTGCCAAATTGGTAATAAAGAAAAAGCTATAGAACTCTATGAAACTGCTGAAGAAAATGCATTTGAACCAATTGAATTTGCTTCAATTGCTCACAGTATTTGCGTTTTTTTGAATGACAAAGAAAAATCACTTGAATTATATCAAAATGCAATCAAAGATGTTAAAAAGAACGAAGAAATTGCAACTATTTTAGACTTTGTTGCTCAAGACTTCCAATCTACAGAGTATCTCGGTAATCTCCTTTCGAGTTTAACTTCAAAATTTAAAAAATTAGAAGAACTTAAGAAACTAATCGGGGACTTGAGAAAGAAATCGACTGATATTAACTTAATCAAAACTATTTTGAAATCTTTTGAAAAAAATGTCAGTGGAATAAATGATTTATGTGAATTTTCCTTAATTATTTTTGAATTACTCGAAGATGAAGAATGGGCTGAATCAATTTTAAACGAGGCTTTAGAAGATGCAAAGTTCACAAAAGAGTTTCTATTATTAGCAGAAGCATTTTTCAAAATTCAAAACATTGAAAAAGTAAATGAACTTATCGAGCAAGCAAAAGATTTTTCAATTTCAGCCGAAGAAAATTACCAACTTGCTCTTACAATTTGGAAATTTCTAAAAGACAAAGAACAAACAACTGAACTTTTGAAAAAATCTTACAGTAATTTAAAAGATAAGAAAATGTTTTTAGAATTAATACATTTCGCTAAAAGTGAGCTTGAAAATTTAGAACTTGCCGAAGAAATACTTAATTTTACCTTTCAAAAGGCTTCTACATATGGGGAATTACAGGAATTAATTCTACTCACCAATAATCTATTCAAAAACAAAGAATTAACTCGTGAGAAGTTTATTTTAATACTGGAAAAAATTAATGAAGTAAGTGAACTAATTAAAATCGCAAAAGACTGCTTTTCTATAACTAACGACAAAGAAACAACTATGCTTTTCTTTCAAAAGGCTGCTAAAAATGCTTCAAAATTCGAGCAGTTAATTGATATTGCAAAAAATTATTCACAATTGTTCGATGCCGATGATTTCTTGGCAAAGATACTTAATCAATCTGAATCTTTTGCACAAACTACTTCAGAATTTATTACTTTAGGACAAATGTATTATGATATATTTAATAATTACGAGGAAGCGAAGACAAAATTCGAAAAGGCAGAAGAAATTGTAGCAAGTTTGCAAGATATGAAACAAGTGGTCGAAAATGTGAGGAAATACTTTAATCAGGACGGACAATGGGTCGAACGAGTTGAAGAAAAATTAAAAAAGAGAGAGGAGAATCAAAAAGCATACGAAGAGTTTCAAAGACTGGAACGAGAAGCAAAATACTTAAAGGATTACCTTCATTTGGCAAATCGAGTTTTTACTGAATTAAATGATAAGTACTACGTTAAAAAACTTTTCAATAGTGCTTTAACATTATTAGAAAACCAATATTTAAATATTGAAAACTACTACAAACTTTGCAAAGCAATTATTGAATATTTAAATGATGAAAAGTGGGTTGTTATTATTGTCGATAATCTTTATTCAAAGAGAATAAATTTTTTAAATGATTTATTTGAACTTTGTCGATTTGTTTCTGATTTGATTTCTGACAAAGAAAAAAACAAAGAACTGATAGAGAAATATATTAACTCTTGGAAAACTAAAGTAAAAAACTATAAAGATGCAATTAAATTGGCTTGGATAATGCAAAAAAACAATTTCACCCAAAGCGAAATTCAAGATTTTCTTTTACCATATGTGGAAAGTGCAACAGAATTCCCCGTTTTGTATTCTTTGTTAGAATTTTCCTTTATTAATAATTTTACAAATTTTAAGGAGAAGATAATCGGAAAAATTTGGAAATCCATAAAATCAACTAATGAATTATTTGAAATTGTCCAACTACTTCGAAAGTATAATTTTGACGAAGAAGAATTAATTAGCAGATATTATGAGTATGCCGAAAAAGTATCAACATCAAAAGAATTGTTCGAACTTGCAGAATATAATTTTCAACTTTTTGACTCATCAAAAGCTTTAAACTTTTTTAGAGCAATAGAGCGTAAAATTCCAAGAGAATACCAAGAAATACTTGAAGAAATGAAAACAATTATAATTGAACAAAAACATTTAACAAAGGAGTAAAAAATGCGATTAATTTTCTTAGGACCACCAGGGGCCGGGAAAGGTACCCAAGCAGAATTAATTTGCAAAGATTTCAATATTAAACAATTATCTACAGGTGACCTTTTGAGATATCACCGACAACAAAGCACCGAGCTTGGGAAAAAAGCCCAGGAATTTATGGATAAAGGTGAACTTGTTCCCGATAATTTAATTGTCGAAATGATCCGAAACGAATTAATAAAAGAGGACTGTCAAAATGGATTCCTTTTGGATGGCTTTCCAAGAACAATTCCACAAGCCGAAGCTTTGGAGAATCTTCTTGAGGAATTGAATTTAAAACTTAATGCTGTTTTGGTTTTGGATGTCCCTACGGAGGAATTAATCACAAGGCTAACTGCTCGAAGAACCTGCCGTGTTTGTGGTAAAACTTATCATTTAATTTACAATCCCCCAAAAATAGATGGAAAATGCGACATTGATGGAGGCGAACTTTACCAAAGAAGCGATGATAATGAGGAAACTGTTCGAAACCGTTTGAACGTTTACGAAAAACAAACTAAACCTTTAATTGAGTATTATAAATCAAAAGGTTTAGCCAGAATAATCGAAGGTACTGGGCAAATAAATGAAATTTATAATAAAATTAAAGCAATTTTAGATTCAATTTAGTGTGATTACAAACAGATTTAGGAGCTCATAGCTTGGAGAAAGTCACGATTGGATTTCGTCCCTTTCATTTTGTCGAGTAGGAACTCTATTGCTTCGACAGGTTGCATTTCGCTTAACACTTTTCTCAAAATCCAAACGCGATTAAGCTCCTCTGGAGTAAGAAGTAGTTCTTCTTTGCGAGTACCACTTCTATTGACATCAATGGCGGGAAAAACTCTTCGGTCGGAAATCCTACGGTCAAGAACAAGTTCCATATTTCCAGTACCTTTAAATTCTTCAAAAATAACCTCGTCCATCCTACTCCCAGTCTCTATCAGTGCAGTTGCAATAATTGTTAATGAACCGCCTTCTTCAATGTTTCTTGCAGCTCCAAAAAAGCGTTTAGGCTTGTGGAGTGCATTAGCATCGACACCGCCAGATAATATTTTCCCTGAATGAGGGGTTACAGTATTACTTGCACGTGCTAATCGAGTGATTGAATCAAGAAGAATAACTACATCAAGTTTAGCCTCGACAAGTCGTTTTGCCTTTTCGAGAACTATATCCGCAACTTGCATATGTCTTTCTGGTGGTTCGTCAAAAGTAGATGAAATAATTTCAGCCTTAACAGAACGAGCCATATCAGTTACTTCTTCAGGTCGTTCATCAATTAAAAGAATTATCAACTTGATTTCAGGATGATTCTTCACTATCGCATTTGCCATTTGCTGAAGGAGTATTGTTTTCCCTGATTTTGGTGGAGCAACTATAAGACCCCGTTGACCTTTACCAATTGGACAAAGCAGGTTCACAATACGCATAGAATAATCTGTAGGTCCTGTCTCAAGGTTTATCCGTTTTACTGGATAAGTTGGGGTTAAGTTATCGAAAAGAGGCCGATCGCGTAGTAAATTCGGTTCAAGATAATTAACGCTTTCGACTTTTAGCAAAGCATAATACCTTTCCCCTTCTTTAGGTGGACGCACCTGGCCCCGAATTGTATCACCCGTTCTTAATCCAAACCTCTTAATTTGCGAAGGTGAAACATAAACATCATCAGGGGAGTTTAAATAATTATAATCCGCAGAACGCAAAAATCCGTAACCGTCTGGTAAAATTTCGAGAACACCAGTTGCACTCAAAACATTCTCCTCAATTGTTTCCTTCGATTTGCTCTGTGTTTGTGCTTGAAGTATTTTTAATATTAATTCTTGCTTGCGTAGATCCGAAAAATCTGTTATTCCAAGGGATTTTGCAATAGCAGTTAGTTCAGCAATCTTCTTAGATTTTAATGTTTCGAGATCGATCATTTCTTTTGTTGAAGGTTTGTTGTTCCCATCAAGTTTGAATGCCATTTTTACTTCTCCTTGTATATTGATTATATTGATGCTCCAAGGTAGGAATCTCTAAGCATAGAACAAATTTATATCTCTTGTTATTTTAAAAAATATTTTTTAAATTTAGTTCAATTTTAATGACGAAATTATAAAAAATTTGTTGAAGATATGGGCATAAAATTGAAGAATAAAATATTCATTTTTGTTCTTTTAATTTTTTTGGGAACAATCATCTTATTAACTGTTTATAATGTTGTATCAATAAATCAATTAGCAAAGGACTGTGTTGAATTGAAGGGAAACTTAGAAAGTATCAAACAAGAAAATATTTTCCTAATAAATCGGGTTAATGAATTAGAAAAACCGGAAAGAATAATACAGATAGCAAATGAAAGTTTAAATATGAATCTACCACAAAAGCCTGCCAAAGAACTTTCTTTTGATTATTGATAATTTGGGGTTGCCGCAAACGGCGACAACCCCATAAAGATATACAATTAAGGATTCCAGAATGTTTTATCCCACCAAAGTTTATCAGTAAAGATAAAATCAACGTTTTGAAAATTAGGAGCAACCATTAATACATTATCGTAATTATACAATCTCTCGGATTGAGGATATGGAAAACGCCGAGGTATTGCATTTCCTTTTACAGGAGTAAGAGTCGGAAATCCGGTTCGTCTCCAATCGGTATAAACTTCAGGGGAGAAGAAACAAGCAATATACTTTTGCTCGATTATGTTTTGCAAAGTCAAATTATTTTCACCAACATCCACAGATGGTTGAGACCAATAGGTTTGAGCATCGTTATCCGAAACACCAACTTTTTTCATTGAAGCAAGAATTCCTTCTTTATAGGCATTATAGGCAGCAGTTTTATTACCTTTTGCGAGTTGGCATTCGGCTTCGATAAATTTGGCTTCGACATAAGTAATGAAAGGAACAGGAGAATTAATACTAGCATAAAATGGTCCGAGTGGGGATTCTTCGGAATATCCACCATTTGGGTCTTGTTTTGCAAAGAAAGGTCTTCGGGGATCATTAAAGTTGTTCATTAAATTCATTAAAGCTGGGCCCATTGAAATATCGCCACGTTGTACATCAAATTGGTATAAAGGATTGGCTTCGGTTTCTTTATCTGTAAAGTTAACCTGCATATCATCGTCGTTGCTCGTAAAACCATTTTGTAAGGCCGCGAGAGCTTTATCATAATCTTTGATATGCAAATAAAATCGAGCTTTTAGAGTATAGGCTGCCTTAATCCAGTTTGCAGTTTTACCACCATAGATGAAATCATCGGCACCAGGCTTGAAAACACTGGTAGTTGATTGCAAATGAGTAATAGCATCATCGAGTAATTTTTGAATTGAATTGTAGATTTCCTCTTGAGTATCCAATTTGGGCGTAAGATTTTCATTACCTTTAAATGCTTCGGAATATGGGATTGCACCAATTAAGTCTGTCCACATTCCCAAACTGAAAGCCATAAGCACTTCTGCTATACCTTGATAATAGGGAGATTGCAACTCGGGGGCTTTTGTGATAATATAATACAAATCCACCATTGGCCCAGCATACATTGTATTCCAAGCATTGCTAATGTCATCCTCCTTGAATGTATAGTTATAAATTCCCAAATGTTGGCGATTATTCCCAAAGAATTGTTGTGTAAAGCATCCTGTAAATCGACCAATGTCGCCACCAAGTACATATGCAATTCCAGTTTGTGTTGTTGGTAGAATTGTTTTCAATGGTACATTATTCGGGCTTGTTGGATCGACATTTAAATTAGTATCTATCCATTGGTCGCAGGAAAAGGAAACAAAACCCAAAATAATTGCTATTATAAGAACTTTTGATTTCATAATATTCTCCTCATTGTTTAACTTAATTAGAAATCAACAGTAATTGAAAAGTTGTAACTTCGAACGCCCGGCATATTGAAGTAGTCAAGACCTTGAGCACTATAGGCACCCATTAAATTTGTTTCTGGGTCAACACCAGTGTATTTAGTACTCAACCACAAGTTCCTGCCTGTAAATGTTAATGTAACGTTTGAAAAGGGTGTATATTCAACAATAAATTTGGGAAGTGTGTAAGAAAGAGACAACTCGCGTAAACGTATCCATCCAGCATCTTCGATGAAGTCCTCTGTATTGCTACCAAAGAATCCGTTACCATTGCCCAAAGAATACCAATTTTCACCAACTTCAACTTGAATGTCGTTTGCACCAGAGGTAACAAGATTGTTATTTTCATCAAAGTGCCCTTTTACACCTTTAAACACTTTCTTATTCAAATTGGGGTCTCGTACTTCAGGAGTGGAAACATCCCCATGAGTTCCAAAGAAATATAAAGCACTCTTAGTACCATTCCACATCTTGTTCCCTTGTCGTATATCGATTAAGAAAGACAATGATAAACCTTTCCAACTTACAGTGTTACGGAATCCGAGTGTCCAGTCGGGATTAGCGCTTCCAAATGCTTTTTCATTATTTAAATCCAAAATTGGATATCCATAATTTTCACTATTCGGATCATCATCAATCACAACTTCCCCAGTTTGTGGATCTCGAACCCATCCAAAACCAAAAATTGAGCCATATGGTTTTCCAGCAACAATTCTTATTGAAGAACCTTCAAAACCACCCAGAAAGATATTGTCTATACCTTCATAAAGTTCATCAACCATATTCTTATTTGTCGCAAAGTTGAAATTCATATCCCAACGCCAATCGGCTGTATTAATAGGAGTAATATTTAACACTGCTTCAAAACCCTTGTTAGATATCTTACCAGCGTTGAACACTGCAGCATAATAACCAGAAGAGCGTGCAATTGGTACACTAAATATTTGATCTTTACTAACTGAATTATAATAAGTCAAATCTAAAGAAAACAAATTATTCAAAAAGGCAAGATTGAAACCGATTTCCCAAGATGTAGTTTTTTCTGGACGGAGTTTATCATTTCCAAGAACATCGCCAGTCACAAAGCCAACTTGACCGTTGAATGGGAATGAAATACCATTTGTGTAACCATCGGCATAGGCAGCCTGAATAAATGGAGTCGTTGTAGCATACATTGGAGCATCTTTACCTACAACAGCATAATTAAATCGAAGTTTACCAAAATTCAAGAAGCTATTCTGGAAAACATCTTTAAATAAATTAGTAAAAACAATGCTAAAGCTGCCTTGTCCGTACCAGAACGAATTATTATCTTTTGGTAATGTTGTAGACATATCATTACGAATCGAACCATTGAAATATAACCATTCTTGATAATCTAACGATAAATCTCCATAAAATCCCAAACGGCGAAGAGTTCCTCGAGATTGTCTAACAATTTGACTAGTTGTATTTGAAATATGGTAAAAGTCTGGAACAATTAATCCATCACCCTGAGTATAGAGTGAACTTCCAGTAGATTGATAAAGATTGTTCCCAATAAGCAATTTACCAACTAAGTCCTCAGTCAAATTGTAATTGAAAGTCAAAATTAAATCGGAAGTAAGGTCATTACTATATAACTCGTGATGGAATAATTGTCCTGCTGGAGCGTTTCTGGAGTTTATTGCAAATTCCTGACGTCGCTTGTCGAAGTAAATATCGGCACCCAAACGATACATTAAATCGATATTGGGGTTAAAGTAATAGTTCAACTGAATGTTACCAATAAATCGGTCTACATCATCGAAGAAAGGTGATTTTACTACTGTCCAATATGGATTGTCGTAACCGCCACCACCGCGATAAGTCCTTTGTGTACCATCAGCGAACATATATGCATCTGGGTGGTCAATAGCATCTTTACCATAACCATTAGAATTGTCAAAAGTTGGTGGTGTTCGCAATAGCCCAAGCATAACTCCAGAAATGTTTGAACCTTGTTGAGCACGGCGCCCACCAGAATTTGTATAACTAATGTTGCCTGAAGCTTTTAATTTAGAAGAAATTCTTGCTTCACCATTAAACCTTATAGATTGTCGCCCAAAACTTGTAAGTGGTACAATACCAGTTGATTTTGAATTTGACAATGATAAATAAAACGAACCAAATTCAGTTCCCCCAGCCATAGAAAGATTTTGAGTATTGGTTGCTCCAGTTACAAAAAAGTTATTTACATTATCGTAGGGGTCAATCTTTTTGAACCGGGAGGGATTATTAACGCTATCAACAAAGTATTTGCTAACTATGTTGCCATATTTATTGAATTTGTTAGTAGACTCCAAATCCCAATATAAGGTATCAATCAAAGCACCCCAAGAACGGGATTGAGAATTACCTGGCTGAACAAATCTTCCTCCTGCTCCTTGGGAATATTTAGTTTGGTAACTTGGCAGTTTGTTAACTTCCTCAAATGATGTAGTAGCAGAAAAAGTTACATTTATTCTTTCTTGAGCCAAAGTTTGCCCTTTTTTAGTGGTAATTACAATTGCACCATTTGCAGCACGAATACCATACAAAGCTGTTGCAGCAGGTCCCTTTAGAACAGTTACCGAAGCAATATCATCGGGGTTTAAATCAATTGCTCTATTGGAGTAAGCAACACCCCAAAGAAGATTATTTGAACCATTATCGGGATTACCACTATAAGACATAGAATTATCGATAGGAATACCATCGACAATAAATAGTGGTTGATTGCCACCAAGAAATGAATTCTGCCCACGAATTTGTATATAAGCAGAAGCACCAGGCACACCAGTAGAATTTATTACCTGGACACCAGCCACTTTACCGGTAATCGAATTAACTATATTAGTTACCTTAGACTCGGAAACAATTTTTCCAGCAACTTCTTCGAAGGCATAACCAATTGATTTCTTCTCGCGTTCCAAACCTATTGCAGTAACAACAACTTCTTCGGTTAACAGTTTGTCTTCTTCAAGTGTAACAGCAAAATAATCCTTTGTCCCAATTGGAACTTCTTTTGTTTTCATCCCAACGCGACGAAAAACTAATGTTTTTGCATTTGCGGGTACGCGAATGGTAAACGAGCCATCGTTTTTTGTAAAAGTACCAATAGCAGTTCCTTTTACAATTACTGTTACGCCCGAAAGCGCTGCACCGCTTTCGTCAGTTACTTTCCCCGTTACTACTCTTTCTTGAGAAAATGCAAACGAGGAAGTAACAAATAAAGCAACAATTAAATAATAGAATAATTGTTTCATACTCCCACAACCATTATTTAACAAAACATTAATTAAAATCGAAAAAAGCGAAAGGGAAATTATGTAACCGCACGAATATCAACCAAATAAATGCTTAGGCTTGTCTCGAATTTTCGTTGAATGTCTGAAATTGATTCCCATAAGAACCCCCTTTTTTTGAATGGAGAAAATGAGAAATAGGAAAGAAATAATTTTGAAGAAATGTTTCTAACGATATTTTTAAAAACAATTTTACTCATCATTAAATAGTTAACATTCACAAATTACATAAAAGGAAATAAAAATGCAAATTTTTTTAAAAAATTTTGTAAAGGTTTGATAAACAAAGATTTTCACTAATATTTCTCTAAAATTTCAAAATTTGAATTTAAAATATCGAAAGATACTTTCGCCTTTTTTAATAAATCCAATCCAATAATTCCATCTATATTGAAAAAGAAATTCTTTACTAATTCAATTGTTTGAATGTTTTCCAGCGTTATTTTATAATTTCCAATGTTAAATTCTAAAAAGGGAACAACGATCCCCGCATTATACATCCAGCCACCAACAGAACCAATTTTTCTTGTTTGAGAGTAAACTTTCTGAAAATCAATTTTTGAAAAAATATTGTTTGTAAAAAAACTTTTTTCGGCACCAATGTCGAAAATAAAAAGCAAATTTAAATCGCTGAATCTACCAACAATAAATGGAACTCCTGCCCAAAAGAAATTACCTACTTTTTTATCTGTACTATCGGGTTGTTCAACTATGATAGTTCGGTTCTTGTAGTCTATAATAAATTTACAATTCTGCAATGACTTCCAACCTATAATTCCATAGATTTCCGTTGTTACGTTGGAAGCTAAAAGATGCATTCGCAAATTGAAATCGTCGACTATCAGACACGGTTGGTTCAAAAATTCAATTTCCCCTATCCTCAGTGATTGAATAAATGAAGGTAAAACATCAACTCTGTAGTTTGTCAGGGTAATGGCTTTACTTTTCTCTTTCACCAAAACAGGCAAATTGCAGTCTTCGGCTGTTTTTGATGAAACAATGGTATAATTTGTACCAGTATCAAACCAAAAATTCCTTAACTTTCCATTTACCATTACCTTAACGACAATTGCACCAGAGGGAGAAGTAACAAAACCTATTGTATCACTCCTTTTGTGATAAACTACTGTGTCACTATTGACTTTTGAAAAAGCTCTTGCAAGAATAAATACACTATCAGGGTCATAAAAATAAAAATTGCTCGAGGGTAAGAGTTCTTTCCATTTAGATAAGAAAATCAATGAATAGGCAAGCAATTGGTAATATTCAGTTAAATACCTCGTTTTCGGTTGCTCAGTAATTTGTTTTTTTATCTCCTTTTCAACTTTTTCATAATTTGAGTGTACTATCAAATCAACAATATCTAAAAATATTTTTTGCTCATTATCCAACAAAGAAGTCGGAATTCTTTCAAAATCAAAATTTTTTACTTTTTGAATAAATGTTTGAGTTAAAAAGTCCGTCTTTACTTTTAATGAACTATTTTCTTTTTTGGTTGGAATACAAGAATTGATAAAAACAAGAAAACACAATAGAAAAAAATTAATAAATCTAAACACTCGATTCATACAAAAATAAAATAATAAAATCGAATTAAAAATAATGCTTAAACCTTAAATTTAAGGACTTTAGTGGAGAAGAGATTTTGGATTATAATACCAAACAGAATAAAGAAAAGACCAACAATTGTAGAAGTATGGATAGGCTCTTTAAGAATAATATTAATAAATAGAATTGATAACAAGGGTGAAAGATATATCAAATTATTTACTTTTGCTGGATTACTTGAGTATTTTAGAGCTTTGTTCCACACTAAAAAAGTTATTCCCATTTCGAAAAGTCCAACATAAGAAATTGGAAGAAAGCTTAAAATAGGGAGAAAAGTTATCTGATTAAAATAAAAAAGGTAGAAAAATGAAAACATTGAACCGAAAAAAAAGTTTAAAAAAAGGCGTACCATATCTTCAGTTTTTGAAAGAACATTTAATATCCAAGAAAAACCCCAAATGATAGCACTAAACAATGCGAGAAAAGCACCTAAAGGGTCCGATGGCTTCAAAGAAACTATTTCTCCTTTTGAAATAATTATTAATACCCCAAAAAAACTGATAAGCAAAGATAAATAAGAAAACAGACTAATTCGCTTCTTTTGGAATATAGAGGAAAAATATGTAAGAACTATTGCCCAGGTATAATTCAAACTTAGAGCCTCTTGTGCAGGCAAAATTGAATATGCTTTAAAAAGAACTAAATAATATAAAAATGGATTGAGTAATCCGATGAAAACAGATAAAAAAATTTCCTTTGAGTTTAGTTTTAATAACAAATTTGCTTTTTTCGAAATTAGCAAACTAAACAACAGAATGAAAGTGGCTATTGAAGAAGAATACGCAAGAAGTTGAGCAAAGCCGACCTGCTGTAAAGCAAGTTTAAATGCAGTTGCAACAGTCGACCAAAAAATTACTGAAATTAATCCTAAAAACAAAGATTTACTATCTGGGGACATTTGATGATAACTTGACAAATTTTGACTTTAATAGGTTATTCCCACATTTTAATAAAATCTGGTAAACTCCGTAAGATAAGTTAGAGGCTTCAGGTAAAGAAATTGTTTTTAATCCAGAATGAATAAATCCAATAATCTTTTTTAACACAACATTTCCCAATGCATCTATTATCACAATTTCACAAAAACCATTTTGAGATGATGTAAAAGACAAGTTTAATTCATTTGAATTTAATGGATTTGGAAAGACTTGAATTCCATTTTTGCCACTTTCGCTATTAACACTTAAAAAAATTTCTCCAACTTCACAAAGGATAAAAGTCGTATCTATAACAATTGAATCAGGAAAAAATGGCAAGGAAACCGAAAAGACTTGGTTTTTTGAGTCAGTCAAAAAAACTTTTGTATAGATTGAATCAGCATTTTTAAAGAAAATTTTAATCGGTGTTTTAAAAACATCAGGGACATTCAACCCTGTTTGAATCTGGGAAACATAGATTTCTGCATCATACCACCCTGAATCATTAGTAAAACTATGAACCACAGAGGAAACTGAAAACACAGGGTGACCTGGTTTATGCAGCCATTGGTCAAAATAAGTATCGAAATCCACGATTGGGTTTGGAACTTTATTTTTGAAATAATTTATGAAGTCTTCAGTAGTAATGGACTTATAAGAATAATCCATAAGGAAAGAACGAAATGAATCAAAGAAAAGAGAATCTCCAATCATTTCTTTTAGCATATGATAAACCCAGCTTGCTTTCTGATAAACCAAAACTGAATAATCCCCAAAAATTGTGTTAATAGGTAGGTCATAAATAGGTGGCAGTTGGAGACCACCCTTTTTCAAATATGAGTTTCTTGAACTTAAAAGAAATAAGTTATAACCATCTTTCCCCCATAATTTTTCTGCATAAAGTGCCTCACTCCAAGTCGCTCCACCTTCGTTAAACCAAATATCCTTCCAAGTTGCACATGTAACAAGGTCACCAATCCATTGATGAGCAAGTTCATGGGCAATACCAAACTGTGTATTTTGCCGCAGCCAAACTCTATTAATTGAGGTAATAGTTTGATGTTCCATACCACCAAAATTAAACGGCATCAAAGTTACCATACCATATTTGACGAAAGGGTATTCAATAAATATTCGAGAAAAAAAATCCATCATTCCAACTGTTGTTTTGAATGTATTGGTTGCATTATATTCTGAACCATCGGTTTTAGTTGCTTTAAAATCTTTTTCCCAAACGTAATATTGAATTTCAATTGAATCATTTGGATTTGTTATTTTCTTGTACCAATGCGAAAATTTATAATATTTAGAAGCAGTAACAGCCATTAAATAAGTCGTA
Source organism: Ignavibacteria bacterium (assembly GCA_037440445.1). Lineage (GTDB taxonomy): Bacteria > Bacteroidota > Ignavibacteria > Kapaibacteriales > UBA2268 > Naka2016. The sequence goes on from JBBIUA010000014.1 coordinate 41,257, forward strand.
ATGGGTTTATCGCTAACCCAAAAGAAAATTTTTGCAGTATCTCCATCGTCTTGAATTTTATAAAGGTATCCATTAGAAGCCACAACATAATCCGATGGAACCCTTACGGTAATTGTTGCTTCGGCTTTATCGTAAGGAGCATCATTACAAGGCATCCAATAGCGAGCATCTTCTGGTTCGCTCATTGTGTAGGCAAGCCTTTCTTCAACAAAAACTGAATCATAAAACGGTGCAGGCAATCGACCTACAAATTTTCCTTTAGGATATAAATAGAATCCTCTGTAATTTTCTTCTGATACGTTTCTATTATATGTATAATGAATCTTGATTGAAGCACTTTCTCCAAGTTTCAACTCAAATGGTAAATTGATCTTTATCTTGTTAGCAAAAATTTTAGGCGTTGGAAAAATTTCAACCCAATTTCCTTTGTATTGAACAAAAATGGAATCAATCCTTAAGCCAGCAACATCGAATTCAACCAAATCTAACCCATCAATCTCTGATTTAAAAAGAATAGTATTTATACCCCTCCAAATTTTATCAATGGAGTCTAAAGAATAAGGCTTATGCATCACATTATACCAATCAAGGAACAAGTCGTAGCGTAAAACATCATAATTCCTTTTGTCAATTATTAAAGGATTATTTTCATATTTTCTAAATTCAACAAAAGTTGGTTCATCATAAAAAATCAAACTGCTTTTAGAAATCAAAAGAATTGGTGTGATAAAAAAAGTTAAAACTAATATCCAATATTTTACATTCATAAATTACCCTTTAACAATTTTCGAAATTCAATTCCGTTAAATATTAATAACGTTTTTTTAAAAAAATATTTATTTGGAAATGACTCTACAAACTAAAATCACTCTAAACAATGGAGTTAAAATACCTGTTCTCGGCTTAGGAACATATTTAATGGCACCAGGTGAAGAAACCTATAATGCTTGTCTTTGGGCATTGGAATATGGTTACCGTCATATCGACACTGCTTCCTTTTATAGGAACGAAGAAGATGTTGGACGAGCCGTCAGGGATTCAGGTATTGAAAGATGTGAAATTTTTGTTACTACAAAGGTATGGAACGATGACCAAGGTTACGATAAAACTTTGAGAGCGGTTGAAATTAGTTTGAAAAAACTTGGGTTCGACTACATCGATTTGATCTTGGTTCATTGGCCACTACCTGGCGTAAGAAAAGAAACTTGGAAGGCACTTGAAAAAGTTTACGATGAAGGAATTGCTGCTTCAATTGGGGTAAGCAATTATACAATCGAACATATTCAGGAGCTCTTCAACTACGCTAATGTTATACCCGTTGTCAACCAAGTTGAATTCTCGCCTTTCCTTTACCAAAAAGAATTGAAAGATTTTTGCGAAGATAATAACATTTTTATTGAAGCTTATTCCCCACTTGTTCGTGGAAAAAAATTCGATCATCCAACTATTGTGGAGCTTTCACAGAAGTATAATAAAACTCCTGCACAGATATTAATTCGTTGGGCTTTGCAAGTTGGAGCGATTGTCATACCAAAGTCCTCTCGAAAAGAGCGCATAATTGAAAATGCAAATGTTTTCGATTTTATTATCGATGAAGAGGATATGAAAAAAATGAACTCCCTTTCAGAAGGTTTTCGTGTTGCTTGGAATCCAGAAAAAGTAAAATAATATGGAACTTGACGAATTCGATAAATTTGCTAATTCCATTACCGACTGGATTAAAAATTACTACAACAATATCAGGCAGTTTCCAGTTCGTTCAAATGTTGAACCTCGTGAAATTTTCAATTCTATTCCTGATAATCCACCAGTAAATCCTGAGCCTTTTGAAAAAATTTTCGATGATTTCCAAAACACAATTCTGAAAGGAATAACTCATTGGCAACATCCGAGGTTCTTTGCTTATTTCCCTGCAAATACAAGTTTCCCTTCTATACTCGCCGAATACTTAACTTCAGCCCTGGGTGTCCAGGCAATGATGTGGTTAACCTCGCCTTCTGCAACAGAGTTAGAAGAAAAAGTAATGAATTGGCTTAAAAATATGCTTGGTCTATCAGATGAATTCTATGGTGTCATTCAAGATACTGCTTCAACTTCTACACTTGTTTCTATACTCATTGCAAGAGAAAAAGCCTCAAATTTCGAAATAAATACCTTTGGATTTACGAACAAAAAATACACTATTTACTGTTCCGAAGAAGCCCATTCATCAATAGAAAAAGCAGTTAAAATTGCTGGAATAGGAAGTAAAAATCTGAGAAAAATTCCTGTCGATGAGAATTTTTCAATGAAAACAAAAATTCTTGAACAAACAATTCTAAATGACATCAAAAACGGATACAAACCTATTTGTGTCATTGGAGCTTTCGGAACAACTAGTACAACGGCTGTAGATCCACTTGAAGAGCTTGGTATTATCGCACGAAAATATGATTTATGGTATCATATCGATGGGGCTATGACTGGTTCTGCTCTTATTCTGCCAGAATTTAAACATTATTGTAAAGATATCAATTATGCTGACAGTTTTGTCTTTAACCCACACAAGTGGCTTTTCACAAATTTTGACTGTTCGGCCTTTTTTGTAAAAGATAAAAAATCCCTAATTAATACTTTTCAACTTACACCAAGTTACCTTCAAACTGATTTTGACCAAAATGTAGACAATTACCGTGATTGGGGAATTCAATTAGGTCGCCGATTTCGTGCATTAAAACTTTGGTTTGTAATTCGTTCCTTTGGTCTTAAAGGTCTACAAGAAAAAGTTCGATATCATATTGACTTAGTTAAAGAACTCGAAACCTTAATTCGTTCAAATCCCAATTTCGAAATTCTTGCACCAGTCAATTTTAGTACCATCTGTTTTCGATACGTTCCCAAGCATTTCGAACAAACAAATAAAAATATTAATCAAATTAATAAGACATTGCTCGAAAAAATTAACTCAAGCGGCTTTGCATTTCTTTCGCATACTATTCTAAATGGTAAGTTTACATTAAGATTTTCAATTGGACAAGCAAATACAACTCGAGACGATGTTTTAAAAACATGGAAATTTATTGAAAATTTGGCCGAGAATATTGAATAAATGGCAAAAAGAATCAAAAACATACAGATTGAAAGTAATTTAGGCAAAATAATTAGCCAGACTACCCATTTGGAAAATGGCTCGACAGTTGTAACCGAAAAAATCCCCTTTTATAATTCTTTTGCCCTAGGCATAGGAGTAAAAGTTGGTTCACGCAATGATTTCGAAGGTAAAGAAGGTATTGCCCACCTTCTCGAGCATTGCGTTTTCCGTCGAACCAAAAATTATGATTCAACTGAAATTAATGAACTCTTCGAAAAATATGGTGCTTATGCAAATGCTTTTACTACAAAAGAACATACCTTATTTTATGTACGAGGTCTTAATTACAATTTTCAAAAAATTTTTGATTTGTTATTTGAAATTGTTTTTCAACCTCGATTTCTAACTAAAGATATACGAAAAGAGAAATCTATTGTCTGCGAAGAAATCCGTTCATATAATGAAGACCCAGAAGAAGCAATTTTCGATTATACTGATAAAATTATCTTTTCAAAATCACCCTTAAGCCATCCAATTGTTGGCACAATTTCAAGTATCAAAAAAATTGAATTAGAAGATATTATTAATTTTTATGAAACTAATTACGTATTTGAAAATATTGTTATTTCAGTAATTGGAAATTTTGACCATTCTTATATTTTTGATTTAGTTTTGAGCAAAATCAATCAAAATAATATCAATAGTAATACAAAATGCAAAGATAACCAAATCAATATTAAAAGTCAAAAAATCCAAAAGACATTATACAGAAAATTTTTGCAAAGCCACGTTATTTATTCAAAGGTTCTCCCTTTTCTCGAGAAAAAAGAAAGAATTCTCCTTGCTATTGCCTCTTTGTTGATTGGAGAGTCCTCGAGCAGCCGACTTTTTAAAACTTTGCGCGAAAAATATGGTTTAGTTTACAATATTTTCTCAACTTTTTTTACCTATTCCGATTGCTCTCCTATCTATATCTATTGTTCGATGGAACAACGAAAAAGGGAACGAACACTAAATATACTTTCAAAGGAACTTAAAGAAATTTACCACAATGGTTTCACGAATAATGAATTAATCATTGCTAAAGAACAACTTAAATCTGCTACTTATTTTTCAATCGAAAATCTTTCAGAAAGATTACAATCTCTTGTGAAATATTATTTGACCTATGGGAAATACGAAAATCTATTTGAAACAATAGAATTAATTAATTCAATTAAATTAGATGAAATCAATGAATTTGTTTTCAAGTATTTCAATCCCGATAGTTGGTCAAAAATATCTTATATCCCCAAAGGTTGAAATTAATTCTTGTTCTTACAATATTTATCTAAAAAGTCGAACACTTCTTTATACCAAAGAATCTGCTCTTGTGGTTTTAATATCCAATGGTTTTGTTCAGGAAAGACAATCAATTTTGAAGGAACTTTTTTCAGTTGAGCAACGGTGAACGCCTCCAAACTTTGAGTATATGGTACTCGAAAATCTTTTTCTCCAGTTGAAATCAATATTGGAGTATCCCAATTTTGGGCAAACCTGTGTGGAGATTGTTTTTCGAAGATTTCCCTGTTTTTTTGTTCCCAATATGGACCGCCAAATTCCCAATTTGGAAACCAAAGTTCTTCGGTTGAACCATACTTACTTTCTAAATTAAAGACACCGCAGTGAGAAACAAATGCAGAAAATCTTTTTTTGTGGTTTCCAGCAAGCCAAAAAACTGCATAACCACCAGCACTTGCACCAACGGCTGATTTTCGGTTCGGGTCAACAAAACTGAGCTTACTTATTGAATCAGTCGCATCCAAAATGTCTTGCATAGGTTTACCAGCCCAATCCTTGCTAATTGCATCAACCCAATCTTGTCCAAATCCTGGTACCCCCCTACGATTTGGTGCAACGACAATATACCCTTGCGAAGCAAATAAGAACAAATTCCAACGATAACTGAAATATTGACTGATTGTTGATTGGGGTCCCCCTTGACAATAAACAATTACTGGATACTTCTTTGTTGAGTCAAAATCTGGGGGAAAAAGAACATAAGTGTGTATTTTTTTATTATCCTTGCTCTTAATCCAGTAATTATCTATTCGAACAGGTTTGATCTCCCGATAAATTTCTTCGTTTTCGTATGTATGTTGCATTATAGGAGCATCTGGATTATTAAGAAATAAGGAAAATATTTCAAACGGACGAAGCATATTCCGCCTACCAAAGAAAATCTTCTCACCATCTGGGGTAATGTCCAACCCACCGTCGCAATTATAATAACCTTTGGTTAATATTTTCCAGAATCCATCAGAAACATCGATTTCGTAAATCTGAACAGTAGGACCATCTTCAGCCGAAAAATATATTTTCTGACTGTTAGGATGCCAAATAAAGTCCCCGACCCATTGGTCAAGTTTCCATGAAAGCTCACTTATCTTCTTTGTTTTTCTATCATACAACATCAACCGAACTCTGTCGCTTTCAAATCCAGCTCTTTTCATACTATGAAAGGCAATCCACTTTCCATCAGGAGAATACAATGGGTCTTTGTCGTACCCATTCATACCATGGGTTATGTTAATAGTTTTTTTGGAGTCTAAATCATAAATATATATATCAGTATTTGTACTTAAAGCATAGTCATCAACCTTTTTACATGTATATGCTAATTCTTTCGAATCTGGAGACCAAGAATACTGTTCGAAACCACCAAATGGAGGGTCTGGAACATCGTAGGGTTCACCGGGCATAATATCTGTAACAGCATTATTACTTAAATCAAGAACAAAAAGATGGGATTTATACTCATCTTCCCAGGTATCCCAATGCCGAACCGGAAGCTTATCATAAATCCTAACTTTTGCTTTTTTCAAATAAGGATATTTATCCCCTACACCTTGTTCAACTTTAACATCAGATGTAAAAGCAATAAGCTTTCCATTGGGGGAGATTTTAAAACTCGTAATATCATTTTCAAAGTTAGTTATCTGTTTCTTCTCTTTTGTTACAATATCTAAACGATAAATTTGTTGTTTTGAATTTTCATTTGAAAGAAAATAAATGTAATTACCTGTGTTATCCCATTGATAATCTGATTCTGTAAATTGAGGAGTTTCTGTAATTTTTTCTTTCTCTCCTGTCCCATGATTAATCAAAAATAAATCTGTTTCTATTCTATTTTCATTAATATTAGGTTTACCAACAGAATAAAGGAGGTATTTACCATTAGGAGAAATCTTTGGTTTCCCAACTCTTTTCAAAGATAGAAGCAGTTCGGGTGTAAGTGTAATATTACCTGAATAAACGAATTTTGGTTCAAAAGGAAAAAATTTCCAACCTGAATCAATAATAAATTTATTTAATTTAACATTAAAAAGTTCAAGCAATTCTTGCCTATTCATCTTTTGTAATGTTTCCATATCATAATTCATCATAAAAAAAGGTACATAAGGAACTTTTTCCGGAGGCATAGTCCGTAAAATCGAGTCTAAAACTGGATTCATAACAGGTTGTGAAAAGAGAATAAAAGGAAGAAAACAAGCAAAAATAATAGAAATAAAAATTTTTCCACAGGTTTTCATCTGCAACCTCTTGAGTTTTAAAAAGGCAAATTTAAAAATTTAATAAATTATGTTATTTTTGCTTTTAATTGAATAAAAAAATGGAAAATTTGAGAATAGGTTTTCTTGCGTCCCATAATGGGAGTAATATGCAAGCAATTATCGATGCAATCAAGCGAGGCGAACTTGATGCAAAACCTTGTGTCGTAATTTCAAACAACTCAAATGCTTTTGCACTTGAAAGAGCACGGCGGGAGGGCATACCTGCTTATCATATAAGTTCAAAACACTTTCCTTCTGAAGATGAATTGGATTCAGCCATACTGGAAACACTATTAAAACACGATGTTAATATTGTGTGTTTAGCTGGCTATATGAAAAAAGTGGGTCAAAAGATTCTTCATCATTTTAAAAATCGTGTGTTAAATATTCATCCCGCACTTTTACCAAAATTTGGTGGTAAGGGAATGTATGGTAAATTTGTTCATGAAGCCGTGTTACGTTCTGGAGAAACCCAAACTGGCTGCACAGTTCATCTTGTTGACGAACTATATGACCACGGTAAAATTCTTGGTCAAAAAATTGTTCCTGTCTATCCCGACGATACAGTTGAAACATTAGCTGCGAGAGTTCTCGAGCAGGAACATAAACTTTATCCCGAGATTTTGCAAAAAATCGCCAAAGGAGAAATTATTCTCGATTAGAATCTATCCAGGTGGTAACCCCCATCCACATTAATTACCTGTCCAGTAATAAAATTTGAACAAGTAGCAAAAAAATATACTGCATCAAAAACATCAAGCACAGTTCCGTACCTTTGCATTGGAATTCTTTCAAGAGGAATCAATGGAGCATCGATTTGATTTGGCTCATAAGGGATAAAAATAGTACCAGGATTGACACAATTAACTGAAATTTTAGGAGCAAGTTCCTTTGCAAGCGACTTAGTTAGTTGAATCACTCCGGCTTTTGAAATATTATATGGAATTCTACCTTTCCATGTTTCAATGCTACCTAACGAACCAATGTTAATAATTCTGGCTCCTTCGCGTGCAAAACGTGCAAAAACTTTGGAGATAAATAAATAAGCTTTCAAGTTCACTGCTAATGTTTCATCCCAAATTTCTTCCTCGAGTTCGTCAAGCGATAAACGGTTTGGAAAAATTCCAGCATTATTTATAAGCACATCAGGAACACCTATTTCTTTAAAAACTTTTTCGAACATTATTTCAAGACCTTTAGTGTCTTTTAAATCACAGGAGAATTTATTTACTTTAACACCAAAATTTTTTGAAATGTATTTTTCTGTTTCTTCTGCACCTTCAAACGATTTGTTAAAGTGAATAACTATATCCCAACCTTTTCTGGCAAACTCAATCGCTAACCCTTTCCCAATTCTTCGACCACCGCCTGTAATCAAAACCAAAGCCATAATTTGTTAAAATTTACTAAATTATTTTTTTGTCAAAGACAAAAATAAAAATGTTTATTTTTTTGTTAATATTACTTGTTACTAATCAATCCTATTCAGAGAAATATAGAATTTTTTTCAAAGATAAGGGAGATGGAAATTTCTATCGAGGAAGCTATTTGTATAAATTGGCTGAAAATTCAATTTCCGAACGTAGCAAGCATCGTAGATTAAAAGCATTTCCAAAAGATTCAATAGTTACTTTTGCCGATATACCAATTAATATTGATTATTTGAAAATAATTAAAGCAATTGGTGGTGAAATTAGATTAGCGTTGAAGTGGTTGAATTATGTTGTTGTAGAGATTGAACCTGAAAAAATAAGAGAATTAAATGAACTCCCATTTGTTCGAAATATCCAAAAAGTTAGCGAAAAGATTCCTAAAAATCTTCTATTCAATTCATTAAAAGACTTCGATAAATTGGATTTAAAAAAAGAAATATTTTTAGATGTCACTGAAAACCTACAGTATGGTGAAAGTTACAACCAACTAAGAATGCTTTCAATTGATAAGTTACATTCATTCGGAATCTTAGGAGACGGAGTTTTGGTTGGATTAATTGATAGCGGCTTTCGTTGGAAGAAACACAAGGGGTTTAATAATGTTAAAGTTGTTGCTGAATATGACTTTCTCAATAATGACACAATTTGCGAAAATCAAGATGGCGATGCACCTTCGCAGGATGCACACGGAACAATGGTTTTCTCAATAATTGGGGGTTATTTACCTGGTCGGTTAATTGGTTCTGCCCCATTTTCTAATTTCGTATTGAGCAAAACAGAAAGTATCCCATTCGAAAACCATTTCGAAGAAGATTGTTTCGCTGCAGCATTGGAATGGATGGACTCAATTGGAGTGGAAATAATTTCTTCCTCGTTGGGTTATTTTCGTTTCGATTCCACAGATGAAAATTATTTTTTTAGCGATTTAAATGGGAAGAATACTCTTGTATCAGCCTATGCGAACTTTGCCCAGAGCCTTGGGATTATTTTAGTTTCTTCTGCAGGTAATAAAGGTCCTTCAGATTCAACAATTCAAGCACCTGCCGATGCAATTGGGGAAATTGCCATAGGAGCCATAAATCCATCCGGCGATTCAGTATTAAAATTCTCATCAAGAGGTCCAACAGCAGATGGAAGAATAAAACCTGATTTTTTAGCACAAGGAATATCTGTTATTTCTTTTGCAGCCGGTAATCCTGATACGATAATAAAAGGAACTGGAACATCAGTTGCCTGTCCTATTTTTGCTGGTGGAGTTGCTTGTCTCTTGTCTGCCTTCGAAGAACTTTCCCCGGAAGAAGTAACACAACTTTTGCAAAACTACTCCTCAAATAAAGATAATCCAAACAATACTTTCGGTTGGGGAGTACCCGACTTTTTTAAAACAGCAATTAATTACGATATATTAATATCAAACCCAATAACTTTTCCAATCGGCAATTATCAAAGAATAATTTTCAAAACTAAATTCAAATACCCGGTTAACAAAATGATATTATTTATCAAAGGAGTTTCTGAGCCAAGTTATACCTCTTTTTTAATGAATTATTCAGAATATTACGACTTTTTTTATTACGATTTGAGTCTAAATGATATTGATTCAACATACTATTTTTATGTAACAGCAGAATCAATTGATGGAAAAGCCAGAAGGAAGCCTTTTAATCCAGAAAGTACATTTGTTATAAAATTCGGCGAAAAATCGCAAAATACAGATATTGCATTGGACAATAACTTTATACTTTTGAGCAGAAATAAATCTGAGAATTCAACAATAATATTACCTACTGTTTTAAAAACTGAAGAAGATTTATTTTTTGATACGCCTACAATCAACTCTGACTGGTTAAAAGTATCAATTTTCAACTTGTTTGGAGAAGTTCTCTTCGAAAAAATTTTCGAAACTCAGCCTAACAAAAGATTTTCAAGTTCAATTAATTTGGGAAATATTGCAAAAGGAACGTATTTTTTAGTAATCTATCGTAAAGGGAACAAACCCGAAACGTTTAAATTTATTAAAATCTAGTTTTTGATTTTTACTTCCATTTGGGGGAAAGGAATTTCTATTCCGCCCTCTTCAATCGAATTCTTGATGTATGGCAAAAGTTTGTTTTTAGTCTCGTACCATTTCTGAGTGGGGCACCAAAAAAGAACTCGAATTCTTACGCTACTCGATGCAAATTGTTCTAAAAAAACTTCAGGTTCTGGTAATGCTAAAACGTAGACTTCCTTCTTTAACAAATTCAAAATAATCTCTTTGGCTTTGAAAAAGTCGTCGGAATACCGAATGTCAATAATATAATCAACTCTACGGGCGACATTCTCCATTAAATTAATTATGACATCTCCGAAGACTTGTTCATTTGGAATTCTTATAAATTGGCCTTCGAACGAACGAATTATTGTAGAAAGAAATCGAACTTCTTCAACCACACCAGAAATACTTCCAATCGTAACAGATTGTCCAAGTTTTACCGGTCTTTCAATAATCAAAAAAATTCCAGCGATCATATTTCCCAAAACCTTTTGGGTTGCAAGCCCTACAATTATTGAAAGGAATCCACCAGCAACTACCAGACCCGAAAGATTCACTCCGAAATAGAAAAGAACAAATACAAAATAGATTAAAATAATACCATAGAAAATAACTTTATTTAAGATTATTAATGTATTTTGAGAGAATTTATCTCGCAAAACAATTCTCAATCTTCGAGTAATAATGTTCAAAAAGAAGAGCAAAACAATAAATACTACAACAATAATAGCAATTTCAACAACAATCTGTGGTGTCACAAAATTCAACAAATTCATAATCCAAATTCCATTAAAAACTTGGAACTCGAAAGAATTTTAGTAGGTATTAGATCAATGGATTTTTGAAATTCAGCAGGTACATAAGGTTTAATAAATTCAGTTTCAGCCAGTTTATCTGATATTATTTTAATACTTGCTGCAGAAATAGAATTCAAATTGTGATAAAATATTTCAATAAAAGAAAAATTTAAAACCACTTTTGAAACAATTACTTTCGAAGAGGTTGGGTTTGTTAGGGTCAATTCAAGAACTCCTGTCTCAAATGGCTTTTCATAAGGCTTAGAAAACTTAAAAGATGTTTCCCAATAACGACAAATTATTCCATTGTGTGGATTACCATAAAGTGCAAGTTTAGTTGGAGTAATAGAGAGATTATCTATTTGTTCGTATTTACCTCCACTACTGATTATGAAAATTGAAAGATTCAAAGGCAAGTCAACAAATCCTGATAGTTTTGTATCCGGCAAAAGAGAGATTGGTTCCAAAAATTTAAGCATCAAAAAGGTAGAATTTAAATCTTTTACAAATGGTTCGCAAGGTTGAATTAAAATGTTGGGAATTTCCTTTTTTGGTAAAATGAATTCTGCCTTTT